>NZ_JARVRE010000006.1:0-230521 GCF_030209855.1 Agrobacterium sp. lyk4-40-TYG-31
GCCGCCCTCGTCAGTGAGCGGACTTATAGAGGACACTCACGAAACAAGTCAACAGCACCCCAGTAAAAAAATCGACATATTTTGTAAGTTACGGGTTTTGTTGGATAATTTTCATAATTCTTTTGGAACGCCCTTGTTTACGCGCTAAACGCCCATACTGGTTCTCTCCTCGAAAACATGCGATAGGTCGCATTACACTCTCCGGTGCTTGTATACCGGTTGTTGCCCTATAGAGAGATTGGACAATCCCGTGCGCGTTCTTGCAGAAGCCGTCATTCCAGAACTTCCCCAGTATTATCGCGGCAAGGTTCGCGAGAATTACGACCTTGCAGACGGCACGCGCATCATCATCTCCACTGACCGCCTGAGTGCCTTTGACCGTATCCTGACCTGCATTCCTTATAAGGGGCAGGTTTTGACGCAGACCGCACGCTACTGGTTCGAGCACACGGCGGATATCTGCCCCAACCACGTCGTCTCCTATCCCGACCCGAATACGGTTGTTGGAAAGCGGCTTGATATTCTGCCGGTGGAGGTCGTCGTGCGCGGCTATCTCGCGGGCACCACGGGTACATCTATTCTTACGCTCTATAAGAAGGGCGAGCGTTCGATGTACGGCGTCACCTTCCCTGATGGCATGAAAGACAATCAGGCGCTGCCTGAGCCGATCATCACGCCGACCAGCAAGGAATTCGATGGTGGTCATGACGAGCCCCTGACACCTGCCGAAATCATCGACAAGGGTTTGCTGACGCAGGAGCAATGGGCAACCCTCTCCACCTATGCTCTGGCACTTTTCAAACGCGGTCAGGAGATGGCGGCGCAGCGCGGTCTCATTCTGGTAGACACCAAGTACGAGTTTGGCACCGATGAGAATGGCACCATCATTCTGGCCGACGAGATCCATACCCCCGACAGCAGCCGCTACTGGATGGCTGACAGCTACACCGAGGCTTTCGAGGCTGGCACGCGTCCGCACAGTTTCGACAAGGATTTCGTACGCGCCTGGGTGGCGGAGCGTTGCGACCCTTATAAGGACGATATCCCTGAAATTCCTGAAGAGCTCGTGCAGCAAACATCCCGCGTCTATATAGAGGCGTATGAACGCATCACCGGCCAGACATTTGTCCCCGACGATAGCGAAGCATCGCCGCTGGAACGCGTGCGAAAGAATTTGGAGCCTTTTTTCCAGGGAACGTGATCGTGACGAAAGCCACTGCCCCATCGTCGAAGGATGAGCCGGTCGTACGCAAGGCCCGCACGCGTCGCTCGGCCGAGGAGACGCGCCGCGATATTCTTGCCATGACCGAGCGGCTTTTTCGCGAGCGGGGCTTTGGGGCCGTATCTATCGCGGACATTGCGGCGGCACTCGGCATGTCACCAGCCAATATCTTCAAGCATTTTCACTCCAAGAATGCGCTCGTCGATGCCATTTTCGTCCATCAGATCCGTTTGCTCGAGCAGCAGATCGATCCTTTGGACAACAGCCACCTTCCTTTGGACAGGCTGAGGCATCTTGCGCGCAACCTGATGGAAAACCATCGGCGTGACCTGAACGCCAATCCCTACATCTTCGAGATGGTCTTGATGACGGCCAAACGAGAGCTTGCATGCGGCCGTTATTATGAGACAGTCATGACGGCGCAATTGGCGGATATTATTGCAGACGGGATCAGCGCAGGTATTTACGTGGCGACGGATGTCGAAGCGGCTGCCAGCACCGCACTCGTCGCGCTGACAAGCGTTTTGCATCCCGCGCTGATTGCCCATGACGAGGTAGACATTTTAGCAACACGCTGCGACGAACTGACCGCATTTATCGACAGCGCGCTTCGATATGGGATTGCTAAGTGACGATACCGCATATACGTCACTTGTTCGCCCTGCCAATACCGCGGGTGCGTTTGTATGCGCTAAATTGCAAGACGTTTATGCACCGACATTGATCGGCATCTGAAAAACCGGGGTTCGCCCGCTGAACATGAGAAAAACGATGAAAAGACGCTTCCACCCGCTCCTCACATCCTTGCTCATGGCGGGCGTCCTGGCAGGATGCAGCGACAGCGGTGAAAACAAGCAGGCGCCAGCCCAGGCCAGCCAGCGTCCCCCTTCTCCCGTCAGCGTCGTTTCCCTGAAGAAAAGTGAATATCCGCTGACGACTGTTTTGCCGGGCCGCGCAAGCGCGTTCCAGACGGCAGATATTCGTCCCCGCGTCGGTGGCGTGATCAAGCAGATCGCCTTCAAGGAAGGCAGCTTCGTGAAATCAGGCGATCTGTTGTACAAGATCGATGACGACACCTATCAGGCATCGTTTGCGGAAGCGCAGGCTGCTCTGGAACGAGCAGAGGTCAGCGTGCCCGCTGCGGAAACCAATCTGCAGCGCTATGAGCGGCTGGCCAATTCCGGCGCCTCGCAAAAAGAATTCGAAGATGCGCGCACGACACTGCTGCAGGCGAAGGCGTCCGTGGCCGAGGCCCGCGCAACCTTGCAGACGGCCCAGATCAATCTGTCCCTCACCGAAGTGCGTGCGCCCTTCGATGGCGTGACATCCGCCACCAACTTCTCCATCGGAAACGTAGTCACGGCCAGCCAGGCCGACTCGTTGATGACGCTGCGCAAGATCAATCCGATCTACATCCAGCTCAACGAATCGAGCGTCAACCTTCTTCGTTTGCAGGCTGCGATCAAAACCGGAAAGCTGGAGCGGAGTGACAACAGCGAAACGACGGATATTCGGCTGAAGCTGGAAGACGGCTCGGAATACCCTGGTGTCGGTAAGCTCGACATGTCCGAAATGGCCGTCAGCACCACGACTGGCACCGTTTCGATCCGCACCCTCTTCGATAATCCTGACAACATCATCCTTCCGGGCATGTATGTTCGCGCAACCATCACGATCGGCAAGGAGATCGGTTACCTCATTCCGCAACGCGCAGCAGGGCGTAACGCCAGTGGCGAGTTGACCGCGAAATTCGCGACGGCGGAAAACAAGGTGGAGACCAGAACATTTCCGACCAGCCAGCTCTCCGGCAACAACTGGCTCGTGACCGAGAATGTGTCGGATGGCGACAAGCTGATCGTCGATGGATTTCAAGGCATTGCCAACAACGCTGTCGTCAATCCAATCCCAGCCGAGATCGACGACAAGGGATTCATAATAGAAAAGCAGAGCGCCCAGCCCGCTCCGGCGCCGAAATCATGATGTCTCAAGACATGCTCGGCAACATCGTGATCAGGAACTAGATTATGGCACACTTCTTTATTCGGCGACCGATCTTTGCTTGGGTCATCGCCATCGTCATCATGCTGGGCGGTGGCCTTGCAATCACCACGCTGTCGATTTCCCAGTATCCGGAAATCGCGCCCCCGACGGTGCGCATCAGCGCAAGCTACACCGGGGCAAGCGCCGACACTGTGCGCAAAACAGTGACTCAGATCATCGAAGACGCGATGACCGGCCTTGACGGGCTGACCTACATGACATCGTCGTCAACCACAGGGTCCGCAAGCGTGACCCTGACCTTCGACAACAGCGTCAATTCCGACATCGCTCAGGTTCAGGTTCAGAACAAACTGCAACTTGTTACCTCGCAGTTGCCCTCTGTGGTTCAGGACCTCGGCATTTCAGTCACCAAATCCACGTCGAGTATCCTGCTCGTCGGCGCACTTGTGTCGACGGATGGCAAGCGCTCTTCCGCTGATCTTGGCGACATCTTCTCCACGCAGATCGAAGATCAGGTGAAGCGCCTCGAAGGCGTCGGCGACATCAATGCGTTCGGCTCCGCCTATGCCATGCGCATCTGGCTCGATCCGTTCAAGCTGAGGAAATTTCAGCTGACGCCAGCCGATGTGACCTCGGCGATCCAGTCGCAGAACACCCAGGTTTCCGTTGGTTCGGTCGGCGGGCTTCCCGCCGTGGAAGGCCAGCAGATCAACGTCACGATGACGGCACAGAGCCAGCTGACGACGGTGCCCGATTTCGAGCGCATCCTTCTCAAGGCGGACACAACGGGTGCAAATGTCCGCCTCAGTGATGTCGCACGCGTCGAGATCGGTCAGGAAACCTACTCATCGACGTCGCGCTCGAACCGCCAACCCGCGTCTGGTTTTGCGGTGAACCTTGCAACAGGAGCCAACGCGCTCGATACGGCGGCACTCGTCAAGTCCAAGCTGGACCAGCTCGCACCGGCGCTGCCGCAGAACGTCAAGATCATCTATCCCTACGACACCACGCCTTTCGTTTCGCTTTCCATCGAGAAGGTCGTTCACACACTCATCGAAGCCATCGTGCTCGTCTTCGTCGTGCTGCTCGTTTTCCTACAGAACCTGCGCGCCACCTTCATTCCGATGATTGCCGTTCCAGTCGTTCTGCTGGGAACGTTCGGAATTTTGGCCCTGACCGGATATTCGATCAATACGCTGACAATGTTTGCGATGGTGTTGGCTATCGGCCTTCTGGTCGATGACGCCATCGTCGTCGTTGAAAACGTCGAACGCATCATGTCGGAAGAGGGCCTGGGGCCGCTCGAAGCGACCGAA
Source organism: Agrobacterium sp. lyk4-40-TYG-31 (assembly GCF_030209855.1). Lineage (NCBI taxonomy): Bacteria > Pseudomonadati > Pseudomonadota > Alphaproteobacteria > Hyphomicrobiales > Rhizobiaceae > Agrobacterium > Agrobacterium sp. lyk4-40-TYG-31. The sequence continues at coordinate 4,540 of NZ_JARVRE010000006.1, forward strand.
AAGTCGATGGGGGAAATTACCGGTGCCATCATCGGCATCGCCCTTGTTCTCACCGCCGTGTTTATTCCTATGGCCTTCTTCGGTGGCTCGACGGGTATCATCTACCGCCAGTTCTCCATCACCATCGTTTCGGCGATGCTGCTGTCTGCGCTGGTCGCCATCGTGCTCACGCCTGCACTTTGCGCAACGATGCTAAAGCCGATCAATCACGACAAAAAGGGCCGTGGGCCCGGCGCGTGGTTCAACAGGGGATTCGATCGCACGACGAACGGATATGTCGGTTCGGTTGGGTATCTGCTGAAGCGGCCTCTGCGTGTCCTCATCATGTTCGCAATCGTCATGGGCGGATGCGCATGGTTCTTCACCCGCCTCCCCACGTCCTTCCTGCCGCAGGAGGACCAGGGCGTCTTGATGACGATCGTCCAATTGCCGAATGGTTCGACCAGCCCGCAGACCGCCAAGATCATCGAAAAAGTCGAGAACTATTATCTCGACGATGAAAAGGACGTCATTGAAAGCGTGTTTGCGGTCAATGGCTTCAGCTTTACCGGCAGTGGCCAGAGCTATGCGATGGTTTTTGCCAAGCTGAAAGACTTCGATCTGCGCACGGACCCGAAAATGGCAGCCTCCGCCATCGTGCAGCGCGCCATGGGTAAATTCATGACCTTCCGCGAAGCTCAAGTCTTTCCGATTCTGCCGCCAGCGATCCAGGGAATGGGCAACTCCAGCGGCTTCTCCATGTATCTTGTCGATAGCGGAAACCAAGGCAGCGACGCGCTCGTTGCAGCCTCCAAGCAGGTCATCCAGACTGCAAATTCCAGTGGCAAAGTGGCAGCAATGCGCGCCAACGACCGCGATCAGGAAAGCCAGGTGAAGCTTGATCTGGACCAGGAAAAGCTTGGCGCCATGGGCCTGAACATTTCCGAGGTCAATTCCATGCTGACCACGATTTTCGCCGGTAGCCGGGTCAACGACTTCACGCTCAACAACAAGATTAAGAAGGTCTACGTCCAGGCGGACGCGCCCTACCGTATGCAGGCGGAAGACCTGAAATACTGGAATGCGCGAAACGCAGGCAGCGAGATGGTGCCGTTTACGTCCTTTGCTACGGCGAAATGGGTAAACGGTTTGCCATCGGTCTCCGCTTTCAACGCGGCCAACGCCTTCTCAATGGAAGGCGCAGCACCTCCTGGCGTCAGTTCGGGCGATGCCATGAACGAGGTGGAAAAGATCGTTTCGCAGATGGAAGGCGGTTACTCGGTCGCATGGACCGGCATTTCCTATCAGGAGCGCCTGTCAGGCTCGCAGGCGCCGTTGCTTTACGCCCTCTCCGTTCTCATTGTTTTCCTCTGCCTTTCGGCGCTTTACGAAAGCTGGTCCATTCCGTTCTCCGTCATCATGGCGGTGCCGGTCGGCGTGTTGGGCGCGCTTTTTGCAGCCGATATCTTCGGTCAATCCAACGACGTCTATTTCAAGGTTGGACTACTGACGACAATCGGGCTTGCGGCGAAAAACGCGATCCTGATCGTGGAGTTTGCGAAAGAGCGGCAGGAACATGGATTGAGCTTGCTGGATGCCACTCTGGAAGCCGCAAAGCTGCGTCTGCGGCCGATCATCATGACGTCTTTGGCCTTCATTCTGGGCGTCGTGCCACTGGCAATCGCCAGCGGCGCGGGCTCTGCGGCGCAGAATGCGATCGGTATTGGGGTGTTGGGTGGTATGCTTTCTGCAACACTGCTCGGAATTTTCTTCATTCCGTCGTTTTTCGTCATGATTCGACGCCTATCTAAACGTTAACAAACCAAAAATGTGCTAGCAAAGCAGGAATAGGCTGTTAGAAATGTCGCGAATTATGAACCGCAATTTCTGCAGCACATAAGCAGCGCTACGCTCATTTCGACTGAGGGTGCAATGTGCGCCAAAATAAATTGGGATAACTTCATGCCGTCTATTCGCGCTACCATTCCTCTGACGTTGCTTCTCCTGTCAGGCTGTGTTGTCGGCCCGGACCATAAAGCACCGGACATTCAGCTTCCCGCCAAATTTGCCGAGGGCGGAAAAGCCTCCAACGGTGATGTTGCGACAGTGGCATGGTGGAACGCGTTCAACGACAGCCGCCTGAACGGATATGTCTCGACAGGTCTGGCGCAGAACCTGACCGTGTTGCAGGCGATTGAGCGTATCAATCAGGCTGAGTCCCAGATCACTGTTGCTGGTGCAGGCGCTCTTCCGAGCCTGACCGGTTCCGGCAGCCACACCACATCGCAGACGAAGGGCAGCTTCCCAAGCACGAACCGCAGCGTCCAGAACACATCGAGCGGTGCGCTTGACGCGTCATGGCTGCTCGACCTGTTCGGCCAATACCGCCGCGCCAAGGAAAGCGCTTCCGCTTCGCTCGACGCCGCCTATTCCACCGCAGACGTCCAGCGCCTGACGCTGATCTCGTCGGTGGTATCGGCTTATATCGACGTTCGCTACTATCAGGAGCGCCTGGCAATCGCCCGTGCAAACCTGAAGTCCCGCCGCGAAACACTTGATCTGACCAAGCTCCAGCTGGAAGCCGGTGCAGCGTCGCGTCTCGATGTCGTCCAGTCCGAAGGTCTGGTCAACTCGACACTTGCCGACATGCCGGGTCTGGAAACAAGCTTCCGTCAGGCGGCCCACCGCATCGCGACATTGCTCGGCATGCCGGCATCGTCGCTGGTTGTCGAATTGCAGCGCGGCGCACGTCAGCCTGTTGCCCGCAAGACGCCGCTTACAGGCATTCCTGCCGATCTCATTCGTAACCGTCCTGACATTCGTGTGGCCGAGCGCAATCTCGCAGCGGCGGTTGCCGAAATCGGCGTTGCTGAATCGCGCCTCTATCCAAGCATCACGATCAGCGGCTCGATTTCGCCAAGCTACGTGAACCTGTCCAATAACGGTTCGCGCGGTACATCGAACTCCTGGTCCTTCGGCCCAAGCTTGGTTCTGCCGATCTTCGATGGTGGCAGCCTGCGCGCCAATGTCGACATTGCCAAGTCCTCTGCTCGCGAGCAGTATCTCGCTTGGAAGGCAACCGTGCTGAACGGCATCGAAGAAGTCGAAAATGCGCTTGCCGCTGTCACTCGCGACAAGCAGACGGAAGATGCGCTTCGCAGAACCGTCAAGTCCTATCAGGAAGCGCTCTCGCTCGCGACAGCAAGCTATCGCGACGGTGCGTCTTCCCTGCTCGACGTTCTCGATGCTCAGCGTCAGGTCTCGACAGCCCAGGCCAATCTCGCAACTGCGGTTCAGACCACAGCTCAAGACTATGTTCGGTTGAGCGTTGCGCTTGGTGGCGGTTATGCCGTCGGCGCGCCGACGACATCGTCGAACAGCATCATGGCGGCCAACACGCCAAAGGGAATGTAGGAGCCGCCATCAGCGTCTCGATCAGATCGATCCCGCAACGAAAGTTGCGGGATTTTTTTGTGCCTGATGCAGACAGCAAAAAGCCCCGGATCGCTCCGAGGCTTTTTCAAATCAGCGATGGTCGAATAATCAGTTCTTGGCGCGTTCGACGTAGGAATTGTCTTCGGTTGCGATAACGACGCGAATACCAGCGTCGACATGCGGAGGCACCATGGTGCGGATGCCGTTGGACAGCATGGCAGGCTTGTAGGACGACGACGCCGTCTGGCCCTTCACGACCGGTTCGGTCTCGACGATCTCAAGCGTGACATGGCGAGGAAGAATAACGGCCAAAGGCAGGCCTTCATGGATCGACAGAACGCAGGTCATGCCTTCCTGAAGATAGGCCTTCTGGTCACCCATTGTTTCCGCGTCAACGACGACCTGGTCGTAGTTTTCCGGGTTCATGAAGTGGAAGCCTTCACCGTCTTCGTAGAGGAACTGGAAGTTCAGGTCTTCAACGAACGCGCGCTCAACCTGCTCTGTCGTGCGCCAGCGCTCGGAAACCTTCACGCCGTCCGAAATGCGGCGCATATCGACCTGCGTTACCGGCGTGCCCTTGCCGGGATGGAAGTTGTTGGCAGTGAGAACGACATAGAGCTTGCCATCGACGTCGATGACATTGCCCTTGCGAACGGATGAGGCGATAACCTTGACCATATGATTTCCTTGTCACTCAATAAAATGCGTCGTAAAGGACCGCGCGGCTGCACCGGCCCGATGGACGTTTTGTATGTTTTCTGGGGCGCAACTACCTTAAATCCGGGCCGAACGCCAGCCTTGTGCAGCATCGAAGCGAAAACTGTGGTGCTGTTTTCCGATAAAACACGCTATGGAAACGTTTGAAGCTGCCGCGACAGCATATTTTCCGCCGCCAAGCAAAGAACCGACCGTAAAGAAGACTGCCGATGGGTAACAGCCTCAACATGACGTCTCCCTGGTGGACACCGGATGTCCACATGGATCGTCGTCCGTTTCTTTTGGGGCGCAACGCCATTCAGGCCGCGTTCCGGGGCTTTTTTGCGAGACACGATTTCATCGAGGTCGATACTTCGACCTTGCAGGTTTCGCCCGGCAACGAAGCCCATCTTCACGCCTTCGCGACAACAGGCATTACGACCAGCGCCGAACAGGCCCCGCTTTATCTCCACACCTCGCCGGAATTCGCCTGCAAGAAATTGCTGGCTGCCGGCGAAAAACGGATTGCCTGCTTTGCCCATGTCTATCGTAACCGGGAGCGCGGGCCGCTGCACCACCCGGAATTCACCATGCTGGAATGGTACCGTGCAGGCGAAACGTATGAGACGCTGATGTATGATAGCGCACAGTTGCTGGGGCTTGCGGCTGAAACTGCGAAAACCAAAACGTTCAGCTACCTCGGGCGCGAGGTCGATCCCTTTCTGGAGCCGGAACGCGTCAGCGTTGCCGAAGCCTTTGAGCGCTTTGCCGGTATCGATCTTCTGGCATCCGTCGATCATTCCGGCGAGACCGATCGCGATCATCTCGCCCTCCTCACGAAGGCGGCAGGCATCCGCGTCTCGGATGACGACAGCTGGGCCGATATCTTCAGCCGCGTCATCGTGGAACGTGTCGAGCCTCAACTCGGCTTTGGACGTGCGACGATACTGGATGAATATCCGACGAGTGAGGCGGCGCTTGCGCGGCGATCTCCCGGCGACAGCCGCGTGGCAGAGCGTTTCGAGCTTTACGCGTGCGGTGTGGAACTGGCCAACGCATTTGGTGAACTGACCAATGCTGGCGAGCAACGCCTTCGCTTCGAAACGGAAATGCGTGAGAAGCAGCGTATCTACGGAGAGACCTACCCAATCGATGAGGACTTTCTGGCCGCTCTTGCCATCATGCCGGAAGCCAGCGGCATCGCCCTCGGTTTCGACCGTCTGGTGATGCTGGCCACGGGCGCACCGCGCATCGATCTGGTCATGTGGGCACCCGTTGCGGCTTACGGCTCATGACGACACGCAGCCTGAAATCAGCGCAGGACTTGTTTGACGCCGGTCTGGTGGACGAAGCCGCCTTGTCGCGCATCCGTGCCGTGGCCGATCGTTACGCCGTGGCCGTCACGCCTGCGATGGCGGGCCTTATCGATACCGAGGATAGGGCCGATCCCATCGGCTTGCAGTTCATTCCAAGCGAAAAAGAGCTTCATCACACACCCGATGAGCGCGCCGATCCCATCGGTGACGAGGCCCATAGTCCTGTGCACGGCATTGTTCACCGTTATCCCGACCGCGTGCTTCTCAAGGCCGTTCATATCTGCCCGGTCTATTGCCGCTTCTGCTTCCGTCGCGAAATGGTGGGGCCGCAGGGCAATGGAACAATGACTGGCGACGAACTGAATGCTGCACTCTCTTACATCAGGGCGCATGAGGAAATCTGGGAGGTCATTTTGACAGGAGGGGATCCACTCGTCCTGTCACCACGTCGGTTGGCGTCCATCATGGAAGGCCTGCGGGAAATACCGCATGTCAAAATCGTTCGTTTTCATACCCGCGTTCCCGTGGTCGAACCTGACCGTATCGATGCAGACCTGATCGCAGCGCTGAAATCCAGCGGCAAGACCATTTACGTCGCGCTCCACGCCAACCACGTGAGGGAACTAACGGATGATGCGCGGGCAGCCTGCGGGCGGTTGATCGATGCCGGTATTTCCATGGTCAGCCAGACCGTGCTGCTGAAGGGTATCAATGACGACCCGCAAATCCTGGCCGACCTGATGCGTGGTTTCGTGGAAACCCGTGTGAAGCCCTATTATCTCCATCACCCCGATCTTGCGCCCGGCACCAGCCACTTCCGGGTCGATATCGAGGAAGGGCAGCGCATCGTTGCCGCCATGCGCGGGCGTGTGTCGGGTCTGTGCCAGCCAACCTATGTTCTTGATATCCCCGGCGGACATGGAAAAGCCGTCATCGGTCCGAATGCGGCAACGAAACATGCCGACGGTTGCTATTCGGTTTCGGATTTCAACGGCAGGGATCATGTCTATCCCCCACAAGAAAATTAATCGCGAGCGCAAAACTGCGGATTTCCGGGGGCTTTAACGCAACCGGCCCAAAGAAACAAAAATTTCACAATTCCGCCCCCGTCCTGTCATCATAAAGAAAAATATTCTACCTATATTGATAATCATTGATTACGCCGGGATTCTGGAGTATCAGTTACTCAACCGGAGAGTGATTCTACGGTGTTCCGGTTCAATACCAAAGCAGGGAGAGTGCCATGTATGACTTTAAACGCATTGCCGCGATCCTTGATCCGCGGTTTTCAGATGCCGGACACACAGCCATGTGTTCCCGCTGCTGTCGAATGTGACCTGACGGTCAACCCATCTTTCAAAATTCGATTCGACGAAATGCTGTGAAACAAGCCACAGCGGGAGTACGACTATGCAAAAGCAAGTTATTGAATTCGCGGGTGAACCCGTAGGTATCGTGGTGCCGGACGAAAACCGTCTGAAGTTCATTGCAGTAAAGTTTCACGTTCATGATCTTGACGATCAACGCTTCGATAGCGCCGATGACGTTCGTCGTGCCATCGGCAATCTGGTCAGAAATCGTAACGTGGCAGCACTGGTCTGAAAGTCGTCCGGGCGCTTCACAAGCTGACGATTGGGTGCTCTGAGTCATCGCACCATTCAAGAAACAACAAAGGCGTTGCCTGCAAACCGGGTCAACGCCTTTCGTATGTTTGGACGAGGCGTCAGAACGCCGTAAATGTCAGCGTCGTCAAGGACCGCACGATGCCGGGAATGCTGACGATATGCTCGTTAATGAACTTCCCGGTGTCCTGTTCGGGCGACAGGTAAACCTTCAGCAGAAGATCGTATTCTCCGCTGGTGGAATAAATCTCGGACACGAGTTCCGTCTTGTAAATGGCATCGGCGACTTCATAGGTCTTGCCGGGCGTGCACTGAAGCTGAACGAAAATAGGCTTCATGATCTTTTTCCCGTCATCAATTGGTATGTCCCACGCAGGGCTAGTGCCCCTGTTCCCATACACTATTGGCCGAGCAGCGCAGATGTTTCAAGCCTGTGCTGCCACCAACGGCGAAAACCGCTGTGATATTCCTCGCTTGCATCACATGATGTCGATATGTCGGTTTTCACACCGTGTTAGCGGCTGTAGACTGCCGTTCGCGCACCGCGCATGACCTCTCCGCTTTCTCGGGTGTTTTCGATGTACAATGATCCTCGCTCCCACGGCCTGTGGGAAAAAACCGCGCCGAAACCACCCGTCACAACGCCGCTGGAAAACAACGCAACAGCAGATGTCGTCGTCGTAGGCGGTGGTTTTACCGGCCTTTCTGCAGCATTTCATCTGGCGCAACGTGGCATCCGCGTCACGGTTCTGGAGGGCAAGGAGATAGGGTTTGGCGGGGCGGGCCGCAATGTCGGCCTGATCAACGGCGGCATGTGGGTCATGCCGCAGGAATTGCCGGGTGTGCTAGGCCTTGTCTACGGCGAGCGGCTGCTCGATCTCTTGGGCAACGCGCCGTTTGTCGTTCGCGAATTGATCGAAAAAAACGACATCCAGTGCGAGCTGGAAAAGAACGGAACGCTGCACTGCGCCGTGGGCGAAAAGGGTCTCGCGGAAATTCGCGAACGCTGCGCACAATGGGCTGCGCGCGGTGCACCGGTGCGTGTTCTGAGTGCCGAGGAAACCGCAGACCGCATCGGCTCTCACGCCTATAGCGGCGCCCTTCTCGATGAGCGTGCCGGAACACTCCAGCCCCTGGCCTATGTCCGAGGGCTGGCACAAGCGGCACAGCGCGCGGGCGTCACACTCCACACGTCCAGCCCGGTCATCGATGCGCAACCGGACGGAGACGGCTGGACGGTCAAAACTGCAAAAGCATCTGTGCAGGCCGACTGGATCATCGTCGCGACCGAGGCCTACAGCACCGGACCCTGGAAAATCATTCGTGAGGAACAGGTCTACCTCCCCTATTTCAACATCGCGACGCGGCCCCTTGGCGATAATCTGCGGAAGACCATTCTGCCGAACCGCGAAGGCTGCTGGGACACCAGGGAAATCCTCTCTTCCTTCCGCATGGATCAGGCCGGACGACTGGTCTTCGGCAGCGTCGGTGCGCTTCGCAACACCGGCACCGCTGTCCACCGCGCATGGGCCAAACGCTCGCTCAAGCGTCTGTTCCCGCAACTCGGTGACATCGATTTCGAATGCGAGTGGTACGGCCAGATCGGCATGACGGATAACGCCGTGCCGCGCTTTCATAGGTTCGCGAAAAACGTCATCGGCTTTAGCGGCTACAACGGGCGCGGCATCGCACCGGGCACCGCCTTCGGCAAAACCCTCGCCGCCCATGTAGCTGGCGACATCAAGGAAGACGATCTGCCCCTGCCCGCCACTGAGCCCAGGGCGCAGAACCTGCGGGCCATCAAAGAAGCCTACTACGAAACCGGCGCACAGGTCGCGCATTTTACCGGCGAGCGGTTTTAGCATTCATAGCGATGCCGGTGGCATGTCGATTGCGGTGGAAGATTGCCTTGGCATTGGCGTAAAGCGAGTCAGACTGTCGCAAATAGCCTGATTTTGTAGCGTTGCGAAAATCAGGCTAACATTCCGGGAAAATGTCGGTGCATTGCGACAGGAAATTTATGGGAGACCTCCATGAAAGACCTTTTTATCATCACCCACACCGAATCCATCCATCATGTGGAGAACAAGGTCGGCGGCTGGTACGACACTGACCTGACTGCTCGTGGCATGCGGGATGCCGAGGCCACCGCCGACCGTCTGGCAACGTTGATTGGCCAGAAAGAGATTGAAATCTACAGCTCCGACCTTCGACGGGCATCTCAAACAGCGGCTGCAATTGCCCGACGTTTCGGTCTCTCTGTGACGGAAACTGCCGATCTGCGTGAAATCAGCTACGGCGTTGCGGGCGGACAACAGCAGGAATGGCTTGATGCTCGCTACAGTCCCGCCCCTGACGAAAATCGGCTGGACTACGATTGCGGGATAGAAGGCGCAGAAACCCGCCGCGATGTTGCAATCCGTGTATTTCCTTGCGTGAACGCAATCGTAGATCGACCGTGCCCAACTCAGATCATTGTGACCCACGGTTTCACGCTGAGTTTGGTCATTGCAGCATGGATGAAGATACCCATTGATGCATGCGGCTTCATAAATTTCCCCGCGAAGTCGGGGAGCATTACCCATCTGCGCCAAGACAATTTTTTCAGGAACCGAGCCGTGATGGGGCTGGCTGACATATCCCATCTGACCGACGCCTGCGCCCCGGAAAGAACTGGTCCAAAATAACCGCCCTGAAAGGCGATCTCGCCCGGCAATCGACACTCTTTTCCGCGCCAATCGATATATTCTTGAAAATATAATGAATGACGTTTATGAGCGATATATTCTTTTGGATATGACGACTGGAGCGGGCTATGGGGATTTTTCGACGTATTGTGATCAAGGGCGCCTTAGCGGCCATGACCGGCGTATGGCTTGGCGCCATCACGCTTTCCAGCCCTGCCTTGGCACAGAATAAGGTGACCGTATTTGCCGCTGCCAGCATGAAAAATGCTTTGGACGCGGCCAATGCCGAATGGACCAAGGAGACCGCCAATGAGGCGACCGTGTCCTATGCCGCAAGTTCGGCGCTTGCCAAGCAGATCGAAGCGGGTGCGCCCGCCGATGTCTTCATCTCTGCCGATCTGGCATGGATGGATTATGTCGCAGGCAAGAAGCTGATCAAGGATGGCACGCGCGTCAACCTTCTCGGCAACCGTCTCGTGCTCGTTGCCCCCTCGGACAAGGCAAAGCCTGTCGACATCAGCCAGGGCTTCGACCTTGCAGGCCTCATCGGTGACGGCAAACTGGCAATGGGCGCCGTCGACTCCGTTCCCGCCGGAAAATACGGCAAGGCGGCTCTGGAGAAACTCGGCGTCTGGTCTGCCGTGCAAAGCAAGGTGGCCGGTGCGGAAAGCGTGCGCGCCGCTCTCGTGCTCGTCTCGCGCGGCGAAGCGCCCTACGGCATCGTCTATCAGACCGATGCGGCAGCCGACCCCGGCGTGAAGATCGTCGGCACATTTCCGCAGGACAGCCATGAACCGATCATCTACCCGGTCGCCATTCTGTCCGAATCCAAGAGCCCCGCCGCAACGGCCTATCTCGATTTTCTGAAATCTGCGAAAGCCGCCCCCTATTTCGAAAAGCAGGGCTTTACCATTTTGAAGTAATATCGAAACAGTACACGCAGGCTTCCCGTCTTCGAAAGGACGGGGAGCCTGCGTGCGACTGTGCACATTGCCATATCATTCAACTGGAACGTCGATTTGGACCTGATAGCGCTGAGCGCGGAAGAATGGACGGCGATACGCTTGAGCCTTTGGGTGTCCAGCATCGCCATGCTGGCAAGTCTTCCCTTCGGCATTCTCGTGGCGCTTCTGTTGGCGCGCGGTCAGTTCTGGGGAAAATCGCTGCTGAATGGTATCGTTCATCTGCCGCTAATCCTGCCCCCCGTCGTGACCGGTTTCATCCTGCTGGTGCTGCTGGGCAGGCGCGGTGTTATTGGCCAGTTTCTTGATCAGTATTTCGGCATCGTCTTTTCCTTCCGCTGGACTGGGGCCGCGCTCGCCTGCGCAGTCATGGCATTTCCCTTGATGGTCCGTTCCATTCGCCTCTCCATCGAAGCGGTCGATCGAAAGCTGGAGGAAGCTGCCGGGACGCTGGGTGCCAGCCCTTTCAGGGTGTTTCTAACGATTACCCTGCCGCTCACCCTGCCCGGCATTATCGCGGGCATGATTCTGGCCTTCGCCAAGGCCATGGGTGAATTCGGCGCGACTATCACTTTCGTTTCCAATATTCCCGGCGAAACGCAGACACTGTCTACCGCGATCTACACCTTCACACAGGTTCCGGGCGGCGATGCCGGTGCTCTGCGGCTGACGCTCGTGGCGGTGGCGATCTCGATGATCGCGCTGCTGGCATCGGAATTTCTGGCGCGCGTCGTCGGCAAGCGGGTGGCTGCCGAATGACGCTTCTTGTCGATGTCAGACATCGGCTTGGCTCCTTTCATCTGGAGGCAAAGCTAACGGCGGGTGAAGGTGTAACAGCGCTTTTCGGGCGTTCCGGCTCCGGTAAAACGTCTGTCATCCGCATCATTGCAGGACTGACGCGACCGGATCACGGCACAATCGAACTGGATGGAGAGGTGTTGACCAATAGCGCCAGCCGCACCTTCATCCCTACCCATAAACGGCGCTTCGGATATGTGTTTCAGGAAGCACGGTTGTTTCCCCATCTGAATGTGGAGCAGAACCTGCACTATGGCCGCTGGTTTTCGGGCGTATCGGATAACCCGGCAGAAGCGGCCAGAGTGATCGAGATGCTGGGCATCGGTGACCTGCTGAAGCGTCGGCCTGAAAAACTTTCGGGTGGCGAAAAACAGCGCGTTGCCATCGGTCGCGCCTTGTTGTCATCGCCGCGCCTGCTGCTGATGGACGAACCGCTGGCGGCGCTGGATGAGGCGCGCAAAGCAGAAATCATCCCCTATCTGGAGCGCCTACGCGACGAAACGAAGATACCGATCATCTATGTCAGCCACGCGGTTGGCGAGGTCTCCCGCCTTGCAGACAGGGTAGTGGTGATGAAGGATGGCAGGGTGGATGCGCAAGGCCCCGCCTCGGAAATTCTGTCCCGCCCCGCCTTTAGCTCACATCTGGAGCGACGGGAAGCGGGAAGTATTCTGTCGGGACGGGTGGAGAATTTTGACGAACGCCATGGCCTTGCCACCGTTCGCCTGAAGGGAACGGCGTTGCAGGTTCCGGCCAAATCGGCAGAGGTCGGAAAGACGGTTCACGTTCATATTCCTGCGCGCGACGTTTTGCTTGCGACGGTCCGTCCCGAAGGATTGAGCGCCTTGAACATTTTCGAAGGTACCATCAAGGACATTGAGCCCTCTGACGATGGCATGGCCATGGTGCATGTGGATTGCGGCGGTGACATCATCATGTCACGTATTACGAGCCTTTCAGCAGAACGGCTGTTGCTTGCATCCGGTAAAAGAATTTTCGTCATCGTCAAATCGGCTGCGCTCGATCCTTACTGATCGTCGTGTTGGCGATTCGCCTCCAGCCAGTCAAGATCAGCGCCAAGCGCATCTCTCATACGGCTCTCCATGTCGCGATACCGCGTCAGCAATTCCGCACCAAACGCCGTCAGTCCCGCACCGCCGCCCTGTTTGCCACCCCGCTGCGATTCGATTACCGGCTGCGTGAACATGTGGTTCAAGGCATCCACTAACAACCATGCGCGACGATAGGACATATCCATGGCGCGACCGGCAGCGGAAATCGAGCCGGTGGAAGCGATGAGTTCCATCAGTTCGATCTTGCCACGCCCCAGGCGTTCACCGGGCGGAAAGTCGATACGCAGGACCGGTTTCAGGGGTAGCGCTTTGTCGGTCATCGGCGCGCATCTCCGAAACGGTCTTGCCATGATGGCTGAGCACCCTCATGGGGAAGGGCCGTCGCCTCGAAAACGCCTCTTGCGATGGCCCGGGCGGTCACGAGTGTCGTCAGATGGCAAAGCTCGGAAAAATCTGCCGCAGCGGTTAGCGGCTTGCGCCCCGTTGCGGCTGCAAACATAGTGTCACCGTCACTGGATAGATGAGGCGGCAGAATAGCTCGCGCCAGACCATCGTGCGCCATGATGGAGAGACGATGCGCCTGCGCTTTCGTCAAGATGGCATCGGTGACGACGGCGCCAATGGTGGTCGCGGTCAGCGTGACACCTTTGATCCGCATCGCCGAGTCAGTGTCCGCAAAAGCGCTCGGCAAGCCATGCCCACCAAATTCAACACCCTTTTCAAATGGCGCTGCCCAGAAGTGATGGCTGGCGCCGACAGTTGCCGAGCCCATGGCGTTTACGGCCACGATAGCCGCGACGCGAAGACCGGTGGATGTTTCGGCGCTGGCAGAACCGAGGCCTCCTTTGAAGGTTGCCGTGGTGGCACCCGTTCCGGCACCCACTGTGCCAAGCGCAAAAGGTGTGGCTGAAGCGGCCTTGAACGCCTCATATCCCATGTCGCGGTAGGGTGAGTGTAGGCCCCAATCCTTGTCCCCGCCGTTCAGGAGGTCCATCAGGATCGCCTGCGGTACAATGGGAACCCTGGTCGGACCGACCTGAAAACCACGACCGATCTCGCGCAAACCCGATTGGACGCCACCCGCAGCATCCAGCCCAAAGGCCGAACCACCGGAAAGAACGAAGGCATCCACGGCCTCGACGGTCATGGATGGATCGAGTAGTGCAGTATCACGACCACCCGGCGCACCACCCAGCACCGAGCCGGACGCGATGGCAGGCGCATCGAAAATGATCGCCGTAACGCCGGACCCCAGCAGGAGATCCGTCGCATGGCCGACGGCAACGCCATCGATATCGGTCAGAAGATTATGCAAGAGTGGGCATCCCTCCATGTCATGCCGGTATCCCGCCCTTGGCCTTCCTTGTCAACGGATCACGAAAACACAGCCGTTCCAATCATCGGCGTGGATGGAACCGCCATGTCACGCGGTTCCAGCATGCCGGAAAGATAAGCCTCGCGGCCTGCCGTGACGGCTTTCGCAAAGGCTCCCGCCATCAGCACCGGATTGCCGGCACCCGCCACCGCCGTGTTGAGCAGCACAGCATCGAAGCCGAGCTCCATCACCGTTGCGGCATGGGAAGGGCGGCCAAGGCCCGCATCCACGATCATCGGGACATCGGGAAAATGGGCGCGCATGGAGCGCAACGCACTGATGTTGAGTGGCCCCATGGCACTGCCGATGGGCGCACACCACGGCATCAGAACCTTGCATCCCGCATCCACCAGCTTTTCGGCAACCACCAGATCATCGGTCGTATAGGGAAAGACTTCAAAGCCGTCATCGGAAAGAATGCGTGCCGCCTCCACCAATGCGAAGACATCCGGCTGGAGTGTATCGTGGTGGCCAATCACCTCCAGCTTGATCCAGTTTGTCTTGAAAACCTCCCGCGCCATCCTGGCCGTCAGCACGGCTTCCTTGGCAGTGTGGCAACCGGCGGTATTCGGCAAAACCAGTCGATCCAGCTCACGGATCATCTCGAAAAACTGCCCGCCCGTTTTCCCACCTGTGCTTTCGCGGCGCAGCGAGATGGTCAGAATATCCGTGCGGCTGGCGCGAACGGCATCTGCCAGCACTGCCGGAGACGGATAGCGCGCCGTGCCGAGAAGAAGCCTGGAACTGACCTCGCGTTCATAAAGCGTCAACATCGATTAGCCTCCCTGCATGGGTGAGAGAATTTCGATCCTGTCAAAATCCTTCAGACAAAAATTAGGGCGATCTTCTGCGTGGACGAGATCGCCATTGACGGCGGTCGCCAGCCAGTCGCCCTCGTAGTCGAGCATCGCCAGCAGTTGTGACAGCGTCGCTGTGGCAAGATCACGCTCTTGCCCATTGACCAGAACCCGCATGGGAAACCTCCTTGTTTTCTATGATGTCGGCAGCCTGCTGCGCCATTGCAGGCGAAAGCAGGAAGCCGTGCCGATAGGCACCATTGATGTGCAGCGTCTTGCCGTTCTCTTCGATGCCAGGAAGATTGTCTGGAAAGGCGGGACGGATGCCTGTTCCCATCTCTATGATTTTTGCCTCCCCGAAGGCCGGATGCAGCGCATAGGCGGCATTGAGGAGTTCCATCAGCGACCGTGCCGAGATTGGCCCGTCATCCTGCGATTCGATCATCGTCGCACCAACCATGAAGCGGCCCGGCTCACGCGGCACGATGTAAAGCGGAATACGCGGATGCAGCAGCCGTACGGGACGGGAGAGCTTTATCTCCCCCGTGGAGAGATAAAGCATCTCGCCCCGCACGCCGCGAAGCAAAGGAAGCGTGCCGACCTGTGCGTGGCCCGTGCAATCGATAACTCTATCAAAGCCTACTTCCGCCACGCCTTCCCTACCAAGGTGGAAAGCCACCCCCATAGAGACAAGTCGCTGCTGCAAAGCCCACAGAGCGAGCCTTGGATCGAGATGGCCTTCATCCGCGAACAGAAGCCCCTGCCGGAAGCGGCCCGCCAGATCAGGCTCCAATTCGCCGATCTCGTCCTCAGCCACGAGCCGGTGGTTGCGCGTGCGCGCGGCAAAGCGGGAGAGTTCCGCACGGTCACGGGCCGGAGCCACGACCAGCGTGCCGTTTCGCACCACGAGGCCTGGCGTGGCCTCATCCCACCAGTCGAGCGCAGACTGCCCCAGCGCGATGACGGCCTCATCAGCGCTTTCCCGTTCGCACCAGGGCGCGAGCATGCCACCGGCATACCAGGACGCGCCGCGACCGGCCCCGGTGGAGAGGTCGTAGACCTCCACCGAAAAGCCGCGCCGTGCAAGTTCAAGCGCAGCCGTCAAACCAACGACGCCTGCGCCTTTGATGAGAATGCGCATGTCACTCACCGGGCGTGGGCTGCGCAAGCGGCAGATAAAGCTCGCCGCCTTGCTTGAACTTCTCGGCCATGGCCTCGAAACCTTCCTTCTGAGCCTCGGCACGGATGTCATGCGAAATGCGCATGGAACAGAATTTCGGCCCGCACATGGAGCAGAAATGGGCGACCTTGTGCGCTTCCTTCGGCAAGGTCTCGTCATGGAAGGACCGGGCCGTCTCGGGATCGAGCGACAGGTTGAACTGGTCCTCCCAACGAAACTCGAAACGTGCACGCGACAGGGCATTGTCGCGGATTTGCGCCGCCGGATGGCCCTTGGCGAGATCGGCCGCATGGGCTGCGATCTTGTAGGTGATCACACCCACTTTGACGTCGTCTCGATCCGGCAGACCGAGATGTTCCTTCGGCGTGACATAGCAGAGCATGGCCGTACCGAACCAACCGATCATGGCCGCCCCTATGCCGGAGGTGATATGGTCGTAACCCGGGGCAATATCGGTCGTCAGCGGCCCCAGCGTATAGAAGGGTGCCTCGCCACAGACCTTCAACTGCTTGTCCATGTTCTCCTTGATCTTGTGCATCGGCACATGGCCGGGGCCTTCGATCATGACTTGGCAATCCTTAGCCCAAGCGATCTGCGTGAGTTCGCCCAGAGTTTCCAGCTCGGCAAACTGTGCGGCGTCGTTTGCATCGGCGATCGAACCGGGGCGCAGGCCATCGCCCAGCGAAAACGACACGTCATAGGCCCGGCAGATGTCGCAGATTTCTTCGAAATGCTCGTAGAGGAAAGATTCCTTGTGATGATGCAGGCACCACTTGGCCATGATCGAGCCGCCACGCGAGACGATACCTGTGACGCGATTGACGGTGAGCGGTATGTAATGCAGTCGCACACCGGCATGGATGGTGAAGTAATCGACGCCCTGCTCGGCCTGCTCGATCAGCGTATCGCGGAACACCTCCCAAGTCAGGTCTTCGGCAATGCCGTTCACCTTTTCCAGCGCCTGATAAAGCGGCACCGTACCGATGGGAACCGGCGAATTGCGGATGATCCACTCGCGTATATTGTGGATGTTGCGCCCGGTCGACAGGTCCATGACCGTATCTCCGCCCCAGCGGATGGCCCACACCATTTTCTCCACTTCTTCCGCCATGGAAGAGGTGACGGCAGAATTGCCGATATTAGCGTTGATCTTCACCAGAAAGTTCCGACCGATGATCATCGGTTCGGCCTCGGGGTGGTTGATGTTGGCCGGGATGATGGCCCTGCCCGCTGCCAATTCTTGGCGCACGAATTCCGGCGTGACGAAATCGGGAATGTGAGCGCCGAAGCTCTCGCCATCGCGCACCATCTTTCCTTTGAGGGCTTCCCGGCCCAGATTTTCGCGAATCGCGACAAATTCCATTTCGGCGGTAATGATGCCCGCCCGCGCGTAGGCGAGCTGAGTGACGGCCTTGCCATCGATTGCGCGCAGCGGCTGATTTCGAACGGGAAATTCCGGCGTGAGACGTTCGCCTGTGGCAAAGCCGTTATCTTCGGGTTTGACGTGTCGGCCCTCATAGGCCGCGACATCGCCGCGTGCCAGAACCCAGTCATGGCGAAGGCGCGGCAAGCCGCCTTCGATATCGAGGCGGTGGCTTGGGTCGGTGTAAGGACCGGAGGAATCATACACTGTGACAGGTGGTTCGCCTGCGGTCGGATGCACTGCGATTTCGCGCATGGGAACGCGAATGTCAGGGTGAAGAACGCCCGGCTTGTGCACCTTGGTGGAGGCGGGCAGCGGACCGGTGGTCACGTTGGGCGAGATGGTTTTGGCAACAATGTTCATCGTGAGGCTCCAAAGCAAAACAGTGGAGACCCAGTTCGAGCATGAAAGACGAAAAAATCACGGAGGAGTGGATGAGGGACATCATCCGTCACAGCCAGGCTGCGCTTTTCCGTGTTTGCACCGTCCCTACGCCAGTATGAACTGGATCAGGTTCAACGGGTCACTGCGCATCGTAGCAGTATCTCAGCCCCTTGACGGGACACCCCTGGTGAATGCCTCAATCAGAAACCCGACACCGGCTTTTGTCAAGTCGATATCTAAAACGTATATGGCCGTGGAGCGCGGTCACGACAAATTAACCTAAGCGTTTATTCGAATGTTATTTTTTGGAGCGTAATTCGGAGAATGAGCTATGATGGCAGCCATTCGACTGGAGATTACTTGAGATGAATTCAACTATTCGTGAAATACTATCGAAATTTGGTCAACTTCCCGTGCCTGTCGATACCATTGCCGATGATGCCGATCTTTATACAGTGGGCCTTTCTTCCTTCGCGTCCGTCCAGTTGATGCTTGGATTGGAAGATGCATTCGACATCGAGTTCCCCGACAGCATGCTCAACCGCAAGTCTTTCGCCAGCATCGCCGCCATCGAAACGACGGTCAAAGCCATTCTCGACGGCAAAGAGGCAGCCTGATGGACGCGTCCGTCGCGTCCACTGAAGCGGCATTGTCCGTGCGGGCAGCGCGGGTTGCAGCCATCGCCGCAAAACACGCCGATGATGTCGATGCAGCCGGTCGCTTCCCGAAAGAGGCCATCGACGCTCTGCGTGCCGAGCGACTGCTTGGCATTCAAATTCCGCCCCATCTCGGTGGCGAAGGCGCAAGCCTTCTCCAGATAACGGATATCTGCTGCACCCTTGGGCAGGCTTGCTCGGCGACGGCAATGATTTTCGCCATGCACCAGATCAAGACGTCGAGCCTGGTCGAGCACGGCGAAGACAGCGCATGGCACAGCGCTTTCATGCGCCGCATGACGACTGAGCAGTTGCTGCTGGGCTCCGCAACGACCGAAGGCGGTATCGGCGGAAATCTGCGAAACTCCATTTGCGCCATCGAAATCGATGGCGAGCGTTGCCGCCTGCAAAAAGACGCGACCGTCATTTCCTACGGCAGCGAAGCAGATGCGATCCTCATCACATCTCGCGCCAACGCGGATGCCTCACCGACCGATCAGGTGATGACCGTTTTCCTGAAAGACCAGTACCGGCTCGAAAAAACGCATGTCTGGAATACGCTGGGCATGCGCGGCACCTGTTCGGATGGCTTTCTGTTCAACGGCGAAGCACCAGCCGAACAGGTCTTTCAGAAGCCCTTTGCCGAAATCGCTGCGCAGTCCATGCTGGCCACATCGCACCTGTTCTGGAGCGGTGTATGGTACGGAATTGCAGCCGATGCGGTTGCTCGCGCGCAGGCTTTTGTTCGCGCCGCGGCCCGTAAGTCCCCCGGCGTTTCCCCTCCCGGCGCCATCCGACTGGCAGAGGTTTCCAACAAGCTCCAGATCGTCAAATCGAATATCGTTGCAGGTCTGAAAGCTTACGATGAAACCAGAAATGACCCCGAAAAGCTGATGTCTATGGCCTTCGCAATCGCCATGAACAATGTGAAGATCTGCTCGTCGGAAACCATCTTGGAAATCATCAATCATGCCATGCTGATCTGCGGCATCATGGGTTACAAAAACGGGACGCCGTTCAGCCTGGGAAGACACTTGCGCGATGCGCATTCGGCGCAGTTGATGATTTCGAACGACCGCATATTGGGCAATTCCGCCAACCTCCTGCTTGTTCAGAAGCAGGACACGAGCCTTTTGGGATAAGACCATGGACATGCAACCTTCCTTTCTTGATCGCCTGTTCGACAAGGGGCTGCTGATAGACACAGGCGTGGATGGTCTCTATGGCCGCAGCGGCCAGTTCGAGGACGTCATCATGGCTTTCGAGCGACTGATCGACACCGTCGGTGGCCCCGACAAGGCCGAAGCCATTCGCTTTCCGCCCGGCATCAATCGCGCCTATTTCGAAAAAAGCGGATACATGAAAAGCTTCCCGCAGCTTGCAGGAACGGTGCATTCCTTCTGCGGCTGTGAACTGGACCATATCAGCCTCATCAAGAGCATGGATGAAGGCACGGACTGGACGAAAGACCAGAAGATCACCGATATCGTGCTGACGCCTGCCGCCTGTTACCCGCTGTATCCGACAATCGCAAGGCGCGGAAATCTGCCCGCCACCGGTGGCCTCTACGATATTCAATCCTACTGTTTCCGCCATGAACCATCGAAAGACCCCGCCCGGCAGCAGCTTTTCCGCATGCGCGAATATGTGCGCATGGGCACAGAAAGCGACGTGACAGAGTTCCGCCAGCTCTGGATGGATCGCGGCGTCGAGATGATGGAAAAAATCGGCCTCGACGTGAAGATCGATATCGCGAACGATCCCTTCTTCGGGCGTGCGGGCAAGATGCTAGTCAACAACCAGCGCGACCAGAACCTGAAATTCGAACTGCTGATCCCGGTGACTTCCGACACCAACCTGACGGCCTGCATGAGCTTCAATTACCATCAGGATTCGTTCGGCACGAAATGGGGTCTGAACCTCGATGACGGTGCTGTCGCACACACCGCCTGCGTCGGCTTCGGTCTCGAGCGCATCGCACTGGCGCTCTTTGCCAAGCACGGGCTGGATGTGGACCAATGGCCGCAAGCGGTTCGCGAAACGCTCTGGGGTTGAGGCTTGCATGACGGCAATATTTCCGGCCCTGAGCGCTGACACCTATGTTCCGCATCCGCTGCATTCATCTGAGCGGATGTGGCCGGAAACGAACTGCTATGTCGATCTGTGGATCGAGCTTCTGTCATCGAGCGAACTTCCACCGGAAGCCATGCTCGGCTTTACGCTGACACAGGATTTCGAGGGCGATCAGTTCACCTTTTTCAAAGTGCCGCTGGAAGACCTCGAAGCGCTCTACGGCATTCGCGTCACCGAACTAGCGATCTTCGACAGGCTCGAAAGTCACGTTGCGACCCAGTTGCAGCGTGGCCGCATCTGCCTGATCGAAATGGACAGCTTCTATATGCCCGATACGCACGGCACCGCATACCGTAGGGAACACGGCAAGACGACCGTCGCCATCAATCGGATGGATGTGGAAAACCGCAGACTGGAATATTTCCACAATGGCGGCTACTTCGCGCTGGAGGGAGACGACTTTTTCGGCATTTTTCAGCATCGTCTTGGGGATGCCGACCTGCCCTTCCTTCCCTATACCGAGTTTGCGAAATTTCCAGAGACGCCCTCGAAGGAGCCTGATATCCGCAAGGTGGCGGAAGGCCTGCTCTCTGTCCATTTCGCACGTCGCCCCAAACACAATCCCATCCGTGCTTTCGCTGATGTCTTCCCGGCACAGGTCGCGCAGGTTGCCGACCGGCCCTTCGACTTTTTTCACAAATACGCCTTCAACACGTTGCGCCAGTTCGGTGCTAATTTCGAGTTGGCCGCCAGCCATCTGGAATGGCTGGGTGGCGAAAGCCACTTCGGCGATGCAGGGCTGCATGCTCTTCGCATATCGGAAGTCGCCAAAACGGTGCAGTTCCAACTCGCCCGCGCGGTCGCTCGCCGCAAGTTCGATACGCTCGCCACCGCCCTTGATCCCGCCATCGCGGCCTGGGACGCCATGATGGGCGCGTTGGAAACAACTCTTGCCAAGTCGAGTGAGGCGGCGTGACTGCGCCGTCCGGCATTCTCCTGAAGCAGGGACAATGTCTCAGCGAAGGCTGGACGCTGACCCTCACGGAGGCGGATGCTAGCCAGACGCCTGCAGACATACCGCTCGACGCAGAAGAGATGACGGCCCCGGTTCCTGGCACTGTTGCGCAGGCGCTGGAAGCACTCGGTCGGTTCGATCGATACAATCCGCATCCGCTCAACGGACATGACGCATGGTACCGACTGACGCTGGTGTCCGACCAGAGCGGCCCCGCCATTCTGCGTTTTCACGGGCTGGCAACGGTGGCGGAAGTCTTTCTGAACGGTCAACTCGTCGCCAACGTTACCAGCATGTTCGAAGTGTTGGATGTACCCTTCGACCTGACCGGTGTCGATGAGCTCGCGCTTTGCTTCAGGGCCCTTGCCCCGCGTCTGGAAAGAACAGGCCCGCGTGCGCGCTGGCGTCCGCAGATGATGAACTCTCAAGGATTACGGCTGATCAGAACGACGGCATTGGGCTATATGCCGGGCTGGTGCCCGGAAATCCATGCCGCTGGTCCCTGGCGCGGGATTAGCCTGCTGACGAAGCCCGTCTTTGATGTGCTCTCGTTCCACTGCGAGCTTGATGGTGACGGAACAGGTCGCATTCAGCTTAGCCTTCGCGCAGAAAATGAGAACTTGCTTGTCAGCATCACGTGCAACGGCGTCTCGGCACCGTTGGAGCATCGCGGCGAAAATGTCTTCGAGGGCAGCTTGGCGCTTCCCGGTATCGAGCCATGGTGGCCTGCGACCCATGGCACACCCGCCCTCTTTAACGTCGACATCGACATAGACGGGCAGATCCATTGCCTCGGCAATACAGGGTTTCGCCGGATCGAGATCGACAAGGGTAAAGATGGTAAAGGCTTCGGCCTGAAGATCAACGGCCAGTCTATCTTTTGCCGAGGTGCCGTCTGGACGAATGCCGACATCGTCCGCCTGCCGGGCAACCGGGCAGACTACGAACCGTGGCTGCGCCTTGCCGCCGAGGCGGGCATGAACATGATCCGCATCGGTGGAACCATGGCCTATGAAACGCCCGAGTTTTTCGCGCTCTGCGACGAACTCGGCATCATGGTCTGGCAGGACATGATGCTGGCCAATTTCGATTATCCGGCTAAAGACGAGGCATTTCTCGCACATATCGAGACCGAGATAACGCAACTTCTGAAAGCGACAAGCCTATCGCCTTCGCTCGCCGTGCTGTGCGGCGGCAGCGAGATGTATCAGCAAGGGGCCATGCTGGGGCTGCCAGAGCAATTCTGGAAAGGCCCGCTGACGGAAGAGATAGTGCCAGCACACGTCAAGCGGATGCGCCCTGATATCGCCTATGTCCCGAATTCACCCTTCGGCGGCGCACTGCCGTTCTTTCCGAACGCGGATGTCGGCCATTACTACGGCGTCGGCGCCTATTGCAGACCGCTGGATGATGCAAGGCGGGCAGACGTGCGCTTTGCCGCCGAGTGCCTGGCTTTTTCCAATGTGCCACAACAACGCACCCTGGAAAAGCACTTGCCCGCAAAGCCGGTTCACGACCCCAGATGGAAGGCGCGTGTCCCGAGAGACCGGGGCGCTTCCTGGGATTTCGAGGACGTCAGAGACCACTATATCAAACTGCTCTACGAGGTCGATCCTGCCGTTCTTCGACGGGAAAACGCAGATCGCTATCTTGATCTCTCACGAGCGGTAACCGCAGAAGTCATAGACGCCACATTTGCGGAATGGAGGCGTTCCGGGTCCAGTTGCCAAGGGGCTCTGGTCTGGACATTGCAGGATTTGCTGCCCGGTGCTGGCTGGGGCCTGATCGATTCGATCGGCGAGCCGAAGTCGGCTTGGTACGGTTTGAAACGGGCGTGTCGCCCCCTACAGATCAGCCTGATAGATGAGGGCACGAATGGCCTCGACATCCATGTCATCAATGAGGGACAGGAACCTGTTGACGTGGACGTCGAGATCGCCTGTCTGCGGGACGGTATTCAGCCTGTCGTTTCCGGCAAACGCGCGCTGACACTTGCAGCCCGCGACAACCTCGCTATCCCCGCGACCGATCTGTTCGGCGCGTTTTTCGATACGACCTATGCCTATCGCTTCGGCCCGCCCTCGCATGATGTGACAGTGGCGAGGCTTCGCGACCGGACATCGGGGACGTTGCTGGCGGAAGCATTCCACTTTCCAATCGGGCGCAGAGCCGCGCAGCATGCAGCCACACTTCAGGCTACACCTGTGCAGCATGGTGAACGCTGGTTTCTGGCCGTGACGACCGACCGCTTTGCCCAATCCGTGCATATCAGCGCCGATGGCTTTCGCCCTGCCGACGACTGGTTTCATCTGACGGCGGGCGAAGGAAGGCATGTGGAATTGCTGCCGCTGGCCCCGATGCGAGCCGAAAAACCCCATGGCGAAATTCGCGCGCTCGGCAGCGGCCACGTATTTCGTTTTTAAGGAATTGCGCTATAACGCGTTGTTCGTAATATCAGCGACGACAAGGGCCGCGCCTGTGGCAGCGCCCTATCCCGCCCCTAGTCCGTAAAATACGCATATCATTCATTTTCGACAGGGCAATCGCCGCCACCTCCCAGCGGCTTTGACGCCATCGAAAACATCAATTACCTTCCAGTCCGGCAAGGCGCAGAAATCCTACATGGAAAAAAGTTTAACCCGCTATATCTGGAACCACACGCGGCGGCAGCAGCTTTTCATTCTGCTGATCGTAGCACTGTCGATGATCCCGTATTTCCTGGCTTTCGACCTGCCCAAGCAGATCGTCAACGGGCCGATACAGGGTGACGGTTTCGAGGGCGTCAACTCCACCCAGCTCTTCATGCATCTGACGCTCGATCTGCCCTATATGGGCACGATCACGCTGTTTCCGGGTATCGAACTGACCCGTCTCGGGATGTTGATGGGGCTGAGCCTGACATTTCTAGCGCTTGTCATCATCAATGGCCTCTTCAAATATTACATCAACACCTACAAGGGACGCCTTGGCGAGCGCCTGCTGCGCCGCATTCGTTTTCAGCTGATCGACCGTATTTTGCTGTTTCCCCCATCTCATTTCAAGCGGGTGAAGGGAGCGGAAATATCCAGCATGATCAAGGACGAGGTGGAGCCCCTCGGCGGCTTTACTGGCGATGCTTTCGTTCAGCCCGCGCTTCTGGGTGGACAGGCGCTATCCGCGCTGTTCTTCATTATCGTGCAGAATTTCTGGCTCGGCCTCATCGCCGCCTTTATGGCTGCAATCCAGGTCGGCATCATTCCCAAGATGCGCCGTCGGCTGATCGAACTCGGCAGACAACGCCAGCTCAGCGCCCGCCAACTGGCGGGACGTATCGGTGAAATGGTCGATGGCATTGGCACGATCCATGCCTATGATACCTCCAATTACGAGCGAGCCGATGCTGCCCACCGTCTCGGCGAAATCTTCAAAATTCGCTACGACCTTTACCAGTGGAAGTTCATCGTCAAGTTCATCAATAATTTTCTGGCGCAGCTGACACCCTTCTTTTTCTACGCGCTGGGCGGTTACCTAACGCTGCGCGGCAGCCTTGATGTCGGTCAGCTTGTGGCCGTGATCAATGCTTACAAGGAACTTCCCGGCCCGCTGAAGGAACTGATCGACTGGGATCAGGCCCGTCAGGACGTTCAGGTCAAGTATGAGCAGGTTTTCGAACAGTTCGATTCACCGACCATGATCGACGGTAAAATCCAGGCACTGTCGCCGGAAGCGGCTGCGGCCATCACCGGGCCACTGGTCATTGCAGGGCTGTCGCTCGATGACGATAGCGGCACGCGCCTGCTGGATCAGGCTTCCTTGACGATCAATCCGGGTGAAACCATTGCCATTGTCGGCGGCTCCGGTGCCGAAGCCCTGGCGGATGCGCTGGGCAGAACGCTCTGGCCGACATCCGGCAAGATTACGTTCGGCGATGCCGACTTGCACGAACTGCCCGAATCCGTGACGGGGCGGCGCATTTCCTATGTGTCTGCCGACACATATTTCTTCCATGCAAGCCTCAGGGAAAACCTTGTCTATGGCCTAAAACACGCACCCTTGAAAGCAAGGGATTACGAAGGCGCAGAATTGGAGCATCGGAAATGGGAAATCCGCGAGGCGAAACTGGCGGAGAATCCCGACATCGATATCAACAGTGACTGGATCGATTATCAATCCAGTCCGGCTGGCAGTGATGACGAAGAGCAGTTCCTGAGAGCCATGCTCTCGGTTCTCGATACGGTTCAACTGTCACCGGATATTCTCGAATTTGCCTTGCGCTCTTCCATCGATCCGCTGACCGACCTGCATCTAGCCGCCCGTATCGTTGAACTGCGGCAAGCCCTGCGCACCGAACTGGAACAGGAAAATCTGAGCGGCCTTATCGTGCCCTTCGAGCCCAGCAGCTACAACGCCGAGGCGACTGTTGGCGAAAACATCATGTTCGGCACCTTGCGCAACGGGTCTGCCTCGAGCCGCCAGATCATCGATAGCGACTATTTCCGCTCGCTGATGCGCGGCAGCGGCCTGTCGGAAACGCTTTTCGACATGGGCTATACGATTGCGGAAAACGTCGTTGAAATCTTCAGCGATCTGCCATCTGATCACCCTTTCTTCCAGCAACTGACCTTCATGACCGCGGACGACATTCCCGGCTATCAGCAGATGCTACAACGCCTGCAGGGCAAAAGTTACTCGGAAGCGACAGAGACCGAACGGCGCGCCATGCTGCGACTGGCTTTCTTCTACATCGAACCACGCCAGCGTTTCGGCCTGTTGACGCAGGAGGTGATGGACAAGATCATCGAGGTCCGTCACATGTTCCACCAGAACCTGCCGGACGATCTGCGCAGTTGGATCGAGCCCTACGATCCCGAACGCTACGCGACATCGACCAGCCTTCTGGACAATATTCTCTTCGGAAAGATCAGCCATCGTTATGCGGACGCCTCACGCCGCATCACCAAGATCGTGGCCGACGCCATGAAGAAGCAGGGCCTTTACGAGAAAGTGCTGGCCGTTGGTCTGGAATTCAACCTCGGAGCGGGCGGCAAGCGGCTGGGGCCGTTGCAGCGCCAAAAGCTCAATCTGGCACGCGCTCTGATCAGAAAGTCGGATTACTACGTGCTGAACCGACCGCTGCCCGGTCTCGATCATCGTCTCCAGCAGGAAATCGTCGATAACGTCATCGCTTTCCTCAGAACCGATGGCGCTAACCCGGCAGTGCTGTGGGTTCTGTCCAACCCGTCGCTGGCGAAAATGTTCGACCGGGTGATCGTGGTCAATCACGCAACGGTTGTCGCAGATGGAACATACGAGACTCTTGTGGAAGAAAACGGTACATTCAAGGAAATGATCGCCGCCTGAGTGGTTTAGCGGTCAAACAGGAACACGAACAGGACAAGGCGATGCTTTTCAAAGACGAAATTCAGATGCTGAAGCGCGTTCCCTTCTTCAGCGGGATGGAACCATCGAAGCTCAAGCTTCTTGCTTTTGCATCCGACCGGGTGTCCTACCACGCGGGAGACGAGCTTTTCCGCCAGGGCGATCTGGGCGACGCGGCCTATGTGTTGCTGACGGGCAAGGTGGATGTCCTGATTGATTCTCCTTCCGGCCAGATCAAGCTGACCGAAATGAGCGGCAATGCCATCGTCGGAGAAATCGCCATCCTTTGCGACAGCGTCAGAACGGCGACCGTGCGTGCCTCCACCTCGGTTGAGGCACTGCGCATCGGCAAGGAACAGTTCTTCAAGCTGATGTCCGATTTCCCCGACGTAACGATCAAGGTGATGCGCGTTTTGGCAGAGCGTCTGACACAGACGACAACGGAACTCAGCAAAGCGCGATCCGGTTCGAATGTTTAGTTGGAACAGCGTTCTTCCGCACTGCTTTTGAAAAGAAAAATAAAAGTGGTGCTTCTGTAATAAAACTGAAATGCTGAGTGGACTAAAGGCGGAGGCGAATATCTCCTCCGGGAATTTGGGGCAAGGACAAGAAAGATAACACGACACCTACCGGAGGATAGTTCGGGTGTACGTGGTAAATTGGGGTGTGTCATGGCGTTGCATTCCGACGATTTGAGTCGGGACGAAAAACAGGAATTTCGGGTTAAGATTTGGGGAGCACGGGGGACGCTTCCCGTCTCGGGAGACAAGTTCCGAAAGTACGGCGGCAACACGATCTGCATCGAAGTGAGATGCGGAAAACACGTCTTGCTGTTCGATGCAGGATCAGGCCTGTTACCCGCCGGTCAGGCCTTGAAGGCCGAAGGCATTGGCGACGTCAATATGTTCTTTTCCCACTGCCATTACGACCACATTGTCGGCTTCCCCTATTTCAAGCCATTCTTCAATCGCGAGAATGACGTCCGCATTTGGTCCGGCCACCTCGCCGGGCAGAAGACGACGCGCGAAATGCTGAACGAATTCATGAGCCCGCCGTGGTTCCCCGCTCCTCTCGACATTTGCTGCGCCCAGATCGTCACAAAGGATTTCAAGGCTGGCGACGTGCTCGCTGTTCATCCTGATCTCAATATCACCACAGGCATGCTGAACCACCCCGGCAATGCCATCGGTTACCGCATCGACTGGCAGGGTCGTAGTTTCGCAATCATTACCGACACCGAACATGAAAATGGCAAGCTCGACAAATCCGTTCTGAAGCTGATCGATAATGTCGACCTGTTTCTCTACGATGCCAGCTTCACCGATGCGGAGATGGAAACCTACCGGGGCTATGGCCACTCGTCATGGCAACAGGCCGTTCTTCTCGCAAAGCAGGCCAATGCAAAGAGCGTCGGCCTGATCCATCACGCGCCATTTCGCACCGATGACGAGCTCGATGTCATCGACGCCGATGCCCGCAAGGAATTCGACGGTATCTTTGCTGCGCGTGATGGCCAGACGATAGAGCTGTAAGCGCCTAGCCTCACGAATGCCGATGACGTGATCCTTGATCTCTTCTGCTTTTCGCAGCATTGACGTATAGCCATGAAAGGCAATTGGCGGGGCCGTCTCCCCTGGTCATGCGCCCGAGGCAAATAAGCGAGCCAATCGGAGACAGCAAGCATGGTGAACATCGTGTCGGAAACGTCGCTCAGACGTGCACGATTGCTGTCCGGCCTCATCATGCTGACCTTCGTTTTTACCCACCTGTCCAATCACGCGCTCGCATTGATCTCGATCGACGCGGCGGAATATGGGCGCGCCTGGTTTACGCTCGTCTGGCTCAACCCGCTGAGCAGCCTTGTTCTTTACGGCTCTGTCCTCACCCATATCGCGCTGGTTCTGCGCGCGATCTATGTCCGACGCTCGCTTAAAATGCCGCTGCGCGAAGCATTGCAGATCATTATCGGCCTCGTCATACCCTATCTGATCATCGATCACGCGAGCGGCATTCGGCTGGCACGGATGCTCTACGATGTCGATATCGGCTACGACACCGTCATCTATAATTACTGGATACGCAATCCCACACTGGGGTTGCGTCACAGCATCGCGCTGGTTCTGATTTGGGCGCATGGTTGTCTGGGCGTGTTTTTCTGGTTGCGCTACCGCGACTGGTACAGGAAAATTTCGCCCTGTCTTCTCACGATCGCGGTTTTGCTTCCCATTCTGGCCTTGCTGGGCTTCAGCGATGCAGGCCGCATTATGGAAATTAACCCGCCCCTGCCTCGTCCTGTCAGGCCCCATCAAGCTGAGATGGATGCGACAGTCGATTTGTTTACCGGCACGTTGAAAGTGATCTTTGGCAGCTCCATTCTGCTGATGTTTGCCCTGCGCGGCGCACGCAGCTGGCGGCAGAGATCGAGCTCGTTCGAAATCCGCTACGACCACGGAGCGCTGGTCCGCGCACCCGCTGGGCTGAGCATACTCGAAGCCAGCCGGTTTGGTGATGTCTCGCATTTTTCCGCCTGTGGCGGAAAAGGGCGCTGCTCCACGTGTCGCGTGCGCATCGTTGGAACAGATGGACCGTTGCCGGAGCCGTCCACGATGGAAAGAGCCACCCTCCAGCGTATCCATGCCGATTCTGACGTTCGCCTCGGTTGCCAGTTACGGCCCAAATATAATCTTCGCGTGGCTTTGCTGCTGGCCTCCAAGCAGCAAAGCGACATCCCGGCCAGCGGCGAAACCATCCGTCCCGGTCGCGAAGAGGAAATCGCAGTCATGTTCTGCGATCTGCGCAGTTTCACGGCGCTGTCTGAAGCGCGGCTGCCCTATGACATGGTGTTTCTGCTTAACCGCTATTTCACCGTTGTCGGTCAGGCGGTCGAGCAGGCTGGCGGCAGACTGGACAAGTTCATCGGTGATGGCGCAATGGCCTTGTTCGGGCTGGATGGCAACGGCAGCACGGCGAGCCGAGATGCGCTGAAAGCGGCGGCTCTTATCTTGCGCAACATAGAGACATTGAATGAGGAACTGGAAAAGCAGTTTGCCGTCAAGCTGCATGTCGTCGTCGGCATTCACGCAGGACCGTCCATCGTCGGCGTCATGGGCTACGGCGCAGCGAAGACGCTGACGGCCATTGGCGATACTGTCAATGTGGCAAGCAGGCTGGAAAGTGCGGCCAAGGAATTCGGCACTGATATCGTGGTGTCGGAACCGGTGTTGGCGCAATCCGGCCACGACGCGGCACTCTTACAAAGCAGGACCATCCCCATCCGCGGCAAGAGCTCGCAGATGAAGGTTTTCCTGATCTCACAGGCGGAAAGCCAGCTGTTTTTATAGGCGCCTAGACCTTGCGGTAGAGAAAATACCGGTCTTCCGGTACCGAGGCCGGAACAGGAATGGGGTTTAGGCTCTTATCTGCCAACGGAAGCCCCGAGACGGCCACCCCACCCTTGGCGAGCATTCCCGCAACCAGTTGCGGCAGCCATGTCAATGTCACCGCATCCTTTTCCGGGTACCCCGTGCCGATATCCGCGTGCACCAACGATGCCTCGATCCCGACATAGGCCTGCGCTGTCTCGGCGATCTCGCCAATGACCAGATCCTTTTCATCCGGCACGGAGGACGCATGGGCGCCCATCGCGCGGTCGAAAGCGACGATGCGGCGGTCCGGGAACAGCTCGCGCAGATGGTTGAAGGTCCGCCCGTTGCCAAGCCCTATCTCCATCACCGCACCTTGCGCCGGTAGATCGAGATCGGCGTGCACGTGGTTGAGGATATCGCGCTGCGCCGTCAGGCGGCGAATGAAGCTGTCCAGTCTGCTCATCTGTCGAATACTTCCGTCAGGCTTTGATGATGTGGCTTGCGACGATGCCGCGTCGGGCAAAGGCGTTGCGCGTATCGATGATCAAGGGTGCCCATTCGCTGAGGCTTTGGTAGTCGATGTCGTCGTGATCGGTTGCGATGAGAACGGCATCGAAACCGCCAATCGTCTGTGCGTCCCACGTCACGGACTTCATGCCCAAGAGATCGCCATACTCACGCGTCTTTGGAATCTCTGAAACGTAGGGATCATAGTAGGACGGCTGGCCGCTGCGTTCCTTGATGAGCTCGATCAGCTTCAGCGACGGGCTTTCTCTGATATCAGGGACGTTCTTCTTGTAGGCAAGACCGACGATCAGAACCTTCGAGCGGCTCAATGCCTTGCCGCGATGGATATCGAGCGCCTCTGCCAGCCGACCGACGATATGGCGCGGCATGCCGGTATTGATCTGCCCGGCAAGCTCTATGAAGCGCGTCGGCAGTTCA
This sequence comes from Agrobacterium sp. lyk4-40-TYG-31, assembly GCF_030209855.1. NCBI lineage: Bacteria > Pseudomonadati > Pseudomonadota > Alphaproteobacteria > Hyphomicrobiales > Rhizobiaceae > Agrobacterium > Agrobacterium sp. lyk4-40-TYG-31. Next base: position 35,679 of record NZ_JARVRE010000006.1, read on the forward strand.
TATTCGCGGGATTTCCACGTGAGATAAAAGGGATCGATCGGAATGCAGTGGCCGCCAAGGCCCGGGCCCGGATAAAACGGCATGAAACCGAACGGCTTTGTCTTTGCCGCATCGATAACTTCCCAAATATCGATGCCCATCGCTTCGTAGACCACCTTCAACTCGTTGACGAGCGCGATGTTGACAGCCCGAAAGACGTTTTCGGTAATCTTCACGGCCTCTGCCGTAGCGTTGGTCGACACAGGTACAACGGTCTTGACGACTGCGCCGTAAAAAGCCGTCATCAACTGGCCCGCATCCTCACCGTCGCCCGCCACCACTTTCGGAATGGTCGAGGTCTGGAAATCACGATTTCCGGGGTCTTCCCGTTCTGGAGAAAAGCCGAGGAAGAAATCCGTGGCGGACCGAAGCCCGGTCTTTTCCAGAATGGATTTGACGATGCCATCCGTGGTGCCGGGATAGGTGGTCGATTCGAGAACGATCAATTGCCCGGGGCGCAGTGTGGCGGCGATTTCACGGCAGGTGTTTTCGACATAGGACAGATCGGGATCGCGATATTTCGTCAACGGTGTCGGCACGCAGATCGCGATCACATCGCACTCGCCAAGCTTGGCAAAGTCGCAGGTCGCGGTGAACAGGCCGTCAGCGCACGCGCCGTTCAAAACATCGTGTGGAACGGCCTCGATGTAGCTTACGCCCGCATCGATGGCCGTGATCTTGCCCGGATCGATATCGAAACCCACGACCTCGAAGCCGGAACGGGCGATGGTCATCGCAAGCGGCAGGCCGACGTAGCCGAGGCCGATAACACCGGCCTTCGCCTTTTTAGATTGGATCAGATCAAGAAGTTGCTGTGCGTTTGAAGAGGAAGTCAAAGCTGATTGCGCTCCGCGCATGAAAAACATGCCCTTCAGTTGGGCGAGAACCAACACAGTGTCAAGGTTGACGCGGCCAAATTCCCATTGACGAGACGCGCAGTCGCACCGCACAACACGACGATGAAAATCACATTCTATGCACCGCTGAAATCGCCACATCATCCGGTGCCATCCGGCGACCGTTTGATGTCACGCCTTCTGATCAAGGCGATGCAGCTTTGCGGGCATGAGGTGACCATCGTCTCGGAGTTACGCAGCTTTTTGCGCGAGCCGGACGGCGATGGCCACGCCTCACTGCGGCTGGCGGCCAGTGCTGAGAAAGAACGAATTATCGCCGATTGGCGAGCGAATGGCAGGCCGGACATCTGGTTTTGCTACCACCCCTATTACAAAGCGCGGGACCTTCTGGGACCGGACCTGTGTAAACACTTTGGATTGCCCTACGTCACCGCCGAAGCGTCCTATTCAGAGAGACGCAACACTTCGGGCTGGGCCGATACACAGGCAGAACTTCTCGACGATCTGCGTTTTGCCGCTGTGAATATCTGTTTCACACGCCGGGACCGCGATGGGCTCATCCAAGCCGATCCAGACCTCGCATGTACCATGCTCCCTCCCTTCATCGACGCCTCCAGATTCGTCAAAACAGCTCCAACTCCGAAGGACAACCATCTCGTCACGGTGGCGATGATGCGTTCCGGTGACAAGTTCAGCAGCTATCAGGCACTGGCCAGCGCCCTTGCTCTTTTGCCACAGGATTTGGACTGGACCCTGGATATTGTGGGCGATGGCCCGGAGCGTGATGCGGTGCAGCGTCTTTTCGAAACCTTCGATCCCCACCGAATCGTCTGGCAAGGCGAGCAAAATCCGACCGACGTCGCAGACATTCTGTCGCGCTCATCGCTTTACGTCTGGCCCGGCCATGGCGAAGCCTATGGCCTCGCTTATCTGGAGGCGCAGGCGGCTGGCCTGCCGGTTATCGCAGAGAATATCGCGGGGGTTCCAGAGGTTGTGCGAGAGGGCGAGACCGGTCTATTAACAGCGTCAGGAGATATCAACGGCTATGCAGATGCCATCACGACACTGCTGACGCGGCATGATCTGCGCCGGGACATGGCACGCAAGGCACGCCAGTTTGCGACGGAAGAACGCTCGCTCGAAAAGGCGGCGGCCACGTTGAACGACATCCTCACAAACCTGCCGGAGCAGATATTATGACGGAAAGACTGCTGCTCGACACACTGGATGAGTTTGCCAGCCAAGATGTTGTCGCCGATCTCTGGCTGCGGGATGACGATGCCACGCATTCAAGCGCAGAGCTTGACCGTCTGCTTGCCCTTTCGGCTGAATTTTCTGTTCCCATGACAATCGCGGTTATTCCCGAGCCCACAGATACATCGCTGGCCCATCGCCTCGCGCAGACCGCCGGTATCGATGTTGCAGTTCATGGCTGGGCGCATCGCAACCACGCTACCCCCGCGGAGAAAAAACGCGAACTTGGACTGCACAGGCCACTCAACGCTGTCATAGACGATCTGAGCCGAGGATTCGACAAGCTGACCTCGCTACATGAAACGCGCTTCGTGCCCATGCTCGTGCCACCATGGAACCGCATTGATGACGCGGTGATCGCCGTGTTACCGCAAATCGGGTTTAGAGCTCTGTCGGTCTACGGTCCTGAAAAAAGCAGCGTATTCCCCCTCTTGAACACCCATGTCGATGTCATCGACTGGCGCGGGACGCGGGGTGGCAAAGACCATGATCTGCTGTTTGCCGAAACGGCGAAACGGATGCGGGAAGCGCGGGCGACGGGTGGAATGACCGGCATCCTCACCCATCATCTTGACCACGACGAGAGCGTTTGGGCGTTTCTTCAACGCCTGTTTTCGCTGACCGCCGATCACCCCGGTTGCCGCTGGCGGTCTTCGCGCCAGTGGCTTGCTGGCATCTCACCATGATTTCCAGGCGATCAGCAAGCCATCGCCATTTTCATCGCTGCCTGCCCTGATCGCTTCGACCTCGCTGAGAGGAGACCTGTCGGGCACGTGGCCCGCAACAAAATCGCCGCCTGCGAGACAGACCGAACCCGCGCGTGCAACGACGGTGAAAATGAGCGGACCCGTTGCCCACCAGGCCGGTGCTCTCGGCAGTCGTTCGAAGATTTCGGGAAACGCGTCCAGCATGCGCTTGAAAACAGGGTGTCCCGGCGGCGTTGCTATGAACGAGTTGGCCAGGAAGATACTGCCCTTTCCGGTCTGGCGCGGAACATCCTCGCCAAAGGCCGTTAGCCCGATCATCGGCAGGACGTCGCTGAAGCTGATATCGTCACGCGCCGGGTAAAAATCACAATCCAGATAGATACCACCGAACGCATGCAAAATGATGTAGCGCGCAACGTCGACGGCACCGGGATAATCGCCATCAGCCAGCATGCGCGCAAAAATGGGGTGAGCCAGAATCCCGGCGGCTTCAAGATCGGCCTCACGCCACAGGCGATAATCAAGACCGTGGTGGGCGGCGTGGGCAGCCCAGGCTTTGGTCGATACCGGGACTTGCCTGTCGCCAATCCATATCTGATTGAGAATTTTCGGGATCGGCTCCCGGTTTTTGGCGGCGATCTGGCGCCGGTCTTCGAGCGAAAAACGGCTATAGGGTTCAAACACGTCAGGTGGCGGCACCAGCAGATATTGGTAGCCGGTTTTCGTGACCGCATCGCCTTGCGCCTTGGCCAGCCGCAGAAAGGCCGAGTGAAGCTTGCGTGGCAAACCGAGAGCCGTTTTCTCACCCATCAAGCGCTGCTCTTTCGCCTGCGAAAGCTGCCCGAGAATATCGCGGGCGTCCTCGAAATTCGCCTGCTTGATTGCCCGTCTGGCACGTGCCAGCATTTCGTCGAAATAGGCCTTCTCGGGCATCACAGCTCCTTAGATATTCATCACCAAGACATATCTGCGAAATAGACGTTTCTACGCAAGGCCGACCGCTTTGGAACTTCCTGATATTTTCGATGTTTCAGGAGCATAGACAGAACTAAAGGCCTACGATAACGTAAATTTTGATGGCCCTTAAATACATGCCACAGCAAAATAAGAAAACGGTGAGGACACCCTTGGCATGAGTTCAGGCGCCGATCTGCTTCGCATTGAAGACCTGCAGGTTTCGTTCTCTCTGATGGGCGGAAAGATCGATGCCGTCAGGAACACCAGCCTGCGTATTTTGCCCGGCAAAGTTACCGCACTCGTCGGCGAATCCGGCTCCGGCAAATCCGTCATCGGTCAAACCATCATGGGCATTCAGCCACGCACCGCGAGCGTCAAAGGCCGCGTGCTGTTTTCTGATCCCGCGCGTCCCGGCAAGGAGCCGGTGGATTTGCTGCGACTAGAACAGGACGGCAAGCCGATGCGCGCCATCCGGGGCAACCGCATCGGTCTGATTTTTCAGGAGCCGATGACATCGTTTTCCCCACTCCACACGGTCGGCAACCAGATCGATGAAGCCTTGCGCATTCATTCGGTGCTGACGCCGAAAGAGCGGCAGGAAAAAATGGAGGAGACGCTCGACCTCGTCGGCTTCTCCAATCCGGTTAAGATTTGCACGATGTACCCATTCGAACTGTCGGGCGGCATGCGTCAGCGCGCCATGATCGCCATGGCGCTCATTTGCCGACCTGCCCTTCTGATTGCTGACGAGCCGACAACGGCGCTCGATGTCACCATTCAGGCGCAAATCCTCAAGCTGCTGCGCGACCTGCAAAGCCGTCTCAATATGGGCATGCTGCTGATTACCCACGATCTCGGCGTCGTCGCCAACATCGCCGATGAGGTCGCAGTGATCTATCAGGGAGAGATCATGGAAGCAGGACCGGTAAGCGAAATCTTCCGCTCGCCGTCGCACCCATATCTCAAGGGCCTGATGGCAGCGGTTCCGCATTTCGACATGAAGCCGGGCGAGCGGCTGAAGGCGCTGCGTGAAGTCATCGTCGACAAGGAAAGCCTCATCGGCAAGAAATCGGCGACGGTCGACAAGGCACAAGGCGTTCTTCTCAGCGTCAAAAATGTCAGCAAGACCTACACCACCCGCAAATCGAGCTGGTTCACCTCCCGCAAATCCAGCGCCACCAAAGCCGTGGACGGCGTGAGCTTCGATATTCTGCGTGGCGAGTGTCTTGGCCTGGTGGGCGAAAGCGGCAGTGGCAAGACCACCGTCAGCAAAATTCTGATGCGGGCCGTCCGCCCGGATGAAGGCTCCATCACCTTCCACAGCCGCAATGGCGACATTGACGTTCTGGATGCGAAAAAAGACGATCTGCGCGAATTGCGCACCAAAATCCAGATGGTATTTCAGGACCCGATATCATCTCTGTCGCCGCGCATGACGATCAGCAATATTCTGAGCGAGCCTCTCGAAATCCATGGTCGTGGAGATGCGAAATACCGCGCCGAGAAAGTCCGCAATCTCCTGAAGGCCATCGGTTTGGGGGAAAGCGCGCTCAACCGCTATCCGCACAGTTTTTCCGGTGGCCAGCGCCAGCGCATCGGCATTGCCAGAGCCCTGACGCTAGGGCCGGAGCTGCTCATCTGCGACGAGCCGGTATCTGCACTCGATGTGTCCGTGCAGGCGCAAATCCTCAATCTGCTGAAGGATTTGCAAAAGGACCTCGGCCTGACCTATCTGTTCATTTCCCACAATCTGGCTGTGGTGGATTATATGGCGGACCGCGTGGCGGTGATGTGTGAGGGCAAGATCGTGGAACTGGCACCGCGTGAGACGCTGATGCGTCATCCCGTCCATCCCTATACGAAATCCCTGCTGGCTGCCGTACCGTTCCCTGACCTGGACAGACCGCTGGATTTCAGCACCATCGCCAAGATCAGCGCTACCGGTAAATTCGACTGGGGCAAACAGTTCCGTGACAGCGATGACGGTGGCTTGATCACAGCCGATCTCGGCGGTGGACATCTGGTGCTGGCCAATGGAAATGTCGATGTAGCGGAGTTACGCTCGTGATCACGCGCCGCACAACACTTGCACTGCTGGCTTCCGTTTTCGCCCCGTGGAAGGCCCTGGCTGCTTATACCGATGCCGATTTCTTCAAGGACAAGCGCGACAAGGGCGATCTGCCGCCCATCGATCAAAGACTGCCCAAAAATCCCCGCGTCATGAACATGCAAAATCTTGGGCGCCAACCGGGCAAGCACGGTGGGTCGGTCCGTATGCTGATTGGCGGTCAGCGCGATATCAGGCTGATGCCGATCAACAGTTACGCCCGACTGGTGGGTTACGACGAGCAGTTCAATTTCCAACCGGATATTCTCGAAAGCTATACGGTCGATGATGAGCGCGTCTTCACGCTGAAACTGCGCGACGGTCACAAATGGTCCGACGGCAGTGATTTCACCACCGAAGACTTCCGATATTTCTGGGAAGACGTGGCGCTGAACCTTGAAATACACAAGGGCGGTCCGCCCATCGAGTTGCTGGTCTACAACAAGCCGCCTGTGGTCGAGGTTATCGACCGCCTGACGGTTCGCTACACTTGGGAAGGCCCCAACCCCGACTTTCTGGCGAAACTGGCAGGCGCCTCACCCGCGCGCATTTCTCTGCCCGCAGCCTATATGAAGCAGTTCCACGCCAAATATCAGACGGCGGAGAAGCTTGCGAAATTCATGAAGAAGAACAAGGTCGAGGATTGGAGCAGCCTGCACATCAAAATGTCGCGACAGGTGCGCCCGGAAAACCCTGATCTTCCGACATTGGATGCGTGGCGCAACGTAACGGCACCGCCAGCCGAACAGTTCATTTTCGAGCGCAATCCATATTACCACCGGGTCGATGAAAATGGGCTTCAACTGCCTTATCTGGACCGATTCCTGCTCAATGTGACGTCATCGGAAATCATCGCCGCCAAAACGGCATCGGGCGACAGCGACCTCCAGTTCATGGGGCTCGATTTCAACGACTACACCTACCTCAAGGATGCCGAAGACCGTTTTCCTTTGAAGGTGAATTTGTGGAAGCGCAGCCAGGGATCGCGTGTCTGCCTGCTGCCAAACCTCAATTGCGGTGACGACGTCTGGCGCAACCTGTTCCGCGACGTGCGCATGCGCCGCGCTTTGTCGATAGGCATCGACAGGCACGAGATCAACATGGTCTGTTTCTACGGGCTGGCCAAAGAAAGCGCCGATACGGTGTTGCCGGAGAGTTCGCTTTTCAGACCGGAATTTGCAAAAGCCTGGGCCGATTTCAATCCTGCCATGGCGAATGCGCTGCTGGACGAGCTGGGGCTGACGAACCGCAATGACCGGGGTGTGCGCCTGTTGTCCGATGGGCGGCCCGCTCACATCATCGTTGAAACTTCAGGCGAAAGCACGCTGGAAACCGATGTGCTGGAACTGGTGACCGACCACTGGCGCAAGATCGGCATATCCCTGTCCAGCAGGCCCACGCAGCGCGACGTGTTCCGCAAGCGCGCCATGGGTGGCGAGGTCATGATGTCGGTCTGGTTCGGCATGGACAATGCCGTTCCAACACCGGACATGCTGCCTGCCGGGCTTGCGCCCACGGGTGACGATCAGCTTCAATGGCCGGTGTGGGGCGTGCATTACCTCTCGGGCGGTCGCGAAGGCAAACCACCGGATCTGGCGGAAGCAAGCCAGTTGCTTGCGCTGTTGAAGAAGTGGCGCATCAGCGTGACCGATGAAGAGCGCCGGGACATCTGGCTTGAAATGCTGTCGCTGTATTCGCAGCAGGTCTTTTCCATCGGCATCGTCAACAGCGCGCTTCAGCCAATCGTCCACACGGCGAAAATGCGCAACGTGCCGGAAAAGGGGCTCTACGGCTTCGAACCCACCTCCTATCTCGGTGTCTATATGCCAGACGCGTTCTGGTACGACGGAGACGCATGACATGCTCAGATATATTCTAGGGCGCCTGCTCGTGATGATCCCGACGCTCATTTTGATCTCGATGCTGGTTTTCACCATCATCGAATTGCCGCCTGGTGACTACTTCGAAAGCTACGTCGCCGAAATGCGAGCAATGGGCGAGACAGCCAACCTTCAGGAAATCGAAGACCTGCGCGTGCGATATGGCTTCGACCAGCCAGCCCCGATCCGGTATTTCCGTTGGGCAACCGGCATGCTCGTCGGCGACTTCGGCTTCTCGTTCGAGTACCAGCTGCCCGTCAACGAGGTGGTGGGCGACCGTCTGTGGCTGACTATGCTGGTGTCCTTCGTCACCATCATCGTGACATGGATCATCGCGTTTCCCATCGGCATCTATTCGGCGACCCACAAATACAGCTGGGGCGACTACGGCCTGACGTTCCTCGGCCTGCTGGGCATTGCCATACCCAATTTCATGCTGGCGCTGATCCTGATGTATTTCGCCAACATCTGGTTCGGCACCTCCATCGGCCACCTGATGGACCGCGAGTATCTGAATCAGGCGATGAGCTGGGCAAAGTTCAAGTCCATTCTGGAGCATCTCTGGATACCTGTTCTCATCATCGGCACGGCAGGAACGGCGGGCATGATCCGCCGCTTGCGCGCCAACCTTCTGGACGAGTTGCAGAAGCAATATGTCGTCACCGCCCGCGCAAAGGGCCTCCATCCGTTCAAGGTACTGACGAAATATCCGCTGCGCATGGCACTGAATTTCTTCATATCGGATATCGGCTCCATCCTGCCAGCGATCATCTCCGGCGCGGAAATCACCGCTGTCGTCCTGTCCCTGGAAACGACGGGTCCGATGCTGATCCGTGCGCTGCAAAGTCAGGACATGTATCTGGCAGGCTCCTTCCTGATGTTCCTCGCATTCCTGACGGTGATCGGCGTGCTCATCTCCGACATTGCCCTTGCCATTCTCGATCCGCGTATCCGCTTTGGAGGTGGTAACATCAAATGACCACGTCCCTTCCAAAACCCGGCGAGGCCCTGCCGCACTACGTATCGACGGCACCTTTCGATCCCAATCTCGTGGAACCGACAACATCGGGGCTCGCTGCCTTCAGCAAGGCATCGCAGTTCAAGCTTATGTGGTGGCAGTTTCGCCAGCACAAGCTTGCTCTCTATTCTGGCGCGTTCCTGCTGTTCGTTTATCTGTCGATCCTGATCTGCGAGTTTCTGGCACCCTATAATCTGCACACACGCAACGTCGAAAACATCTATGCGCCACCACAGGCGATCCATCTGTTTCACGATGGCCAGTTCGTCGGTCCGTTCGTCTACGGACGGTCGATGAGCCTCGACATGGAAAACCTGCGCCGCGTCTATTCGGATGTTCCGACCGATGTGCAGAAGCTGCGTTTCTTCTGCCGTGGTGATGATTACCGTTTCTGGGGCCTGTTCGACAGCAATGTGCATCTGGTCTGCCCGGCACAGGGTGGCGAGATGTATCTTCTGGGAACCGACCGTCTGGGTCGCGATGTCCTGTCCCGCATCATCTACGGCGCACGTATTTCGCTGACGATCGGCCTGCTGGGCGTTGCCATGAGCTTTGTTCTCGGTATCGTGATCGGTGGCCTTGCCGGTTATCGCGGCGGCATCTTCGATCTCATCGTTCAACGCATCATCGAAGTGTTGCAATCGATCCCCAGCATACCGCTCTGGCTGGCGCTGGCGGCCATCATGCCGGTTACGTGGAGCCCGATCCTCGTCTATCTCGGTATCACCATCATTCTGGGTCTCCTAGATTGGACCGGGCTTGCCCGTGCGGTGCGCTCCAAACTGCTTGCGCTGCGCGAGGAAGACTATGTGCTGGCGGCACAACTGATGGGTGCCAGCACGCCGCGCATCATCGGACGGCACCTCATTCCCGGCTTTATGTCACACCTCATCGCGTCTGCAACATTGACGATACCCGGCATGATTCTGGGCGAGACGGCGCTGAGTTTCCTTGGTCTCGGCCTGCGTCCACCGATCACAAGTTGGGGCATTCTGCTCACAGAAGCGAGAAGCGTCAGCGTGATCGCCCTGTATCCATGGCTGCTTTTGCCAACCGTACCTGTGGTACTTGTCATATTGGCCTTTAATTTCTTCGGCGATGGACTACGTGATGCGGCAGACCCTTTCAAATAACCACGGACGATCCATTGATACATCGACCCGCCAAGACGAACAGCCGCAGCATGGACAAGAGGTGCAGCAAGTGAGCACTCGTCTGAACGACGCCCGCATCCTCATGTATAGCCACGATTCCTTCGGGCTCGGCCATCTGCGCAGATGCCGCACCATTGCCCACGCCCTGGTGGAGGATTATCGCGGCCTGAACGTGCTGATCATCTCGGGCGCAACGATTGCCGGGGCATTCGACTACCGTGCCCGGGTCGATTTCGTTAAAATTCCCAGCGTCATCAAGCTGAGAAACGGCGAATATACTTCACTGGACCGCCATATCGATCTTCAGGAAACGCTGAAGATGCGCCGCTCGATCATCTATCACACCGCCGAAAGCTTCCAGCCGGATATCTTCATCGTCGACAAGGAGCCGATGGGTCTGCGCGGCGAGGTGGAAGAGACACTCACCTATCTGAAGAACAAGGGCACCAAGCTGGTCATCGGCCTTAGGGATGTCATGGATGCGCCCCAGCTTCTGGAAGCCGAGTGGAAGCGCAACGATGTGCTGAGCAAGATCGAACGCTATTACGACCACGTCTGGGTCTATGGCCCGCCCGATTTTCACGATCCGCTTCTCGGTCTCGATGTGCCGCAGAAAGTCCGTGACAAGATGGATTTCGTCGGATTTCTCCAGCGCTCGAAAACGCAGTCGGAAAACCCGTCTCAGCGTGCCGACGGTGATTACATTCTGGTGACGACCGGTGGCGGTGGTGACGGCAGTGAACTGATCGACGATGTCATCAATGCCTATAAATCCGACCCGGAACTGACACAGAAGGCGTTGATCGTGCTCGGCCCCTATATGCCGGGCGAGCAGCGCCAGCGATTCATGCAGAACACCTCCGACATTCCGTATATCGAAATCATCGAATTCGATAACCGCATGGAGGACATCGTCGCCGGTGCGAAAGCCGTCGTGTCCATGGGCGGCTACAACACAGTCTGCGAAATCCTGTCCTTCGACAAACCGGCACTGATCGTTCCGCGCATTGTGCCGCGTGAAGAACAATTGATCCGGGCGACCCGCGCTTCGGACCTCGGCCTCTTCGACATGCTGTTGCCGGAGGAAGCCGAAAATCCGTTGTGTATGGCGCAGGCGCTCAAAGACCTCCTGAAACGCGCGCCACCATCGGCCAACGGTAGAAACCTCAAACTCGACGGGTTGGAAAACATTTCCAAACGGATTGCCGAGTGGTTGCAGCCGGATGACGCCCAGACCGCGTTGCCCGCCACCGCCTGATTGCCAGTCGCCGAGACTGAGAGAGGCACGCATATCGTGACCGCCAAAAAGAAAATTCTGGTTCTTCTGAAGGGCTATCCACGCCTTTCGGAAACTTTCATTGCGCAGGAATTGCTGGGCCTTGAGAAAGCCGGGCTGGAGCTGGAGCTCGTCTCCATGCGCCGCCCGACGGACAAGAAGCGCCATCCCGTGCATGACGAAATCCGCGCCAGCGTTTCCTATCTGCCTGAGTATTTGCACGAAGAACCGATACGCGTTCTGACGGCACTCTGGGCCTGCCGGAAAAAACCCGGCTTCGGCAGAGCTTTGCGACAGTTTTTCCATGACCTGCGCCATGACGTGTCGCGCAACCGCTTCCGGCGCTTCGGGCAGGCTGCGGTTCTGGCCCACGAGTGGCCTGATGATGGCGGGTGGCTGCATGTGCATTTCATCCACACACCGGCATCGGTTGCCGCTTACACGCACCTCATCACCGATATTTCCTGGACGATTTCCGCCCACGCTAAAGACATCTGGACATCCAGCGACCGGGATTTGAGCCACAAGCTGGACAGTGCGAAATGGGCCGTGACCTGCACCGCGAGCGGATTCCGGCATCTGCAAAATCTTGCTGCCGACAAATCGCGTGTACACCTCAGCTATCACGGTCTCGACCTGACGCGGTTTCCGCATTTTGAAGGCCCACGCGTTCAACGCGATGGCTCCGACGCGTCAGATCCCGTCCGTATTCTGAGCGTCGGGCGGGCGGTGAGGAAAAAGGGTATTGATATTCTGCTGCGGGCACTGGCTGCACTGCCCCCCTCCCTTCACTGGCATTTCACCCATATTGGCGGCGGTGACGAGCTTGCGAAGCTGAAGCCTATTGCCGACGAACTCGGCATTTCCGACCGCGTCGTGTGGAGAGGCGCAATGGACCAGACACAGGTTCTGGACCATTACCGGCAGGCCGATCTGTTCGCGCTTGCCTGCCGTATCACTAGCGATGGCGACCGGGACGGATTGCCCAATGTGCTGGTGGAAGCCGCAAGCCAGAACCTTGCCTGTATTTCCACCAATATATCGGGCATTCCCGAATTCTTCGTCGATGGTGAAAACGGCCTTCTGACTGCACCCGACGATCCATCCGCCTTCTCGCAGGCACTGGCGACGGCAATCTCCGATCCCGCCCTGCGCTCGCGGCTGGGTCATGCCGCCGAGCAGCGCGTGCGCACATCGTTCGACCACCGCAACAGCATCACCGAACTGAAGGCACTGTTTGAGCAAGAATGGGAGAAGAGCCCTTGACCGGCAAAAAATCCGCACCGCGTGTCTTCTTCTACGTTCAGCACCTTCTCGGAATAGGCCACATCGCCCGCGCCAGCAGGGTTGCCGCAGCGCTCGTGGCCGACGGTTTCGATGTGACCATGGTGACGGGTGGAACACCGGTGCCCGGATTTCCCGGCGAGGGTATACGCCATATCGAGCTGCCGCCGATTGCGGTCAGCGATGGCAGTTTTTCCGGGCTGGTGGATGCGACCGGACAGCCTGTTGACGATACCTTCAAGGATAACCGCGCCAGCATGCTTCTGGGCGCCTATCAGGGCACACGACCTGATATCGTCATCATCGAAGCCTTCCCCTTTGGAAGACGGCAGGTGCGCTTTGAACTCATGCCATTGTTGAGCTCCATCGAGCACAGCGCCCAACGACCGCTGGTCATGACGTCGCTGCGAGATATTCTGCAGGAGCGCGCCAAGCCCGGTCGGGACGAAGAGACGATCTCCCTCGTCAAGAAGCACTTCGATGCCGTTCTGGTGCACGGTGATCCGACATTCGTGCGACTGGAAGACACATTCCCGCTTGCTGACAAGATCAGCCAGCGCGTGATCTATACGGGTCTCGTCGCGCCTGCAAAGCCATCCCCGCCACAGGAGCGTTTCGATGTCGTTGTTTCCGCAGGCGGCGGGGCTGTTGGCTCTGCGCTGATCCGCGCGGCACTCGACGCTGCACCCAAAATCGACCGCGTCAAAAGCTGGTGCCTGATCACCGGGCCCAACATGCCCAAGGCTGATTTCGAGGAGATTTCGGCACGGGCTGGCGATGGCGTTTCCGTTTTCCGGTTTCGGAAGGATTTCGCCAGCCTGTTGTCGGGCGCCCAGCTTTCCATTTCACAGGCGGGCTACAATACGGTCTGCGATATATTGCAGGCGAAATGCCGCTCGCTGCTCATCCCTTTCGCCGCCGGTGGAGAGACGGAGCAAGGCGCGCGCGCGTCCCGCCTCGCGAAACTGGGGCTCGCCCACGTTCTGGAAGAGAGCGCAATTTCGCCTGACACGATGGCGCAGGCCATCAATGCCGCCTTGGATTTGCCGGAGCCTGATCGTGTCGATCTCGATTTGGATGGCGCGCAGGGAACGGCGAGAATTCTGCGCCGTCTTTACGAAGAACGGGAATTCGACAGGCTCAATATCTGAGCTTCTCGCGCCGCAACCCAAGACCGATCAAACGACCGGCGAGATGCGCCAGCAGCGGAAAACGCATGATCGCAAGCACGAAAGCAGGCGGCCCCTTGGATCGCTTCGCGTCGGCCTGATCCTGCCTGTTGCGGCTGCGCATCATCAATTGCAGACGCTGTATAGCGCGCGTCGGGAACGACCGGCGCTTCTCGATGGCAGCGAGATCGGCATCGCTGATCAACCGACCTGACCCCAGAAGCGGTATAAGCACATTGGCGACCGCCACGGCATCCTGAATGGCCAGATTGACCCCGACGCCACCGATGGGCGACATGGCATGGGCGGCGTCTCCGATGCAGATCACGCCCGGCCTCCACCATTGCTTCAACCGGTCGATACGAACCGTTAGCAGGCTCGCATCATCCCAACTTCGAATCTCCAGCAGACGATCTGGTGGCAACGGGCAGACATCTGCGACGCGTGCACGGAAGGCTTCCAGCCCTTTTGCCTTCAGATCGGCGAACGTTCCCTTGCGAACCACAAAGCCGCACTGCCAGTAATCGCCCCGATCGATCAGCACGAAACCCTGCTGGGGGCCTGCATGACCCATGGTTTCATTGGGATCACCTGGCTGTTTGGAAAGCCGCATCCACACCACTTCAGTCGGGACACCGAAACGCTGGATTTCCAGTCCGGCCTTTTCCCGAATGATGGAATTGCGACCATCGGCCCCGACAACCAAATCAGCCTCGATGGTCAGAGGACCCTCTGGCGTCTCGACGCGAAGGCCGGACACTTTGCCTGCCTGCTGTACAAGGTCCATGACGGGTGCATTCATCAGCAGCCGAAAATTCTCGAACTGGCCAGCCTTGCCTGCGAGAAAGTTCAGGAAATCCCATTGCGGCATGAAGGCTATGAATTTGTGTTTGACCGGCAGCCAGGAAAAGTCGGCAATTGTGATGTTTCGGGCACCGATTTCCGCATGCAGCTTTTCCGCCCGCGTGTGCGGCAGGGCCAGAAACTCCCTGATGAAACCAAGTTGTTCGATGATGTCGAGTGTGGAGGGATGGATCGTATCGCCACGAAAATCACGCAGGAAATCGCTGTGCTTCTCCACCACCACGACATCGACATTTGCCCGCGCCAGAAGCAGACTCAGCATCATGCCCGCAGGCCCGCCACCGGAAATCGCAATCGTCGTCTTGATGGTGGTGTCCACAGGCGTCTCTCTCATCGATTCGAGGGTGGGGCATTCTTGGGATGTGGCCAGCCGCTTTCATCATACCGGAACAGCCACTCGGACCGGGCGAAAATAAAGGCAAAGGCCATGGCCGTCCATGTGCCCAGCAACAGTCCAGCGGCAACGTCGCTGGGATAATGCGCCCCGACGATGACACGCGATACGCCGATCATAAGGGCAAGCCCGATAAAGACGACGCGAAAACGCGGCACCAGCATCAGGAAAGCGCCAAAAAACGACCCGGCAGCGGCAGAATGTCCCGATGGGAAGCTCTCATAGAGATTGTCGCCGGTAAACGGCGTCAGGCTGTAGGCTCCCATATCCATGAAAAGTTCTGGCCGCGCACGACCGATCAGGAATTTCAGCAGGTGAACGAGAACGCTCGCGGTGCCGATGGTCAAAAAGAAATACAGCAACAACCGCCAGAGGGTTTTGATACGGCTGCCATAGGACGAAGCGGTGAGAACGCGGGCCGCCACATAGGCGACGATGGCGAGCAGACCGGTGCTGTAGAGCATCCAGCGGAAGGTGCCGAAGTCGGTGATGGCTTTGTTGAAACCAACGATGGTGCCTGGGAGGGCCTGGGCCTTTTGTGAAAGAAACGGATCAAGCGGAATGAACACCAGAACCAGAACGAATGTCGCTGCGAAAATCCAACCGCTGGAAACGAAAAAACGCCGCATGCACAAGTCCTCTGCCTTCATTCATCGCGATCTCGAACCGCTAATGCAAACAGCACTAAAGCATGCCGTTTAACGCTTCGCAGCTTTTTTACGCCCGAACCATCGTAAATCCTTTTTGAACTGCATGGTGACAGTCACATATCGTCGCAACCGGCTTTCTCCTTGTTCTGCTCACCTTTCGCGAGTAGACGCTTGGGAGAGAAAAATAAGCAAATTCGGATCGACATGATGCAGCAGCCGGAACCGACATTCCCACACAGATTGACCGTGCTCGGTTCCACCGGGTCAATCGGCACCAGCACGGTGGATGTCATAAACCAGCTCGGCGGTCGTGACCGGTTCGAGGTGATGGCGCTGACAGGTGCCGGGAACATAGCGCTTCTGGCAGAGCAGGCGCGTGCGCTGGGTGCCAAGCTTGCCGTCACATCGCAGGACGACAATTATCAGGAACTTCGCGAAGCACTGGCTGGCACCGGCATTGATGTCGCATCCGGCAGAAGCGGCCTGCGGGAAGCCGCCAGCATGAGCGCCGACTGGGTCATGGCGGCCATCGCTGGCACACCGGGCCTTGAGCCAACGCTGATCGCGGCGCAGCGCGGTGCCAATATCGCGCTTGCCAACAAGGAATGCCTCGTTTCGGCAGGCGACGTCTTCATTCGGACCGTTGCGGAGGGCGGCGGCACGCTGATACCGGTCGATAGCGAACACAGTGCCATTTTCCAGTGCCTGGAGCCAGCCAATAAAGCAAATGTGGAGCGGATCGTCCTTACGGCATCAGGTGGCCCGTTTCGAACCTTCACCCGCGAGCAGATGGCAGGCGTCACCGCTGATATCGCCCGCGCTCACCCCAATTGGTCCATGGGTTTAAAGGTGTCCATCGGCAGCGCGTCGATGTTCAACAAGGCGCTGGAAATGATCGAGGCAAAATATCTGTTCGATCTGAGGCCGGACCAGATCGAAGTCATCATCCATCCGCAATCGATCATCCACTCGATGGTTGCCTACACGGATGGATCGGTCATTGCCCAATTGGGTTGCCCGGATATGCGCACCGCCATTGCCTACGCCCTCACCTATCCGTCCCGTGGCGAGATCGACGTGGAGCGGCTGGACTTCGCCAAACTGGCTCGACTGGACTTCGAAGCTCCCGATGAAAGCCGCTTCCCAGCGCTTCGACTGGCCAGAACCGCATTGGAGCGCGGCGGTGCACAGGGTGCCGTGCTGAACGCGGCGGATGAAACCGCGTTTCATGCTTTCGTCGAGGGTCGCATCGGCTTTCTGGATATGGCCGATATCGTCGAAACCGTCATGGACAGGATCAATGACGGGCGAAGTGCCGAGACGATCGAGGACGTACTGGCCGCAGACGCGCAAGCGCGTCAGTACGCCGATGATGTCATCCAGCGTATGCAACAAGCCGCCTGATAAACTCCCTAAACGTCGATTTGATCGCTGCTGGAAGAAGACGCGGTCAGGTGTCGTATCTCCGCGCCGATTTTCTTTGAGAACTGCGGGTTGCCTCCATAGGGAATTAACGCTAGATCACATTTGTAATGTTATTACATGACAAGCTCTCATTGAGAGTACACGTGATTTTAGGGACCGTTTACATGATCAGAAAAGCTCTCGCTCTCACCCTCGGCTCGCTGTTGCTGCTATCGACCGTAGCAACCGCAGAAAACGCCAAACACAGCCACGCCCATGACCATTCCAAGGAGTCGAAAGGCATTTACAACGGCTATTTCGAAGATGCGCAGATCAAGTCGCGCGACCTCTCGGACTGGGAAGGGGACTGGCAGTCAGTCTATCCCTATCTTCTCGACGGATCGCTGGACGCCGTGATGAAACATAAGGCCGAGCATGGCGATAAGACCGCTGCGGAATATCGCGAGGAATACGCGGTTGGGTACAAGACGGATGTGGACCACATCGTCATCGACGGAGACAAGGTCACCTTCCACCGTGCAGCCAAGGCCGTTGCGGCAACCTATGTTTCGGATGGCCACGAAGTGCTGACCTACAAGAAGGGCAATCGCGGCGTTCGCTACGTCTTCAAAAAGAGCAGCGGAGATGATGCGGCACCTCAGTTCATTCAGTTTAGCGATCACACCATCGCGCCGACGAAAGCTGGCCATTACCATCTTTACTGGGGAAATGATCGCGGAGAAGTCCTGCGTGAACTCACCAACTGGCCGACCTATTACCCGGCATCCCTCAGCGCGAAACAGATCGTCCGAGAAATGAACGAGCACTAGGCACCGAAGCAAAAAAGGTCGCGGCTCGATCAAGCCGCGACCTCCAATAAAGGTATCAAAGGCACGTTGCTGTCAGGCGACCGCACGCGCCAGAGCGCAACGCGCCCAGAGCTGATGCAACGCATCCACCAACTGCGCCATGTCGGCATCGCTGTGCAGCGGTGTTGGTGTGATCCGCAGGCGCTCCGTCTTGCGCGGCACCGTCGGATAGTTGATCGGCTGGACGTAGACGCCGTGATCATCCAGCAGGATATCGGATATCCATTTGCATTTGGCAGCATCGCCGACCATCACAGGCACAATGTGGCTTGGATTGTGGATATGCGGGATGCCTGTCTGATCCAGCAAGGTGCGCAGGGTGCGAACACGCTCCTGATGGCGCGACCGCTCGAAGGGGCTAGCCTTCAAGTGCTGAATGGACGCGACAGCGCCAGCGGCCAGCGATGGCGGCAATGCCGTGGTAAAGATAAAGCCCGAGGCAAAGGAGCGGATGAAGTCGCAAAGCGCTTCCGAAGCGGCGATGTATCCGCCCATCACGCCGATAGCCTTGCCCAGGGTGCCCTCGATAATCGTCACGCGGTGCATCAGACCTTCGCGCTCGGCAATGCCACCGCCGCGTGGACCATACATACCAACCGCATGCACTTCATCGAGGTAGGTCATCGCGCCATATTTGTCGGCGAGATCGCAGATTTCCTTGATCGGAGAGATGTCGCCGTCCATCGAATAGACTGACTCAAAGGCAATCAGCTTCGGTGCAGAAGGATCGGCCGCTTTCAGCTTTGCTTCGAGATCTTCAAGATCGTTATGCTTCCAGATGACCTTTTCGCAACGCCCATAGCGTATGCCTTCGATCATCGAAGCATGGTTGAGCGCATCGGAGAAAATGATCAGGCCCGGTATCTTCTGACCCAGCGTTCCAAGTGTCGCCCAGTTGGAAATATAACCCGACGTGAAAATCAGCGCCGATTCTTTTCCATGCAGGTCGGCGAGCTCGTGCTCGAGCTGCACATGGTGATGGTTGGTGCCAGAGATATTCCGGGTGCCTCCCGCACCCGCGCCACAGTGATCGATCGCCGCTTTCATGGCTTCGATGACCTTCGGGTTCTGGCCCATGCCCAGATAGTCGTTTGAACACCACACGGTCACATCGCGCTTTTCGCCCGTTGAAGTGTAGCGGGTCGCGCGCGGGAAATTTCCCTGCTGTCGCTCGAGATCGGCGAATACGCGGTATCGACCTTCCGAATGCAAACCATCCAGTTCAGTCTTGAAATATGCCTCGAAGTCCATTCCATGCTCCAGAATTCTTGCAGGCGTTGTCGGCTCACCTCCCTGAACCGTCAACCCCATCGACGCCATTTCGGAAAAGCTGCGTCAATTCGCCCCTAGTTTTGAACCATTCCAGGAACACCTATAAGATATTTAGCAAACAGCAAAATTGATTCACATCAAACCCGCGACGAATTGGAACTTTTCCTTTTGAACCACGTTGAGAAGGGCACAATCGATTGGGGCGGGGAGCGCAGCCTGTAAGGGGAGGCTTCCATTAACACACTCGACTTGTTAGATATCTGTCGCGGTCGGAGGTAGCAGTCGCCGCAGATAACCTATGGGACGCCTACCAAGAGCCATAGAGCTCGTATGTAACGTTGGAGAGAGTTCATGAAAAAGGCTATTATTTTTGCCGTCATCGGTTTGACGCTTGCAGGCTGCACGCAGACTGAAAAGGGTGCTTCGATTGGTGCCGTATCCGGTGCCGTTATCGGTGGCGCAGTCACCGGCAACGTCCGCGGCGCAGCCGTTGGCGCGGCTATCGGTGGTGTTGGCGGTGCGCTGATCGGTAACGCTTCCGAGCCAGGCTATTGCTACTACCGCGACCAGTACGGTCAGCGTTACACGGCACGTTGCCGCTAACAGCTCAGTTTTGGTACACGAGAAAGCCCCGGTTCGCCGGGGCTTTTGCGTTTGCGTCGTAAAAAGTGCTTTTCAGGGTGCCATTCTTTCAGTTTATGACTAAGCTGGAATATTAACGGACGGGAAACCGGTGGGGCCGATAATAAATGCTCAACCATAAAGTAGCGTATGCCAAAACGACGGACTGACCCAAAGAAAAGTATTGCGTACTGGAAGGCAGGCACCGCCATGGCGGTAGCGGCAACGATTGCCCTGTACCCGGGTTTCGCCAGCAACGCCTATGCCTTCAAGCTATTCGGCATCAATTTCTTTGGCTCAGACAAGGATGAGCAGCAAGTTCTCGATCCGGTCACGTTCTCGATCACGCTCAATGCGCCTGGCGCAGATACCAAACTCACCGAGAGCCTGACCAATAGCTCGCTTCTGGCGTCAGAACCGGAAAAGCCTGCATCGGGAGATCTTGGCCTGCTCATACGGGCGCGTGACGACCGTGAGCGGCTGATCGCTGCGCTCTACGAAAACGCCAGATATGGCGGAACGGTCAAGGTGACGGTTGCCGGGCAGGACATCGATTCCATCCCGCCCAATCCGTCCTTCAACCGCTCAGGACCAGTGCCTGTCGTCATCGACGTCGCTCCTGGCCCGTCCTTCACGCTTGGAAATGTCAGGCTCGAAGGCGATGTCGCAGGGCGTGATCTCGAAAAGTATGGATTGGTCACCGGCGGCGACGCTGGCTCGCTTGCCATCATCCGCGCCGGCAACAAGCTCATCGACGATCTCAAGGCCGAGGGTCGGCCGCTTGCGGAGTTGACGAAGCGCGAAGCCGTGGCCAATCACGCCACCAACACCGTCGATCTCACCCTTTCTGCCGCGGGCGGACCCATCGCCCCCTTGGGTGCAGTGGCCGTCAAGGGCCAGCGCACCGTCGATCAAGACTTCATTCGCCGCTATTCTCGCCTGAACGGCGGCGAGCCCTATTCGCCTGAAAAACTGCGCAAGGCGTCGGACCGGCTTCGCAAACTTGGCGTCTTTTCCAGCATTACCATAAAGGAGGCGAGCGCGCTCGCCCCCAACGGGACGATACCGCTCACCATCGAGGTATCGGAAGGAAAGCATCGCTACCTCGGCGTCGGCGCACAATATTCGACGACCGAAGGCATTGGTCTTCAGGGGTATTGGGGCCATCGCAACCTGTTTGGAAAAGCCGAATCCCTTCGCATCGAAGGCGCTGTCTCACGGCTGGGCGAGGCCTCGAATGTGCAGGATATGGACTATTCCGCCGGGATCATCTTCACGAAGCCCGGCGTCTTCAATCCGGCCACCACCTTTACCGCAAGCCTGAAGGCAAAGACCGAGCATCCCGACACCTATGATGCGCGATCCGTTACCGGATATGGCGGCTTCTCCTACGAATTCAACGATTACGACACCGCGTCTGCCGGACTTGAGGTCGAGTTTACCGATACGGACGATGCCTTCGGCAACAACCAGTACCTAACCACCTCGATCCCGCTGGAATTCGTGCGTGATATGCGTGACGACAAGCTGAACCCGACAGAAGGCTTCCGCGCCTCTGTTTCCGCAAAGCCGAGCTATGAAGCGCTGAACGGTACGTTCTTCTCGTCCTTCGAAGGATCGACCACCGGCTACAAAGGGTTGGGCGCGGACGATCAGGTCGTGCTGGCGGGAAAGATCGCGGGCGGCGTGCTGGTTGGCGCAAGTTCGCTGCAGGACGTTCCAGCCACGAGACGCTTCTATGCGGGCGGCGGCGGATCGGTTCGTGGCTACAGCTATCAGGAAATCTCGCCCTATAATGACGAGGGCAATGCGACCGGCGGACGCTCCTATGTGGTCAGCTCGCTTGAGGCACGCTTCAAGGTGACCGAGACCATCGGCCTCGTTCCCTTCGTCGATGCCGGCGTGGTATCTTCGGATTTGGCGCCCGACTTTTCCGATATTCGCGCCGGTGCGGGCATCGGTCTTCGTTACGCGACACCATTTGGACCCTTGCGTCTTGATGTCGCCATGCCACTCAAAAAATATGAGGGCGGAAGCAGCTTCGGCATTTACGCCGGTATCGGCCAGTCGTTCTGAGGCGCGATGCCTTTCTAGACAACCAGCAGAGTGAATTACGTTTGATGACCGCATTGATTCGACTGTTGACCTGGATCATCTACGTTGCGCTTGGCGGCGTGGCTTTGCTGGTGCTGGCGGTCATGTTCATCGGGCTGACGCGAACAGGGGCGCAGTTTACGGCCACGCAGGTTTCCTCGCTGATCTCCTCCCCAGATCAAACCATCACCATTTCACCACCGTCGGGCCTGCTCACGGGTGCACTGCGGCTGGACACCGTAACGCTGTCGGACCGCGAAGGGCGCTATGCCCAAATCAATGGCGTGGAAGTGGACTGGTCGCCGTTGGAGCTGTTGCGTGGCACGTTCCATGCCGAGCGAATCAGCGCCCTGAACGTCGATGTCGAAAGAACCCCTGCCCCATCAACCGAACCATCCCAGAAAAGCTCGGAGGGTTTTTCCCTACCCGTCAACGTCAGAATCGATGATTTGGCACTGCCGGATATCCAACTTGGCGAAAAACTCGCAGGTCGCCCGTTCCAACTCGCGGCCAGAGGCAACGGCACCGCAAGCACCGACACGATTGCGCTGTCGCTTTCAGCCAACCGCAAGGATGCGCCTGACGCGACGGTGACGGCGGATATCGCCTTCGTTCCCAACCAGAATGTGCTGAAACTCGATGCATCTCTGAACGAGCCGCAGGGTGGTCTGCTGGCTACGCTTTTGCGTTTGCCAGACGCTCCCGCCGTTGCCTTGAAAATCAACGGCGAAGGTGCGCTTTCGGATTGGACCGGAAAGCTGGACGGCGCAGTTGGCGGCAATGCTGTTCTAGAACTCACCGGTCGTCACCAGCTATCAACAGATGGCATGAGACGCATCGAACTTCATGGCGGCGGTCAGCCGGATATGCTGTTACCCCCTATGGTGCGCCAGCTTTTCGAAGGCCAAACGAAGCTGGACCTCGTCGCGACTCTTGCGCCGAACGGACGTATCAGTGTCGAGAGCGGCAATTTGGAAACGGGAAAACTGCTCCTCACGGCATCGGGTGCTATCGATCAGCAAGGCCAGAACGATCTGTCCGCAAACCTGATCGGCACAAATGGCCCTGTCGATATCAGGCTGCCCCTGGAAGGCGGTGAAATTGCTGCACTGGTCAACGGCGTCGATCTATCCCTGCGTGGCAATGCGGACGCTGCCAAACTCAATCTGTCGGCCTCCTTGCGCTCCCTCGCACTGCCGCAGGGTCGTATCGATGATGTGAAACTGACGGCTGTCAGCGATGATCTCAACCTTGCCAGCCAGACCGGTACGGTGAAGACCTCCGTCAGTATCGCGCAATCGGCGCTGGTGGCACCGGAACTCGAACGGGCGATCAAGGCTCCCCTGACCTTAAACGCGCCGCTTCGCATCTCACCACAAACCATCGCATTCGAAGGCGCCACGCTGGAAAGCGCCAGTGTTGGCGGCACCGGAAGCGGCACCTACGATCTGTCCGCAGGGACCATCGCGACAAATCTTCGCCTTTTCGTTCTGCCTGCCGTCCTGCCGCCTACGCTTGCAGAAAAATTCGACACCACCATCGCAATCGACGCCTATGTCAACAGCACTATTGGTGGCCGCACGAGTGTCGAGAACCTCGTCGTCAAATCCGGCACAGTAGAGGCCAATGGCGATATCGCTCTGGAGAATGGCAACGTCACTGCAAAGCTCGGCGGTCGTCTGCCTGCACTGGAAAAACTGACTCCACAGGCGGTCGGAGCGCTGGGCTTCGCACTCGAAGCGAGCGGCCCCCTAACCGCCGCCGATTTCAAGCTCAACCTCAACGCAGCAAAAGCTACACTAGCAGGCCGCGCATTGGAGGGGCTGACCCTATCGGCAACAGGCAAAGCCGATGCAAACGCTCCGCAAGCCAAGCTTCAGGCCAGTGGTTCACTGGACGGCCAGGTCATCGATGCCTCCGGCGAGCTCGTCCAGGGCCAGAACGGAACAAGCGTTCCGCAACTCGATGTCAAGGTCGGGCGCAACGTGCTGACCGGCCAACTTCAATTCACACCGGAATTTTTGCCAACGGGGAGACTGTCCTTCGATTTCCCTGACGTCTCGCTGCTGGCAGCACTGGCCGCGCAACAGGCCAGTGGCGATATCAAGGGCAATGTCGCGCTGTCCAATGCCGATGGAAAAATCGCAGCGACGATTCGCGCCTCGGGCACCCGCATCGGACAGGGCACAACAGCGGTCTCAAAATTCGTCGCCGATCTGAAGGTCGATGACCTCCTGTCACTTGCCGCCAACGGCAAAGTGACGGCAGAAACGATCAATGCAGGTGCAGCCTCCATTTCAGGTATGAACCTCGATATCGACCATGCCGGGACAGCCACCACATTCGACCTCAATGCCCGCTACTACAATGCGCCTCTCGTGTTGAAGGGCAGTGCCGACACAGGCACAGGCGCTCTGGCCGTCAAAATCGACGCTTTGTCCGCCACACCGCTTGGTATTGCCGTCAAGCTTGCGCAGCCAACGACGATAGCCGTCAATGCTGGCGTAGCGCGCGTATCGGGCCTCGTGATCCAGACCGGCAATGGACGGGTGGAAGTTAGTGGCACAGCTGGTTCAGCGCTCGATCTCACCGCCAACATCCGTGCTTTGCCAGCCAATCTCGCCAATGCCTTCTCACCAGGTCTTGAAGCGGCGGGAACCATCTCCGGCACTGTGACGGCGAAGGGTTCCGCGTCTGACCCGAGTGTTGACTACGACCTGACATGGTCGGATGCAGCGGTCAGCCAGAGCCGTGCAGCGGGAATCGGTGCGCTCGGTATCAAGGCAAATGGACGCTTTGCTGGCGGAACCTTGCGTCTCGACACCAATGTCACCGGTCAAGGCGGACTGACCCTCTCGGGTGGCGGCACGCTGGGTATCAGCGGCAATCGCCCGCTCTCCATGGCATTCAAAGGCAACATGCCCTTCGGCGCGGTCGCTGCCCAGACGGCAGCACAGGGTTTCGATGTGAACGGCAAGGCAGCTGTCGATGTGAAGATCGAGGGCACGGTGGCCGCGCCTATCATTACCGGCGGCATAACCACTGACGGGACGCGCGTGACGGATGTGCGCCGAAACCTCACCGTCAACAATCTCGGTGCGACCATCGATCTCCAGCGTGACCGGGCGACCATCTCGCGTCTGACCGGGCGACTGGCTGGCGGCGGCAGCATTTCCGGTACCGGTACTGTCGGCATCGCACCCGGCTCGGGCTTTCCTGCGGACCTGACGATCACGCTGAACCGTGCAGCCTATAATGACGGAACCTTGTTCACGACCAATGCCAGTGGCACCTTGACGCTCAAAGGTCCTGTTCTGAACTCACCCGTTCTAGGCGGCACGATCACGCTTGAGAAAAGCGCTATCACCATTCCAGAACGCCTGCCTGCTTCGCTGGCCCAGATCGACGTCAAGCACAAGAATGCGCCGCCTGCCGTGCGTGCTCAAGAGAGAAAGCTCAACGCCGACAAGGGTGGCTCCGGTAGCTCATCCACTATCGCGCTCGATCTTCAAATCAATGCGCCCAGCGGTATATTCGTGCGCGGTCGCGGTATCGATGCTGAGTTGACGGGTAGCCTGACGGTGCGCGGTACGGCTGCGGCTCCTGCCGTGTCCGGCGGGTTTGAGATGCGTCGAGGCCGACTTGAAATCCTGACCCGCCGCCTGGATTTCACCACCGGCGACATCACCTTCGGCGGCGGACTTGTCCCCGTCCTCAACATGGCCGCCGAATCCACCGCTGGCTCTACGACGGTCACGGTATCGGTCACCGGAAATGCCAACGACCCGGCCTTTGCCTTCACCTCCTCACCGGCGCTGCCGCAGGATGAAGTCATGGCGCAGCTGATTTTCGGCCAATCCATGTCCAAGCTTTCCGCATTGCAGATCGCCCGGCTTGCCGACGCCGCCGGACAGCTTGCAGGCGGACGCTCGACATCCCTGTTCGACAGTCTTCGCAGCAATCTCGGCATCGATGATCTCGATATTTCAACGGATTCCGAAGGGCAGGCCCGCGTCTCAGCCGGTAAGTATCTCAATGATCGTACCTATCTCGAACTGGAACAAAGCGGCAGCTCCGGCGCCAAAGCCATCATCAATCTTGATGTCGGAAAAGGCGTAAAGTTGCGCGGCGAAGCCGGTGGCGATGGCGAAGGTGCGGCGGGCATTTTTTATGAAAAAGAATATTAATATCCGCGAACCCTCACCCTGTTGCGGATTCAATGACAACTCTGAACGTGTGTAAGCACGCATGCGAATTCAGATATTCTTAAATATGATCTTGTAGATGAATTGTTGTTGCCTTGAACAGTTGGCTCGCCCGCTGATCACGCCCCGCACGCAACGGCCTAAGCTGCATCGGACACCTCAGCCTGTCCCTGCGATGGAGTTCATCTAGTGCTATCTCTCCTCGGAACACATGCAAAAGCTGTTCTTACCGCCCTGGGCCGCTCCCAGGCGATGATTGAGTTTGATACCAGCGGCAAAATTCTCTCCGCCAACGAAAACTTCTGCCGCGCCATGGGTTACAGCGCCGAGCAGATCGTTGGCAGACATCACAACATGTTTTGCGAGCCTGCCTATGCCCAGAGTGCGGATTACAGCACCTTCTGGAAAAATCTAGGCGACGGCAAATCAGACGCCCGCCAGTATAAGCGCATTGCCAATGGTGGACGCGAAGTCTGGATACAGGCGTCGTACAATCCGATCATCCTCGGCGGCAAGGTCAAGAGCATCGTCAAGCTTGCAACCGTCATCACCGAAGACAAAGCCAGATCTGCCGAAGATGCCGGAAAGCTAGCTGCGCTTTCGCGTGCGCAGGCGGTAATCGAATTCACCACCTCCGGCGACATCATCACCGCCAACGAAAACTTCCTGAATTGCCTTGGATATGGCCTGCATGAAATTCGCGGCCAGCATCACCGCATGTTTTGCGACGATCAGTTCCGCAACAGCCCTGATTATGCGGAGTTCTGGCGCAAGCTTGCAGCGGGCGAGTTCATCTCGGCGGAATTCAAGCGCATCGGCAAGGGCGGCAAGGAAGTCTGGATTCAAGCGTCCTACAACCCCATCATGGATGCGGATGGAAGGGTCTTCAAAGTCGTGAAATTCGCGACCGATGTGACCGAACGGGTGCGCGCTGTGGACGAACTGGCGGGTAGCCTAACCGCACTTGCGAATGGTGACCTCACCGCGACCATCGAGACCCCTTTCATTCCCACGCTGGAGAAAGTTCGTCAGGACCTGAACAGCTCGCTGCAGAAACTTCAGGGCGCGATGCGCGAAGTTGCCGAAAGCGCCAGCGGCATTGCAACGGGATCACGCGAAGTCAGCGAGGCCTCCGACAATCTGGCCAAGCGGACTGAGCAGCAGGCAGCCGCGGTGGAGGAAACCTCCGCAGCGCTGAATGAAATCACCAGAACCGTTGCGCAGAACACCGTGCGGGCCGAACAGTCTGGCGAGCTCGTGGCTAAGACGAAGGCTGGAGCCGAACATTCCGGTGCTGTGGTCGGCAAGGCGATTGAGGCAATGGGCCGCATCTCGCAGTCCTCCAACGAAATCGGCAACATCATCAGCGTTATCGACGACATTGCGTTCCAGACCAATCTGCTGGCTCTGAATGCCGGTGTCGAGGCAGCGCGTGCGGGCGAGGCTGGCAAAGGCTTTGCCGTCGTGGCGCAGGAAGTGCGTGAACTTGCGCAGCGTTCGGCCCAAGCCGCCAAGGAAATCAAGACGCTCATTAACACCTCTGCACAGCAGGTGAAGGACGGTGTCGAACTGGTGGGAGAAACCGGCAAGGCCCTCGACACGATCGTTTCCCAGGTCGCGGAGATCAACGTCAATGTCGGCGCGATCGTCGAGACCGCGCGCGAGCAAGCCAGTGGCCTGAAAGAAATCAACCACGCCGTCGAAGCCATGGACACCAATACGCAGCAAAACGCAGCGATGGTGGAAGAAACGACGGCAGCCAGCCACAGTCTTGCCCATGAAGCAGACGTGCTGAGAAATTTGTTAACGCAGTTTAGATTTGGGAAACATTCTTCTGCTACGAATCAAAGAATGAAGCCGGAGAATAAAGCTCCAGTTGTTCGTACACCAGGCAGGATGCCAAAGTCCGGATACGCAAGCGTCGGTGCGCTCGCACTAGCCCAGAACAAGGATTGGGAAGAATTCTGATGGTTACGATTAATTCTACGAACTTCGGCGGCGATACCCTCGAAATCATCGCGTTTCGTCTGCACGATCAGGAGTTCTGCGTCAAAACGACCACGATCCGTGAAATCCGCGGCTGGGCTCCATCCACCCCTCTTCCGCACGCACCGAAGGACGTCATCGGCGTGATGAACCTTCGTGGCTCGGTTATTCCTATTATCGACCTGGCCTACAAGCTCGGTATGAAGAGCACCGTTGCCAATGAGCGCAGCGCCATCGTCGTGGCTGAAGTCCACAACATGGTCATCGGCATGCTCGTTGATCGCGTGTCTGACATCCTGACCATTCCGGCAAGCCAGGTACAGCCAGTTCCTGAAGTGTCCGCATCCTTCGACAAGTCGTTCTCGGAAGGCATCATCGCCAACGAGCATGGCATGATCTGCTTCCTCAACCTTGCGAAGATGTTCAAGGGCGCAGAACTGGACGACTTGGCCGCGTAAGCGCCATCATCCAGACACCGGCGAATTCAAAGCGCCACCCGGAAACGGGTGGCGCTTTTTCTGTTTTATGCTTCCGTTGAATGCTTTGTTTCCAAATATAACAATCAACAAAAAAGCCAAAACGGAAGAAAATCGGAGAGGAAAGAAAAATTTAGACTTAAATTAAACATGAACTCGACTTGAGATCACTCTTTTGTCAACTCAATATTAATATTACCAATGTCTAATTCAATCAAAGACTGAATAAATGCTCTGGAATTAACCCCATTACAAAAATCGCACGCGACACTGAAGTCACTGCCGCGGCATTTTAAGCTCACTTGGAGATGACATGCTTTGGCTGGGAAAAAGCGCGGATGACCGCAACATTCTGGGGGCGATCTCGACCTCGCAAGCCGTGATCGAATTTGACCTCAATGGCAACATTCTCGCGGCAAACAAAAACTTCTGCACTGCTCTGGGATATGACCTGAGCGAAATTCTGGGCAAACATCACAGGATCTTTTGTGATCCCGAATATGTCGCGTCGCCAGCCTACCAGGATTTCTGGTCAAGCCTTGGCAGCGGCAAATACGATGCCCGCGAATATCGACGCATCAGGAAAGATGGCCGCGAAATCTGGATCGAGGCATCCTACAACCCGGTCTGTCGCGGCGGTCAGCCCTACAAGGTCGTCAAAATCGCGACCGACATCACAGCGAAAAAGCTGAAAGCAGACGACGACAAGAGCAAGCTGGAAGCAATCTCCCGTTCGCAGGCCGTCATCGAGTTCACGCCAACAGGTGAAATTCTCACGGCCAACGACAATTTTTGTAGCACGTTGAACTACACCTTGAGCGAAATTGCAGGCAAGCATCACCGCCTGTTCTGCGAGCCGGGTTATGCTGCATCCAGAGAATATGCCGATTTCTGGAAACGGCTGGCTGCCGGTGAGTTCATTTCCGACGAGTTCGTGCGGTTCGGCAAAAACGGCAAGGAGGTCTGGATACAGGCGGCCTACAATCCCATTATCGATCACGCTGGCAAGGTTATCAAGGTCGTAAAATTCGCGACGGATGTCACACCACGCATGAGCGCCATTTCGACATTGGGCAACGCGTTGCGCCAACTTGCAGACGGCGAACTTCGGCAGCATCTCGACAAGCCGTTCGTTCCGAGCATGGAAAAGCTGCGGGCGGATTTCAACGAGGTCATCGAGAAGCTGCGCGAGACCATGCAGACCGTCGCTCAGAACTCCGCGACCATCGCATCCGGCTCTGCGGAAATCCGCGTCGCCGCGGACCAGCTCGCCCGCCGCACAGAACAACAGGCCGCCTCACTTGAGGAGAGTGCCGCAGCATTGGAAGAAATCACGACAACCGTCAAGGATTCCAGCATGCGCGCAGATGAAGCGGGCAAGCTCGTCAGTTCGACCAAGGAAAGTGCAGAGGTCTCCGGCGATATCGTCCACCGCGCCATCGGTGCCATGGATCAAATCTCCCAGTCTTCGGGCGAAATCACCAACATCATCGGCGTTATCGACGACATCGCCTTTCAGACAAACCTGCTGGCACTGAACGCTGGCGTAGAGGCAGCGCGAGCTGGCGAAGCTGGCAAGGGCTTTGCGGTGGTCGCGCAGGAGGTGCGTGAACTCGCTCAACGCTCAGCCAATGCTGCCAAGGAAATCAAGCAGCTCATCAACACCTCGCGCCAGCAGGTGGAAAATGGCGTTGACCTCGTGAACCAGACAGGTGATGCGTTGAAGCAAATCGCCAAACAGGTTGGCCTGATCGATGTCAACGTGGCGGCCATCGTCGAGGCATCGAAAGAACAGGCAAACGGTCTTGCGGAGATCAACGACGCCGTCAACCTGATGGATCAGGCAACCCAGAAAAACGCTGCCATGGTAGAGGAAACCACCGCAGCCAGCCACGGCCTTGCCCGTGAGGCAGAAAGCCTGCGCCACTTGCTGACGCAGTTCAATGTGGGAAATACACCAGCGCAAGCAGCGCCCCAGCGCCCCACCGCAGTGCCTGACGCGTCACCCGTCCACAAATTGGTGGCATCCGCCCGCCAAGGCATGGCGGCGGCACAATGGTCTGAATTTTAAAACCTCAAGTTCTCCAAAAATAAAAAAGGCGGCACAAGTGCCGCCTTTTCTTTTCGAGCTCATCTGATCAAGTGAACAGAACGAAGGTCTTCTGCAAGGTGATCCAGATGCCCCAGACGATTGGGATACCGACGATTGCCCAGGCAATTGCTGCCTTGGTATCAAAGCCACCTTTGCCGATGCCGAAGGAACCTGTCGGGCCGCTGCTGGCAGCAGACGTCTTCGCCTGAAGGGACGCAACTTCTTCGTCGGACATGTACCACTTGTCTGCGAGTGGCTTGACCATCAGGTTGGCGATGAGGCCAAGAACCAGCATGCCAGCCAGAATATACATCGTGAAATCGTAGACCTGAGCGCGCGGAATGCCCGCTGCGATCTGCGCTTCACGAATGTAGTTGACCACGACGGGACCGATGATGCCAGCCGTTGCCCAGGCCGTCAGCAGACGACCGTGGATGGCGCCGACGAACTGCGTACCGAAGATATCGGCAAGGTAAGCCGGGATGGTCGCGAAGCCGCCGCCATACATCGAAACGATGATGCAGAGCATGCCGACGAACAGCGCCTTGTTGCCAAGACCTGCCGCCCATGGAGCGGATGCATACAGCACGATGCCAAGCGCAAAGAAGGTGAAGTAGGTAGCCTTGCGACCGATGCGGTCAGACAGCGATGCCCAGAAGAAGCGGCCAGCAATGTTGAAGACCGACAGCAGACCGGTGAAACCGGCAGCGATGGCGGCGATCTGCGCAAGCTGCTCGGGCGTCAGATCGGCGAACTTCACTTCGGGAAGACCGATGAGGGAGCCCGCGAAGATTTCCTGCAACATGGGCGACGCCATGCCGAGAACGCCGATACCAGCTGATACGTTGAGGCAGAGAACGAGCCAGATCATCCAGAACTGTTTGGTCTTGTGCGCGTTCTTGAGGTGAACGTGACGGGTGGTGATCATCGAGTTCTTGGCAGCCGGTGCTGTCCAGCCCTCTGGTTTCCAGCCAGCAGGAGGAATGCGGTAACCGAATGCGCCAGCCATCATGAAGACGAAATAGATTGCCGCCATGACGAGGAAGGTTTCCCAAACGCCGATGGACACATCCGTGCGGAAGTGGCGCATCAAGGCATCAGCCAAGGGCGCACCAATCATCGCGCCGCCGCCGAAGCCCATGATGGCCATGCCGGTTGCCATGCCACGACGGTCAGGGAACCACTTGATGAGGGTCGAGACCGGAGAGATGTAACCGAGACCAAGGCCGATACCGCCGATGACACCGGCGCCGAACCACATCAGCCAGAGCTGGTGCGTCATGATACCGATGGCGGCAATGGTCATGCCACCGCACCAGCAGATCGCGGATACAAAACCGGCCTTACGTGGACCCGCGCGTTCCAGCCATCCGCCCCAGATGGCAGCAGAGCAGCCGAGAAGCACGAAGAACAGCGTGTAGATCCAACCGAGATCGCTCACACGCCAGTCGCAGGTAGTGGTGAACAGAGCGGATGCGAGGTTGAGGTCAGCACAGGCAACGGTGGAGGTAATGCCGATTGCCTTGGTCAGCGGAAGCCAGAAGACCGAAAAGCCATAGGCCATGCCGATGCAGAGATGGATTGCCAGCGCTGCCGGTGGCACCAGCCAACGGTTGAAGCCGGGTTTAGCGATAATGCGTTCACGGTCCAGAAGACCGGCACCCGCAGCCACCGGCGCGAGCGTTTCGTTGGTCGCAGTCATGTGTGTCCCTCCATTCACCGCTTTGCGCGCTGAATTTCGATGTTGTTGTTAGCTTCACGGAGGTGAGGCGCAGCCCGTAATCGTTACGGCTGCGCCTTCATCCCTTGAAACAAGGTCCCAAGCCCACATGTCCGAATGCCTGGGCGCTCCTTCTATGGGACGCTCGTACGCAGGGACATTTGTGTTGCTAGCAACAACGGAGCAATTCCTGTGCCAAAAATGAAATTGTTATTTATCAATACGATAGTCTTTTTCGCACTATCGTCCGAGACAAATTGTCTCACTTGAGCGACAAAATGTCCGTAATTTCGCTTTTATTTCGCCATTTTCTGATGTGCAAACCCCTCGCTGTCAGACAGCATGAGGGAGCCAGATCGTAAATGCGGTTCCGGTGCCAACCACACTTGTGACCGTGATGTCTCCGCCTTGCCGAGCCACCAACATCTGGCTGACCGAAAGGCCCAATCCAGTGCCTTCCTGTCGTTTGGTCGTGAAAAATGGATCGAAAATCCTCGCGACGACATCCTCGGCCATGCCAACGCCCGTGTCCGCGACTGTGACAGCCACGCCGTGAGAACCATGACGTTCCTCGTCTGCACTGGTCAATGTCAGCGTTCCGCCTTGCGGCATGGCATGCGCAGCGTTGACGATGAGATTGACGAGCACCTGCTGCAACTCGGTCCGGTTCATCGCGAGAAGCCCTTGCGCGCTGTCATTCCTGACGACTTCGACACCGGCATGGTTCAGCACATGCTTGACCAACGGCATGCAGTCCGAGATCACGGTCGCCGGGCTTTGGCGCTCCACATAACCCGCAAACTCTTCCGGGCGGGCAAATTGCAGGAGCTTGCCGACGATCCGGCTGATGCGGTCTACCTGCTCATCGATGAGGTTGAATTCGGTCGTCGCAACGTCCGCCCCGTCACCGAGCATGCTACGCGCGACCTCCAGATTGCCCTGGATGACGGCAATGGGATTGTTGATTTCATGCGCAACGCCAGCGGTTATCTCGCCGATCGTCGCCAGTTTCTCGGACATCACGAGCTGCTTGGTGGTCGCTTCCAGACGCAGATTGGCCAGTTGCAGTTCCTGCGTTCGCTGCTCTACCCGGACGTTCAGCTCCTCATTCCAGGCACGCAACTCGCCTTCGCGCTGTTGAAGACGATCGAGCAATTCATCGAGATGCACGGCCACCCGGCCAATCTCGTCGCCAGTGGGTGGCAGGCCTGTCCGCGCGCCGAGATCGCCATCATCGACCTTGGAAATCGTCTGCGTCATGCGTTCCAGAGGTTTGAAAATGCCTCTTGCCCACCGCAGAAACACCGGAATGCTGAGAATGGTGATGCCCAGAAAGGCCGCGATCACCGAACCAAGAGTTTCGTATTTCGCCTGCGCAAAGGGCGCTTCCAGAAAGCCCACATAGAGCATGCCGACACGCTTGCCATAGCTGTCGACAAGCGGCTCATAGGCAGAAATGTACCAGTCGTTGACCACGAAAGCGCTGTCCAGCCAGACCTGCCCTGCCCCCAAAACCGCCGTGTGCACCGCCTCCGACACTCTGGTGCCCAGTGCGCGACGATTTTCGAACAGGCGGACATTGGTGCTGATGCGAACGTCATCCAGAAAAAGGGTCGCCGTGCCCTGACTTCCCTCCGGCAAACTAGCTTCACGGTAAACGAGATCATTGATCGTATCGATGAAATCGAGATTCTGGTTGAGCAACCGCCCGCCCACGAGCGCCAATGCAGTACTACCCGGCAAACGCATCGGACTTGCGGCATGGATCATCATGCCGCGTGTCTCAACAGTCCTGTCCCCTTCATGCGCTGATTTCGTCGGCACGAGTTCCAGATGTGCCCGCTCCGCAAGGGCTGGAGAAAGCCCCGCCAAATCTTCCTGCGAAAAGATATCGATAGAATAGGACGCCTTGCCTGCAAGCGCCGTTGCACGGACCGGCCAGTCCACCCGAAGTCGCTTCGCATCCGTACCGGCGCTGGCCGAGACATTGCCCGCGCCATCAACGACGAACAGAAAATCCAGACCGAGCTGTTGCCGGTTTTCTTCGAGAACCCCGGCAAGTGAGGATTGATCGCCATCGGCAACGATATCGCGTAAGCGCGCAGAATTGGCGATGGCCTCAAGCCGTTCGCCGGTATTTTCCAGAATGGTCGCTAGATACTGGTGAGCCACCGTCAGGTCGCTATTGACCTTCGTGATCAAAAGCGCGTCGAACTTGCCGCTCCAACGCACCATGGTTACACCGAGAAGAAGCGGCAAAATAACCAGCGTTGGCAAAAGAGCAATCGCCAACAGCCGGAAACGAACGGACCTGACAGCGTACCAGAACGGTGTGAGCGCCGGTTTCTCAGCCATGCCAGGACGACATTTTACGGTCGATTGTTTTGCGGGAAATGCCCAGACGTTTAGCGGCTTCGTCCCTGTTGCCAGCCATCTCGTTTAAGACAGCGAGAATGTGACGACGCTCAATCTCTTCGAGCGTGCCTGTTGCAGGAGTGACGGCATTGCTGCCCCGCAAATCCAGCGGAAAGCGCCCGAGGATGAGGCTCCGTTCGATGAAATTGCGCAATTCTCGCACATTGCCCGGCCAATGATAGGCAAGCAGCATTGCGCGCACCGTATCATTGATGGCAACAGGCGGCATGCCAAGCTGTTGCGATAACTTATGCATAAAAAGGTCGGTCAGTTCGACCACATCACGCTCCCGGTCCCGCAGTGGTGCGAGATAGATCTGCATGACGTTGATACGGTAAAACAGATCAGCGCGGAAACGTCCTTTTTCCACGTCCGCCGCCAGATCTGCATTGGTCGCGAAGATGAAGCGGATGTCGATCGGCACTTCCCGCTCGGCACCAACGGGTCGTACTTTGCGATCTTCGATGACCCGAAGAAGCTTGCTCTGAAGCGCCATCGGCATCTCACCGATTTCATCTAGAAACACCGTGCCGCCTTGGGCGTGAAGAAAAAGCCCCTCCCGCCGACTATCGGCGCCCGTGAAAGCGCCTTTGACATGGCCGAACAGCTCAGTCTCCAGCATATCGGCGGGAATGGCTGCGCAGTTGATGGGCACGAACGGTTTGTCGGCCCTGTCCGACAATTCATGAATGGAATGGGCCAGCACCTCCTTACCCGTTCCCGACTCACCCGTCAGCAAAACAGACGTCGGCAAAGGCGCAACGCGACTTATCATATCCCGGGTCTGTTGGATGGTCGTCGAACTGCCGACCAGCCTGTCCCGTAGGAATATGTGCTCTGACGCCGTTTTCAGCTGGTATCTCAACGCCGAGTTTTCCTGCTGCAGGTTGGACCGGTCAAGCGCGCGAGAAATGGCATTCAGTATCTGATTGGAACGAAACGGTTTCAAAACGAAGTCAGCCGCACCTGCGCGGATGGCCTGAATGGCGGTGTCCAGATCGGCATAGGCCGTCATCAAAATCGCATCGGCATAGAACCCGATGGCTCTCTGCTCAGCCAACCATTCCAACCCGGTTTTCTTCGGCATGATGTTGTCGAGAATGACGACGTCGAAATGCCGCTCGTCGAGTTTTCGGCTGGCTTCGACGGTGTCGGCGGCCTCATCCACGAAGGCGCACCGCGTCTCCAGCGTCCGCATCAGGAAATTGCGCATGCCGGGCTCATCATCAATGATGAGGATCGACGCTTTCGCCAGCCAGGGTCCGAAATCCGTTTCCTGAACGGCATGCCGCGTCTTCGAGATCAAGTCATGCTGCATTGTCGTCTCCCGGAAACGTCGTCGCGACGCAGCCCGTCAAATATGGTTCTGGGAATGCACAGGCATACCACTCTCACGCTGGCGAGCGTCCGTTGATATCCAGTTGACGAATATCAAAGCAGAAGCAGAAAGCAAAAGGAATGCGGGCAATCCCTCAAGATTTATCGTCAGGCATATTCAAAACGATCCGATCCGAGCGGGTGAAGATTTCCAAATCTTCGCCCCTCACAAGCGCGACGAGCGTCATTCCAGCCTCCTCAGCGGTTTCGATTGCAAGCGCTGTCGGGGCTGAGACCGCTGCAAGGATCGGACTGCCCAAAATCGCAGCCTTCTGCACCATTTCCACGGAAATACGGCTGGTGACCACAACGACGCCGGTTGAACCAGAGTGACCGCTTCGTAAAACACAGCCAGCGAGCTTATCCAAGGCATTATGTCGGCCAACGTCTTCTCTGGCAGCGATGAGGCCGGACGCCGGAATATAAAAGCCCGCCCCATGTACCGCTCGTGTATGCCGAAAAATGGCCTGTTCCGCATGCAAGGCGTCCATCGCTTTAACAAGTTCGGTTGTATGGAGGCTCAATTCGACGGACGACACATAGGGTATCGGGCGCACGGCCTGCTCGATGGATTCGATCCCGCATAAACCGCAGCCGACTGGACCCGCCATGTGACGCCTGCGCGCCCGCAATGCGTCCGCCTGCTGATCGAACAATGTGACCTGAACATCGAAGCCCTGGTCCGTTTCGAGGACGTCAACTGCTTCAATCTGTGAAGCCTCCGAAATGATACCTTCGGTAAGGCTGAAACCATAGGCGAAATCTTCCAGATCGACCGGGGATGCCATCATCACTGCATGGGTCGAGCCACCATAAGAAAAAGCAACAGGAATCTCTTCTGGAACGTCGCGCGCGTCTTCCTTTACCGCACCATTTTTAAGCGAGATGCGCTTGACCGAACGATAGGCTGGAACTGGAGACATACGAGATACCCTTGTGACGTCACTCGCCAACCTAGCGAAGCATATTCGCTGTCACCAGTTTCCTGTTTTGGCGAACACAGCCTAGAAAAACAAAAAGCGGCCAAGTTGGCCGCTTTTCGTATTGTTCGTGGGCAGTCATTCCTTGGAACCTGCCCGGTGCTTTCAAGCGGCGACGAGAACCTCATGAAGGTTCGTCAATTCATAAAGATGCTTTTCAAGCTTCGTCAGATGCTCGTGGTGATGGTTGCCTTCCTGAATTTCAGAACGGGCAGCATCAATGCGCTTCTGCAAATCATCCGGCGTGATGTCGTCAGCAGCAGTTGCAGATTCGGCCAGCAACGTGCAGCCGCTCTGAACGATATCTGCGAAGCCACCGAAAACGACGTACTTATGCGTTTCGCCAGAAGCAAACTTCACGGTAACAAGACCTGGCTTGATCGTTGTCATCACAGGCGCATGGTTCGGCAGAACAGTCATTTCGCCAAGCGTGGCAGGAATGACAACTTCAGTGACCGTCTCGGAAACAAGCAGGCGCTCTGGGGAAACAAGTTCGAATTTGAAACTGTCGGCCATGGCTATTTACTTCTTTTTCGTTGGGCGGCGGACGAAAGCGCGTGGAGGCCACGCGCTTTCAAGATGATCAGGCGGCTTCAGCAGCCATCTTCTTGGCCTTTTCGACGGCTTCTTCCATCGAACCAACCATGTAGAACGCAGCTTCCGGCAGGTGGTCGTACTCGCCGTTGACCAGACCCTTGAAACCCTTGATCGTGTCTTCGAGAGCGACCAGCTTGCCTGGGGCGCCAGTGAAGATTTCAGCCACGAAGAACGGCTGCGACAGGAAGCGTTCGATCTTACGAGCGCGCGCAACGGCCAGGCGGTCTTCTTCAGACAGTTCGTCCATGCCGAGAATGGCGATGATGTCCTGGAGAGCCTTGTAGCGCTGCAAGGTCATCTGAACCTTACGGGCAACTTCATAGTGCTCTTCGCCAACGATCATCGGGTCAAGCATGCGCGACGTGGAGTCGAGCGGGTCAACAGCCGGGTAAATACCCTTTTCAGCGATCGAACGCGACAGAACCGTCGTTGCGTCCAAGTGGGCGAACGATGTTGCTGGCGCCGGGTCGGTCAAGTCGTCGGCAGGTACGTAAATGGCCTGAACCGAGGTGATCGAACCCTTGGTCGTGGTGGTGATGCGTTCCTGCATCTGGCCCATGTCGGTCGCCAGCGTGGGCTGATAACCCACAGCGGAAGGAATACGGCCCAAGAGAGCCGACACTTCGGAACCAGCCTGCGTGAAGCGGAAGATGTTGTCCACGAAGAACAGAACGTCCTGACCCTTGTCGCGGAAGTCTTCAGCGATGGTCAGACCCGTCAGGGCAACGCGAGCACGCGCGCCTGGTGGTTCGTTCATCTGGCCGTAAACGAGCGCAGCCTTGGAGCCTTCGCCACCGCCCAGCTTGTTCACGCCGGATTCGATCATTTCGTGGTAAAGGTCGTTGCCTTCGCGGGTACGTTCACCCACGCCAGCAAATACCGAGTAACCACCGTGGGCCTTGGCGACGTTGTTGATCAGTTCCATGATGAGAACGGTCTTGCCAACGCCGGCACCGCCGAACAGGCCGATCTTGCCGCCCTTGGCGTAAGGTGCCAGGAGGTCGACGACCTTGATGCCGGTGACCAGAATCTGGCCATCTGTGGACTGCTCGACGTAGGAAGGTGCTTCCTGGTGAATGGCGCGCATGCCGGAGGTTACCAGCGGACCTGCTTCGTCAACCGGCTCGCCGATAACGTTCATGATACGACCAAGCGTCTCAGGACCGACAGGAACGGTGATCGGAGCGCCCGTGTCACGAACGGCCTGACCGCGAACCAGACCTTCGGTCGAGTCCATGGCGATTGTACGCACGACGTTTTCGCCGAGATGCTGCGCAACTTCGAGAACCAGACGGTTGCCGTTATTGTCAGTTTCAATCGCGTTGAGGATCGCAGGCAGGTCGCCTTCGAACGCCACGTCGACAACAGCGCCGATAACCTGCGTAACCTTGCCGGTCGCGCCAGTGATCGCTGCGGTTTTCTTTGGGGTAGCTGCCTTAGCCATTATCCTTACCCTCTTTCCTTAACCTCAGAGCGCTTCCGCGCCCGAAATGATTTCAATCAGTTCCTTGGTGATCTGAGCCTGACGCTGACGGTTATAGGAAAGCGTCAGCTTGTTGATCATTTCACCGGCGTTGCGCGTGGCGTTGTCCATCGCGCTCATCTTGGCACCCATTTCGCCAGCCACGTTTTCGAGCAGAGCCCGGAAAACCTGAACCGAAATGTTGCGCGGAATAAGGTCTTCCAGAATGGAAGCCGCATCCGGCTCGTATTCGTAAATCGCCGTCGTTGCAGACTGCTCGACCTCAACCGCAGGAGCCGCAGCAGGAATAAGCTGCAGACCTGTCGGGATCTGGCTGATGACCGATTTGAACTCGGAATAGATCAGCGTGCAGACATCGAACTCACCGGCGTTAAAACGCGCGATGATCTTCTTGGCGATACCGTCAGCGTTCTCGAAACCCACCCGCTTCACGTCACGCAGTTCGATGCGCTCGATGATGTTGGACGAGAATTCGCGACGCAGGCTATCGTAGCCCTTCTTGCCGACAGTCATGATCTTGACCGTCTTGCCTTCTGCAATCAGCTTGCGAGCGCGATCGCGGGCAAAACGGGAAATCTGTGCATTGAAACCACCGCAAAGACCACGGTCAGCCGTGCAGACGACGAGCAGATGCACGTCGTCCTTGCCCGTACCGGTCATCAGAACCGGAGCAACGTCTGCCTCTACCGCCTGAGCGATATTGGCAAGAACGGCACCCATGCGCTGCGAGTAAGGCCGGGCGGCCTCCGCAGCTTCCTGGGCGCGCCGAAGCTTCGCCGCGGCGACCATTTTCATCGCCTTGGTAATCTTCTGCGTCGCCTTTACGGAGGCTATGCGGTTTTTCAGATCCTTTAGTGAAGGCATCCGTTATCCGTCCCAGTCACGAGGCTAATCAGGAGAAAGACTTGGCGAAGTTCTCAAGAGCAGTCTTCAACTTGCCCTTGGTATCGTCGCTAACAGCCTTTTCCGTGCGGATGGTGTCGAGAATGTCTTTGCCTTCCGAACGAAGGTAAGACAGCAGACCCTGCTCGAACTTGCTGATATCTGCAACAGCGACCTTATCCAGGTAACCGTTCACACCAGCGAAGATCACAGCAACCTGTTCTTCCGTCTTGAGCGGGGAGAACTGTGGCTGCTTGAGCAATTCGGTCAGACGTGCACCACGGTTCAGCAGGCGCTGTGTGGAAGCATCGAGGTCGGAACCGAACTGGGCAAAGGCTGCCATTTCACGATACTGGGCAAGCTCGCCCTTGATCGAACCGGCAACCTGCTTCATGGCCTTGATCTGAGCGGCAGAACCAACGCGAGACACCGACAGACCGACGTTAACAGCCGGACGGATACCCTGATAGAACAGGTCGGTTTCAAGGAAGATCTGGCCGTCGGTGATCGAGATCACGTTGGTCGGAATAAACGCGGAAACGTCGTTGCCCTGCGTTTCGATGACAGGCAGAGCCGTCAGCGAACCATTTCCAGCATCGTCGCCCATCTTGGCGGCGCGCTCGAGTAGACGCGAATGAAGGTAGAAAACGTCGCCAGGATAAGCTTCGCGGCCCGGAGGACGGCGAAGAAGAAGCGACATCTGACGGTAGGCAACAGCCTGCTTGGAAAGGTCATCGTAACCGATCAGCGCGTGCATGCCGTTGTCGCGGAAGTATTCGCCCATCGCGCAACCAGCAAACGGTGCCAGATACTGCATCGGAGCAGGATCGGAGGCGGTTGCGGCAACGATGATCGAATACTGAAGAGCGCCACGCTCTTCCAGAACCTTCACGAACTGAGCAACAGTCGAACGCTTCTGGCCGATAGCGACGTAAACGCAGTACAGCTTTTCGCTGTCTGGACCGCTATCGTGAATGGCCTTCTGGTTCAGGATCGTGTCGAGAATGATCGCTGTCTTACCGGTCTGACGGTCGCCGATGACCAGCTCGCGCTGGCCACGACCAACCGGGATCAGAGCATCAATGGCCTTGAGGCCTGTCGACATAGGCTCATGAACCGACTTGCGCGGAATGATGCCGGGAGCCTTGACGTCAACACGCGAACGGCGCGTTGCGTTGATCGGGCCCTTGCCGTCGATCGGGTTGCCGAGAGCATCGACCACGCGGCCGAGAAGCTCTGGACCGACGGGAACGTCAACGATAGCGCCGGTCCGCTTGACGGTGTCGCCTTCCTTGATGTCACGGTCAGAACCGAAAATAACAACGCCGACGTTGTCGTTTTCGAGGTTGAGTGCCATGCCGCGAATGCCGCCTGGGAACTCGACCATTTCACCGGCCTGAACATTGTCGAGGCCGTAAACGCGGGCAATACCGTCACCGACGGAAAGCACTTGGCCGACTTCCGAGACTTCTGCCTCGTTGCCGAAATTTTTGATCTGGTCTTTTAGAATAGCGGAAATTTCCGCGGCGCGGATATCCATCAGCCAACCTCTTTCAGTGCAAGCTTAAGGGTGGAAAGTTTGGTGCGAAGAGACGTATCGGTCTGGCGCGAACCAACCTTGACGATAAGACCGCCAAGAATGGATGGATCGATGGTCAGAGCGACCTTCACATCCTTACCAGTAACGCTCTTCAGCGCCGCTTTCAGTTCAGTTTCCTGCGCTTCATCCAGCGCATGAGCCGAGGTAACCTCGGCAGTAATCTCACCGCGATGCGCGGCAACGATTTCACGATAGGCAACGACCATGCCGGGAACGGCAAACAGACGACGATTGCCCGCAACGACTTTCAGAAAGTTTGCAGTCAGGCCAGCGATACCGGCTTTTTCTGCGATGGCGGAAATCGCGCTGGATTGCTCTTTCGCCGAAAAGACGGGGCTCGCAACCAGACGCTTCAGATCGTCGCTTTCATCAAGCAAGCCCTGAAACTTTTCGAGGTCGGCACCAACCGCTTCAATGACACCCGCTTCCAAAGCAAGCTCGAAAAGCGACGACGCATACCTTTCCGCTACACCGGATGTTCCATGGGAGGTATCTGCCACGGGCACTTTTTCCCTGCTAATCGTCCAAGAAGACGGCGCCAATTGCTCAGCTTTCCAAATTCTTGAAATCGTTTCAATTTCCCCGAAAAAGGCCGGAATTCCCCCCTGCCTTATCTCGATTTCGCGGTCCGTCTAGCATAGGAAGCCGGGACTCGCAACACGCGTAGTAACGGAAAGTGGCGTTTGAGCAAGAGCCAGGCCGTTAAATTTTTCGACATCACCCCGCAGAAGCCCATATCGGCGGCATGAATGCCGCATCGGCTTTTTTAGACCAAACCGAATACGTAAATCAGAGGCAGCGCGGCCAAGGCGGAATGCACAACCAGAAGTAAGCAATTTCGCATCGTTGCGCCCCCGTCCGACAGAATCGA
Organism: Agrobacterium sp. lyk4-40-TYG-31; assembly: GCF_030209855.1. Taxonomy (NCBI): domain Bacteria; kingdom Pseudomonadati; phylum Pseudomonadota; class Alphaproteobacteria; order Hyphomicrobiales; family Rhizobiaceae; genus Agrobacterium; species Agrobacterium sp. lyk4-40-TYG-31. The sequence goes on from NZ_JARVRE010000006.1 coordinate 78,233, forward strand.
CAGGACCGCACCGAAAGCAGCGAGTGCGAACGAAAAACCAAAGGCCATGTACACTAAGAATTGTCCTAGTAACATTGCCGTCGCTCCAAACCCCAGATAAAGGCCCGCAAGAGAAGAGCGTAACAAGACTAGGCCATCCCGGCGCTCCGCCTGAAATTGCATACCGAACAGACGAAACGTCACGCCAGGCGCAAACATGATGACCAAACCAATGATGGCAGAGACGGCTGCGGCAGAAAATGCCAGTTGCTCGCCGAGCTCGGTCGGAAAATAGAATTCCATTGTTGTCCCCAAATCAGGTGTTCCCCGACAGCCTTATGGCATGACGGGCTGTAAGTGGAAAAGGCGTCAAAGAAAACTTTGCGGATCGATATCGATCTGGACGTGGATCGACCCACGCTCCTTGGGTCCGTTGCCCAGCATCGCCCGCATGAAGGCCTGCATGTCGGAATTTCTCTTGCCGTGGACCAGAAGCCGGAATCGGTATCGCCCGCGAATGAGCGCAAGCGGTGCTTCGGCGGGGCCAAGCAGCATGATGCCGGATGCCTGCGGCGCGGAGGCCCGCAGGCCACGCGCATGCGTTTCGGCCTCGGCGCGCGTATCGGCGGAAATGATGACTGATGCCAATCGCCCGAATGGCGGAAGCAGGGCTTTCTCCCGCTCCATCACCTCTCTGTCATAGAAAGCAGCCGCATCACCGGAAACGATGGCCTGCATGACCGGGTGCTGCGGCTGATAAGTCTGCAACAGACCATGGCTTTTGAGACCCGTGCGGCCTGCACGTCCCGTTACCTGGGACAGCAGTTGGAACGTGCGCTCCGCAGCGCGTGGATCGCCATTCGCCAGCCCTATATCGGCATCGACGATACCCACCAGCGTCATCAGTGGAAAATTATGACCCTTGGCCACGAGTTGGGTGCCGATAACGATATCCGCCTCCCCTTTCACGATGGCTTCGAGCTCCAGCCGCAAGCGTTTTACGCCCATCAGGTCGGACGACAGCACGATGGTTCGAGCCTCAGGGAAGTGCTTTTCGACCTCTTCAGCAATCCGCTCGACACCGGGACCACAAGCGGCCAGATGATCGAAGGTGCCGCATTCCGGGCAATGGTCCGGCGTCGGTTGATTGTGACCGCACTGGTGGCATTGCAACTGGCTGCGAAAGCGGTGCTCGACCAACCAGCTGGAACATTGCGGGCACTGGAAACGGTGACCGCACACCCGGCATAGCGTCAGCGGGGCATAACCACGCCGATTGAGAAACAGCAGCGACTGCTCACCCTTCTCCATGGTCTTGGCGATGCCGCGCAACAGCACCGGTGACAGGAACCCGCCGCGTTCCGGCGGGTGTTTGCGCATATCGACCAGATGAAGGTCCGGCATGGCCGCATCGCCAAACCGCGTGTGCAGATGAATGGTGTTGTAACGGCCCGACGTGCCGTTCACCTGGCTTTCCACGGAGGGCGTCGCCGACACCAGCACGACCGGGAAGTCGGCGATGCGCGCGCGCACGACAGCCATGTCACGCGCATTATAATAGACGCGGTCTTCCTGCTTATAGGCCGGGTCGTGCTCCTCGTCGACAATGATAAGGCCAAGATTGTCGAACGGCAGGAAGAGTGCGGAGCGCGCGCCCGCCACCACGCGCACCTCGCCCGTCACCGTCTGGCGCCAGACTTTTTCGCGCAGACGCGGCGAAAGATCGGAATGCCATTCCGCCGGTTTGGAGCCGAACCGGTCCTGAAAGCGGTCGAGAAAAGATGCCGTCAATGCGATCTCGGGCAGCAGGATCAGTACCTGCTTGCCTTGCCGCAGGGTTTCGGCCACGGCTTCGAAATAGACCTCGGTCTTACCGGAGCCCGTGACACCATCGATCAGCGAAACAGCAAAGCCGCCTTTCCTTACGTCCTCAAGAATCTCGGAAGCCGCCTGCCTTTGCGGCCCTTCCAGACGGGGCTCGACATAGTCAGGGTCCGGCTCTGCGACTACGGATGGAGCGGGCAGAAAGACCGTTTCAAAAATGCCCTGTTTGGCAAGTCCATCGATGACGCTTGCCGAAACACCCGCCGCATTGGCAAGCCCGCTTTTCGTCCAGGCATGTCCCTCGGCGGCCAGCTCCAGGACCCGCGCACGGGCAGGCGTCGAGCGCTCCGGTCGCGCTTCCGTCAGCCGCAGGCCTTCGATCATCGGCTCCGGGTCGAAGGCGGCTGGAGCACGTAGAGCCATGCGGGCCACCAGACCTGGTGGAGACAACGTATAAGCGGCCACCCAATCGATGAAGCGGCGCATTTCATCGCGCATTGGCGGGCAATCGAAGGATTTCGTGATGGGCCGAAGCTTTTTGGGATCGACGGAAGCTCCATCGGTCTTGTCCCAGACGACGCCGATAACCTGCCTCGGGCCCAGTGGTACCTGCACGATGGACCCCGGCTCCACCACCATGTCGGCGGGCACCGAATAGCTATATGGACCCGGCGCAGGCATGGGCACCAGAACGGGCACCGCCGCAACGGGTTCGGGAAGAGCGGGCTTGTGCTGGTCGAACAAGGCCGCAAACAGATCAGTCGAATCTTTTGCCATAGGCTGGCGACAATGCACTCTGGGAACAGGAAAAGGAACCTTTAGCGGAGACAGTCCCTGCCTGTCATCCGCATTTTAACCAAATGCAGACGGCAACTGGTTAGTCTTGCCGCAAACAATGGGATTTTACCATGGACGAGATTTTGACCTTTGCCGACCCCGAGCTTTTGGCAGAGCGACAGGTCTGGCTTTCCTCTCTGGCGGATGAGAGGCGGCTCGCAGATAACACGCTTGAAGCCTATGAGCGTGATACCAGACAATTTTTGACGTTCATGACCGGCTATCTCGGCAATCCGACCAGCATCGGCAATGTCAGCAATTTGCGCCCTGTCGATCTTCGCGCTTTTCTCGCGTCACGCCGTAAAGAGGGTGCGGGCGCACGCTCGCTGGGGCGACATCTTGCTGGGTTGCGGTCGTTTCTCCGGTATCTCGAGAAAAAGGGCATGGTCAACGCAGCCGGTGCAACCGCCATGCGTGCACCGAAACAGCCGAAATCCCTTCCGAAACCGCTCACAGATCGGCAGGCCCTGAAAATCACGACTGTTGACGCGCAGCTTTCCGAAGAGCCATGGATCGCCGCCCGCAATGCTGCGGTGCTTGCTTTGCTTTACGGTTGCGGCCTACGTATCTCCGAGGCGCTGGGGCTGACCGGGGCTGATCTTTCGCACGATGTGCGCAGCCTTCGCGTGACAGGCAAAGGCAACAAGATGCGCCTCGTACCGCTGCTTCCCGTCGTCTTGGAGGCTGTAGAGACCTACCGCAAGCTCTGCCCCTATCATATCGAAGACGACGAACCGCTGTTTCTCGGCGCGCGCGGCGGCACGCTCCAACCCGCCATTATTCAGCGTGAAATGCAAAAACTGCGTGGCGCGTTCGGTCTGCCGGAAACTGCAACACCGCACGCCCTTCGGCATTCTTTTGCCACGCATCTGCTGGCTGGCGGCGGGGATTTGCGCACGATTCAGGAATTATTGGGCCATGCCAGCCTGTCCACAACGCAGATTTATACCGGCGTCGACACGGCACGTTTGCTGGAAATCTACGACAATTCCCATCCTCGGGCATAAAAGATTTAACGCGCAAGATTTGCTTAACTATGCCCATTAACCGTCCGTCCAAATCCCCGGACTTATAAGTGCTGCCAGAAAACGGGGTGATTCGATGATCGATCTTTCCAGGCCTCAAAACCTGACATCACTGATGATGGGCCGCATGGGCGACGCGTTGCTGTGGCTGCTGGCCGCACTGCATGTCGCAGCAATTGCCGTTCTGGTCACAACCTTACTGTCCGTTGGCGAAGCTCATGCTGCCGACGACCCGATCGAGTGCAAGGGAACCAATCTGCTGGTCGAGATGCAGAAGAAGGAACCTGCGCGCTACGACGCCATTGTTGCGGAAGCGAAAGAGACGCCCAACGGCAGGGGCGCATTCTGGAAAATCGAAAAAGCAGGCGTCGAGCCCTCATGGCTTCTCGGCACAATGCATATTTCCGATCCGCGCGTGCTGCAAATGCCCGATGGTGCAAAAGAGGCTTTTGCAAAGGCCGACACTGTCATTGTCGAATCGGACGAGATTACCGATGAAAAAAAGGCTGCCGCATCTTTGCTGGCGCGCCCGGAGCTGACCATGTTTCTCGACGGCAAATCGATGACCGACCTGTTGTCGCCTCAGGACGTTGCAAAGCTGGAGAGCGGGCTGAAAGAACGGGGCATTCCGCTCGATGCCGTCGTCAAAATGAAGCCGTGGATATTGTCCAGCTTCGTGGCACTTCCGGCCTGCGAATTTGCGCGCAAGGCGCGTGGCGCGAACTTTCTGGACATGAAGCTTGCCAAGGATGCAGTGAGCGATGGCAAAAAGCTGGTCGGTCTGGAAACACTTCTGGAACAGATCACCGCCATGTCCGACCTGCCGCTGTCCTTTCACGTGCAGTCGCTGATCCAGATGCTGGAACTGGGCGACCGGATGGATGACGTCATGGCGACGATGATCGACCTCTATGTGGAGGGCGAGATCGGCATGATCATGCCCATGATGAAAAGCATCGATCCCAAGCATGACGATCTGGGAAAAGACGGCTATGCCGCTTTCGAACAACGCCTGATCAATGATCGCAACCACGTCATGGCGAACAACGCCGCACCACATCTCGAGCACGGCAATGTCTTCATGGCTGTTGGCGCGCTGCATCTGCCCGGCAAAGTCGGCGTCATCGAACTGCTACGCGCAAAAGGCTTCACCTTAACGACCGTCCATTAGAAACAATCTGGACGTAAACCACTGTATAATTAGAATTTTCTAAATTTATACGCTCACAAAATATGCAACTATTTGGCGCGCAATTCATTCTCCGCTCCGCATAGCACCGCCAAGGCAGCGCTTGCTTTCTATGTGGATTTGAGGGGACTGACATGGCTGACGAAGACGCTTCGGAGAAGAAACGCGTGGGTTTGACGGAGGGTGTCAACAAACCCGTCTTTCTCTGGTCTGTTGGACTGACGCTGGTTTTCGTCATTGCAGGTGTTGTGACGCCGCAAGGGTCCGCCGCCCTGTTCAGCGGCATGCAGTCATGGATCGTCACGGAACTGGGCTGGATTTACCTGCTCTCCGTCGCCGTCTTTCTCATATTCATGCTCTATCTCGGATTTTCCAGTCACGGCAAAATCAAGCTTGGGCCGAATCATTCTGAGCCCGATTACAGTTATGGCGCATGGTTCTCCATGCTGTTTGCTGCGGGCATGGGCATCGGCCTCGTCTTCTTCGGCGTCGCCGAGCCGGTAAAGCATTTCACTGCACCGCCAACGGGTGACCCTGCAACCATCGAAGCCGCCCGCACGGCCATGGAAATCAGTTATTTCCATTGGGGTCTGCACGCCTGGGCCGTTTATGCCGTCATCGGCCTGTCGCTGGCTTACTTCTCGTTCCGCCATGGCTTGCCGCTCACCATGCGTTCGGCGCTTTATCCACTGATCGGTGATCGCATCTATGGGCCGATCGGCAATGCCGTCGATATCTTTGCCGTCATCGGCACGCTCTTCGGTGTCGCCACGTCCCTTGGCCTCGGCGTGCTCCAGGTCAATGCCGGTTTCAACCATGTTCTTGGCTGGCCGATCAGCTTTTGGATACAGCTGCCGCTGATCGTCGTCATCACCGGCATGGCAACCGTGTCGGTTGCGACTGGTCTCGACAAGGGCATCAAGTTTCTATCGAATCTGAACATGCTGATGGCCGTAGCCCTGATGCTGTTCGTCTTCGTCATGGGTCCAACGACATTTCTCCTGCGCGCCTTCGTGCAGAACCTCGGCGCCTATCTCGATCAGTTCGTTCTGCGCACCTTCTATATGTACGCCTATGCGCCCGATAAGGGACCGAGCGAGTGGCTGGGTGACTGGACGCTGTTCTACTGGGGCTGGTGGATTGCATGGTCGCCATTCGTCGGCATGTTCATCGCCCGCATTTCCCGTGGTCGCACCATCCGCGAATTCATCGCAGGCGTTCTGCTCGTTCCAACCGGTTTCAGCTTCGCTTGGATGACGGTGTTTGGTGATACCGCTCTGTCGATGCACCTGACAGGCGCAACGACGGCCGTATCAGAAGCGGTGGCCAACGATGTGACACTGGCTCTCTTCGTGTTCCTCGAGCAGTTTCCATTCGGCGTTTACGTCTCGTGGTTTGCCATGGCGCTGATCGTGTTTTTCTTCGTCACAGGTGCTGATTCTTCAGCGCTCGTCATCGATACGCTGACATCGGGCGGACGTGAGGATGGACCCACCGCACGGCGCGTGTTCTGGGCGATCGTCTCTGGTGTCATCGGTGCCATCCTGCTCTCGACCGGTGGACTGGATGCCCTACAAACCGCCTCCATTGCCGGTGCCCTGCCCTTCACTTTCGTCATGCTGTTGATGTGCTGGGGCCTGTGGAAGGGGCTGCAAAAAGAAGGCCTGCGCCAGAATGCCTTGGTCCAGAGCTTGAGGCCACGCCAGTCAGCAAGCTGGCAGCGACAGTTGCAGGGCATTCTCAACCATCCCGGCAAAGCTGAAACCGAACGCTTCCTGCAGGAAACGGCGACACCTGCATTGGAAGCCGTCGCGCTTGAGCTCGAGAAGCGCTCCCTCACCTCGCAGCTGGACAACAAGGACGACAGGCTAAAGCTGACCGTTACGCCGGGAGAAGCGGAGGAGTTCATCTATGGCATCCGCATGCGCCGCTATGAGACGCCCGGCTATAGCTTCTTTGAAAGCCAATCCAACCGCAAGAAAGCCGAGTATTATTACCGGGCAGAAGTCTTTCTTTCGGATGGCGGGCAGGATTACGATGTGATGGGCTTCACGAAAGAAGAGCTCATTCAGGACGTGCTCCTGCAATATGACAGGCACTTCCAGTATCTTCACGCCATAAGAACGTAATACGACGCGCAAAAAGCACGCATAAAAAAGGCCACAGTCCGTAGAGACTGCGGCCTTTTTGTTGGCTTGAAAGCTTACATGTGGATCGGCTTGAAGAAGGTGGCGAGTGCCGCTTCCTTCACCGCTTCAGACATGGTCGGGTGCGCATGGCAGGTACGGCCCAGATCTTCCGAAGAACCGCCGAATTCCATCAGCACGGAAATTTCCTGGATCAACTCGCCAGCGCCGAAGCCGAGGATGTGACCGCCGAGAACCTTGTCGGTGTCCTTGTCAGCCAGAATTTTCACGAAACCGTCCGTGACCTGCATGGCGCGAGCGCGACCATTGGCGGTGAAGGGGAATTTGCCGACCTTGTAGGCGATGCCCGCAGCTTTCAATTCCTCTTCCGTCTTGCCAACGGAGGCGACTTCAGGCTGGGTGTAGACCACGCCGGGAATGACGTCGTAATTCACATGGCCATGCTGGCCGGCGAGAATTTCTGCCAGCGCCACGCCTTCATCTTCAGCCTTGTGCGCCAGCATCGGGCCCTTGACCACGTCACCGATGGCATAGATGCCGTCGACATTGGTCTTGTAATGACCATCGATCTCGACGCGGCCACGGCTATCCAGCACGACGCCTGCTTCCGTCAGACCGAGACCCTCAGTGAAAGGCTTACGACCGGTGGAAATCAGCACGACATTGGCGTCGAGCGTTTCAGCCGCACCGCCCTTGACCGGCTCGAACGTAACCTTGGCGCCATCACCAGTCTTTTCGACGGCGGTGACCTTGGCGCCCAGCTTGAAATCAATGCCCTGTTTGGCAAACAGACGCTGCGCCTGCTTGGAAAGTTCGCCATCCATGCCAGCGAGAATATTGTCGAGATATTCAACGACCGTGACCTTGGCGCCCAGACGCGCCCAGACCGAGCCGAGCTCGAGGCCGATGACACCGCCACCGACGACGATCATCTTTTCTGGAACCTTCGTCAGCGCAATGCCGCCTGTGGAAGAGACGATGACCTGCTCATCGATATCGACCTGCACGCCTGGAATACCCGCGATGTCGGAACCGGTCGCGATGACGATGTTCTTGGTTTCGATTTCCTGAACCTCACCCGCATCGTTGGTAACGGACACCTTGCCGGCAGACACGATCTTGCCGAGACCCTGGAAGGTGTCGACCTTGTTTTTCTTGAAGAGGAAGGAAACGCCATCGACGTTGGCCTTCACCACACCGTCCTTATGCGCCATCATCTTGTCGAGGTTGAGCGTCGGCGCAGCAACTTCAATACCAAGACTATCGACGCCATGGGCCACATGCGCGAAAACTTCCGATGCGTGCAGCAGCGCCTTGGATGGAATGCAGCCGACGTTGAGGCAAGTGCCGCCATAGGTCGCACGCTTTTCGATAACGGCAACTTTCAAACCAAGCTGTGCCGCCTTGATCGCGCAAACATATCCGCCAGGGCCTGTGCCGATTACAACTACATCATATGCCATGTGTTCGTTCCTGATAGATTGGGGGCAGCAACGTGAGCCACCCTACTTTCGTTTGACCTAAAAACTCAGGCCGACTTTTCCGTTGCCAGTTTGATGCCGAGCGCGATGAACACGACGCCGCTGGTGCGGTCGATCCATTGGCTTGCGCGGGCGAAGGCTGCGCGCATGCGCGGCGTTGTCATGAACATGCTGACACCGACGAACCAGAGGATAAGGCAACTGGCCATGACGAAGCCGTAGCCGAACTTGATCGGAACCGGCGTGTGCGCATGCACAACCGTCGAGAAGATCGACAAAAAGAAGAATACGGGCTTCGGGTTGAGCGCGTTCGCCGCAAAACCAAGCGTGAAAGCCTTTAAGCCCGACTGCCGCTTCTTCTGAATGATCTCGGCGCCTTCGACCTCCGGCATTTCCATCTTGCCAGCCCGCAGGGCTTTGACACCGATATAGATGAGATAGGCAACGCCGAGCCATTTGACGATGTTGAAGAGATAAATGGACTGCGAGATGATCAGCCCCAGTCCAAGGATCGTATAGGTCACATGGAACATCAAGGATGTTCCAACGCCAAAGCTGGTGATGATCGCTTCGCGGCGCCCATGGGTCATCGCCTGGCGCATGACCATAGCGAGATCGGCGCCGGGAGACACGATGGCGAAGAAGAAGATTGCCATCAAGGATGCAAGTTCGATCAGATATTGGTGCATCAACCTGCCTCCTAGAACAACAACACGAAGAGCATGAGCAAGAGCCCGATCATCGAGCCGACCCAGACCAGCGACCGGATATAGGGGATGCCTGCCAGATACAGGGGTATGTAGACGATGCGGCAGACAATCCAGATCCAGGCGCCGATCAACGCAAGGCCGACCGGGTCGCCCGCCATGATAACGCCGAAGGCCAAGGCGATGAAGGCGACATAGGTTTCGAGAAAATTCGAAGCTGCGCGCTCAGCGCGGCCAGCAAGCTTACCCTGTACTTTTTTGCCGTCATCACGCGGACCGGCATTCCAGCTACTACCGAGCTCTTTCGTCGCGATCATGGCCTGCAGCGCGATATGCACCATAAGAATGAGCACACTGACCCCGATGAGGGGTAAAAACGGTGAGGCGGCGAGGAAAGTAGGTTGCACAAGCAAGCTCCTGAGACAATTTCAGCGGGATTTCACTTGAAACCCCGCTGACTGAAAAAAGCAAGTTCGATCAGAGATCGAGAACCAGACGCTCGGGATCTTCAAGGCTTTCCTTGACGCGGACGAGGAAGGTTACGGCTTCCTTCCCGTCAACGATACGGTGATCGTAGGACAGCGCCAGATACATCATCGGACGGATCACGACCTGACCGCCGATAGCGACCGGACGCTCCTGAATCTTATGCATACCGAGAATACCGGATTGCGGAGCGTTGAGGATCGGCGAAGACATCAGCGAGCCGTAGACACCACCATTGGTGATCGTGAAGGTGCCGCCCTGCATGTCGGCCATGCCAAGCGAACCGTCGCGGGCTGCCTTGGCAAGACGACCGAGTTCTTTCTCGACGCCAGCGATAGAACGCTGATCGGCATCGCGGATGACAGGGACGACAAGACCCTTGTCGGTGCCGACAGCCATGCCGACGTGACAATAGTTCTTGTAGATGATGTCGGTGCCATCGATCTCAGCGTTGACGGCTGGCAGTTCCTTCAGGGCGTGCGTAACGGCCTTGGTGAAGAAGCCCATGAAGCCGAGCTTGACGCCATGCTTCTTCTCGAACACGTCCTTGTAGCGATTGCGCAGTTCCATCACCGCTGTCATGTCCACTTCGTTGTAAGTGGTCAGCATGGCGGCTGTGTTCTGCGCGTCCTTCAGGCGACGTGCAATCGTCTGGCGCAGGCGCGTCATCTTCACGCGCTCTTCGCGAATGGCATCGCCTTCCGAAGAAACCGGGCGGGGTGCAGCAACGGCAGCCGGGGCCGCGGCTGGTGCAGACGTACCCTTGGCAACAGCGGCCAGCACGTCACCCTTCAAGACCTGTCCGCGCTTGCCGGAACCATCGACCTGATCGGCAGAGAGGTTGTTTTCTGACAAGAGTTTGCCAGCAGCCGGTGCAGGCGGCATGGAGCTTGGCGCAGCGGACGAAACAGCAGCAGCAGGGGCTGCGGCAGCAGCGGCTGGTTCAGGTGCCTTTGCAGGCGCAGCAGCCGGTGCGGATGGAGCAGCGCCCGCGGCACCTTCTGCGATCTGGCCCAGCAGAGCGTCAAGGCCAACCGTCTCGCCATTCTGGGCAACGATCTCGGTCAGCACGCCGGAGGCGGGTGCCGGAACTTCAACGGTTACCTTGTCGGTTTCCAGCTCTACCAGCGGCTCATCGGCCTTGACGGTATCGCCAACCTTTTTGAACCAGGTTCCGACAGTTGCTTCGCTGACGGACTCGCCGAGGGTTGGTACGCGGATTTCAGTGGCCATGATCTAGTTCCGTTTCATCAAATAGCTGTTTTGAGAGGGTGCGATGGGAAGAGTTTTCACTCTCCCAGCGCGTCTTCCAGGAATGCCGCGAGCTGCGCGAGGTGCTTGGACATCAGGCCTGTTGCAGGCGATGCAGCAGCCGGACGACCCGTGTAACGGACCTTCTGGTACTTGGCATCGATATGGGCCAGGACCCATTCCAGATAAGGGTCGATGAACGACCACGCACCCATGTTCTTCGGCTCTTCCTGGCACCAGACCATCTCGGCGTTGCGGAAGCGGGACAGCTCGTTGATGAGCGCCTTGGCCGGGAACGGATAGAGCTGTTCGATGCGCAGCAGATAGACGTCGTCAATGCCACGCTTTTCACGCTCTTCGAGCAGATCGTAGTAAACCTTACCCGTGCAAAGCACGACGCGACGGATTTTCGAATCCTTCTGCAGCTTGATCGGGCCGTCCTTGATGACCTCGGCATCGTCCCACAGCAGACGGTGGAAGGAGGACTCGCCACCCAGTTCCGTCAGCGAAGAGGTCGCACGCTTGTGGCGCAGGAGGGACTTCGGCGTCATCAGGATGAGCGGCTTGCGGAAGTCGCGCTTCACCTGGCGGCGCAGGATGTGGAAGTAGTTAGCCGGCGTCGTAACGTTTGCGACCTGCATGTTGTCTTCGGCGCACATCTGCAGCCAGCGTTCCAGACGAGCGGACGAGTGTTCCGGTCCCTGTCCTTCATAACCATGCGGCAGAAGGCAGACGAGACCGGACATGCGCAGCCACTTGCGCTCACCAGACGAGATGAACTGGTCGAACACGACCTGCGCACCGTTGGCGAAGTCACCGAACTGGGCTTCCCAAAGCGTCAATGCATTCGGGCGAGCCAGCGAGTAGCCATATTCGAAGCCGAGAACAGCTTCTTCAGAGAGCATGGAGTTGATGACTTCGTAGCGCGCCTGCGTCGGTGCAAGGTTTGCCAGCGGAATGTAACGCTCTTCCGTCTCCTGATCGTAGAGAACCGAGTGACGCTGCGAGAACGTGCCGCGTTCGCAATCCTGACCGGAGAGACGGATCTTGTGACCGTCAACAACCAGCGAGCCGAACGCCATGGCTTCCGCCATCGCCCAATCCAGACCTTCGCCGGTCTCGATCATCTGCGCACGGTTTTCCATGAAACGCTGGATGGTCTTGTGCGCCTTGAAGCCTTCAGGAATGGTCGACAGCTTGCGACCGATTTCCTTCAGCTGCTTCATCGGAGCGCCGGTCTTGCCACGACGCTGCTCATCGGCATTGTCGGCGGCACGAAGACCGGACCACTGACCGTCCAGCCAGTCGGCCTTGTTCGGCTTGTAGCTCTGCCCTGCTTCGAATTCCTGCTCCAGATGCGCGCGCCAGTCGGCCTTCATCTTCTCAAATTCGCCTTCGGTAATCAGACCTTCGGCAATCAGACGCTCGGCATAGATATTGGCAACCGTCTTGTGCGCACGAATAACCTTGTACATCTTCGGCTGCGTGAAGGATGGCTCATCACCTTCGTTGTGGCCAAAGCGACGGTAGCAGAACATGTCGACCACAACAGGCTTGTGGAACTTCATGCGGTATTCGGTCGCGACCTTGGCTGCATACACGACAGCTTCAGGGTCATCACCATTGACGTGGAAGATCGGTGCTTCGATCATCTTGGCAACGTCGGATGGATAAGGCGACGAGCGCGAAAAGCCCGGGTTCGTCGTAAAGCCGATCTGGTTGTTGATGATGAAGTGCATGGTGCCAGCAACACGGTGACCGCGAAGACCGGACAGTCCGAGAATTTCAGCAACCACGCCCTGACCTGCAAAAGCAGCATCGCCGTGCAGCAGCAGCGGCAGAACCTTTGCGCGCTCGGATAGCGGAATTGTGTCACCATCCCAGGCCTTGGCCAGTTGGTCCTGCTTGGCGCGGGCCTTGCCCATGACCACAGGGTTGACGATTTCAAGGTGCGACGGGTTTGCCGTCAGCGACAGGTGAACCTTGTTACCATCGAATTCACGGTCGGAAGAAGCACCCAGATGATACTTCACGTCACCGGAACCTTCGACATCGTCCGGCTTGAACGAACCGCCCTTGAACTCGTGGAAAACGGCGCGGTGCGGCTTGCCCATGACGTTGGTCAAAACGTTGAGGCGACCACGGTGGGCCATGCCCAGCACGACCTCTTCAAGGCCGTCCTGACCACCACGCTTGATGATCTGTTCGAGCGCCGGGATGAGCGATTCACTGCCATCGAGGCCGAAGCGCTTGGTGCCTTTGAAGCGAACGTCGAGGAACTGCTCGTAGCCTTCGGCTTCGACGAGCTTTGAGAGAATAGCCTTCTTGCCTTCAGCGGTGAAGGCAACGCCCTTGTCCGGGCCTTCGATACGTTCCTGAATCCAGCCTTTTTCGTCCGGGCTGGACATGTGCATGAACTCGACACCGAGTGTCGTACAGTAGGTCCGTTCGAGAATTTCGATCATCTCACGAACGCTGGCATATTCGAGGCCAAGGACGTTATCGATGAAAATCTTGCGGTCGTAATCGCTTTCCTCGAAGCCATAGGACTTCGGCGACAGCTCGTTGTAGTCCTCAACCGCGCTGGCAATGCCGAGCGGATCGAGCTTGGCATGCAGGTGACCGCGCATACGGTAGGCGCGGATCATCATGATGGCGCGGACGCTGTCGCGTGTCGCCTGAAGAACCTCAGCTTCGCTCACGGCCTTGCCGGTTTCAGCGCCCTTGGCTTCCGCCTTGGCCTGAACCTTCTTTTCGATGGCCTTTTCGACGGTGGCCCAGTTGCCATCCAGCGCCGAAATCAGGTCGCCATTGGCCGCAATCGGCCAGTTGGAGCGCTTCCAGGAAGCGCCCTGCGCGGCTTTCTTCACATCTTCTGGATTATCGGAAAGCCCCTTGAAGAAGCTCTGCCATTCTGGCGATACGGAGGATGGATCCTCCTCATACCGGGCGTAGAGCTGCTCGATATAGGCTGCATTCGCGCCGTCCAGAAACGACGTGATCGAAAACTGCTCGTTGGCTTCTTGCCTTGCCATGGTGCTTTCGCGGACGTATTCGCCCGCCTCCTCAATCCCGTTGATGACCGTTGTCGGTCTGCCGCTTTAGTCTCCGATGCGAAAGCATCGACTCTTCTTCCTGCGGCTTCGGGCAGGCTGCCGTTTCCGACCCCTGCCCGCTGCCAGATTTTTGGTCGTCTCAGCCCTTGAGGACTTCGACCAGCGTCTTGCCCAGACGTGCCGGGGATGGCGAAACCTTGATACCAGCTGCTTCCATGGCAGCGATCTTGGACTCCGCATCACCCTTACCGCCTGAAACGACAGCACCGGCGTGGCCCATGGTGCGACCCTTAGGCGCCGTACGACCGGCGATAAAGCCAGCCATTGGCTTCTTACGGCCCTTCTTGGCTTCGTCGATCAGGAACTGTGCCGCATCTTCTTCCGCTGCACCGCCGATTTCGCCGATCATGATGATCGACTGCGTGGCTTCGTCAGCGAGGAACATTTCCAGGATGTCGATGAACTCGGTACCCTTGACCGGGTCGCCACCGATGCCGACAGCCGTCGTCTGGCCAAGGCCTTCGTTGGATGTCTGGAACACGGCTTCGTAAGTCAGCGTGCCGGAGCGCGAGACAATACCGACCGAACCCTTGCGGAAGATCGAACCCGGCATGATGCCGATCTTGCATTCTTCCGGCGTCATGATGCCTGGGCAGTTGGGCCCGAGCAGGCGCGAGTTGGAACGGTCCAGCCGTGCCTTGACGCGAACCATGTCCATGACAGGAATGCCTTCGGTGATGCAGGTGATGAACGGGATTTCCGCTTCGATCGCTTCGATGATGGCATCGGCAGCGCCTGCTGGCGGAACGTAGATGACAGACGCGTCAGCGCCGGTCTTTTCCTTGGCTTCCGCAACGGTTGCATAGATCGGCAGGCTTTCGCCCTTGGAGCCAGTCCATGTTTCGCCACCCTTCTTCGGGTGAATACCGCCGACCATCTGCGTGCCGTAATAAGCAAGCGCCTGTTCGGTGTGGAAGGTGCCGGTCTTGCCGGTCAGACCCTGAACGAGGATCTTGGTGTCTTTATTTACAAGAATAGACATTATTTCCAGTCCCTCAATTAGGCGTTGATCGCCGCAACGATCTTCTTGGCTGCATCGTCCAGATCGTCAGCAGCCGTAATCGCAAGACCCGATTCGTTCAGAAGCTTCTTGCCCAATTCGACATTGGTGCCTTCAAGGCGCACGACGAGCGGAACCTTGAGACCAACTTCCTTCACCGCGGCGATCACGCCCTCGGCGATGACGTCGCACTTCATGATGCCGCCGAAGATGTTGACGAGGATGCCCTCGACCTTGGGATCAGCAGTGATGATCTTGAACGCAGCCGCGACCTTCTCCTTGCCAGCACCACCGCCGACGTCACAGAAGTTTGCAGGCTCTTTGCCGTACAGCTTGATGATGTCCATCGTTGCCATGGCAAGACCGGCACCATTGACCATGCAGCCGATGTTGCCATCGAGCGCCACATAGGCGAGGTCCCACTTGGAGGCTTCGATTTCCTTGGCGTCTTCTTCGGTCTCATCGCGCAGCAGCTTCACGTCGTCGTGACGGAAAATTGCGTTGCCGTCGAAGGACATCTTGGCGTCGAGAACGCGCAGGTGACCATCGGTCATGACGATCAGCGGGTTGACTTCGAGAAGAGCCATGTCCTTTTCGACGAAGGCCTTGTAGAGCGCGGGGAAGAGCGCCTTGGCGTCTTCGGCAGCAGCACTGGAAAGCTCCAGAGCCTTGGAGATCGCTGCGATGTTTTTAGCCGTTACACCGGCTTCAGGCTCGATTGCGATGGTGTGGATTTTCTCAGGCGTGTCGTGGGCGACAGCTTCGATGTCCATGCCGCCTTCGGTGGAAACCACGAAAGCTACCTGACCGACGGAACGATCAACGAGCAGCGAGCAATAGAGTTCACGGTCGATATCCGCGCCGTCTTCGATGTAGAGACGGTTGACCTGCTTGCCAGCATCGCCGGTCTGCGCTGTGACCAGCGTGTTGCCGAGCATGTCCTTGGCGTGAGAAACGACTTCCTCAATGGACTTGGCCAGGCGAACGCCGCCCTTTGCATCGGGGCCGAGTTCATTGAACTTGCCCTTGCCGCGACCACCAGCGTGGATCTGGCTCTTGACCACGTAAAGTGGGCCAGGAAGCTGCTTTGCAGCAGCTTCGGCTTCTTCGACCTTGAGGATAGCAACCCCTTCGGCCACCGGCGCACCATAGCCCTTCAGAAGAGCCTTGGCCTGATATTCATGAATATTCATGGATTAATCCCTGTTTGTGCCGAAAGGCAATTACTTCAGCGACGGAGCAATGTTGACGCAGGCTTCGCAAAGACCCGCAACCGCGCCGACGGACTTCTGGAAGGCGGCTTCCTCGTCCTTGTTGAGTTCGATTTCGATGATGCGCTCGATACCGCCTGCACCGATGATTGTGGGAACGCCGACATACATGTCGTTGACGCCGTACTGGCCGGACAGATAGGCCGCAGCAGGCAGAACGCGCTTCTTGTCCTTGAGGTAGGACTCAGCCATTTCGATAGCCGAAGCAGCAGGCGCATAGTAGGCCGAACCGGTCTTCAGCAGGCCGACGATTTCGGCACCGCCATCACGCGTGCGCTGAACGATCTCTTCCAGACGCTCGGCAGTGAGCCAGCCCATCTTGACGAGGTCCGTCAATGGAATACCGCCAACGGTGGAGTAGCGTGCCAAAGGCACCATAGTATCGCCGTGGCCGCCGAGAACGAATGCCGTCACGTCCTGAACGGAGACGTTGAATTCTTCGGACAGGAACAGGCGGAAGCGCGCGCTGTCGAGAACGCCAGCCATGCCGACGACCTTGTTCTTCGGCAGACCGGAGAACTTCTGGAGAGCCCAAACCATGGCGTCGAGCGGGTTGGTGATGCAGATCACGAAAGCGTTCGGGGCATATTTCTTAATGCCAGCGCCGACCTGTTCCATGACCTTGAGGTTGATGCCGAGAAGATCGTCGCGACTCATGCCGGGCTTGCGGGCAACACCGGCAGTTACGATGCAGACGTCTGCGCCTTCGATGGCAGCATAGTCGGAAGCGCCCGTCAGCTTGGCATTGAAACCTTCGACAGGACCGGACTGGGCAATATCCAGACCCTTGCCCTGTGGAATACCGTCAGCAATATCGAAGAGGACGATATCGCCCAGTTCTTTCAGGCTGGCCAAATGCGCCAGCGTGCCGCCGATCATGCCAGAACCAATAAGTGCAATCTTTTTGCGAGACATCGAATGCTTCCTCTCGAGCTTCAATTCAATTTCGCCGCGGATGTATGGCGGCTTTAAATTGTCGCACTCGACTTAGCTTTATTGCAGATAAATGGCAACAGATAGTTTTGATGTCAGTATTTTCAATCGTTTAGATCATAAAATACTTACGTAAACGTAAGAAATTAAGTTATAAAAGTGTCACGCAGCGGCGCGTTTTTCGTTGTGTAACGCCAAATAGTCGGCGCTTCGCATCTCGAACAACCGCGATGCGGTGCGATCAAACTCGAAACCTTCCGTACCCTTGCGCTTCTCCAACAAATCTTCCGGCATAGCCGCAGCGGAGGCGAAGACCCTTACCGTACGATCGTAGAAGGCATCGATGAGAATGATGAAACGCTTCGTTTCATTGCGCTTGTCGGCATTCAGCAACGGAATATGGTCGATGAAAACGGTATCGAACCGGTCAGCGATGGCCAGAAAGTCCGAAGCACCAAGCGGCTTTTCACAGAGATCGGAGAATGAAAAACGCGCTACGCGACCGGCAGCCTGCGGCACCAGCACGGAGCGTCCCTTTCTGGCAATCTCGGTAGGTGCGCTGACGTGACCTTCTGTCAATCGCCGCCAGGCCGCATCCATAGCCTTGTCAGCGGCCTCGCCCAGTGGCGTAACATAGACCGGCAGGCTCTTGATCTTTTCCATCCGATAGTCGGTCGGGCTATTCAGCGTAACGACCTCAACATGCTGCTGGAGCAGATCGACGAAGGGCAGAAAAAGGCTGCGATTGAGCCCATCCTTGTACAGATTGTCCGGCAAGACGTTCGACGTCGTCACCAGCACGCATCCATTGGCGAAGAGTTCGGTAAACAGGCGGGCGAGGATCATTGCATCGGCAATATCCGTGACCGAAAACTCGTCAAAACACAGCAGCTCCGCCTCGGCTAGCAATTGTGCGGCAACGGGCGGGATAGGATCTGCCTGTTTGGTCTCCCCGTTCTTCAATTTCTGACGATGCGCATGAACGCGATTATGGACGTCAGCCATGAATTCGTGGAAATGGCAGCGGCGTTTCTTTTCGATGGGTGACAACTGAAAGAACATGTCCATCAGCATGGTCTTGCCACGCCCGACACTACCCTCGACGTAAAGACCTTTGACGGACGAGGCAGGTCCGGCCTTCTTCGCAAACATCCAACCCAGTGCGCTTTTCTTCTTGGCCGGTTTGCGGATTTTGAGATCGGTCAGAATACGATCGAGATGGGCGGCCACATCCAGTTGTGCGGCGTCGGCCTTCAGCTCGCCAGATGCGGTCAATGTGTTGAGTTGCTCAACAACGCTATGATTGTAGTCGGGTAATGGCTTCATAAACAGGCCTCAGGCGCGAGCAACGTGAAACGCTGCCCGCGTGACAAAAATTATCGGCTGAGGCTGAGGGGCTGACCGCTGTTGGTCGTGCCGTCATAACGTGTATCGCCGGTCTTGTAGACACGACCGATCGTATCGCCGGCGCGGTTCTTGAACTGAACCATCTTGTTGGAGACTTCCCATGATCCCATGGACGACAATTCACCCGCGCAACCACGCGTACCACCACGCGAGCCGCTGCCGAGGTTCGTCAATGTCAGGAACATATCGCAGCTTGCGCCGCCGTTTGACACGCGCCAGTTGCCGACCATGGCTTCCTTGGTGACATCCATCGCAGCCGCCGGAGCGGCAGAAGCAACATTAGTGCCACCCGGCGCCGCATTGGCAGGTGCATTCGGGAACTGTGCGGAGCCGCCAGGAGGTGGCAACGCGCCGGACTGCACGGATGGTACCGGCTGCGCCTGGAGCGGCGGGGTGTAACCGGGATTACCGCTTGGAGCGCTATTGTTGTTGTAATCGAAGGAGGTACGCTGGCAACCGGCAAGGCTCATAACGACCGCTAGACCCGTCACCACATATCTGAACTGCATTTCAAGCTCCCGATTTTCTGCTTCGGCAGGACCATGTCTACACAAAACGGCTGAATTATTACCAAAGCATTAGCTAACGCAAGCCGCTACCGCGATAATTGCAATTTCAGTCGATTTTTATAGAAATTTCCAGCCCCGTTATTATCAAACAGGCCACGACGGGGAGTCGCGGCCTGTTCATTATCTTCAATTATGAGCCACCTTTAAACGCGACGCTCGACCATCATCTTCTTGATCTCGGCAATCGCCTTGGCAGGGTTAAGACCCTTAGGGCATGCCTGCGCGCAGTTCATGATGGTGTGGCAGCGATAGAGGCGGAACGGATCTTCGAGGTTATCGAGACGTTCGCCCGTTGCCTCATCGCGGCTGTCGATGAGCCAGCGGTAGGCCTGTAGTAGAACGGCAGGACCGAGATAACGGTCGCCATTCCACCAGTAGCTGGGACAGGACGCCGAGCAGCAGGCGCACAGAATGCACTCATAGAGGCCATCCAGCTTCTGGCGGTCGTCATGGCTCTGCTTCCATTCCTTGGCAGGCGTCGGAGACACCGTCTTCAGCCATGGTTCGATGGAGCGATGCTGGGCGTAGAAGTTCGAGAGGTCAGGAACGAGGTCCTTCACGACCGGCATGTGCGGCAGAGGATAGACCTTCACCGTGCCGGTGATCTCTTCCATGCCCTTGGTGCAGGCCAGCGTGTTCGTGCCATCGATGTTCATGGCGCAGGAACCGCAAATGCCCTCGCGACAGGAACGGCGCAACGTCAGCGTCGGATCGACATTGTTCTTGATGTAGAGAAGCGCATCGAGAACCATCGGGCCGCAATCATCGACATCGATGTAATAAGTATCGAT
The DNA here is from genome assembly GCF_030209855.1 of Agrobacterium sp. lyk4-40-TYG-31. NCBI lineage: Bacteria > Pseudomonadati > Pseudomonadota > Alphaproteobacteria > Hyphomicrobiales > Rhizobiaceae > Agrobacterium > Agrobacterium sp. lyk4-40-TYG-31. The sequence goes on from NZ_JARVRE010000006.1 coordinate 98,246, forward strand.
GCGCGGGTTCTGGCCGTCGTCAGGGTTCCAGCGGTAAACCCGGTATTCGCGAACATTCTTCGCGCCTGCCGGCTTCGGCCAGACCTTGCCTTCGGTCATCTGAGAGTTCTTGGGAAGAGCAAGTTCAACCATGTCCAGTTCCTCTCAAATCAATAGACGCGTGCTTTGGGCGCGATCTTCTGGAGATCGATACCCTCAGCAATGAGATCGGTGTGAACCGGACGGTAATCAAGCTTCACATCGCCCTGCTCGTTGACCCAGGCCAGCGTGTGCTTGCGCCAGTTGACGTCGTCGCGACCACCGAAAGGACCGTCGACGAAATCTTCACGCGCATGGCTGCCACGGCTTTCCTTACGGGCTTCCGCGCCGTAAACGGTCGTGATGGCATTGGCCATGAGGTTTTCGAGTTCGAGCGTCTCAACCAGATCGGAGTTCCAGACCATCGAACGGTCGGTGACCTTGATGTCAGGCAGCTCTTTCCAGATGGCGGAAATACGCTTGCAACCGCTTTCCAGCGATTCCTGCGTGCGGAACACGGCGGCATCGTCCTGCATGGCGCGCTGCATCTTGTCGCGCAGCACAGCAGTTGGCGTGCCGCCATTGGCGTTGCGCAGACGGTCGAAGCGATCCATGATCTTGTCACAGGCAGCGACGTTGAGCGCCGGAATAGCACTGTTGCGATCGATAACCTCCGCTGCGCGAATGGCGGCGGCGCGACCGAAGACCACGAGGTCGATCAGCGAGTTGGAGCCGAGACGGTTTGCACCGTGCACCGAAGCGCAACCAGCTTCACCCACGGCCATCAGGCCGGGAAGGATGCGTTCTGGGTTTTCGCTGTCGGCATTCAGCACTTCGCCCCAATAGTTGGTGGGAATGCCGCCCATATTGTAGTGAACCGTCGGCAGAACCGGGATCGGCTCGCGCGTCACGTCCACGCCTGCGAAAATCTTGGCGCTTTCGGAGATGCCCGGCAGGCGTTCGTGCAGAATGGCCGGGTCGAGGTGATCCAGATGCAGGAAGATGTGGTCCTTGTTCTTGCCAACGCCACGGCCTTCACGAATTTCCATGGTCATGCAGCGAGAGACGACGTCACGCGAGGCCAGATCCTTGGCAGATGGCGCATAGCGCTCCATGAAGCGCTCGCCTTCGGAGTTGACGAGATAGCCGCCTTCACCGCGCGCACCTTCGGTAATCAGACAGCCTGCGCCGTAAATACCGGTTGGGTGGAACTGAACGAATTCCATGTCCTGAAGCGGAAGACCGGCGCGGGCAACCATGCCGCCGCCATCACCCGTGCAGGTATGCGCAGATGTCGCCGAGAAGTAGGCGCGACCATAACCACCGGTCGCCAGAACGACCATCTTGGCGGTGAAGCGGTGGATCGTTCCGTCATCGAGGTTCCAGGCAACGACGCCCGTGCAACGGCTGCCATCATCGGACATGATGAGGTCGAGCGCGAAATATTCGATGAAGAATTCGGCATTGTTGCGCAACGACTGGCCGTAAAGCGTGTGCAGAATGGCGTGTCCGGTACGGTCGGCAGCGGCACAGGTACGCTGTACCGGCGGGCCTTCGCCGTAATTCTGCATGTGACCGCCGAACGGACGCTGGTAAATCTTGCCTTCAGCGTTACGCGAAAACGGGACGCCGTAATGCTCCAGCTCATAGACCGCCTTCGGCGCTTCCATGGCCAGATACTGCATGGCGTCCACGTCGCCCAGCCAGTCGGAACCCTTGACGGTATCGTAAAGGTGCCACTGCCAGCTATCCGGCGTCATGTTGTTGAGCGAGGCGGCAATACCGCCCTGTGCTGCAACCGTGTGCGAACGGGTCGGGAAAACCTTGGTGATACAGGCTGTCTTGAAGCCCTGTTCGGCCATGCCGAGCGTCGCGCGAAGACCCGCGCCGCCAGCGCCCACAACGATCACATCATAGGAGTGGTCGACGTAAGTATAGGCCTTGCCGTTCTGAGTAGGTGAACTGATCGATGCCATGACGGATTATCCTGCGAATGCGATTTTCAGAACGGCGAAGAGACAGAGACCAGCCATGATCACCGAGAAGAAGGTGTTGAGCATCAAAAGAACCAGCTTCGGCACTTCCGCGTGAACATAGTCTTCGATGATGACCTGCATGCCCAGCTTCATGTGGATGATACCGGAGACGACGACAAGAACCATCGTCACGGCAACCAGCGGGTTCGAAAGAGCCGAGGCAACCACGTCGTACGGCGCGCCGCCATACATCACCAGAAACACGACGAAGAAGATCAGCAGCGGCACGTTGGCAATCGCGGTGACGCGCTGGCGCCAGAAGTGCTCGGTGCCTTCCTTGGCAGAACCCAGACCGCGAACCTTATTGAGAGGTGTACGCATATCCATGACAGTATCTCCTCAGCGCACGATCAGGGCGACAACCCAGATCAGCGCGGTCAGACAGATCGAAACCACCCAAGACGCCTTGGCGATCTTCGTGGTGAAATGCTTGTCGAAGCCATGGCCCAGATCCCACATGAAGTGGCGAAAACCGCCAAGCATATGGTGAACGAGCGCCCAGGTGTAGCCGATCAAAACGAGCTTTCCGATGATGGAGCTCATGGCCCACTGAACCCAGCTATAGGCATCGACACCCGACGCCGTCGCGATCAGCCACCAGGCGACCAGCAACGTGCCGAAGTAGAGCGCTGCACCGGTAATGCGGTGCACGATCGACGCAAGCATGGTTGGAATAAGCTTGTAGACTTGAAGATGCGGCGACAATGGCCGATTGCTTGTCGTATTCGCCATATAAACCTCACGGCGTTCCTGCGCACCGAATTGCGGGCGCCCCCAAACAACGCACATAAAGGAAAAATGTGCATTGCACCAACCGCGACCTTTAATAGCACGGAGCCATGACCACAAGCGCAATTGACCTTCGAAACGAATTTAATCGATTGGGTATCAAAGAATCTTTCGTGTTTCACGGATCGAAAATAAAATATCAAGCGTTTCCAAGTGTCACTGATAAAAATATCTTACGTAAACGTCAATTTTATTTCCGATTCAAGACCCCAGAATATGGAGCGATACATTCATGTTTTATATCCGAATCATGCTTGCTTCGGCTCTGATGGCGACGTCGTTTTCAACGGTCGCGAGTGCGCAATCCTTAGAGACGCGTGGCCACATTGACTATTCCCACACCCGACATCAAGGCAAATCGTACTATGGTGGAGATGGCCTGCCGTCGTATCTTAAAGGCGTCGGGACCTATTCTGGCGCGTTTTACGCAAGCCGCGCTCCACGCAACGGGAATTATTTCACGGTTGAAGGCTCAGGAAGAGGCGTCCGCTATCGTAACGACACAGCCTCACCGAGGATTATCCATGTCGATAGTAGAGCAAGCGGTGAAAATTGCTCGTATGAAGCAGGCGTCTGCGTCATCAGGCCCTGATGATCGATCAGACGAACTCCCAGACCGTCGTCTTCTTCACGTCGCTGTCTTCCAGCGCCCGCGTGACCGGCACCTCGTAGGTCGCACAGGCCCTTAAGCGATCTAAGGGCAAATAGGCCCGACCCGGGTCCCCAACCAGAACTTTCACACCTTTTACAGCGAGCGCGAAAAGCCAGGGTGTCAAAGCTTCGGCAAAAGCGCGATCGTAAAAAACATCTCCGGCCAGAAGCACCTCGGTGTCCATGTCGGAGCCAATGACATCGCGACCTGAAAAACCGATGACAACGTCATTTTCGCAGGCGTTAAGCTTTATGGCTGTCTCAGCCCACGGGTCTATATCAATAGCCGTTATCTGCGCGGCACCAGCCTTCGCAGCGGCGATGGCGACCAGCCCGGAACCGCTTGCGAAATCCACCACGCGCTTGCCTTGCACCGTCTCGGGATTATCGATGATATAACGCGCAAGCCCCTGCCCGCCTGCCCAGGCAAAAGCCCAGAACGGCGGCGGCAGGCCGATTTCCTGTAGCTCTTCTTCCGTCTTCAGCCACAGATCATGGGCCTCACTCGCCAGATGAAGCCTGACCTCCGACACGTGCGGCGGCGCCATGATGCTAGTATTGTCGCGAATGAATGTTTCAGGCTCGGTTTTCAATCGACATCATTTCGTGCGTGGCGGCTTGTCGAGCTTACCCATGCGGCAGACTTCCAGATATTCGTCTTCGGTCACCGGCTGCACGGAAAGCCGCATGGATGTGACCAAAGACATATCCGCAAGCTTCGGGCTGGCCTTCACGTCCTTCAAGGACACCGGCTGCGGCATGTCGCAGACTGCTTTGATGTGGACGCAATCCCAGCGATGGTCACCCTCAGCCGAAGAATCCGGCTGCGACAACTCGCAGACCTCGACAATGCCGACGACTTCCAAGCCTTCATTGGAATGGTAGAAGAACCCCTTATCGCCAATTTTCATGGCGCGCATGTTGTTGCGTGCCTGATAATTGCGAACGCCCGTCCACTCTTCCCCCGCATCGCCCTTGGCCTTTTGCTGCTCCCAGGACCATGTCGCCGGCTCGGATTTGAAAAGCCAGTAATTCGCCATCTGTCTTACGCTCCAGGATTGTTGAAGACCCAATTATAGGGCTTCACATCGACGCTTTCGAATAGACCGGCTCTCGCGTAGGGGTCGGCATCGGCCAGCGCCCGTGCAGCGTCGATATCTGCTGCCTCGACGATCACCAGACTGCCATTTGGCTTGCCATCGGCATCCAGAAACGGACCTGCCATTTTCAAGATTCCATCGGCATTGAGCTTGTTGAGGTGCTCCAGATGCACGGGGCGGGTTTCCATGCGCACATGCAGATGGTCGGGCTTGTCTTTGCAGATGAAAGCAAACAACATTTTCGTCTCCTCTTGTCGCCCTATTCGGTGGTGATCGGGCGCGTCATCAATTGTTGTATCGCGGTTTTGACATCCAACCGACCATCGATGATGGCTGCCACCGCACTCGTCACCGGCATCTCGACACCAAGGTCTGCGGCGATCCGCGACGCGATGGAGGCGGCATAAGCGCCTTCGACAAGCCCGCCGTGGAAAGAGGCGGGATCACCGCCCTGCCCCAGCAGAATGCCGAAGCGCAAATTGCGCGATTGATGGCTGGTGGCCGTCAGGACGAGATCGCCAAGCCCGGAAAGACCGCGAACCGTATCCGCCATGCCGCCCATGGCCGCAACCAGACGCGACATTTCCGCCAGTCCTCGCGAGATCAGCGCTGCTCTGGCGGAATCGCCAAGCCCCGCCCCTTCGACGATACCGCAGGCGATTGCCAACACATTCTTCAGCGCACCACCAAGCTGCACGCCTGTTCGGTCCGTGGAAGCATAGAGCCGAAACGTCTGACCGGAAATCGTTTGCGCCAATCGCTCGGCCACGGCACGATCACCAGCAGCGACCGCCATGGCTGTCGGCAGGCCGCTTGCGATATCGGCAGCAAAGCCGGGGCCTGAGAGAACGCCAACCGGATGGTTCGGCAATTCATGCTCCAGCACGTCGGTCAACAATTGCCTGGATGAGCGGTCGATGCCCTTGGCGCAGGTCACGACGACAGCCTCTTTGGAGAGATAGGGGCCGTAATACCGCGCCGCATCCGCCTGGGCCTGCGAAGGCATGGCAAACAGAACGATATCGGCAGCATGAAGCACATCGGGCTCTGCGGAATAGTGAAGCGCATCCGGCAAGGATATTCCCGGCAGCGCCGCCTCGTGAACACCGAGATTGCGCAAGTCCGCCATCAAAGCGGCATCGCGGCCCAGAAGGGTTACGTCGTGGCGGTTCTCCAGTGCAACCACGACGGCGATGGCCGTTCCAAAAGCGCCAGCACCGATGACGACAAGTTTTTCCCTATCACTCATGCCTTGGCCCCGCGCTTGCCAAACCCGATCAACGTCTGCGCTTGCGCATCCAGCGGCCAGCGCGAACGGGGCTGTACATCGAGCCCATCAGGCTCCATACCCTGTGCCATGCGCTCCAACCCTGCCCAGGCAATCATCGCAGCATTGTCGGTGCACAGTTCTAGCGGTGGTGCGACGAAGCGGAAGCCATTGGTATCGCACAGGGTCTGAAGCGTGCTGCGGATTTCCTTGTTGGCAGCGACACCACCGGCAACCACCAGCGCAGGACGGCCCTCAACCGAAGGAAACTCACCCGAAAACCGTTGCAAGCCGCGACCGATACGGTCCTTCAAGGTGCGCGAAACTGCTTTCTGGAATGACGCGCAAATATCAGAGATATCCTGTTCAGACAGCGGAGCAATGGCGGTAGCGGCCTGCCTTACGGCTGTTTTCAGGCCAGAGAAGGAAAAGTCCAGACGCGCTTCGCCGACCATGGGGCGCGGAAGTGCGAAACGATCGGGATCGCCATTGGAAGCGGCCTTTTCGACCGCGGGCCCGCCGGGATAGGGTAATCCCAAAAGCTTCGCCGTCTTGTCGAACGCTTCGCCCAGCGCATCGTCAATCGTCGTGCCCCAGCGCTCATACTGCCCGACGCCACGCACGAGAATAAGCTGCGTATGCCCTCCGGACACCAAGAGCATGAGGTAGGGAAACGACAGTCCATCCGTCAGCCGCGCAGTCAGCGCGTGGCCTTCCAGATGGTTGACGGCATAGAGCGGTTTGCCCGCCGCCTTGGCGATGGCCTTGCCTGTCATCAGGCCGACGATCAGACCGCCGATCAAACCCGGACCAGAGGTGGCGGCGACGGCATCGATATCCGCCAGCGTCACACCGGCCTTGGCCAATGCTTCTTCTATCAACGTATCGAGCGCCTCGACATGCGCGCGTGCTGCAATCTCGGGCACCACGCCACCATAGGCACTGTGCTCCTCCAGCTGCGACAAAACGACGTCGGAGATGATTTCCCCACGCCCGTCAGCATGCCGAACCACCACGGATGCGGCGGTTTCGTCACAACTTGTCTCTATGCCGAGGATACGAAGAAAGGGGGTCATCAGCCGGTTCGTTGATTGCGGTGCTCAGGAAACTTGGGTACGAACACCTCCGGTAACAATGGATAGAAGCGGATGCAAACAAAACCTTTCCGAATCGGCACACGCGCCAGCCCGTTGGCACTAGCGCAGGCACACGAGACGCGCGATCGCCTTATGGCGGCCCACGGTCTTGCGACCGAGATGTTCGAGATCGTGCCGATCTCCACAAAGGGTGACCGCATTGCTGACCGCGCACTTTCGGAAGTTGGCGGCAAGGGTCTGTTCACGGAAGAACTGGAAACACAGCTTCTGTCCGGCGAACTGGATTTCGCCGTTCATTCCTCCAAGGATATTGCGACAAAGCTGCCTGATGGATTGTACCTGTCGGCATTTCTTCCGCGCGAGGATGTCCGCGACGCCTTTATCGGCCGCGCCGCGCCGAAGCTGACCGAATTGCCACACGGCGCGACCGTAGGCTCCGCATCGCTGCGCCGACAGGCATTGATCCGCCGCGTCAGGCCTGATCTCAACGTCATCCTGTTTCGCGGTGCGGTGGCCACGCGTCTGCGCAAACTGGAAGATGGCCAGGCAGACGCGACATTGCTCGCCTTTGCCGGACTTAAGCGGCTTGATATGGCGGACGTTCCCACGCAGGTGCTAGAAACGACGGACTTTCTACCAGCGCCCGCGCAGGGCGCCATCGGCATTGAAAGTCGCATCGGTGACACGCGCATTGATAGTCTGCTGGCTGCCATCAACCACTGTCCCACCTTCGATGCCGTATCCTGCGAACGTGCGTTTCTGTCGGTTCTGGATGGCTCCTGCCGTACACCCATCGCCGGCTACGCGACTTGCGAGGGGGACGATATGCATTTTTCCGGCCTTATCCTCACACCGGATGGTCGCAGCGAACACAGTGTCGAGATAACGGGCAAATGCACGCAGGCCTTGGCACTCGGCAGACAGGCAGGAGAACAGGTTCGCGCTGCCGCTGGCACTGGTTTCTTTGAAGGTTGGACCTGACCATGCGCGTCGTCGTCACCCGCCCGGAAGCATCGGGGCTGAAGACGGCGGAGCTTTTGCGCGAACGCGGGCACGACCCTGTGATGCTGCCGCTGACCAGACCGATCCATAATTCTAAAGCTGTTGCATCAGCATTTTCGAAACGCTTTGACACACTGGCGATAACGAGTGCCGAAGCCATCCGAGCCATAGTGGCGTGCGGCGTAGATATGGACACGATCCGACACACAACGCTGTTTGCGGTCGGACAAGCATCGGCCAATGCAGCGCGTTCTGCAGGTTTTGAAAACGTCGTCGCGGGCAAGGGCGATGGCCATGAACTGGCCCAGACCATCTCTGACATCGGCATCGAGAGACAGGCGGGCACAGTTCTTTATCTGGCGGGCTCTGTAAGAGAGGTCGGCTTCGAAGAGCGCCTCTGCGCGCTGCACATTCCATTTGAAACCGTTGAAGTATACGGGATGGAGCCGGTAAACTGGGACCGTGCCGGTTTGGAGGCCATCGTGTCCTCGCGACCAATAGATGCCGTTCTTTTTTACTCCAGCGAGGCGGTTCGAGGTTTTTTCGATCTGATGCATCGCACTGGCGTTCAGATTGTTTCCGCTCACATCAAATTCATCTGCATCAGTGATAAGGTTCTCGCTCTCATTCCAGAACCGCTGCAAGCCAAGGCATTTGCAGCCAGGACCCCCCGTGAGACCGAAATGTTTGATCTGCTTGGTCAGATGACGGGAACCTAATTCCCTCTTGCCCCTTTCCTTTGCCGTTATCACTGACTAGGTTTAGGGAAATGCAGGCAGAATGAGGTTGTCATGGTATCGGGAAAGCCGCCACGCCACTCCAAGTCCACCGCCGAGCCGGTCACGATTGATCTGGACGCCAACGACGTGAAAGAAATCGGCAAAGATGCGGACACTGCAGCCGGTTCAACCGCTGCAAAAACCGATACGGCAGAGACACCTACCCCCGCCCAGAGCGCACCTGCGGCGGCACCTGATGAGAACCCCAAGCCGATTTGGGACCAGCAGGTCAAGAAGCCCATCGAGCCTGAGCCGAACATTCACAAGGCCGATGATGCCAAACCCGCGCCCGACACGCCGAAGGCGACCTCCGTGCCGCCTTTAAAAAAAGATACGCCGAAGCCTGACGATACGAAGAAGGAACAGCCCAAGGCGGAGACGAGCAAACCCGCCGTGGACACCAAATACTCTTCCACGGCAGCAGCAACCCCGAAAATAACGGCACGAAACGAAGCTGGTAGTTCAGGCCTTCTCCTTGCAGGCATCGTTGGCGGTTTGATTGCGCTTCTGGCAGCGGGAAGCATGCAATATGCCGGTTATCTACCGCCGTTCTCCGGCAACAATACTTCTTCCGACGAACTCGCGACGCTCAAGTCTCAGGTCTCAGCACTTCGCGAGCAGGCGGCAAGTAACCCAAACTCGTCTGCCGATACATCTGCACTTGAAACGCGCCTCGCCGCTCTGGAAAATTCCGCGCCGACCGCGAGCGGTGATATCGCTGGTAAAGTCACCGCACTCGAATCCACCGTCGCTGCGCTACAGTCGGAGAAGACAGCGCAGGATGCGACCAACGCAGACCTGACGCGACGTCTGACCGATGCTGAAACCAAGATCAATGAGCCTCGGGACGATATTGAAGTCGCCCGCGCCATCGCCTCAGCCGGTCTTAAAGCTGCGATTGACCGCGGCGGCCCGTTCCTGACTGAACTGGACACGCTTTCAAAGGTTACACCCGATGACCCAGCCGTTCAGTCGCTTCGCCCATTCGCTGCGACTGGCGTGCCGTCTCGTGCCGAGCTTACGCGCAATTTCCCCGATGTAGCGAGTGCCATGCTCGATTCGCTGCGCCAGAGTGATCCCAACCAGGGCGTCATCGATCGGCTAACCGAAAGCGCCCTGTCGCTGGTGAAAGTCCGGCCTGTCGGGAACGTAGAAGGTGAAGGTGCCGAGGCGAAGATCGCCCGGATGGAAGACAAGCTGCGAAACGGCGACCTCAAGGGTGCGTCACTGGAATGGGACGGTGTTCCCGATGCTGCCAAGACTGCATCAGCCGATTTCAAGAAGTCGCTCGATGCCCGTGTTCAGGTGGAAGACCTCGTGAACGGAACGTTGACCCGCGCCATCACTCGCACTGGCCAGCAGGGATAAGATATGACCAAGATCATCAGCTTCGTCGTCTTCATACTTGTCGTTGCCTATGGCTTTTCCTGGCTTGCAGACCGTCCGGGGGAACTCTCCCTGGTCTGGCAGGGCCAATTGATCGAAATGAGCCTCATGACAGCAGCCTGCGCCGTCGCAGCGTTGATTGCAGCGGTCATGATCGTCTGGTGGATGTTCAACACCCTGTGGAACTCTCCACATGTAGCGCGCCGTTACTTCCGTTCGCGCAAGCGCGACCGTGGCTATCAGGCACTCTCGACCGGCCTCATTGCTGCCGGTGCTGGCAACGCTCTGCTCGCGCGTAAGATGACAGCACGCACACAAGGCCTGCTGAGCGCCGATCAGGAACCACTCATTCATTTGCTGGAAGCGCAGGCCGATCTCATCGAAGGCAAATATGATGCCGCTCGTCGCAAATTCGAGGCGATGGCACAAGACCCCGAGACGCGCGAGCTTGGTCTTCGAGGGCTCTATATGGAAGCCCGTCGCCAAGGGGCAAATGAAGCCGCCCTCGAATACGCTGAGGATGCAGCCAAGAATGCACCGTATCTGCCATGGGCCGCGCAAGCGACTTTGGAAAGCAAGTCCCGCAATGGAGAGTGGGATGATGCGATCCGCTTGCTGGATCAGCAAAAGGCCGCAAGTGTCATCGAGCGTGGTGAGGCAGAGCGTCTCAAGGCCGTGCTCCTGACGGCAAAGGCCGAAGAAAAATTCGAGAGTGACCCGAAGGCTGCACGCGAAGATGCCAAGCATGCGCTTAAGCTGTCGAAGGCGCTGGTCCCGGCTGCACTCGTTGCCGCAAAGTCGTACCTGCGCGAGGATAACCTACGCAAAGCGGCAGCGGTTCTGGAACCTGTCTGGAAAATCGCGCCCCATCCGCAGATCGCACAGCTTTATGTGCGGGCACGCAGCGGTGATACAGCTGTTGACCGTCTGAAGCGTGCAGAACGGCTGGAAAGCCTGAAGCCCAACAATGTCGAGTCACTGTTTGCCGTTGCGCAGGCCGCTCTCGACGCTGGCGACTTCACACGGGCACGGATGAAGGCCGAAGCCGCCGCCCGAATGGAGCCGCGCGAAAGCGTCTTTCTGTTGATGGCCGATATCGAAGAGGCAGAAACGGGCGATCAGGGTCGTATACGCCATTGGATGTCCCAGGCATTGCGCGCACCGCGTGACTACGCCTGGGTGGCGGATGGCGTCGTCTCGGAGAAATGGCTCCCCGTCTCCCCCGTCAACGGACGCCTCGACGCATTCGAGTGGAGGACACCGTTCGGCCAGATGGAAAGTCCAGTTGAGAGCGTCACGGTCGATCACGCGCTGTCATCGCTGCCGGAGATCACCGAGCCGGAAGTGCGCGAGCGGATCATCGAGATACCGGTTCCGGTAAAGTCACCTGAGCCTGTCCTAGTCGCTGGACCTATGAAGACGGCAATTGTTGAAAAGCCGCCCGCACCGCGAAAAGAAGAACCTAAGCCCGACGCTGAAAAGCGGCCTGAACCGGTACCTTTTTTCGGTGGTTTGCCGGATGATCCCGGTGTGAAAAAGCCCAATGCCGAGCCGGATGAGAAGACCCGCCTAAAATTGTTTTGATCGATTTCAAGGAAAATCATGTTCGATCGCATCCAGTCGTTCTTTCAAAACCTGACCCACGGCGGGAACCAGCAGGATTTCGCACCCGACGATCTGAGGGTGGCAATTGCCGCCCTTTGTTTTCAGGTCATGGAAGCAGATGGCACCGTTTCCGACGTCGAGCGTAAACGCCTGCGTGAGCTGCTGCAGGAGCACTATCAGCTTTCCTCCGGCAAACTGGAAGCCTTAATGGACGCTGGTCGCGAGGCTGGCCGAGAAGCGGTTGATTATTACCGCTTCACGGCAGATATCCGCCGCCACCTCGACGAAGAAAAACGCATCGAACTCATCGGCATCCTCTGGGACATCGTCTATGCCGACGGAGAGCGCAACGAAATGGAAGATCACGTGATCTGGCGCGTTGCCGACCTGCTCGGCGTATCTGTCCGCGACAGAGTGTTGCAACGCCAACAGGCTGCAACCCATGTGAACATTTCCGAGGATAGCGAAAGTCACAAAGACGCAGTTTGACACCAAGTCTTGCTGGCGCCGATCCTGGCAACAATTTCCTAAGTTTTATGGCGGTGGTGTGGTCGTGCCGGGTAAAGCGTTGCCGCTCTCAAAGCTCCTCATGAAAGAGGCCGGTTAACCAAGCGCGACGGGCACATTGGCGCTTCCCCTTGCCGGTTGATCTGCGAATGTCTAAATGTCACTCAACAACGATTGGAGACATTGATGCTTGCCCTGTTTCAGACAATAGATCTGGCCCTGAACCTCTATACATGGGTGCTGATTGCCAGCGCTCTCTTCTCTTGGCTCTACGCCTTCAACGTCATCAATTCTTCGAACCAGTTCGTCGGCTCGATTGGCAGCTTCCTTTACAATGTCACGGAGCCAGCGCTGCGTCCCATTCGCCGCGTTCTTCCCAACCTCGGTGGCATCGATATTTCGCCCATCATCCTGCTGCTCCTGATCTTCTTCATTCGCTCCTTGATGTGGAACACCATTTACCCGTTGGTTGCCTGAACCTTAGTCTCAGACATAAAAAAACTCCGGATCGGCGACGACCCGGAGGTTTTCAATCAGTCTATCCAGCCTTGACCTAAATCAGGCCTGAGCCTTGTAGCGATCGATGGCTTCGACGATCAGCTTCTTGGCAACGTCCACGTTCTGCCAGCCGCCCATCTTCACCCATTTGCCGGGCTCCAGATCCTTGTAGTGCTCGAAGAAATGCTCGATCTGCTTCAGCGTAATTTCTGGCAGGTCGGTATAGTTCTGCACCTTGTCGTAGCGCTGTGTCAGCTTCGGCGCAGGAACTGCGAGAATCTTCTCGTCCTTGCCGCCATCATCTTCCATGATCATCACGCCGATCGGGCGCACGTTGATCACGCAACCTGGAACGAGCGGACGCGTATTACAGATCAGCACATCGATAGGATCGCCATCTTCCGACAGGGTATGGGGCACGAAGCCGTAATTACCCGGATAGGTCATCGGGGTGTAGAGGAAACGGTCAACGACGAGAGCGCCCGCGTCCTTGTCCATTTCATACTTGATCGGGTGTCCGCCGACCGGCACTTCCACAATCACATTGATGTCATCCGGCGGGTTCTTGCCGATAGAAATTGCATCGATACGCATTCGCTTCCCTCGATTAGGTGGGTTTAACTGGCATGTCGATACTGGGAAAACGACCGCTTTGCAACACAACATCGCCCATTTGACGCAAACTCAACGAAGCAAATACAGGTTCAATTGCAGTGATTTGGCGCGCAAATAAGCCATCAGAGGCGTGGGCAACAATATAGTGCCATGGACTTTTCAGAGAACGTCATTCGACGTACGCAGCACGGGTGAGACGCCTGCAATGCAAGACGAAGCGTCGGAATGCCCGTCGCTCCTGCTTACTTAGAGACTATGAACCGGTCTTCGGATCAGAGATCGATGATTGTACCGCGACCATCGTTCCAAACGCGCATGGTCTGCTGCTCATCTCTGCGGGTTTTGACCGGAATAGGCTGTTGCTTGAGACGGGAAGAGGCCAGCCTGACCACGCTAATAACGGCGAGTACGCCTACAAAAGCGACCGTCAGAGAAGCGGTAAAGAGTGCGACAAGCGCCAGAACTGCGATGCTCGAAGCCGCGATGAAGAATGTACGTATGCCCTGCATTGTCCAAACCTTTCTGTCCTGACGAATGTGGTCCTTCCGTGCACCGCTTGCAAGAGGAATCACACTGTCTATCTTCTTGCGAATGTCACAAAAGGTTGACACAAGTGCGGCATGGCCGATTTTTATCTCGACAATACTGTCCGTCCGCGCCGCTCTCTGCTTTCGGTGCCATCCATCAATTCACGCGCATTGGCAAAGGTGCCGAATCTGGATTGCGACGGCGTGATTTTCGATCTGGAAGATTCCGTTGCACCTGACATGAAAGACGACGCGCGCCGCAATCTCCTGTCTTTCTTCAAAGAGACACGGTTGAACGAGCGCGAATCCATCATCCGTATCAATCCGCTTTCCAGTGCTGCGGGACGTGCTGATCTCGTCGCGGTTCTGGAATGCAGACCAAATGCCGTGTTGGTGCCGAAGGTCGACCACCCCTCCGATATTCACGATATCGCAGACGTTCTGGCGGAAGCCGATGCGCCCGAGGACATAAAAATTTGGGCGATGATCGAGACGCCGAAAGGCGTCCTGAATGCAGCCGCGATTGCCGAAGCGTCACATACCCAAGGGTCTCGTCTTGGCGGCTTCATCGTCGGCCTCAACGATCTTCGCAAGGAAACACGCGTTCCTTCCCGAGCGGGGCGCCATACACTGTTGCCTTGGCTCATGCAGATCGTGTTGGCCGCCAGAGCTTACGGACTTGAGGTCATCGATAGTGTTTCCAACGACTTCAGCGATCTGGACGCCTTCGCCAGCGAATGCGAACAGGGCCGCGCCATGGGCTTCGATGGCAAGATGCTGATCCACCCGGCACAGATCGACGCGGCCAACCGGGCGTTTGCACCGACGCATGAAGAGTTGAGCGAGGCACAAGACATCATTGCCGCTTTCGCCAAGCCGGAATCTGTGGGATTGAATGTCATCAACGACAATGGGCGAATGATCGAGCGGCTTCACGTCAGCGAGGCTGAAAGACTGGTCGCGCTAATGAACGTCATTGCCCGAAGAAAAGGACAGGAAACATGAAGGTCTATCGTTTTATCACGGGCCCGGATGATGCGAAGTTCTGCCATCGCGTTACCGAAGCCCTCAACAAGGGCTGGGAACTGGCAGGCTCGCCAAGCTACGCGTTCAACGCGGCGGCAGGCATCATGCACTGCGGACAGGCCATCACGAAAACGGTCGAAGGCAAGGAATACAACCCGGATATGAAGCTGGGCGAGCAGTAAGGCTCAAAAATGCGGCGCAACGGCGGATCAGCGATCCGTCGCTGCCTCATCTGCGCTTTCTTCGATCCGCTCCATATCGTCGTCGGACAAGCCGAAGTGATGGCCGATTTCGTGGATGAGGACATGGGTGATGATATCGCCCAGCGTTTCCTCGTTCTCGGCCCAGTAATCCAGGATCGGACGACGATATAGCGTGATGCGGTTGACCATCTCGCCGGTTTCCATCGTGAAACGCTCGGAAATGCCGCGCCCTTCGAACAGGCCGAGCAAGTCGAACGGCGTTTCAAGCGCCATGTCTTCGAACACCTCATCGGTCGGGAAATCGGCGATTTCGATGATGAGGTCCTTCGTCAGCGCACGAAACTCTTCCGGCAAATGGCCATATGCCTCGATAGCAAGTGATTCAAACGCTGAAATTGTCGGCGCGTGGCGGTCCCGCCAATCGTCGGTTTTGTCTATGCGGGCCATTTCTGCTCCTTGTTGTGACGCCCATATAAACCCTTGGCGAAAAAATTTCGAGGCCTGTTTGCCACAAGGGTTAAAATCACAGGCGATTCTTGCTCGTCGCCTTGTTTTCAGGGCCTTTTGATCTTGACAGAAACGATGACCTCGCGTATTTCGCAGCCAAATTGATGGCGTATTGCGCCTTCTGTTTGCATCGCTTTGTCAAAAGCGGTTTCACCGGCAGGGTTCCAAGAGGCCTCAAACCTCCCAAATCTCCGCTATTCGACTGATAAAAAGACGGCCAGCACGCATTTGCGCGCAGAGCCGGAACGAACATGAAAGGGTAAAAAATGTTCGCAGTCATCAAGACCGGCGGTAAGCAGTACCGTGTAGCGGCCAACGACGTGCTCACAATTGAAAAGTTGGAAGCAGACGCTGGCGCAACTGTAGAATTCACCGAAGTTCTCGTGATCGGCGTTGGCGCTGACGCACAGTTCGGCGCACCTTTCGTTGCAGGCGCAACGGTCAAGGCCGAAGTTGTCGAACACAATCGCGGCAAGAAGGTCATCGCCTTCAAGAAGCGTCGTCGTCAGAACTCCAAGCGTACGCGCGGACATCGTCAGCATCACACCGTCGTCCGTATCACGGACATCGTTGCTGCCTAATCGGCGCGACACGGGAAACTAGGTTTAAAGGAGCAATCCAATGGCACATAAAAAAGCTGGTGGTTCTTCGCGTAACGGTCGCGATTCCAACTCCAAGCGCCTTGGCGTAAAGAAGTTCGGCGGGGAAGCTGTCATTCCAGGCAACATTATTCTGCGCCAGCGCGGCACGCAGTGGCATCCGGGCGCCAACGTCGGCCTCGGCAAGGACCACACGATTTTCGCGCTGACAGCCGGTAACGTAGCCTTCCGCACGAAGGGCAATGGCCGCGTTTACGTGTCTGTGGCACCGAAAGCGGAAGCAGCAGAATAAGCCGGTCGCGTCATATGCAGCCGGTGTCCCAATGACCCGGCTGAGACGTAACAGGTTCAGTCACAAAAAAGGGGAGTTGGGGCACCACCCAACTCCCCTTTTTTCTTAACCTCATGGAGGGACTGAACCATGCAAGCTGAATTGTTAAGGGTAGACCAATCACGGTCACCCGAAGAAAGTCCGAGACCTGATAGGTCAAGGAGCGATTGCCCCGTCTTATTGTCGCAAAGGCTCGTTCTGCGTAAGCCCCACGAAGAAGACATTGACGCCCTTGCCCATCTTGCCAACAACGCCAACATTGCGACCATGGTGTCGCGTATGCCGCACCCTTACACGGCCAAAGATGCCGCGGATTTCGTGCGACGTGCAAATGTGGGCGAGATTGGCAAGTGCGTCTATGCGATTACCCGCATGGAGAACGGCGAGTTTATGGGCTGCTGCGGGCTGGAACCGCAGGAGGACGAAAAGACCCTCGAAATGGGCTATTGGCTGGGCGAGCCCTACTGGAACAGGGGTTACACCACCGAGGCGGCCCATGCGCTGATCGACATGGCGTTTCGGACCCGTGATATCGACCAGATCGATGCGCGCTGCCGGGTCACAAACCTCGCATCGCGCCGCGTCATACAAAAGTGCGGCTTCCAGCTTCAGGGTTCCGGCATGGTCGGTTCGCTGGCGCTTGGCGGCATGGTTCCGGTCGAATGGTACAGGCTGGATCGCAAGACATGGGTATCGCTCAGAAGCTGGGGAGATATGCGATGAGCACGACTCAGTTGATGCGTTCTCCAGCGGCTGCGCAAAGCCCCTGCCCGACATTGAACACTACCCGTCTGGTGCTGCGTCCGCAGCGCCTTTCGGATGCGGGCAGCATTGCGGAATCGCTGAGCGATTTTCAGGTCACGCGCATGCTGGCGAGGGCTCCGGCGCCCTATTATAAGCAAGATGCGCTAGAGTGGTTGGTCCTTCGCACATCCGGCACCCTGCCGGATTGGGATTTTGCGATAACCTGCGGCGATGACACTCTGATCGGCGCGGTCTCGATCGAGAGGCTTCATGGCGAGTGGCGCCTTGGCTACTGGCTGGGTCGCGCCCATTGGGGCAAGGGCTACATGACCGAAGCTGTGACGGCGGTCGTTGAGCATTTCTTCGAGCGCAAGCCCGGCGAAGTGCTCTATTCCGGGATGTTTGCTGACAACCCGGCCTCGTTGCGCGTGCAAGACAAGATCGGTTTTCACATCATCGGATGCAAGGAAGTCTATGCTGTCGCCCGAGCAAGCATGGTCACGCATCTGGACACCGCACTGACCGCAGAAGCATTTCGCGCGGCCCGACCGTGAAGAAATCGAAACAAGGCCGGTTTCATCGCAAACCGGCCTTGCCCTATCGGCTCTCGCGCCACGATAATCTTTGACCTTGAGAGCCCGCGCCTATATTTGGATCGGCAGATCCTTTTTTTAAAAAAGCAAGACCGCAAGCCATTGCTGGAATTGCCACTAAGCTGACAGAACGGCCAAGACGATGAAATTTCTCGATGAAGCAAAAGTTTACATTCGCTCGGGCGATGGTGGCGCAGGCGCCGTATCCTTCCGGCGTGAAAAATTCATCGAGTTCGGCGGCCCTGATGGCGGTGACGGCGGACGCGGCGGTGACGTGTGGGTAGAAGTCGTCAATGGCCTCAACACGCTGATTGACTTCCGCTTCCAGCAGCACTTCAAGGCCACCATCGGCCAGCACGGCATGGGCAAGACTCGCACCGGCGCAAAGGGCGCTGACGTTGTCCTGCGCGTGCCCGTCGGTACGCAAATCTTCGAAGAAGACAATGAAACGCTGATCATGGACCTGACCAAGGAGGGCCAGCGTTTCCGTCTGGCTGCCGGTGGCAATGGCGGTTTCGGCAACGCCTATTTCAAATCTTCCACCAACCAGGCACCAACCCACGCCAATCCCGGTCTTGCGGGCGAGGAAAAGACAATCTGGCTTCGCCTGAAGCTGATTGCCGATGCCGGTCTGGTCGGTTTGCCCAACGCGGGTAAATCCACATTTCTGGCCACGGTCACGCGGGCGCGCCCGAAGATCGCCAACTATCCCTTCACCACGCTGCACCCCAATCTGGGCGTTGCCACCATCGATGGACGTGAATTCATTCTGGCTGACATTCCCGGCCTGATCGAAGGCGCGCATGAAGGTGTCGGCATCGGCGACCGGTTCCTCGGTCATGTCGAGCGCACCCGCGTTCTGCTGCACCTCGTTTCGGCGCAGGAAGAAAACGTTGGCAAAGCCTACAAGACGGTCAAAAAAGAGCTCGATGCCTATGGCGGCGGGCTGACGGAAAAGCCTGAGATCGTGGCACTTTCGCAGATCGACGTTTTGGACGAGAAAGAGCTGAAGAAAAAAGCGAAGGAACTGGAAAAGGCCTGTGGCCGTCCTCCGCTTCTTCTGTCCGCCGCAGCTCATATAGGTATGCTGGAAGCCCTTCGCGAGCTTCGCGACATCATCGTCTCCGACAGCCGTGGCGGCGACACCGCGATGCCGGATCGCTCCATGCCCGTTGAAGACGAGATCGAGGATGGAGACGACCGCCTATGACAGCGGCGCGAAAACCTCTCGGCAAACATCACCGCATCGTCATCAAGATCGGTTCTGCCCTGCTGGTTGACCGCAAAAGCGGCCTCAAGACCGATTGGCTGGATGCGATCTGCGAGGATATCGCGGAGCTGAAAAAGAATGGTGCGGACGTGCAGGTCGTATCGTCAGGCGCTATTGCGCTGGGGCGCACCGTTCTGGGCCTGCCTTCCGGCGCTTTGAAGCTGGAGGAAAGCCAGGCGGCGGCGGCGGTTGGCCAGATCGCCCTTGCACGCGCATGGTCGGAAAGCCTCTCCAAGCATGATATTGTCGCCGGACAAATTCTGCTGACGTTGTCCGACACGGAAGAGCGTCGCCGGTATCTCAACGCACGCGCGACCATCAACCAGTTGCTGAAGATCGGTGCTATTCCGATCATCAACGAAAACGACACGGTTGCGACGACGGAAATCCGTTATGGCGACAATGACCGTCTGGCAGCACGCGTGGCCACCATGACGGGCGCAGACCTTCTGATACTGCTGTCTGACATCGATGGGCTTTACACCGCTCCGCCGCATCTCGATCCCGACGCACAATTTCTGGAAACCATTGCAGAGATTACACCTGAGATCGAGGCCATGGCCGGTGGTGCAGCGTCGGAATTGTCGCGTGGTGGCATGCGCACCAAGATCGATGCGGGCAAGATTTCGACAGCAGCCGGTTGCGGAATGATCATCGCATCCGGCAAGACGCTCAATCCGCTGAAGGCCATTGAAAATGGCGCGCGCTCCTCGTGGTTTGCACCATCAGGCACGCCCGTCACCGCCCGCAAGACATGGATCGCCGGGCAGCTTCAGCCTGCCGGCGAACTGCATGTGGATGCAGGTGCCGAAAAGGCGCTTTACGCCGGAAAAAGTCTCTTGCCCGCCGGTGTGACGCTGGTGAAAGGCAATTTCGGACGTGGTGATGCGGTTGCCATCATGGGCGCACAGGGGCGCGAAATTGCCCGTGGTCTTGCCGGTTACGATGCCGAAGAGGCACGGCAGATCAACGGACACAAGTCGAACGAGATCGAGGCGATCCTCGGTTATGTCGGTCGCGCCGCGATGATCCATCGCGACGATCTCGTCATGACGGGCGTGTCCGTCAAAGTAAACAATACGAAGAAGGATGAGGTCGATGCCTGAACAGGCCGTGAAGCAGAGCCATGATTTGGAAACGCTGATGATGTCCATCGGCGCTCAGGCAAAGGCTGCTTCGCGACCGTTATCCATCGCCTCTGCCGACCAGAAAAACCGCGCCTTGCTGGCCATGGCCTCCGCCATCGAAGCGTCGCGTGACCGTATCATGGAAGCCAACGCCAAGGACGTGGCGGCAGCGACGGAAGCAGGCGTTGCGGCATCTTTCATCGACCGCCTTAAACTGGACGAGACGCGCATTGCCAGCATTGCAGAAGGCATCCGCTCCATCGCGGCGCTCGCCGATCCCGTGGGCGAAGTCATCGCCGCCTGGGATCGTCCCAATGGCCTGAAGATCGAACGTGTTCGCACCCCGCTTGGCGTCATCGGCGTGATCTATGAAAGCCGCCCGAACGTGACGGCGGATGCAGGTGCGCTGTGCCTGAAGGCGGGCAACGCCGTGATCCTGCGCGGCGGCTCCGATTCGCAATATTCATCGCGCGCTATCCATGCTTGCCTCGTTGAAGGTTTGAAAATTGCCGGACTTCCAGAGCATGCTATCCAGCTCGTGCCAGTCACAGATCGGGCAGCAGTCGGCAGCCTTCTGGGCGGTCTCGGCGGCACCGTCGATGTGATCGTACCGCGAGGGGGAAAGAGCCTTGTCGCTCGCGTGCAGTCCGAAGCCCGCGTTCCCGTCTTCGCGCATCTGGAAGGCATCTGCCACGTTTACGTCGACAAGTCGGCTGATCTTGATATGGCGAAAAACATCGTGCTGAACGCTAAGATGCGCCGCACCGGCATTTGCGGTTCGGCAGAAACACTGCTGGTCGATGCCGCTGCCGTATCGATGCATCTGGAACCATTGGTCAGCATTTTGCTAGATGCCGGATGCGAAGTGCGTGGCTCCGAGATCGTGCAGCAAGCCGTCGAAGGCGTGAAAGCGGCGACGGAAGAAGACTGGCGCACGGAATATCTCGACGCCATTATTTCGGTCAACGTCGTGGATGGTATCTCAGGTGCTATCAAACATATCGGTACATACTCTTCCAACCACACGGAAGCCGTGATTGCCGAAGATCCCGAGGTCGTTGCGCGCTTCTTCAATGAAATTGACTCGGCGATCCTTCTGCACAATGCCTCGACACAGTTTGCCGATGGCGGGGAATTCGGCATGGGCGCGGAAATCGGTATCGCAACCGGCAAGATGCATGCGCGCGGCCCGGTGGGTGTCGAGCAACTGACATCCTTCAAGTACCGAGTGCATGGCACCGGCCAGACGCGGGCCTGATCATTGGAAGACAATGCCGGTTTGGACAAGCGCTATCTGACCATGCCGCACACCGAGCGCGGCATGGTGATCGGCCTGTTCGGCGGGTCCTTCAATCCTCCCCATGCAGGCCACGCACTTGTTGCCGAAATCGCCCTGCGGCGGCTTGGGCTCGACCAGCTCTGGTGGATGGTCACGCCGGGTAATCCTTTGAAGAACAAGGCCGATCTCGCGCCGCTAAAGAACCGTATCGAAGCCTGTGAAACACTGATCAGCGATCCGCGCGTCAAGGTCACGGGGTTCGAGCAATCTCTCGGCGTCAGCTACACCGCCCATACGTTGGCCAAGATCAAGGCACGAAACCCGCATGTCCGTTTCATCTGGATCATGGGGGCAGATAATCTGCGCACATTCCACCGCTGGCAGAAGTGGCGCAAGATCGCTGAAACATTCCCCATCGCCGTAATCGACAGGCCCGGCGCCACCTTGGCCTACCTCTCATCCACCATGGCGCAGGCGTTCAGCCACGCCCGGATCGATGAAGACGACGCGGGCGTTTTATGGACGAAGACCGCACCCGCCTGGGTTTTCATCCACGGCCCTCGCTCCACGTTGAGTTCCACGGCCCTGCGCAACGACAATAGATGAAGTATGCAGCGTACAGTCCGGGGCCACATCTTGAAAAGTTAAGACTTTGATGCCAACTTTAGTTTGTGGCGTAAAGAATCGCTGCGCAGTATCTGGTTTGTCATTTTCGGAAGGGAAAACCACTGACAACAGTACACACCAAGGGAAGAGCTTTCAGCGTTCTCCCAAAAGGCCCGGAGAGTGGCGATTATGCCGCCCGCCGCGCCCTTGACACCGTTCTCGCCAGCGTCGAGGACTCCAAGGCAGAAGACATCGTTTCAATAAACATTGCCGGTAAGTCGGCGCTTGCGGATTACATGGTCGTAGTCTCCGGGCGGTCGAACAGGCATGTTTCCGCGATCTGCGAACACCTGATCTCCGACATGAAAGATGATGGTTTCGGCCATTCCCGTGTCGAAGGCCTTGAGGCCGGAGACTGGGTCGTGATCGACGCCGGCGATGTCATCATTCACGTGTTCCGTCCCGAGGTCAGAGCCTTCTACAACATCGAGAAGATGTGGGCTGCACCTGATATCGAGGAAGAAACGCTTCACTGATGCAGCTTCCAGGGCCGACACCAACTGTCGGCCACATGGAAATCTGTTGCCTGTCCTGATAGAAGCGCGCCTGACAAGGTTTGCGATAGGGATGGATGTGTGAATGCGGATTTCAATCTTTGCTGTGGGACGACTCAAATCCGGCCCTGAGAAAGACCTTGCATCGCGTTATCTCGACCGTTTTGCAAAAACCGGCCCGGCCATCGGGCTGGAATTCTCACGTGTCATCGAAGTGGCCGAAAGCAGGGCCTCGAACGCAGACACCCGCAAGCGCGAAGAAGCGGCGATGCTGGAAAAGCATCTGGCCGACGGTGCTGCTCTTATTCTGCTGGATGAGCGGGGCAAGGCATTGGACAGCCCAGGCTTTGCAGACCTTTTCGGAACGATGCGCGACAGCGGCAAGCGCGACCTCGTGATAGCCATAGGCGGAGCCGACGGGCTCGACCCATCCCTTTACGACAAGGCATCGGCGGTGCTGTGCCTTGGCAAACTCACCTGGCCGCATCAACTCGTGCGCATACTGATTGCCGAACAGATGTACCGTGCTGTCACGATTTTGTCGGGCCATCCGTATCATCGGGTATGACGGCCATCATCTCGACATGCTGAAAGTCCCTATTGGCGCAAATCGGCGAAGCAGCGTATGGTCGCCAATCCCGTCGATTGCGAAGACCCGGTTGCGATGATCCAGACATGCAGAAAATACAAATGGGCAGCTCTTTCGAGCCTGATCCTCACTGCATGCACGGTTGCTTTTCAGCCGTCCGTCACCTTGGCGCGCGACCCGGATGACCTCAGCGCTCCATCGGCCACACAGGAAAACCTGGCGCCAGACGAACTGGACGCGCTTGAAAAGCGCCGCGACCAGAACCGGCAGGATTTGCAGGAACTGGTCGACAGCATCGGCCTTTCCGAGGACAAAACCCGGCAATTGCAGGAAAGCATAGCGGCCCTTAATCAGGACACCGTCCGCATCAAGGATGAATTGATCGCGTCCGCACAGCGTCGAAAAGATCTGGAAGACAAGATCAATGATGGCGAGGACCGTCTGGCCAAGCTGAACATCCGTGAGGATGACGTCAAGGCGTCCCTGCGGGAACGGCGCGGCGTGCTGGCTGAAGTGCTGGCCGCGTTGCAACGCATGGGCCGCAACCCTCCCCCCGCTTTGCTCGTTTCGCCGGAAGATGCATTGGCATTCGTGCGCAGCGCCATTCTTCTCGGTGCCGTCGTTCCGGGCATCCGGTCGGAGACCGAGAAGCTCGTCTCCGCTCTCAAAGAGTTGACCGACGTGAGACAGGCCATAGCCGGTGAGAAGGAACAGTTGACCACCACGATGACCGCGAGCCTCGAAGAAGAAAAACGGCTCGATCTTTTGCGTCTGGAAAATGAAAAGCGCAATACCCAGACCGCAAGCGAACTGGAAGCAGAACGCAAGCGTTCTGAAGAACTTGCGAGCAAGGCGACCAGTCTGGAAGGGCTGGTGTCATCGCTTGAAAACGAGATATCCTCTGTGCGAGAAGCCAAGGAAAAAGAGCGTCTGGAACAGGAAAGACTGGCCGCTTTATCCCAGTCTGAACGCGATAAGGTGCAGGCCCAAACCGACGCCGGAATGCCCGATAAAAACCGCATTGCGCCCGCATATCCGTTTTCGACTCTGAAGGGTAAATTGGCTTTGCCAGTCTCTGGAGATGTGCTTCGACGGTTCGGCGATGCCGATGGTACGGGACATTTCTCAAAGGGAATGGTGGTGGCGACAGGCCCTGAAGCTCTGGTAACGGCGCCCGCGGACGGCTTCGTGGTCTTCGCCGGAGAGTTTCGCAGTTACGGCCGCATGATTATTCTCAATGCCGGTTACGGCTACCATTTGGTTCTGACGGGCATGGACAATGTGAGGACGAGGCAGGGCATGTTTGTGTTCTCTGGCGAACCCATCGCATCCATGGGCGCAAAAAGAGTGGCAAGTGCTGCTGCATTGGCGCTGGAAACTGACAGGCCGACGCTTTACATTGAATTCAGGAAAGACGGCGTACCGGTTGATTCTCAGCCATGGTGGACCGCAAAAAATACCGGAAGGGCGCGTAATGATTCGTAAGGCTTCACTTCTCCTCATCGGTGGACTTATGGGTGCCACAGCGATGAGCGTCATCTATTCGGCAAGCATGCCGGCACAGGCTGCCGGTCCTTCGACTTACAAGGAACTGTCGATTTTCGGTGACGTATTCGAGCGCGTTCGCGCCCAGTATGTGACGCCCCCGGACGATAAGAAGCTGGTCGAAAATGCCATCAATGGCATGTTGAGCTCGCTCGATCCGCATTCCAGCTTTCTGAACGCGCAGGACGCCAACGACATGCGCACCCAGACGAAGGGTGAATTCGGTGGTCTCGGCATCGAAGTCACCATGGAAAACGAGCTGGTCAAGGTCATCTCGCCAATGGATGACACCCCTGCTGCGAAAGCTGGCATTCTCGCCGGTGACTTCATTTCTGAAATCGACGGCCAGCCTGTCCGTGGCCTGAAGCTCGAAGAAGCCGTCGAAAAGATGCGCGGCGCGGTCAAGACACCGATCAAGCTGACGATCATCCGTCAGGGTGCCGACAAGCCGCTCGACATTAGCGTGATGCGCGAAATCATCGCCGTGCGCGCCGTCAAGTCGCGTGTCGAAGGCGGCGACGTCGGTTATCTGCGCGTCATTTCCTTTACGGAAAAGACTTATGACGATCTCGAAAAGGCAATCAAGAAGATCAAGGAAGACGTGCCCGCCGACAAGCTCAAGGGCTATGTCCTCGATCTGCGTCTTAACCCGGGTGGTCTGCTCGACCAGGCGATCAACGTCTCCGACGCCTTCTTGGAACGTGGCGAGGTTGTCTCGACCCGCGGTCGTAACCCGGAAGAAACCCGCCGCTTCAACGCAACGGCTGGTGATCTGACCGATGGCAAGCCGGTGATCGTTCTCGTCAACGGTGGTTCGGCATCCGCATCGGAAATCGTTGCCGGAGCGCTTCAGGATCTTCGTCGTGCGACGGTTCTCGGAACGCGGTCCTTCGGTAAAGGCTCTGTCCAGACGATCATCCCGCTCGGTGATACCGGTGCGCTACGTCTGACGACGGCGCTCTATTACACGCCATCGGGCAAGTCCATTCAGGGCACAGGCATTACACCTGACATCAAGGTCGACCAGCCTCTGCCGGAAGAGCTGCAGGGCCGTGTTCGTGCCGAGGGCGAATCGAGCCTGCGCGGCCATATTCAGGGCCAGAGCGAAACGGACGAAGGTTCAGGTTCTGCCGCCTATGTGCCGCCGGAAGCCAAGGATGATATCCAGCTCAACTACGCGCTGGACCTCTTCCACGGTACGAAGACAGACCCTTCCTTCCCGCCAAACCCAGACAAGGCTGTGGTCAACAAGCAGTAAGGACAGGAGGTATGGAGAACGCTCCATGCCGTTCGCCCCGCGATAACGTCAGCCACGGATAGTTCATTGCCTTCAGACCTGCGCAAACCGCTTATGGGTCGACAGAGAAAGAAAAGCGCCGGATCGTTCTGGCGCTTTTCTGCGCTCAGTGCTTTGGTCGTGATCGCGATTGGTGGAATTGGCGCTTTGTCGGTCTATAGCGCGCTATCTCCCGGCAATCTCCAAAGAGCCTCTACCGCGCCCGATGTTGCGATGGACAACGGTGATCCCAATACATCTGCGCAAACGCCGCCTGACAAGAGCTCTGTCGATCCGCTTGCGCCTCAAAGCGGGCGGTCTGGTGCGAATGTGCAGAGACAGACGATGCCTGACGGCAACGTGGTTTCGACGTTTTCTCCACGGCAGCGCGAGGGCGACGGCCCCGTTCTGATGACTGGCCAGACCTACGGGCAAGACCCCAGACTTGCTGCGCAGCCCAACGAAGATTTGCTGGAAGACACGGCCTTCGGAAGGTTGCCGAAAGTCAGCGCAGGCGGTCTACGACCGATGGAGCAATATGCAAGACCATGGTCCGGTTCCAGAGGAACGCGCATCGCGATCATCGTGGGTGGGTTGGGTCTCAGCCAGACGGGAACCCAGAAGGCGATCCGCGACCTGCCGCCTGAGGTAACCCTCGGCTTTGCTGCGAGCGGAAACAGCCTGCAACGCTGGATGCAGGAAGGTCGCCGCGAAGGCCATGAAATTTTGCTTCAGGTGCCGTTTGAGCCCTTCGGTTATCCCGGCACCAATCCGGGCCCTGATACGCTGCTCGTCGCCGGGCCAGCTAAGCTCAATCTGGAACGTCTGCACCGCGCCATGGGTAAGATCACCAATTACACCGGCATCATGAATTACCTCGGCGGGCGGTTCATGGCAGACGAAAAGGCTCTGGAACCCATTATCAAAGACATCGGCCAACGGGGCCTTCTGTTCATCGACGATGGTTCTTCCGCGCAGTCGAAAAGCGGACCTGTGACCAAGGCACTCTCCACCGCCGCAGGCTTTGCCGACCTGCAACTTGACGACCAGGTCAACGAAAATGCCATCCTGCGCAAGCTCGATGATCTGGAGCGCATCGCCCGACGCAACGGCACTGCCATTGGCGTTGCCTCCGCCTTTGACGAAAGCATTGGTGCCATTTCGAAATGGTCAGTCGAGGCCGCAGCCCGAGGGATCGAAATCGTCGGCGTTTCCGCGCTTGTCTCAGAGAAGACCGAACAGTAAGTCTCTGACACTCTCAATCTCAAAAAAGGCCGATACGATGATCAAAGCAGACGATCTTCCCTACCGTCCCTGTGCCGGTATCATGGTGCTCAACGCGCAAGGTTTGGTTTGGGCTGGACGACGTATTTCCCAAGGCAATTCGGAGTTCGACGGCTCGCCGCAACTGTGGCAGATGCCGCAGGGGGGCATTGATGAGGGCGAGAAGCCTCTGCTCGCTGCCATCAGAGAACTCTACGAGGAAACGGGTATGAAGACCGTTTCCCTCCTCGCAGAAGCCAGTGACTGGATCCATTACGACCTGCCACCGCAGCTGATCGGTGTTGGCCTCAGAGGAAAGTATCGTGGACAGGCGCAGCGGTGGTTTGCGTTCCGTTTCGAGGGCGATGAAAGCGAAATCCAGATCAATCCGCCACCGACAGGTCATGAGCCGGAATTCGATGCCTGGGCCTGGAAACCAATGGAAAGCCTGCCCAACCTGATCGTTCCCTTCAAACGCGGGGTCTATGAGCAGGTGGTCGCCGAATTCCGGCATCTCGCAGACTGATGATACAAAAAAGGCGGCACGAATGCCGCCTTTTTCATTTTAACGATGACAGTCTTATTCGGATTCTGCAGCGTCGGCAGAGTCAGCGTTGAGCTGACCATACTTGCTCTCACCAATCTTGTTCAGGAGGTCAAGCTGTGTTTCGAGGAAGTCGATATGGCCTTCTTCATCGATGAGCAGCGTTTCGAAAAGCTTCATCGAGACATAATCACCCGCATCGTGACAGATATCGCGTGACTTCTTGTAGGCCGTGCGGGCGTCGTATTCGCCAGCAAGATCGGCTTCCAGCACTTCCTTTACGTTCTGACCGATGCGCAGCGGCGCGACGGTCTGAAGGTTGGGATGGCCTTCGAGGAAAATGATACGATCGATGATCTTGTCGGCGTGCTGCATCTCTTCGATGGATTCGGCACGCTCTTTCTTGGCGAGCTTTGTATAGCCCCAATCGTTCAGCAGCCGGTAGTGCAGCCAGTACTGGTTGACCGCGCCGAGCTCGAGGAACAAAGCCTCGTTAAGCTGCTCGATGACTCTTGTGTCGCCTTTCAATGTCCGCTCTCCTGTTGTCTTCATGCAATTGTCTCAGGCGGGACATAAAATCAAAAACATCGGCTTCCGTCGAGTGGCGACGTGCATGATATTCTTCTGTGGTCTTGATAATCAGCTCGACGACAGTGGGAAAGCAGCCGCAGCAACGGCCGCGCTTGGCCATAGCGTGATACACTTTGGCGGGCACGATCAACTGCCAACAGTCCTCATCGAGCATCTCGTTGATGACGTCACGAATATCGTTATCGGTGATGTAATTGCAGCTGCAAACGAGCATGGATCATTGCCTGTGTGACGCAACACTTTGTTTTCACTCTTAAACCAAAACAGGACACTGAGTGTCAAGTAAAACCTCTAATATTAAGAAATACGATATATTAGACTCGTTCTAAACATTACAAAAATCCTCTTATTTTCATTTATTTAGCTATCATTGATCTGCAAAAAATCACGATCAATTTATATGAAGTGAGCGCCTACCAGCCTTGCGTGATCACGGAAAGTTTACTGGATCACGGCTTTCGCCCGAGTGGGCTCACGCGAAATACTGCCCGCCATTGGCGGTGAGCGTCGACCCCGTAATGAAGCCCGCTTCGTCTGAAGCGAGAAACAGCACGCAGCGGGCAATCTCTTCCGGCTCACCCAACCGCCCAACCGGTATCTGCGGCAGAATGCGATCGTTCAGCACGTTCTCAGGGATGGCGCGCACCATTTCTGTTCCGATATAGCCGGGGCAGATCGCGTTGACGGTGATGTTGCGCGCCGCGCCTTCCTGCGCCAGAGCCTTCGTCAGGCCAATGTCTCCAGCCTTTGCCGCAGAGTAATTCGCCTGTCCCGCCTGCCCTTTTTGGCCGTTGATGGAGGATATGTTGACGATACGTCCAAAGCCACGCTCACGCATTCCGGGCCAGACAGGATGCGTCATATTGAATGCGCCGGTCAGGTTCGTGTCGATCACATCCCGCCACTGCTGCGGCGTGATCTTATGGAACATGGCATCGCGGGTTATCCCGGCATTGTTCACCAGAACCTCCACAGGGCCAATATCGCTCTCGACCTTGGCAATGCCCGCCACGCAGGCATCGTAATCTCTAATATCCCAGCAATAGGCCGGAATGCCGGTATCGCGACGAAACTGCTCGGCGCGATCTTCAGTGAAAGCGTAGTTGACGGCAACCCTGTAGCCAGCGGCATGAAGTGCCTTCGCTATGGCTGCGCCAATGCCGCTGGTTCCGCCCGTTATCAATGCAACCCGGCTCATATCAAGGCCTCCTGTCATTCACTGTGTCAGCCTTTAGCGCATGTCGCCTCAAAACCTGTTGCTGTCTTGCGATAACGGCGTGCGTCACATTGGAGGCCATCATGGCATTTCGATGATCGGGGGCGCTCACATGCCCTCAAGACACATCGCAACACCCATGCCGCCGCCAATGCAAAGGGTAACCAGCCCCTTCTTGGCACTGCGTCGCTTCATCTCGAACAGCAAGGTGTTGAGAACGCGCGCGCCGGATGCACCGATGGGGTGACCGATGGCAATGGCGCCGCCATTGACGTTGACGATTTCGGGGTCGAGACCCAGATCACGCACGACGGCGCACGACTGCGCCGCAAAGGCCTCGTTTGCCTCTATCAGATCAAGATCGGAAACAGCCCAGCCAGCCTTGGCAAGCGCCTTACGAGACGCAGGTATTGGACCCGTCCCCATGATTTGTGGGTCAACCCCAGCGGTGGCCCAAGACGCGATGCGACCCAAAGGCTGAAGACCGCGCTTTTGCGCTTCGGCTTCGCTCATCAGAAGAACGGCGGCGGCGCCATCGTTGAGGCCTGATGCATTGCCAGCCGTAACCGTGCCTTCCTTGTCGAAAGCAGGCCGCAGCTTCGTCAGCGTATCGAGTGATGCACCCGCACGAATATATTCATCTGCATCAATGGTAACGTCGCTTTTCCGACCCTTGATGATAAAGGGTACGATCTCGTCTGCAAACCGCCCGGCGGTCTGCGCCGCCTCCGCACGGTTCTGGGAGGTGACGGCGAACTGGTCCTGATCGTCTCTCGAAAGTTGCCACTGCCGGGCGATGTTTTCAGCGGTAATGCCCATATGATAGCCGTAGAAGGCATCGGTCAGGCCATCTTTCAGCATGGTGTCGACCATTTTGAAATCACCCATTTTGACGCCGCCGCGCAAATGCGCGCAGTGCGGCGCCATCGACATGGATTCCTGACCACCTGCTACGATGATCGACGCATCGCCGGTGGCGATTTGCTGCATGCCAAGAGCAACCGCACGCAGGCCGGAACCGCAGAGCTGGTTGATGCCGAATGCCGTCGCCTCCTGTGGCACACCTGCCTTCATCGCCGCCTGGCGTGCCGGGTTCTGGCCTTCGCCTGCCGCCAGCACCTGACCCAGAATGACCTCATCGACCTCGTTGGGTCCAACGCCTGCTCTTTCCAGCACGGACTTGATGACCGCGGCACCAAGCTCATGCGCGGGCGTGTTGGCAAAGCTGCCGTTGAAAGAGCCAACTGCCGTGCGTGCTGCACTGACAATGACGATTGAAGTCGAGGTCATAACTGTATCTCCCATTTTGCGCCGCGAGATTGGCAAAGCTTTGCACGCAAGTCAAACCGCCATGAATGTACCTGTCGACCATACTTTCAGGGATAGACGAACACGAATGCTGCGCAAAAAAAGTGACTGCTGCATCGCACAAACCGTTTGTCAGAACGGTTGATTTCAGCATAGTCTTAAAGATGGGAAGAGCAAAAATACCTGATAAAAAGAATGTACCGGCATCGCGAGGAGGCGAGCATGGCAAAACACACTGGCGAGACCATCATCAAGAAATATGCCAACCGGCGGCTCTATAACACCGGCACGAGCACCTATGTGACGCTGGAAGACCTGGCGAAGATGGTCAAACGCGGGGAAGAGTTCAAGGTCCAGGACGCTAAGACATCTGAAGACATCACCCATGCGGTGCTGACGCAGATCATCGTCGAACAGGAAGGCAAGACCGGAAACACCCTGCTACCGACGGCTTTCCTGCGACAACTCATCTCCTATTACGGAGACCAGATGCAGATGGTCGTGCCGACCTTTCTCGAACATTCGATGAAGACATTTTCCGAGCAGCAAAGCCAGATGCAGGACCAGATGGCGAAAGCTTTCGGTGACACATCGGCGTCTAAAAACTTTGCGACGCCCTTTGGCTTCATGGAAGAACAGGTCAAGCGCAACACGGAACTCTTCCGCCAGGCCATGCAGGTCTTCACGCCATTCCCGGTGCCGCCTGTACCCAAGGAAACCAAGAAGCCTGATGCGTCCGAAATCGATGAACTGAAGTCCCAGTTGCGCACGCTCCAGACCAAGCTTGATCAACTCTGACGCGCTTCAGCCCTCTCTGGCACTCGCAGCAGAAGAAGGAAGCCGGCACCCAGGAAAATGGTGAGCATAGCCATGCCCAGATGGGCCGAGCCGGTGGCGTAGGTCACGATGGAAAAGGATAGCGTTGCCATGAAACTGGTTGCCCGACCGGAAAGCGCGTAGATTCCGAAGTAACGGCCCGCTTCCGCTATCGTCACGTTGCGGGCGAGATAAGAGCGCGACGATGCCTGCACGGGCCCGAAGGCAATGCCGATCAGCATGCCGTAGACCAGATAGGCTTTCTCCGCTCCGCTGGAAAACAGTCCTTCATGAGCGCCGACGGGAAGCGCCAGCAGCCCGAACAATGTGGAATCGGTCTGGGTGGAGACGATGCCGAGGGTCGCTGCCAGGAGCAGCGTCAGAGCGATCAGCACCGTGTTTCGCGAGCCGAGCCGCTGGTCCACACGGCCAGCAGCAAGGCAACTGCCGATAGCGACGATGTTGAGGATGATGCCATATATGCCGATTTCCATCGTGCCCCATCCAAACAGGCCAGCGGCAAAAGCACCACCAAGGATCAAAACGCCGTTGACGCCGTCCTGATACAGCATTCGGGCGATGAGAAACCGCATGATGGTTGGCCGTCCCTTGAGCTCCCTAACGGTCGCCTTCAGTTCCGTGAGGCCGGAATGAACGGCTTTTGCCAGAGGCAAACCCTTCTTCACATCGGGCGTGAAGAAAAACATGGGCAGGATAAAAACCAGATACCAGAGCGCAGAGATCGGGCCGGTGATGCGCGCATCTTCTCCTGCTGCGGGATCAAGCCCAAAGAGAGGCGGAATTCCAAGAATGGTCACACCCGTGGCCGGAGACGCCGCCAGAAACAGCACCACGAAAATCAGCACCACCATACCGCCGAGATAGCCAAGCCCCCAGGCCGTGTTGGAGATGCGCCCGACATTTTGCGGTGTCGTCAGCCTCGGCATCATGGAATCGTTGAAAACGATCGAAAACTCCGCCGCAATCGACGCCAGTATCATGAACGTAACAGGCCAGATGATCGCAGAGCCGGGTGCGGCAAACCACAGCATCGACAGGCTGGCGATCTTGAAGGTCGCGAAGAATGCGATCCACGGCTTTCTCGAGCCGGACTGGTCGGCAATGGAACCGAGTATGGGAGAGAAAATGGCTATGACCACAGACGATATGGTCGCCATATTGCTCCAGGTCGTCTGCGCAGAAATCGGATCAGCCGTCAGTCGGGCGACGAAATAGGGCCCAAAAATGAAGGTGGTCACGACAGTGAAAAAGGGTTGGGCCGCCCAGTCGAAGAGCATCCAGCCCCAGATACCGCGTTTCGTCACGGTCTCTTCGGTCGCAGGGGAAGATGAGGCCATGCGTCACCCTTTCGGCCGCTTTGGTATTCGTAAAACTGCCCGGCATTTTCGCCGGGCAGCCAACGTCTGATATCAGACGTTTCGCGCCTGGACTATATCCGAAAGCAGACCGGCGGCAACAGTCAGACGCGCAAGGTTCGTGTCGCCACTGTCGCTCAAGGCCGCAAGCTCGGAGACGATGCGATTGACCCTAACGCGGTCGGCTGCATACCAGGCCTGAACCGGGTTTTTCTCCTTGGCATGTTCCGTCAGCGCAGAGATGACGATGCGGCGACGTGATGCGGAAATCTGGTCCTGACTGCGCAGCAGAGCAAGACTTTCATAGTGGTCGGCAGGCGTAACACGCTGACCGGCATCAAGAAGCCGTGCAACACGGAAGGTAACCGAAACAGCGCCATAGCTATCCGCCGCACGGGCAAGAGTCGTACTGGCCTGTTCGGCAATCAGCATGATTTCCGGCACGTAGACGAGAAGGGAAAGCGTTTCCAATTCCCGCACCAATTCCGGCGCAACGCCATCGATCTGCGTAAAGCCAACCTCTTCCTTGTACTTGGCGGCACCGGGCGAGAGCGACTTTATCGCCGTCTTCAACTTGCCGATCTCATCTGTCATGGAGCCCGAAACGGTATTTGCCGTCTGCAAATAAAGCCGCGTCGCGTCCGTGTAGATGCGCGCAACCATGGCATAGAGCCCGTTCTGCACATCGCCGGAAATCTGGCCGTCGAGCTGGTCGATCTCGCTCCAAAGCCGTTTGAGGCCAAACCCATCCTCGACGATCATTGCCGCCTTGACGACAGCCGGGGCCAGCATGCCGCTGGCATCCACAAGCTTCTGTACGAAGCCCGGACCACCCCTGTTGACGACCTGGTTGGCCAGCGATGTCGCGACGATTTCCCGGTGCAGGCGATGGCTGGTGATATCAGCCGCATAGGTCTTCTGCATTTTGCTTGGGAAGTAATCCGTCAGCAGATGCTGCAGATAGGGCTCGTCCGGCAGCGAGCTCGCCACCAGCGTATCGAACAGCGTCAGCTTGGCATAGGACAAGAGAACGCCGATCTCGGGCCGCGTCAGAGGCTTTGCCGCCGCGTAGCGTTCGGCAAACTCTGCATCATTTGGCAGCGTTTCCACCTTGCGGTTCAACTGACCGACCGCCTCTAAGGCGCTCATCAAGCGACCAAGCTCCTCGCGGTTTTCCGTTCCCCGGCGCTCCGTCAGCGATATCGCCAGCGACTGAAGGTAGTTGTTGCGCAGCACGAGCTGAGCCACCTCCGTCGTCATGGAAGACAGCAACTGGTTGCGCTTGGCCAGGGTCAGACGACCATCATTGACGGGCGACGCAAGCGCAATCTTGATATTGACCTCGACGTCGGAGGAATTCACGCCCGCCGAGTTGTCGATAGCGTCCGAATTGCATCGGCCACCGGCAAGCGCATAGGCAATGCGTGCCTTTTGCGTAATGCCCAGATTGGCCCCTTCACCAATGACCTTGGCACGCACCTCGGTCGCATTGACACGGATCGGGTCGTTGGCGCGATCACCCACCTCGGCATTGGTTTCCACCGCAGCCTTGACGTAGGTGCCGATGCCGCCAAACCAGAGCAGGTCGACTGGCGCCTTGAGGATTGCCGTCATGATCTCGAATGGCGTTGCCACTAGCTTGTCGAGACCGATGGCACCAGCCGCTTCCTGCGTGAGCGTCACAGATTTTTCCGACCGGGAAATAATCATTGCGCCTTGAGAGAGGGTCGAACGATCGTAATCCTGCCAGCTGGACCGCAGCAGATCGAACAGGCGCTTGCGCTCCGCAAAGGATTTGGCGGTGTCGGGTGTCGGATCGATGACGATATCGCGGTGGTCGAACGCGGCGATCAGCTCGATCTTTTCAGACAGCAACATGCCATTGCCGAAGACGTCGCCGGACATGTCACCGACACCGACGACCTTGAACGGTGTCGTCTGGATATCGGTGTCCATCTCGCGGAAATGCCGCTTCACGGTTTCCCAGGCACCACGCGCGGTAATACCCATTTTCTTGTGGTCATAGCCGGCAGATCCGCCGGATGCGAAAGCATCATCCAGCCAGAATCCTGCCTCCCGCGCCAGACCGTTGGCTGTATCCGAAAACGTCGCCGTTCCTTTATCCGCTGCGACGACGAAATAGGGATCGTCCCCATCCAGTCTCAGCGTGTCGGCAGGCGGTACGATATCATCGCCGATGATATTGTCAGTGATCGACAGCAGCGTGCGGATATAGGTCTGGTAGGCGTCCTTACCGGCAGTGAATATTTCATCACGGCTACCGCCGACCGGCAGAGTCTTCGGGAAAAAGCCGCCCTTTGCACCAACCGGCACGATCACGGCATTCTTCACCTGCTGCGCCTTGACCAGTCCCAGAACTTCCGTGCGGTAGTCCTGACCGCGATCCGACCAGCGAAGGCCGCCACGGGCAACCTTGCCGAAGCGCAGATGAACGCCTTCGACCTCTGTGCCGTAAACGAAGATTTCCCGGAACGGGCGCGGGTCCGGCAGTCCGTCCAGCAGCTTCGGATCGAATTTGAACGCCAGCATCGCCTTTGGCGAACCGTCCTCGTTGCGCTGGAAATAATTGGTGCGCAACGTGGAGTCGACAGCGTTGACATAGCGGCGAAGCGTGCGGTCCTCATCCAGATTGGGCACGCCAGACAGCGCCGCTTCGATTACCTTGTGAAGATCGGACAGTTTGCGCAAACGTGGCTTTTCGCCCAGCTTGGGGTCGAAGCCATGGGAAAAGAGTTCGAATATCTGCGCGGCGATGGCGGGATACTTGAACAGGGTTTCGGAAATATGCTCCTGTGAATACACGATCCCTGTCTGGCGCAGATAGCGGGCGTAGGCACGCAAGACGGAAATTTCTCGCACGTCGAGACCGGCTGCGAGGATCAGGCGATTGAAGTTGTCATTATCGACGCGGCCATCGAACGCGGCAAGAAACGCCTCTTCCAGCCGCGGCCCATAGATCGCCAGATCGAGCTTGACGCCCTGCTGGGCCTTCAACTCCATATCGTGCAGCACGATGGTGCGCGTCTCATCGCCAGAGACGACGCCCACGTCGAAGGTGCGCTCGCTAATGACGCTGAAACCAAGATTTTCGAGCAGAGGCACACGCCGCGAAAGCGGCAGATGACCGTCCCGGTGGAAAATCTTCAGGGACAGCACGCCATCTGCCTGTTCCTGACGACGATAGAATTCGATGCGAACGGGCTCGCCGCCAGCGGTGGCCAGGATATCGGCCATGTCACCGATGGCTTCATCGGGGGTGAAGGCTTCCTGATAGGCCTGATCGACATCGAGCACTGGCGCACCAGATGGCGAGAGTGCCACGAAGTGATCGATCCAGCGCGCCGCGATATCACCGACAGCATCCTCGAGCTTGTCCTGAGCGATCCGGGGCGTCTTGTCATTGGTGCGCCCGACGATGAAATGCACGCGCGCGACAGCCCCTTCCGGGAAGGCCGGATAGTAGGCCGAGATGTGGCCATCATAGACATCGGCCAGATACTCGCCGATCTTCTCGCGGACGTAGGAATTATATTCCTCACGCGGCACGAAGATAATGACCGAGACAAAGCGGTCGAAACGGTCGATACGCGGTAGGACGCGCACGCGTGGACGGTCGCTCAGCTCCATGATCTGCTCGATGAAACGGATCAGGAGATCAGTGTCGATCTGGAAGAGGTCGTCACGCGGATAGGATTGCAGCGTATTGTGCAGAATACGGCCGGAGTGGCTGTTGGGGTCGAAGCCGAAATGGTGCTCCACCTCTGCGACCTTGGCACGTAGAAGCGGGATTTGGCGAACAGAGTGGGTGTAGGCCGTCGCCGTGAAAAGACCCACGATGCGCAACTCACCAACGACATTGCCATCCTCATCGAACCGCTTGATGCCGATGTAATCCATATAGGCACGACGGTGGACGATGGATTTGACATTGGCCTTGGTGACGATCAGGAAATCGGGGCCATCGAGGAAAGCGAGGATTTCGGGCGTCGTGGTCACAGCATCCTTGCCAAGCCGCAACACGCGCACATTCGGGTCGGTCAGTGTGCCCAGGCCACTGCCTTCGCCGCGCTCGACACGGGCGTTCTTGCCGGCGCCGGAATAGTTGTAGTCGCGCATTCCGAGGAATGTGAAGTTATCGTTGCGCAACCACTCCAGAAAGGCGACAGCTTCATTCCGCTCCGGCTTGCGGCGACTGGAGCCACGGGCTTTCAGTTCTTCAAGCGCTTCATCGAGTTTTGCCAGCATCGGCTTCCAGTCGCTGTAGGCCGACTGAACCTGCGACAAAACGAAGCGTATTTTTTCTTCGAGAATGTCGGCTGCCTGCGCGGTCGCAGGTGCAATGTGAAGCTGGATGACACTGATATTATCTTCTGACGCATCCGTCTCTGGGTCAGCCAGACGATATCCCCCCAGCGCCGAGGCATCGGAAACCATGATCGGATGGACTGCCAGATACAGATTACGATAGCTGCTGGTGACTTCGCCCATGACGGAATCGTACAGGAAGGGCATGTTGCGACCGATGACGGTCAGAACAGAAACCTGAACATCACGTGGATTGACGCCTTCTACTTGCGAAATTCCAATATAAGGCTCGTTCTTTTTCCAGTGCGCCAGTTGCGCTGCTGTATGCGCCGCTGTTGCTGCCAGCATTTCCGGGGAATAATATTGAATATCATCTCCACTTGCCCGACCGAAGACGACGGTCGGGTCGATGAAGGGCTTGCCGGATGCTTCCGCCAGTTTTCTGGATTTTTGGAGTTGTTTGTCGCGTTTTGGATTGTTCCGGTAGCCCATTTTACCTTTTTCCTCCCGAAGAGTGAGGGTTTATGAAAGAAAATCAAAAAATCTTGTCATTTCCATCAAATTCGAATCGGATATTGGCGCGGAATTATGAATAGTTTAAGTGGGCAGCAATGCTTTAAACGACATCTGCAAATTTTATTCGATTGAAAGAGTGGCTCATGGGCCGCGACTGCATTTCAAAAGTATCAATTGAGCGTTTTCTGTTAATGTCCGGGCGACCCTATTGTGACGCCATAGTCACGGTTGAAGCAAATTATTGATTTCCACGTATTTTTGTGGTAGACCTATGAAACTGATCCACAGCGTGGCATTTGCGTGCCCAAAAACACCACGAAAGCAACTCATCACTTGCACGCGGTTTCCGTGACATATCGAACGTTTGTGTTGTCAACCTGCCGGTTGCAAGGTGATTTATTTTTGAGCGCACGTCTGTACCAGTACGAAGTCACCTGACGGTTTCCCCCGTCTCATCCGGGCCTGACCGACCCGACCCCCGGAAACACCGGGTGTATGTAACAGGGAGTTTTTAGAACGAATGACAATCCAGCAGAAAAAATCTCCAGCGCGTCACGGTTTCAAGACCGGCGAAGCGATCGTTTATCCCGCTCATGGTGTCGGTACTATCTCGACGATTGAAGAACAAGAAGTCGCGGGCATGAAGCTCGAACTTTTCGTCATCGATTTCGAAAAAGACAAGATGCGCCTGAAAGTTCCGGTGGCAAAGGCTGTCAGCATTGGCATGCGCAAGCTTTCCGAAGGGGATTTCGTCGAGCGCGCACTGAAGGTTGTTCAGGGCAAGGCTCGCGTCAAGCGTACCATGTGGTCGCGCCGCGCGCAGGAATATGATGCGAAAATCAATTCCGGCGATCTGATTGCCATCGCTGAAGTCGTTCGCGATCTCTATCGCGCCGAAAATCAGCCTGAGCAGTCTTACTCCGAGCGTCAGCTTTATGAAGCTGCTCTTGATCGTATGGCCCGTGAAATCGCGGCTGTGAACAAGATGTCTGAAACCGAGGCCGTTCGCCTCGTTGAAGTAAACCTCAACAAGGGTCCTAAGCGCGGCAAGACCGTGGAAGAAGACGACGCACAGGAAGAAGAAGCCGCGTAAGCGATTTCTATCCGCTCCATCAAACCCGGCCTTTGAATTATCTCTCGTGGCGACCTCGCGAGACATAATTCAAAGGCCGGGTTTTTTATTCCGAAATGATTTTGACCCGCTCACCCGGCTGAATGACCGATGTAGCACTCATCGCGTTCAACACACGGAAAAGCTCGACCTTGCGGTCCGTGCCCATCATACGCGCCGCCAGTGAAGCAACGGTGTCGCCCGGCTTGGTGGTGACAACACGCACCCGTAGCGGTTTGAGGGCGGTTATCTCAGCCGGTGTCATCTTACGGAAGCTCGTGCGCAGGACATTGGCGACGCTGTCGAGCTGCGCGCTGCCTTTCGGAACCGCTGTCAGGAACCGGAATATCTGCTGGCCGACGCGAATGACGGTGACATCGAAATCCCATTTGTCCGCAGTCGCACGGGCGGTCGCAGCAGGAAGTCCGTTGATCTCCGTCTCACGCACCGTTTCCGGCACCAATCCGGCAACCCAGCCACTCGTCAGATAATTGGCAAGGCTCGTCTGCTTGGGATCGGCGACACCATCGAAACGGATGGCCATTTCGCCTGGTCCTGTCGCGAGAACGGCCTCGACCTTGTTGTCGATCTGAAATCCTTCAGGCACATCGAACCGGATACCCAGAGTGCCGTGCAGGAACGTGTTGCCGCGCACATAGCCTTCCTGCGGGCTATCCCCGTATAGAAGACCATCGATACCATTGAGGAACCAGTCGCGGCCCTTGTCACCCACCTGCCCCTCCTGACCGAAGGCGCGCGCATGGCGTTTTGCAAGCTCGATGCGCTGCGGTGTGTTCGGGTGGCTGGACAGGAAGTCGAGGCTTTGATCGCTGTCGGGGTCAGCGGACGTAAAGCGCGCATAGGCTGCCATGGAATCGAGGAAGCGCGGTGACGCATAAGGGTCGTAGCCCGCTTCGCCGAGCATGCGCACGCCGATGACATCGGCTTGCAGCTCCTGCTGACGCGAGAAGGCGGCGAGACGCAGCTTGCCACGGGCCAAGGCCTGCTTTCCAGCCAGATCGCTCGAAAGCACCTCGGCAACGACGCGGCTGGCAATTACTTCGGCCTCTTCGCGACGCTGACGCTCGATGCCGTGATTGGCCGTGACGTGGCCCATTTCGTGGGACAGCACCGCCGCCACTTCCGACGCATCATTGGCAAGCGCCAGAAGACCGCGCGTGACGTAGAGATAACCGCCGGGCAAGGCAAAGGCGTTGATGGCAGGGGAGTTCAAAATCGTGATTCGATAGGACTGCTGCGGATTTTCCGATACTGCCGTCAGCGCGCCAGCAATGCGAGCGACCAGACGTTCAGTTTTGTCGTCGTGATATTCACCGCCGTAGCTGGCCACGATGCGTGGATGCTCTCGGGCACCCATTTGCGCGCGCGGATCATTCTTCTGCACCTGTTCCACCGTCTGCGGATTATCCGACGGCTTGAGTGTGGATTGATAGGAAGGGCTGAAGAGAGACTGGCACGACGACAGGACAAGGCCAGCGGTTGCCAGCGCCAGAATGCGCTTCGCCGTCTTGCCTTTATGCCACACATTCTGACCGGAGGTGTGGCTCTGCAGAGCCTTCACACACGTCATCATCCTGCTCGTCTGCTCCTAACGTTCCTGATCATCCGTTATCTGCAGACCAGTTTACCATATAACCCCTAGGGGCATGTGAATGCGCAAACAACGAAAACGATCCTTCACGTGGAAATATTTCGTATGGATCGGTTGTTTGCATCGTTTTTCAAGCAGTTGTTAATAATGCGCAAGTGCAAAAATGACGGGTCGCCTGTGTGATTTCGCAGACTTGACAGCAGGCCGCGTCCAAATTGTGACGCGTAGTGTCCCGCGGCCCTCGTCGTGAACCCGTTACGCCGCCAGAAACGCCCTGATGTCATCCAGATGCGTTGCTGCGAAGAATGCCTCGGTGCTTCCTTCAAACAGGACACGGCCCTGCGCGAGAAACACCACGGCATCGGCCAGACGACGGATATCGTCGGGGTGGTGCGTCACGAGAAGAACGGTATTTCCGAGTTCTGCATGGAGGTCTTCCAGCAGCTTCGCCATGCCCACGCGCAAACCCGGATCGAGCGCCGCAAACGGCTCGTCCAGCAACATCACTGCGCGGCGGCGCACCAGCGCCCTTGCCAAAGCCGCTCTCTGTCGCTCACCGCCGGACATCGTGGATGGCAACCGCTTTTCAAAACCGCCCAGCCCCACGCGCTCAAGGGCATGGGGGATGGCGACTTTGTCTTCTGCCGACAGCCTCAGGGAAGGGCTGATGCCGAGCCCGACATTGGTGATGATATCCAGATGAGCGAAGAGATTATTATCCTGAAAGACAACCGAGACGGGCCGTTGCGATGGATCGAGCCCTCGCATATCACGTCCTTCGATCATTACTCGGCCAGCATCCGGCGCTTCGAAACCTGCGACCAGATTGAGAAGCGTGGACTTTCCAGATCCGGAGGGACCGACGACCGCCGTTACCTTGCCGCGCTGGAAGCTGCAATCCAGTGCAAAATCCTGCTGACCGAGTTTCAAAGTCACGTTCTCAAGGCTCACGCCCTTGTCCTGCGCGTTCATGTCATGGCTTTCGATGGCTGACGCGAAACGCCGCCTGCTGCAAGGAGAAGGCAGATAACGCCGAGAATGAAGGCGTAACCCGCTGCATCATTGGTTCTGTAACTGCCCATATTGCTATAGACCAACCACGGCAACGTCACGAAGCTTTCCGAGCCGAACAAGGCGACGGCGCCTAGGTCTCCCAAAGACAGCGCCATGGCGAAGGACAATGCCATAGCCACGGGCCGCCACAAAACCGGCCAGTCAACGAGACGAAGTCTGGAAAAGCCGGATATTCCGAGACTGGTTGAGAGGCGTCCACTGCGGGCCTGATGGGTGATGAAGGCAGGTTCAAGCACGCGCATTACGAAGGGGAGCGCCATAAGCGTGTTGATGGCGGAGACAAGCGCCGGTGCAAATATCGACACGTCGCCGAAGGGTCGTAGCAGCAAAAACCAGCCGCTGCCCAGCACCACAGGCGGCACCAGCAAGACGAGTGACGAGCCTGCTCCCATGGCGGTAAACAGCACCCGCAATGTCAGCGATGCGTTTCTGTTCGCCGCGATGGCCTGACGGGCGCGGATGAGCGCAACCGACACCAGAATGGAGAGTGAGGCCGAGACGACGGCGATCAACAAGCTCGTCATCGCCGCTTTTTGAAACGTGGCTGCGGTCAGCAGGCGCGATAAATCCGCTGTCAGCCCCGATGATGCAACGGCAATCAGCGGAAGACCCACGAGCAACAGCATCAGCAAAATGACAGCCCCGTCCCATAGACGCGCGACACTGCCTTCACCGTCAAAACGGCGCACTTGCCTGCCCTCCGTCGATGCCTCTGCATTCGCAGATGGAAGGCTGGCCAGCAGTGCCAGAAGAATGCCGGTCATGGTGATCTGCATCAGCGACAGCGCTATGGCGCGCGGAGGATCGAAATCGAAGCGAAGCGCCTGATAGATCGCCACCTCGATCGTCGTTGCCGCAGGTCCTCCGCCCAAAAGCAGAACCAGTGTGAAGCTCGTGGCACAGAGCATGAAGATAAGCCCGGAGACACCGGGAATGAGCCTGGCCACCGCAGGCCATTCGATAAAACGGAAGGTCGAGACGGGATC
Organism: Agrobacterium sp. lyk4-40-TYG-31; assembly: GCF_030209855.1. Classification (NCBI taxonomy): domain Bacteria; kingdom Pseudomonadati; phylum Pseudomonadota; class Alphaproteobacteria; order Hyphomicrobiales; family Rhizobiaceae; genus Agrobacterium; species Agrobacterium sp. lyk4-40-TYG-31. The sequence continues at coordinate 141,111 of NZ_JARVRE010000006.1, forward strand.
GAAATTGAGACTTGCGCCCATGCGCCAATATTCGCCCGGCACCCGTTCCAGACCTGCCAGAAAAAACCTGACAGCGAGAGGGAGGTTGAAAAACACGTGGGCGATGAGAATGCCTGAAAGGCCGTAAATACTGAAAGGCTGCTCGGCGCCTGCCGCCAGAACGATCGTGTTGACGATGCCCTGGCGTCCCCAGATGGCGATGATTCCCAGTGCTCCCACGATGACCGGAAGTCCCATCGGGACCGCCATCAAACGGATGATCCATATGCGACCGGGGAATTCCCTCTGGCGCGCGAGAGCAAGCGCCACTGGCAATCCAAGGCTCACGGAAAGGGCGGTAGAAAGGGTTGCCTGCCACAGCGTGAACCGCAAGATACGCAGGGTATAGGCGTCGAAGAGTGACCCGGAAGTTACGCCCGCGTCAAAGGACAGAAGTGCGGTGACAGCAAGCCCCATGAAGAGCAGAATGGCTGCACTTGCCATTACTCCGCCAACTATGAACCTGCTGATGTCGCGACGATCCATCACCAAGGGTAACGCCCGCCGTTACTTCACGCTCATGGCCGACAGCCATTCATCGATCCAGGCCTTGCGATTCTTTGCCACCTCTTCCGGCGACATCAGGAATGTTTTTGTGGGCTGAACGAGCTTGGAAAACGCCTCCGGCAACGGTGTCGATGTCTGGGAAACAGGCATCATCCAGTTGTTTTCGGGGATGGCATCCTGAAAACCAGACGTCAGGGAAAATGCCAGAAATTGCTTTGCCAGTTCCTTCTCCGGTGCATTCTTCAGCACACCGGCAACCTCGATCTGGATATAATGTCCCTCTTCGAAGGCTGCCGCCTGATACCGTTCACTGTGTTCCGCAACCATGTGATAAGCGGGCGATGTCGTATAGGACAGCACCATCGGAACCTCACCCTTGGTAAAGAGCCCGTAGGATTCCGACCAGCCGGGCGTTACCGTCAGAACGCGGTTCTTCAACTTCGCCCATGCTTCCGGGGCCTTGTCACCGTAAACGGATTTCACCCACAAAAGCAGACCGAGACCCGGCGTTGATGTGCGAGGATCCTGAATGGCGATCTTCTGCGACGGATCACCCTCGACCAATTCCTTCAGGCTTTTCGGCGGGTTCTTGATTGTCTGGGTGTCATAGATGACGGCGAAATGACCGTAGTCATAGGGCACGAAGACATCGTCCTTGAAGCCACCCGGCACCTTCACCGCTGCGGTATCGATACCCGATGCTTCGAAAAGACCTGTCTGTTTGGCTTCTGCAATCAGGTTGGTATCGAGACCGACGACGACATCGGCCTTCGAACTTGGTCCTTCCAGCTTCAACCGGTTGAGCAAGGCCACGCCATCTGCCACGCCCACGAAATTGACGACGCAGTTACAGGTCTGCTCGAAGGCGGCCTTGACCTTGGGACCCGGCCCCCACTCGGAAACGAAGCTTTCATAGGTATAGACCGTCAGCGTCTTCTTGTCCTGCGCATAGGCAAGGCCCGGCAGAAGAAGCGACGCGGCAATCAGAGCGCGGGTTAGGAAATGACGATGCATCAGACAACCTCCTCGAATGGACAAGCGGGAATAGGCGTCTGGATGGAAGCCGTCTAATCCCTCCGCCGGTGTTAACCGGATCAGGTTCTTCGGGTTGGCAAATGCCTCTCAGCCTTGTCAATCAAGACAAAGCACCCCGTTAGAGCTGCCTAATGCTATAATCTGTCGCTGCCTGCTTGGCAAGGTGTCAGGCCGTCAGGCTTGCTCGGTCATATGAACCAGTTCCCAGACGTGACCATCCGGGTCCTGAAAGCTGCCGCCATACATGAAACCATGATCCTGCACCGGCTTCCATTCCCGACCGCCGGATGCGAGTGCCGTTGCCAGCATCTTGTCGATTTCTTCGCGGCTCCCGGCAGACAGGCAATTCAACACTTCCTTGGTGCTGGTCGCATCGGCGATATCGCCATTGATGAATTCGCGGAAGCGATCTTCCTGAAGCAACATCACGAAGATGTTCTTCTCAACGATCATGCACAAGGTGCGCTCGTCGGAATATTCCGGGTTGAAGCTGAAGCCCAGACCCGTGAAAAAGACCTTGGATGTCTCGATATTCTTGACCGGCAGGTTGATGAAAATCATGCGCATATCTGAACTCCTCCATGGGCGGACAGGAGAACGCACTTTTGCTTCGCTGTCAAAGCGGCAGTCAAACGCGACTGCTCAGCTCTCCATTTCTTCGCGCAGCATTTCCAGCTCTAGCCATTCCTCTTCCATCGCTTCCAGCTTTTCGCGCAGCTTCGACATTTCATCTGCCAGCGTGTTGAAGGCCGTCGGATTCTTGGCAAAAAGTTGCGGATCGGCCATGCGCTCTTCACGCTTGGCGATTTCGGCTTGAGCCTTTTCCATCTCCTTGGGCAGATTTTCCAGCGCAAACTTCTGCTTGAATGACAGCTTAGCCTTACCCTTCGCGGGCTCCCCCCCGGATGACGTCGAGGTCTTCGCCTTGTCCTGCTTTTCCGCTCTCTTCTTTTCGTCGGACGCACCTTTGCGCTGCGCCATCATGTCGGAATAACCACCGGCATACTCGACCCAACGACCGTCAGGCGCATCCGGGTTTGCGGGCGCAATCGTCGATGTCACAGTGCGGTCGAGGAAGTCGCGGTCGTGGCTGACCAGAATGACGGTGCCAGAGAAGCCAGCGACGATCTCCTGCAACAGATCGAGCGTTTCGATGTCGAGATCGTTGGTCGGTTCGTCGAGGATCAGAAGATTGGTCGGCTTTGCCAGAATACGCGCCAGCATCAAGCGCGCACGCTCGCCACCGGACAATTTGCGAATGGGCGTGCGGGCCTGCTCCGGCTGGAACAGGAAATCCTTCATGTAACCCGTGACATGCTTCACTTCGCCGTTGACGAGAAGGTTTTCGCCACGCCCGTCGGTCAGGTAATGGGCGAGCGTATCTTCCAGGTTCAGGTCTTCGCGCTTCTGGTCGAGCGTCGCGATTTCCAGTTTGGTGCCGAGCTTCACCGTGCCGCTATCGGGCGCCAACTCGCCCGTCAGCATTTTCAGCAATGTCGTCTTGCCCGCACCGTTGGGGCCTACGAAGCCGATGCAGTCGCCCCTGTGTACTCGCAGCGAAAACGGCGCAACGATGGTCCGCTCGCCATAGGATTTGGTGATGGCCTCGGCCTCGATGACCAGCTTGCCGGATTCGCGCCCCTCGGCTGCCGTCGCCTGAACGGTGCCTTGCGGGCCGTTGTGACCACGGTAGGCAGCCCGCATATCGCGCAACTCACCCACACGGCGCATGTTGCGCTTGCGGCGGGCGGTGACACCATACCGCATCCAGTGTTCTTCGCGCTCGATGGCCTTGCCGAGCTTGTGCTGCTCCAGCTCTTCCTCTTCCAGCACCTTGTCGCGCCATTCCTCGAAATGGGCAAAGCCACGGCTGAGACGGCGCGACGTACCGCGATCGAGCCAGACGGTAGCGGTCGAGACTTTTTCGAGAAAACGACGGTCGTGCGAAATCAGAACCAGCGCGCTGCGTGTCTGCTGCAATTCTCCTTCCAGCCACTCAATGGTCGGCAGGTCGAGATGGTTGGTGGGCTCGTCGAGCATCAAAATATCGGGTTCGGGCGCCATGACGCGCACAAGCGCTGCCCGGCGCGCCTCTCCGCCCGAAAGGCTGGATGGATGCTCCTGCCCCGTCAGCCCCAGATGCTCAAGCAGATAGGTGACGCGATAAGCATCGTCGCCCGGTCCCAGACCCGCTTCCGCATAGGCTTGAACCGTCTCGAAACCGGCAAAATCCGGCGCCTGCTCTAGATACCGGATCGTCGCAGACGGATGGCGGAAAACCTCGCCCGATTGCGCTTCCACCAGACCGGCAGCAATTTTCATCAGCGTCGATTTGCCGGAACCATTGCGTCCGACAAGGCAGATGCGGTCGCCCGGTTCCACTTGCAGGTTTGCACCGTCGAGCAGCGGGGTCACGCCAAATGTCAGCTTGATGTCGTCGAGTTTCAGAATCGGGGGTGCCAAGGCATCAGGCTCCGGTCAAATCATAGGGACGGGCAAGGACAATGGCCTTGCCGCTTTTGAGGCGAAGACGCAAAGGCCCTTCCGCCACGTTGGAAATAGTGCGCGATGAGCCAAAGGCAAGCGCAAAATCGGCGAGAGGGTAGCGCGCATTTTCAATGTCGAGCCCATCAAGAGCCGTGAAACCCGCAACCGAAAACAGCGACCCGACAGGCAGATCGAGCGCAAGCTCGTTAGCCAGAAGCGGATAGGCTTCTTCCGTGCCGGAGGTCAACACAACATCGAAACCGCGTTCCGCCAGCGAGACGGCGTAAAGCAGATGGAACAGGGCGTGATCGGATCTTTCGCCAGCCAAAGCGCCGACCAATGTCAGCCGCTTTGCATCGCGCGACAGGGCTTCCGAGACCGCAATCTCACCATCCGTCACACCTTTTGCAGCAGGAAAGGGCTGCTGTGGTGTATCGGGCCATTGCGACATCAGGTCGGCATCGGAGGAGTCGAAGTCACCCACCCAAAGCTCGGGCGTCAGCCCCAGCACGGAGGCATGGCGCATGCCGCTATCGGCAGCGATCACACGCGTTCCGGCCACCGCCTTTTGCAGGCGATCCGTGACGGTAATGGTTCCGCCGAGCAGAATGGTGAAGTGCGCCGAGGTCATGTCCTGCCATAGCCCGGAAAGGTACGACAAGGAAAGGCCGAAACGCAGCCAATGCGGCGATATTGATTTTCGCCGCAGACAGGATTATGACACCTGCCAGTGGTGATTTGCCGACCGGCTTGCAGCCACTTTAAAGAAGTTGCTAAATGGTCGAGGAAACAGGCAATTTCCGAGGACCGGCTGCGATTTCGCTGCCGGTTTTTTGTTTTCTGGGCCGGCGCTGCCAGGAAAGTGAGAGTTCGAGATGCCTATTAAGATACCCGATACGCTGCCCGCATTCGAGACCCTCGTGCATGAGGGTGTGCGGGTCATGACGGAAACAGCGGCGATCCGGCAGGATATTCGCCCGCTGCAGATCGGGCTTCTCAATCTCATGCCCAACAAGATCAAGACCGAGATACAGATGGCCCGGCTGGTCGGCGCGTCTCCGCTTCAGGTAGAGCTGTCGCTGGTGCGCATCGGTGGTCACCGCGCCAAGAATACGCCGGAAGAACACCTTCTGTCCTTTTACGAAACCTGGGAAGAGGTGCGCCACCGCAAGTTCGACGGCTTCATCATAACCGGCGCCCCGGTCGAAAAACTAACCTATGAAGACGTGACCTACTGGGACGAGATGCAGAAGATTTTCGATTGGACGCAGACCAACGTCCACTCGACGCTCAACGTCTGCTGGGGCGCGATGGCCGCGATCTACCATTTCCATGGCGTTCCCAAGCACGAATTGAAAGAGAAAGCGTTCGGCGTCTATCGCCACCGCAATCTTTCCCCGGCATCCATTTATCTCAACGGTTTCTCGGATGATTTTCAGGTGCCCGTTTCCCGCTGGACGGAGGTGCGCCGCGCCGACATCGAGAAGAACCCCGACCTCGAAATCCTGATGGAGTCAGAGGAGATGGGGGTTTGTCTTGTGCATGAACGCATCGGCAAGCGGCTCTACATGTTCAACCATGTCGAATATGATTCCACATCGCTTTCCGAAGAATATTTCCGCGATGTGAAATCAGGCGTGCCGATCAAGGTGCCGCATGACTACTTCCCCCATAACGACCCGGACCTGACACCGTTGAACCGCTGGCGCAGCCACGCCCATCTCTTCTTCGGCAACTGGATCAACGAAATCTACCAGACAACGCCGTATGACCCGCAGGACATCGGCAAGATCAAAGCCTAATTCAGCAATTGCGCGGGCGCGGAAAATGAAGCAACGTCCGGCCCTGTTTATTGATCGGGAGAGTGACACGATGAGCGAAGCTGGCGCACGGGAAAATTTCGGCATGACGTCGAAGGGCGAAAAGGTGGAGCGCGTGACGATTTCCGCCGGTGGACTGACGGCGCACGTCATCACCTGGGGTGCGGTCATACAGAATCTCCGGCTCGAAGGACACCAGCCGCCGCTGGTTCTCGGCTTCGATCACTTCGATGATTACCCGAAATATTCGTCGTATTTCGGCGCGACACCCGGTCGTAATGCCAACCGCATCGGTGACGGCAAATTCAGCATCGATGGCAAAGCCTATCAGCTGGAACTGAACGAGAAGGGCGTCACGCATCTCCACGGCGGCAGCGACAATATCGGCAAACGCAACTGGATGATCATGGAACATGGCCCCAGCCACGTCGTGTTGCAGATCGTCGACCCGGATGGCCGCGCCGGTTATCCAGGAAATTGCACCGTACGGGCGACCTATACGATCCGCGAAGGCGGCGTGCTTTCCGTAGCCTATGAAACCACCACGGACGCGCAGACGATCGCCAACATCTGCCAGCACTCCTATTTCAATCTGGATGGCGCAGAAACGGCACTCGGTCATGAGATCGAAATTGCAGCCGACCATTATTTGCCAACAACCGAGCAGCAAATTCCGACCGGCGAAATTCGCCCCGTAGACGGCACCGTCTTCGACCTGCGCACATCCACCCCGATGCGGCGTGAAGAAAACGGCCAGCAGGTTTCCTACGACCACAATTTCTGCCTGTCGCCACAGCGCGTGGCAAAGCGCAAAGTGGCGCGCGTCTATGCCCCCGCCTCAAACGTTACGCTGGATGTCCATACCACCGAGCCGGGCGTGCAGTTCTACTCGGCCTTCAAGCTTAACGTAGCCGTACCGGGCCTTGATGGCCGCCATTATGGACCGTTCGCAGGCTTTTGCCTGGAAACGCAGATTTGGCCGGATGCTGTCAATCACAAAGGCTTTCCGGACGCCGTTCTGCGGCCCGGAGAAACGCTGCGGCAGGAAACGGATTATATCTTCAAGAAGGGCTGATTTTCAGTCCAGCACGCAACCTACATAGGCGCCGGACCCACGGGCTCGTCTCTCGATGAGCCCAGCCAGCCGCTGCATGCCGCGTCCGGGCTTGCTGGCGACACGGTCGATGGGGTTTGGAAGTGCCACGGCCAGAAGTGCCGCCTGTCTGGAACTCAGCTTCGAAGCCGGAATTTTGAAATGGTGCTGAGCAGCAGCCTCGATGCCGTAGATGCCCGGACCCCATTCGGCAACGTTGAGATAGATTTCCATCATCCGTCTTTTCGACCAGATGAAATCGGAAACGACTGCAAGCGGCAATTCCAGACCCTTTCGCAGGAAAGAGCGTCCGTTCCATAAGAACAGGTTCTTTGCCGTCTGCATCGGAATGGTGCTGGCGCCGCGCGTCGATTCCCCTTCCAGAGCGCTGTTGACCACCGTCTGCATCTGGTTCCAGTCCACACCGCCGTGCGAACAGAATTGCCCGTCTTCAGACATCATAACCGATTGCACGAGGCGTGGTGAGATGTTCTCCAGCGGCACCCAGCGGCGATCATAACCCTGAAACGTCACCAGATCGGCCAGCATCAGCGTGGAAACGGGGCGCATGAAAGGCAGCGCATAGACCGGTATCAGCAGATAGGGCAGGACAAGCAGCGCAATGACGATCACTAAAGCGCGTTTCAGAAGACTTCTAACATCCACTTTGGGTCTGCTTTCCCCGCGAGCAAGCGCTTCGTCGTCCGTCTCGCTGTCCGGCATACTGCTCAAAAACCCTGTCCCCACTTGGCCACCGCTCAGAACCTTTCATATTCCGCGTGTGTCATCAAGGCGAGTCCTGATCATCAAGTCCCCCAACCCCTTCACAAAAACGATTGCCAGCCATTTTTCCCCATGCCAAACAGCCACCATATCGAGGAACTGGCGCTATGACATTCGAGACACGGCTGCGAGACAATGCAGTGCAAACCGAGGCCTTGCTGGCTGAATTGCTGTCAGGCGAAAGCCGCGCCGATGAGATCACCCGCCCCCGCAATCTGCTGGACGCCATGCGACACGGCGTTTTGAATGGCGGAAAGCGGCTGCGACCCTTTCTGGTCATCGAGTCAGCAGCGATTTTGGGCGGAGACTCAACGGCAGCCCTGAGAGTGGGTGCGGCGCTTGAATGTCTGCACTGCTATTCGCTAGTGCATGACGACCTTCCCGCCATGGACGACGACGACCTGCGCAGGGGCCAACCCACCGTTCATAAAAAGTTCGATGAAGCCACCGCCATCCTCGCTGGCGACAGCCTGCTGACCCTGGCATTCGACATCATCGCCGCCCCGGAAACAGAACTGCCCGATGACCGCAAGGCCGCGCTCGTTCTGGCATTGGCAAGGGCTGCGGGCATAGGAGGCATGGCTGGCGGGCAGGCCCTTGATCTGGCAGCCGAAAAGCATGCCCCGGATGAACCAGGCATCGTAACACTACAGTCAATGAAAACAGGCGCGCTCATCCGCTTCGCCTGCGAAGCCGGAGCGATTATCGCCGGAAGCACGCCACCGGAAAGGCAGCGCCTGCGTCATTTCGGGGAAAAAATCGGCCTCGCCTTCCAGCTCGCAGACGACCTTCTGGATCTCACATCCAACGCCGTTGCCATGGGCAAGGCAACCGGCAAAGACGCCGCACGCGGCAAGGGTACGCTGGTGGCTCTGCGCGGACCCGAATGGGCGGCCACCCGCCTGCGCGAACTGGTGAAGGAGGCCACCGATTTGCTGGCACCTTATGGCGAGCGTGCGGATATTCTGATCGAAACGGCAAAGTTCGTCGCAGACCGGCAGAACTAAAGCGAGCATCAGGCATCGCGGTCTTTCTTCGTGCAGTAACTCGTCCCGATCGCTAATGCCCTTATCGCTTTCTGAAATCTATCAATATCCGCTTGAGAAACCCTCTCCGCCGGGTTATGCGTGTTTATGCACGATTAATCCGATTGATACCCGATGTCCAAAACCGATCATTTTGTCAGCGAGCGCCAGGCTCTGATTTACGCGCAATTGCAACGGCATGGCCGTGTGCTGGCGCAGGAGCTTGCGCAGACGTTCGACGTATCGGAAGACACGGTGCGGCGCGATCTGCGGGAAATGGCGGCGCGCGGGGAATGCGAGCGCGTCTATGGCGGGGCGCTAATGGCCTCCGGCACCACCGTTCCGCTGAAAACCCGCATGGGCGAAATGCCGGATCGCAAGGCGATACTCGGCCAAGCCGCCGCTTCGCTCGTGCAAAACGGCATGATCGTCTTTCTCGATGCTGGCTCTACCAATCTGGCCATCGCAAAACATCTCGCCGTTGGCTTGAAACTCACCGTCGTCACCAACACGCCAGCCATAGCCGCAGAACTTGCCGGTAACGCAGACATCGAACTCATTCTCATCGGCGGCAGGGTCGATCCTTCCGTGGGTGCCGCCATCGATACGACCGCCATTCGCCAACTTGAGCATATCCGGCCCGATCTCTGCATTGTCGGCGTCTGCGGCCTGACGCTGAACGGGTTGTGCGCCGATATCTATGAAGACGCCACGTTCAAGCGTCTCGCCTGTGAGGCCAGCGCAAAGACGCTTGCGGCCGTCACATCGGAGAAGCTGGGCACGCCTGCGGCTTTCCATGTCGCATCGCTGTCCTCCACGCTCACCCTCGTGCTGGAAGAGGATGCCGACAACGATATGATCGGCAGTCTAGCGGACACCGGCGTTAACATTCATCAGGCCGGATTGTCGTCCGGCATCTCATCTCCCATGCATTTATCGAAGGACCAGTCCCGATGACCGGCACTGCCACGCCAACGACCGCCCGCCTACCCTATATGACGAGAACACGCCTCGGCGTTTCCCTGCTGTTCCTGATGAACGGCTTCATGATGGGCTCATGGGCACCGATGATCCCGGAATTCGCCAGACGCTTTGCGCTCAGCGAAAGCACACTGGGTCTCGTCATCCTTGTCTATGGCTTGGGCTCGCTGTCCTTCATGCCTGTTGCAGGCTCACAGATCGGCCGTCTCGGTTCGCGAACCGTGACGCTAACAGTCGCTCTCATCATGGTGCCGACGCTGTTGTTGATCACGCTTGCAAATTCGCTCTGGGCTGGCGTCATCGCTGTCTTCCTCTTCGGCGGGCTGACGGGTGCCATGGATGTCGCCATGAATGCCAACGCCGTTGTTGTGGAACGCAGCATGCGCCGCGCCATCATGTCGTCCTGCCACGCATTCTGGAGCCTGGGCGGCCTGCTCGGCGCGGGTCTTGGCGGTCTGTTGATTACCAAAACCGGCATCTACGGCCACGCCATCACGCTCACCATCCTCGCAGCCGCCATGCTTGCTGTGGCATGGCCACGGATGCAGGTGGATCGCCCACACCCGGAAGAGGAACGCCCCAAGGGCGGACTTCCCATGACACCACTGCCGTGGATCATCGGCATCATGGCGCTGTTTTCAATGATCCCGGAAGGTGCCATTCTCGACTGGGGCGCGCTTTATCTGCGCAACGAACTCAGCGCATCCGTCACACTGTCAGGCTTCGGCTTTGCCGCCTTCTCCCTCACCATGGCCATCATGCGCTTTGCGGGGGATTTGGTGCGTGACCGGTTCGGTGCTGTCCGCACGCTGCAATTTTGCTCGTCCATATCCATTGTCGGCCTGCTGATTGCCGGCTTCGCGCCCAATGCCTTCATTGCCATTGCAGGCTTTGCGATCGCGGGCATCGGCATTTCCAACATGGTGCCGATTGCCTTTTCGGCGGCAGGCAACATGCCGGGAATGGCGCCTGGCATCGCTCTGTCGGTGGTCACGACCATGGGTTATTCCGGCATTCTGGTCGCGCCGTCCGCCATCGGCTTCATTGCCGAACATACGGGACTGGCCGCCGTGTTCATCGGCCTGCCGCTTCTGCATGTGGTGGTTCTCATGCTGTCGAAACTCGCACGCCATGCAGATGGCGCAAGCGGGCATTGATTTCCCAATTTCGCAAAAGTGAGATGCCTGCCACCCACAAGTCTCGAATTTCGCCATGATTGCGGTAAAAGTGGAGTTGATCGCTTCGATGTTGACAAGGCGCGCGCCTTGTTCCACCTGAATGATCAGATTTACCGCAATTGTTCGAGCACACCATGACATCACACGCCGATTATGATCCCAAGCCGCGCCGGTCCTCGGTTGCCGTCGATGTTGGTGGTGTTATCGTCGGCGGCGGGGCACCAGTCGTCGTGCAGTCGATGACCAACACGGATACCGCCGATATCGACGCGACCGTCCAGCAGGTCGCGGCTCTGTTCCGCGCAGGCTCCGAAATCGTGCGCATCACCGTCGATCGCGATGAAAGTGCTGCTGCCGTCCCGAAGATTCGTGATCGCCTTTTGCGCCTTGGCCTCGATGTGCCGCTGGTCGGTGACTTCCATTATATCGGCCACAAACTTCTGGCGGATCATCCAGCCTGCGCCGAAGCGCTGGCCAAATACCGCATCAATCCCGGCAATGTCGGCTTCAAGGACAAGAAGGACAAGCAGTTTGGCGATATCGTCGAAATGGCGATCCGTTACGACAAGCCGGTGCGCATCGGCGTCAACTGGGGCTCGCTCGATCAGGAATTGCTGACGACCCTGATGGACAAGAACAAGGATCAGGGCTTCCCGCTGTCGGCCCGTCAGGTCACTCGCGAAGCCATCGTCCAGTCGGCGCTGATTTCGGCTGAACTTGCAGAAGAGATCGGCCTGCCGCGCAACCGCATCATCCTGTCGGCAAAAGTCAGTCAGGTGCAGGACCTGATTGCCGTCTACTCGATGCTGTCGGAGCGCTCCAACCATGCGCTGCATCTCGGCCTCACCGAAGCAGGCATGGGCTCCAAGGGCATCGTCGCCTCTTCCGCCGCCATGGGTTACGTCCTGCAACACGGCATTGGCGATACGATCCGCGTGTCGCTGACCCCTGAGCCGAATGGTGACCGCACCCGCGAAGTGCAGGTGGCGCAGGAAATCCTCCAGGTCATGGGCTTTCGCCAGTTCATTCCCGTGGTTGCCGCCTGTCCCGGCTGCGGGCGCACCACCTCCACGGTGTTTCAGGAACTGGCGCAAAACATTCAGAACGACCTTCGCAAGAACATGCCGGTCTGGCGCGACAAATATCCGGGCGTGGAAGCGCTCAACGTCGCGGTCATGGGCTGCATCGTCAACGGTCCCGGCGAAAGCAAGCACGCAGATATTGGTATCTCGCTGCCCGGCACCGGCGAAAATCCTGCCGCCCCCGTCTTCATCGATGGCGAAAAGGCGCTGACCCTGCGCGGTCCCGAGATCGCCAAGGATTTCGAGGCGCTGGTCATCGACTACATCGAAAAGCGTTTCGGCCGAAAGGACGCGGCGGAGTAAATCACGACCGTGAAAATGCCGGAATTTATGTGTCTTACCGTCCGAAACTCACGGAGCTCTGGAATTCATGATCAAGAAGTTTGTCGTTCTTGCGCTTGCCGCAACCTATCTCTCCGCCTGCACCACCACCGACCCTTATACGGGTGAGCAGAAGGTATCCAACATGGCTGGCGGCGCCGGTATCGGTGCTCTCGCGGGTGCTGTCGGTGGTCTCGCCATCGGTGGCGGCAACAAGGGCCGCAACGCCTTGATCGGTGCTGGTATCGGCGCGCTGGCCGGTGGCGCCATCGGCGGCTACATGGACAATCAGGAATCCGAGCTTCGCCAGCAGCTTCAGGGCACCGGCGTGTCCGTGACCCGTCGCGGTGACAGCATCGTGCTCAACATGCCATCCAACGTCACCTTCGCGACGGATCAGGATCAGGTCATTCCGCCATTCTACCCGACACTGAATTCGGTTGCGATCGTGCTGAACAAGTTCAACAAGACCTATATCGACATCAACGGCCACACAGACTCCACCGGCAGCCTTGCCCATAACCAGGGACTGTCCGAACGCCGCGCCGCATCCGTCGCCAACTATCTCGGTGATCGTGGCGGCGTCGATCAGCGCCGTATCTCCACCATGGGCTTTGGCCCATCGCAACCGATTTCCTCCAACGCAACGGCAGACGGCCGCGCCCAGAACCGCCGCGTCGAAGTGCTGATTTCGCCGCTGACACAGAATTGATCTGCGGCTTCCAAACGAACCTTCATCCAGCAAAAAGCCCACCTCGCGGTGGGCTTTTTCGTCTCTGCATCGAAGCTGCTTATGTGCCGTAAGCGATCAACAAATCCTTGGCATCGATCTGATCGCCGGGTTTTACCAGCACCTCGGCCACCTTACCGTCGCGTTCCGCGTGAAGTGCTGTTTCCATCTTCATCGCTTCGATGGAGACCAGCACGTCGCCTGCCTTCACATCCTGCCCCTGATTGACGAAGACACGGGAAATGACGCCCGGCATCGGCGCGCCGACATGGGCGGCATTGCCGGGTTCGGACTTGCGGCGCACCGCAGAACCCGTCGCGCCATGGGCGCGGTCCGGCACCTTGATGCGGCGTGGCTGGCCATTGATCTCGAAGAACACCGTGACCATGCCCTTGTCATCGATGCCTGATGAGGCCTGATTGACGATGACAAGCGTCTTGCCGCGCTCGATATCGGCAAACAATTCTTCGCCATCCTGCATGCCGTAGAAATAGGCGGGCGTCGGCAGAACCGAGACCGGGCCATAGGTCTCAGACGCCAGCGCGAAATCGGTGAAGACCTTCGGATACATCAGGTAGGAGGCGAACTCGAAGTCATCGACCGGGCGCTCCAGCTTTGTTTCGATCTCCTTGCGCTCGGCATCCAGATCGGCATCTTCCAGAAGCGAACCGGGACGAACCGTGTAGGGCTCATCGCCCTTCAGCGCCTTTTTCTGGATAGCCTGCGGCCAACCGCCCGGCGACTGACCGAGATCACCCTTGAGCATGGAAACGACCGAGTCAGGGAATGAAACTTCCTTGTCCGGGTTTTCGACGTCCGCAACCGTCAGGTCTTGGCTGACCATCATCAGCGCCATATCGCCCACCACCTTGGAGGACGGTGTCACCTTGACGATATCGCCGAACATCTGGTTGACGTCGGCATAGGTTTGCGCGACCTCGTGCCAACGGCTTTCGAGACCCAGCGAGCGGGCCTGTTCTTTGAGGTTGGTGAACTGGCCACCCGGCATTTCGTGGAGATAGACTTCCGAGGCCGGACCCTTGAGATCGCTCTCGAAGGCCGCATATTGGCCGCGCACCGCTTCCCAATAGAAGGAAATGCGGCGGATCCATTCCGTATCGAGGCCGGTATCGCGATCGGTACCCTTTAGCGCTTCGACGATCGAGCCGAGGCAAGGCTGCGATGTGTTGCCCGAGAGCGCATCCATCGCCGCATCCACGGCATCTACACCCGCCTCAACTGCGGCCAGAACCGTGGCTGCGGAAATACCGGACGTATCATGGGTATGGAAGTGGATCGGCAGGCTGGTCGCTTCACGCAGCGCCTTGAACAGGATACGTGCGGCGGCTGGCTTCAACAGACCGGCCATGTCCTTGACGGCGATGATATGCGCGCCCGCCTTTTCGAGTTCGGCAGCGAGACTGGTATAATATTTGAGGTCGTATTTCGGGCGAGCAGAGTTCAGGAGATCGCCGGTGTAGCAGATGGTCGCCTCGCAGAGCTTGTTTTCTTCTGCGATGGCATCCATCGACACGCGCATATTCTCCACCCAGTTCAGGCAGTCGAACACGCGGAACAGATCGACGCCGCCCTTGGCCGCCTGACGGACGAAATATTTGACGACATTGTCTGGGTAGTTCTTGTAGCCGACGCCATTGGCGCCGCGCAGCAGCATTTGTAGCAGCAGGTTCGGCGCGCCTTCACGCACCAGCGCCAGACGCTCCCACGGGTCTTCCGTCAGGAAGCGCATGGACACATCGAAGGTCGCGCCGCCCCAGCATTCCAGCGACAGAAGCTGCGGCAAGGCCTTGGCGTAGACGCTGGAGATGCGAGCGATATCATGCGTGCGCACGCGGGTTGCGAGCAGCGACTGGTGCCCGTCGCGCATGGTCGTATCCGTCACCAGCACACGCTTTTCGTTGCGCATCCACTCGGCAAAGCCTCTGGGGCCGAGCTTGTCGAGAAGCTGCTTGGTACCGTCGGGTGTCGGCTGGTCAATATAGGGCACGATGGGTGCCGGTGCATTGGCGGCAGGCTTGACGCGGCCCTTTGTTTCGGGATGGCCGTTAACGGTGACATCGGCCAGATAAGTCAGAAGCTTGGTCGCACGGTCCTGGCGTTTGACCTGCTCGAACAGCTCGGGTGTCGAATCGATGAAGCGCGTCGTGTAGGTATTTCCGACAAAGCTGGGATGGCTGATGATGGCTTCCAAGAAGGTGAGGTTCGTCGCCACGCCGCGAATACGGAATTCGCGCAACGCACGGTGCATGCGGGCAATGGCCTCGTCCGGCTGCGGTGCCCAGGCCGTGACCTTGACCAGCAACGGATCGTAATAGCGGGTGATGATCGCGCCCGAATAGGACGTGCCGCCATCCAGACGAATGCCGAAACCGGACGCCGAGCGGTAGGCGGTGATGCGACCGTAATCGGGAATGAAATTGTGTTCCGGGTCTTCCGTCGTAATGCGGCACTGAAGTGCGTGGCCGTTGAGGCGAATGTCCTTCTGCGCCGGGACACCCGATTCCGGCGTACCGATTGTTTCGCCTTCGAGAATATGGATCTGCGCCTTAACGATATCGATGCCGGTGACGACTTCGGTGACCGTATGCTCCACCTGAATACGCGGATTGACCTCGATGAAGTAGAATTTGCCGGTATCGGCATCCATTAGATACTCGACCGTGCCTGCACCGACATAATTGGTGGCACCCGCGATCTTCAGCGAGTAATTGGCCAGTTCCTGCCTGCGTTCTTCTGAGAGGTAAGGAGCAGGTGCGCGCTCGACCACCTTCTGGTTACGGCGCTGGATGGAGCAGTCACGCTCGAACAGATGCACGACATTGCCATGGGTATCGCCGAGAATCTGGCTTTCCACGTGGCGGGCGCGCTCCACCAGCTTTTCCAGATAGACTTCGTCCTTGCCGAAGGCGGCCTTGGCCTCACGCTTGGCTTCGGTCACCTCGCGGGCAAGGTCTTCCTTCTTGCGGATAGCGCGCATGCCGCGGCCACCACCGCCCCAGGATGCCTTGAGCATAACGGGATAGCCGATCTCCTCGGCCATGCGCTCGACTTCGGCCATGTCGTCGGGAAGAGGCTCGGTTGCCGGAACGACGGGAACGCCAACGGAAATGGCGAGATTGCGTGCGGCCACCTTGTTGCCGAGCCGGCGCATCGTATCGGCGGTCGGCCCGATGAAGATGATACCCGCCTCGTTACACGCCTCCACGAATTCAGGGCTTTCCGACAGAAGGCCGTAACCGGGATGGATGGCGTCGGCGCCTGACAGTTTGGCAACACGAATGACTTCCTCGATCGACAAATAGCTTTCGATCGGTCCCATGTCTTTTGCCAGATGCGGGCCGCGGCCAACCTGATAACTTTCATCCGCCTTGAAGCGATGCAGCGAAAGTTTGTCCTCTTCAGCCCAGATCGCGACCGTTTTTATGCCAAGCTCGTTGGCGGCACGGAATACACGGATCGCAATCTCCGAACGATTGGCGACAAGGATTTTCGATATTTTCAAGACGGCCTCCCAAACCTCGCGAGCACACATATATGCTGCACCGCGAAATTAAGCAGTAAATCTCACCGTTGGAAAGGGCGTTTTTGGCAATGGCCGTCCTGTGTCACCCGCCGGAAACGTTTCAGGCGATAAAGCCGTGACGAAGTGCGATGGCCACCACGTGCTGGCGATTTCTGGCCCCGAGCTTGCGCTGAATTCCGTTGATGTACCAATCCACCGTATGGCTGGAAATCGAAAGACTCTTGCCTATCTCAGGTGACGTGAAGCCCTGCGTCAGCAGGGTCAGCACGTCCAGCTCCCGTTTGGTGAACTGCGTACCGGCCAGATCGGGCATTGAGAGGACCTCTTCGGACTGGCCCGAAAAGTCTAGAAGACGCCAGAATGCCACGCGCATGGCCGTGTCAATGATCAAGAGTTCCGATGTCGATAACAGCCTGCCATCACCGAAAATGAAAACGCCGCCCAGCAGTCCGCTGCGACCATGGATCGGGAATGCATAGCCTTCCCGCAGGCCGAACCGTGCCGCATCCTGAAACAGCTTGGCGGCGCGCTTGCGCTGCGTCGCCTGCGGCAGCATCGCCACCACGTCGCGACAGCGAAATGGCTGATGCAGCAAACCCAGCGTCCGCTTGACGGGATCGATGGCACCGTATTTCTTGGCGTGGTAAACTTCTTTCCAGCCGCTGGGCAGATGCTCCGCCAGAACGGTACCGGTAAACGTCAAATCTTCTACATCACGCTGCATGATGCGATAAAAATTGAAACCAAGACGACGTATCAGCTCATGAAATGAGGAAAGAAAATCGTCCTCGGTTTTTGCCTCGTAACACTGAGTCAAAAACTGAAAAACATTGTGCATAGAAGCGATTACCCTGCAAAAAATGAAACATGTGCCGACTTTTGCTGAAAGACGCTCCTCAAACCGGGAACGCGAACTGCTTGGATGAATCGCCTGCGTTAAATTCTACCTTATAAGGTAATCAATCCTTAAAACCATACCGCGAAATCTTGCATGGTCGTCATGGGTCGAATTTACAACCAACTGGTCTTTTTTTGCATCAGCACCGACGGAGCACCCTGCCGTTAAGCGCGCATTCATGTAGAAAGAGCGATAAAACAACAGCTTGCATAGTCGCTTACGCTTATATGCACCCACCTGACGCCTTGACCGGCGCTGCTTGACGGACATGAAGACGGGATTTGGGAATTGACACTGTTTCAGGTTTATACTCGCGCCCTGCGCTACCTCGCCAACAACAAGTGGCGTGTCACCATCGTCGTTGTCGCAAACATCATACTTGCCGCGATCACCATTGCGGAACCGGTGCTGTTCGGCCGTATCATTGATGGGCTTTCATCGGGCTCCATCCCGGTCAACATCCTCATCATCTGGGGAGCTTTTGCGCTGTTCAACACGGTCGCCTATGTTGCCGTCGCGCGTGAGGCGGACCGGTTGGCCCATGGTCGCCGTGCGTCCCTGTTGACGGAAGCCTTCGGGCGGATCATCTCCATGCCGCTCTCATGGCACCACCAGCGTGGCACATCCAACGCGCTGCATACGCTTTTGCGCGCCAGTGAAACGCTGTTCGGCCTGTGGCTGGAATTCATGCGGACCCACCTTGCGACATTCGTTGCGCTGATTCTCCTCATCCCGACAGCCATATCCATGGACCTGCGCCTTAGCCTGGTTCTTATGGCGCTGGGCATCGTCTATTGGTTTATCGGCAAGTGGGTGATGGAGCGCACCAAGGAAGGTCAGGCATCCGTAGAAGAGCATTACCACACGGTCTTCGCCCACGTCAGCGATTCGATCAGCAACGTTTCGGTCCTGCACAGCTACAACCGCATCGAAGCGGAAACAAAAGCTCTGAAGTCGTTTACCGAGCGGCTCCTCAGCGCGCAGTATCCGGTGCTGGACTGGTGGGCCTTTGCAAGTGCGTTGAACCGCACCGCCTCTTCGGTTTCGATGATGATCATTCTCATCGTCGGCGCCATCCTGGTGAAGAACGGCGAATTGCGGGTTGGTGACATCATCGCCTTCATCGGCTTTGCGAACCTGCTGATCGGGCGCCTAGACCAGGTGCGCGCTTTTGCCACTCAGATTTTCGAGGCACGCGCCAAGCTCGTCGACTTCTTCAAGCTCGAAGATTCCGTGCAGGAGCGTGAAGAGCCCACAGGCGCCATCGAACTCGGTCAGGTCTCTGGCAAGGTCGAATTCCGCAACGTCAATTTCGGCTTTGCCAACACCAAACAGGGCGTTCACGACGTGTCGTTCACGGCCAATGCGGGTGAGACGATCGCTATCGTCGGCCCGACAGGTGCCGGTAAAACGACGCTGATCAACCTCCTGCAACGGGTCTATGATCCAAATGGCGGTCAGATTCTGGTCGATGGCACCGATATCTCGACGGTCACACGCCAGTCTCTGCGTCATTCCATCGCCACCGTTTTCCAGGACGCCGGTCTTCTCAACCGTTCGATCCGCGATAACATCCGCCTTGGTCGAGATACGGCGACGGACGATGAAGTTGCACAGGCAGCGGCGGCGGCAGCGGCGACCGACTTCATCGACAGCAGGCTGAACGGCTATATGACGCAGGTCGGTGAGCGCGGAAACCGTCTCTCCGGTGGTGAACGTCAGCGTATCGCCATTGCCCGCGCCGTTCTGAAAAACGCGCCGATCCTTGTTCTCGACGAAGCGACCAGCGCGCTCGATGTCGAAACAGAAGCGCGTGTGAAGGATGCCGTCGATGCGCTGCGCAAGGACAGAACCACCTTCATCATCGCCCACCGCCTGTCCACCGTGCGCGATGCCGATCTGGTGCTGTTCATGGACAATGGACGTATCGTAGAAAAGGGCACATTCGATGAGCTCAGCATGCGCGGCGGTCGCTTCTCGTCACTGCTGCGCGCCAGCGGCCTGCTGAACGACGATGAGAAGACCGGTGCGCCGGTGCTGTCCCTGCCTGCAAAGTCGGCCTGATCGCTGATCTCGTTTGCGGCATCAGCTCAAACAAAAGCCCCGGTCGATGCCGGGGCTTTTTCGTATCTCGATGGAGATGAAGATCAGTAGTTGTCTTCTTCCTCGTCGTCCTTGCGGGTCGACTTGAGCGAGCTGAGCTTGGCGAAAACGGCGTTGGCGTCGATTTCTTTTTCTTCTTCGCGCTCGTAGTTAAAGCCGAGGCCTTCGGTCGCAGCGGCTGGCTGCAGCGTTGCGTCCAATTCTTCCTGCGTTGGCAGCGGACGGCCGCGCGATGCGCGCTCGACTTCAAGGTCGAGATCGATCTGGCTGCAAAGGCCGAGTGTAACAGGGTCCATCGGTGTCAGGTTGGCAGAGTTCCAGTGTGTGCGGTCGCGAATCTGTTCGATGGTGGACTTGGTCGTGCCGACGAGGCGCGAAATCTGCGCGTCCTTCAGTTCGGCATGGTTACGCACCAGCCACAAAATGGCGTTCGGGCGATCCTGACGCTTGGAAACCGGCGTATAACGCGGGCCGCGACGCTTGGATTCAGGCACGCGAACCTTTGGCTCGGACAGCTTGATCTTGTGGGCAGGATTGGCTTCAGCCTTGGCGATCTCGTCGCGGGAAAGCTGACCGGTGGAGATAGGGTCCAGACCCTTGATGCCCTGTGCAGCTTCGCCATCGGCGATTGCCTTGACTTCTAGCGGATGCAGCTTGCAAAACGTCGCGATCTGTTCGAACGACAGCGCAGTGTTGTCCACCAGCCAGACGGCCGTTGCTTTCGGCATAAGCAGTGTTTGAGCCATAGATACAGTCCTTCTGTCCGTCCGCTCCGGGGGCGCGGGCCGTGGAGGTTAACCACTAATTTCCGGGATATGAGCGGTCTATAGCCGCATTGCATCAGAATTGCAATTCTTTGCGAAACAAATGACCTTTGTCTAATTGCCTGAGGTCACTGAACTGCTATGAATCTGGCACATGACTGGAGATGAGGAGTCTCTGGTTCTTATAAGACGCAAGCGGCCTTGAGGAGGAATTCATGTCTGCCAAAATCTATCCGGTTCTGAAATCTGCAAAAACACGCACGCTGATCGACAATGACCGCTATCAGAAATGGTACGAGCAGAGCGTGGAAGACCCCGATGCTTTCTGGGGCAAGCACGGCAAACGGATAGACTGGTTCAAGCCTTACACCAAGGTCAAGAACACCTCGTTCAAGGGCAAGGTACCGATCAAGTGGTTCGAGGACGGCCTGACGAACGTCTCCTACAACTGTATTGACCGCCATCTTAAAACCCATGGAGAGCGCACCGCGATCATCTGGGAAGGCGACAATCCCTATATCGACAAGAAGATCACCTATAACCAGCTCTATGACGCCGTTTGCCGCCTTGCCAATGTGATGAAGAAGCACGGCGTCAAGAAAGGCGACCGCGTCACCATCTATATGCCGATGATACCCGAGGCGACCTATGCCATGCTGGCCTGCGCCCGCATCGGCGCGGTTCATTCGGTCGTGTTCGGTGGCTTCTCCCCGGATGCGCTGGCAGGCCGTATCGTCGATTGCGAATCGACCTTCGTCATTACCTGCGATGAAGGCGTGCGCGGCGGAAAGCCTATTCCGCTGAAGGAAAACACCGACAAGGCAATCCACATTGCTGCCAAACAGCATATCATCGTCAACAAGGTTTTGGTGGTACGTCGCACCGGCGGCAAGACCAACTGGGCGCCCGGTCGCGACCTCTGGTACCATCAGGAAGTCGCCAGCGTAAAACCCCATTGCGAGCCTGCGAAGATGAAGGCGGAAGACCCGCTCTTCATTCTCTACACCTCGGGCTCAACTGGCAAACCGAAGGGCGTGCTGCACACCACTGGCGGCTATCTGGTCTACGTCTCGATGACGCATGAATATGTGTTCGACTATCAGGATGGCGAGATCTACTGGTGCACTGCCGATGTCGGCTGGGTCACGGGCCACTCCTATATCGTCTACGGACCGCTCGCCAATGGCGCGACAACATTGATGTTCGAAGGCGTGCCGAATTTCCCGGATCAGGGTCGATTCTGGGAGGTCATCGACAAGCATCAGGTGAATATCTTCTACACGGCACCGACCGCACTGCGATCGCTGATGGGTGCAGGCGACGAATTCGTCAAGCGCTCGTCTCGCTCCAGCCTGCGTCTGCTGGGCACGGTGGGTGAACCGATCAACCCCGAAGCATGGGAGTGGTATTACCATGTCGTCGGCGAGGACAAGAGCCCTATCGTCGACACATGGTGGCAGACGGAAACCGGCGGCATTCTGATTACGCCGCTGCCGGGCGCGACCGACCTGAAGCCCGGTTCGGCAACCCGCCCCTTCTTCGGGGTCCAGCCACAGCTGGTCGATGCGGAAGGCAATGTTCTCGACGGTGCCGCAGATGGCAATCTGTGCATCATCGATAGCTGGCCCGGCCAGTCTCGCACTGTCTATGGCGATCATCAGCGCTTCATCGAAACTTACTTCTCCACCTACAAAGGGAAATATTTCACCGGCGATGGCTGCCGTCGCGATGAGGATGGCTATTACTGGATCACAGGTCGCGTCGACGATGTGCTGAACGTCTCGGGCCACCGGCTTGGAACGGCGGAAGTGGAATCGGCGCTCGTATCTCACAATCTGGTCTCGGAGGCCGCCGTGGTGGGATATCCCCATTCCATCAAGGGTCAGGGCATCTATTGCTATGTAACACTGATGGCGGGGCATGACGGGGACGATGCCCTTCGCAACGAGCTGATCAAGCATGTGCGCAACGAAATCGGCCCCGTGGCGACGCCGGACAAGATCCAGTTCTCTCCCGGCCTGCCGAAAACCCGCTCCGGCAAGATCATGCGTCGCATACTGCGCAAGATCGCCGAAGACGATTTCGGCGCGCTCGGCGACACATCGACACTTGCCGATCCAGCCGTTGTCGATGACCTCATCGAAAACAGACAGAACAAAGCTGCGTAAATCGCACTTTGATGTCTAGATTGTCACCCGGTCGTCTCGCGATGACCGGGTTTTTCTATCCATGCACGTCGCTTCGATTGCGGTTCGCAACACGACAGACCGGTTATGCCCTTATGCGCTCTTTCAGCGGCACCTGAAATGTGCACAGTGCGGCAACGGGAGGAAACCGACATGAATACAAAAGATCACACCATTGCTTTCATCGGCACCGGCCTGATGGGTGGTCCCATGGCACGCAATCTGTTGAAGGCAGGCTTTGGGGTCAGCGTCTGGAACCGCAGCGTCGAAAAAGCGCAAGCCCTCGTCGCCGATGGCGCTGTCCTGGCAGCATCACCGGCAGAAGCGGCAACGGGTGCGGATATCGTCATCACCATGCTCAGCGATGGCGCAGCCGTTGCGGATGTTCTGTTCGACCAAGGCGTTGCCCATGCGCTTGGAAAAGGCGCCGTGGTGATCGACAGCAGCTCCATCGCACCGCCCATTGCCCGTCAGCACGCTGCGAAGCTTGACGCACTTGGTATACACCACATCGATGCCCCGGTTTCGGGCGGAGTCGTCGGGGCAAAGGCTGGAACTCTCGCCATCATGGCCGGCGGCGATGAAACATTGATATCAAGCCTCTCCGAAGTCTTCGCAGCCATGGGCAGGCTGACTTATGTCGGCCCTTCCGGTGCCGGACAACTCTGCAAGCTCGCCAACCAGCAGATCGTCGCCATTACTATCGGCGCAGTGGCCGAAGCGATGATGCTGGTGGAAGCAGGTGGCGCCTCGCGTGAAGGCTTCCGCAACGCCATTCGCGGCGGCTTTGCCGAAAGCCGCATTCTGGAATTGCACGGAGAGCGCATGGTCAAGCGGGACTTCGAGCCCGGCGGCCCATCCAAATTCCAGCTAAAGGACCTGAACGGCGTTCTGGCGACCGCAAAGGACCTTTCCCTGACCCTGCCGCTCACGCAAAACATCACGCAGGCCTTCGATGATTTCGTCAACGATGGCGGTGCCGATGTCGACCACAGCGGAATTCTTCTATATCTGGAAAAACTGAACAACCGCGAGAGATAGGCCGTCCACGCGGCAATCTCATCACCTGCATATTCGCGGTCTTATTTATTTGCCAATCTTGTCATATGGTGACTTTTATCAAGTTGTATTATGACATAAGGTCGCCGCCAGCTTCGAGGCACCGACCCGTGCCGCATCATCAATGACCTCTCGGTCGTCTCATAAACAGTGGGGTGACGTGTTTAACCGCCCGTCCCAGCATCAAGGAGCAAACAATGACCATCCATCAGAACCTTATCAACGGCGAATGGATCGGCGCCGATACGTCGAAAAACATCAATCCATCCGATACCAACGAGGTCGTGGGCCTTTATGCCCAAGCGGGTGCCGAAGAGGCCAAGCAGGCCATTGACGCCGCCAAGGCAGCATTTCCGGCATGGTCGCGCTCCGGCATTCTCGAGCGTCACGCGATCCTGAAGAAGACTGCAGACGAAATTCTGGCCCGCAAGGAAGAGCTTGGCGCGTTGCTGGCGCGTGAAGAAGGCAAGGTTCTGGCAGAAGGCATCGGCGAAACCATCCGCGCCGCCCAGATTTTCGACTTCTTCGCTGGCGAAGCCTTGCGTTTGGCCGGTGAAGTCATTCCTTCGGCACGCCCGAACATCGGCGTAGAAGTAACACGCGAGCCGCTCGGCGTTATCGGCATCATCACGCCGTGGAACTTCCCGATTGCCATTCCGGCCTGGAAGATCGCACCGGCGCTCTGCTACGGCAACACCATCGTCTTCAAGCCCGCCGATCTCGTTCCCGGCTGCGCATGGGCCATCGTCGATATTCTTCACCGCGCCGGTCTGCCGAAGGGCGTTCTCAACCTCGTCATGGGTCGCGGTTCCGTCGTTGGTCAGGCCATGCTCGACAGCCCGCATCTGTCCGGCATTACATTCACGGGATCGACAGGCACGGGCCAGCGCGTCGCTGCATCCTCGCTGCCGTTCAACCGCAAATTCCAGCTGGAAATGGGCGGCAAGAACCCGTTCGTCGTGCTGGATGATGCCGATCTCGACGTGGCAG
Organism: Agrobacterium sp. lyk4-40-TYG-31; assembly: GCF_030209855.1. NCBI lineage: Bacteria > Pseudomonadati > Pseudomonadota > Alphaproteobacteria > Hyphomicrobiales > Rhizobiaceae > Agrobacterium > Agrobacterium sp. lyk4-40-TYG-31. Next base: position 165,736 of record NZ_JARVRE010000006.1, read on the forward strand.
TAGAGGCAGCCGCCAATTCCGGCTTCTACTCCACCGGACAGCGCTGCACCGCATCGTCGCGCATCATCGTCACCGAAGGCATTCACGACAGGTTCGTGGCCGCCATGACCGAGCGTCTGGCCAAGATCAATGTCGGCAACGCCATGGACAAGAGCACCCATGTCGGTCCTGTGGTCGATGAAAAGCAGCTGAAGCAGGACACCGATTACATCGAAATCGGCAAGCAGGAAGGCGCGAAAGTCGCTTTCGGTGGCGAGATCGTCAAGCGCGACACGCCCGGCTTCTTCCTTCAGCCAACGCTTTTCACCGAAGCCACCAACAGCATGCGAATTTCGCAGGAGGAAATCTTCGGGCCTGTGGCCGCTGTCATCCGCGTGAAGAACTACGACGAAGCGCTGGCCACAGCAAACGATACGCCCTTTGGCCTCTCCTCCGGCATCGCCACCACCAGCCTCAAGCATGCAACGCACTTCAAGCGCAATGCAGAAGCGGGCATGGTCATGGTCAATCTGCCGACGGCAGGCGTGGATTTCCACGTGCCCTTCGGCGGTCGCAAGGCATCCTCCTTCGGCCCGCGTGAGCAGGGCAGATATGCCAGCGAGTTCTTCACCACAGTGAAGACGGCCTACACGCTGGCCTGATCTAAGCTGTGCTTCCACGAAATCCCCGGCATCGTCCGGGGATTTTTTTGCCCCTTTCCCAGCCGCGATTTTTGCCTATGGTGACGCCGACGAAACATCACCACGAGAAGAGCATGACAGACATCACGATGATTGAAGCGGCACGCCAGCGCATCGGCTCGCAGGCAATCCGCACACCACTCTTGTCATCGCATTTTCTGGATGAAATCGCAGGACGCAGGATTTTCGTGAAGGCGGAATGCCTGCAACGTACAGGCTCCTTCAAGTTCCGTGGCGGCTGGTCGGCGGTATCGGGGCTGGAACCTGCGGTGCGTCGACGCGGCGTGATTGCCTTTTCATCCGGCAATCATGCGCAGGGCGTCGCACTCGCTGCGGCATTGCATGGCGTTCCCTCCCTCATCATCATGCCCCACGACGCGCCGAAAATTAAAATCGAGAACACCAAAGCCTATGGCGCGGAGGTCGTGCTGTTCGACCGCGCAAAGGATGATCGTGACGCGATCGGTGCCAGACTGTCACAGGAACGGGGTCTGACGCTGATCAAGCCTTTCGATGAACCCCTCGTCATCGCCGGTCAGGGAACGGTCGGTCTGGAAATTGCCGAGCAAGGACAGGAACTGGGAATAGAGGCAGCCGATGTTCTTGTGCCCTGCGGTGGCGGCGGCCTGACATCGGGTATAGCGCTGGCGCTGGAAGCTAGAGCAGCGCAATATAAGGTGAGAACGTGCGAGCCAGAAAAGTTCGATGACGTCGCACGCTCTCTGGCATCCGGCAAAATCGAGCGGAACGACGCGTTGTCCGGCTCTATCTGCGACGCCATCATCACCCCTCAACCCGGTAACATTACCTTTCCGCTGATGGCGGGGCGTTGTGGCAAAGGCATTGCGGTGACGGAAGACCAAGCGCTCCGCGCCATGGTGCTGGCCTTCCTGCGGCTGAAAGTGGTGGTCGAACCCGGTGGCGCTGTCGCGCTCGCAGCGGCGCTTTTTCATGGCAGCGAATTTGACACCGACACCGTGATAGCCGTGGCGTCAGGCGGCAATGTCGACCCCGATGTCATGGCGGTGGCACTGGAACGCTTCGCTGCCTGAGCAATGATCACGGCATCGCTATTTAAACGTTACTCTGGTGTTAACATTTGTGTTGAACCAGAGGCGGTGCTGCGCGTTAGTTCCTCGAAATCGGGTAGATCGATGCGGGTTGGGAGGCTTTCAACGATCCATATTTTTCCCGATTGGCCCAACATATAGAAAATTATCTCTACAGAAATAGTCGGAAATAGCGGTATTCTAGCATCCATAAGTCGCAACGCCGTTCAATCGGCTGAGGTCAACGAGGGAGGGTTCGATGTCTTATTCCAAAGCCGGAAAAATCAGAGATTTCACGCCATCGTCTGCACCAACAAAGGGCTGGCAGGCGATCGTCCATACCGCCCTCATCGGCGTGTGCTTCGCCTTCGTCGGCGCCGTCATACTCGGCTTGGTGCCCTGAGCGTTCAATAATTTGAGACAAAACGGCTGGCTTTATGACCAGCCTTTTTTTGCGTTTCACGCCTTCAAATAATCTTCAGCAAGCTCGACCCAGAACGCCGTGCCGATAGGCAGAATATCGTCGTTGAAATCGAATTTGGGATGGTGCAGCGGTGGATCGTTCTCCGTTCTCTGGGTGCCGAGGAAGAAGTACGCGCCAGGACGTTGCTCAAGCATATAGGCGAAATCTTCCGCGCCCATGGTAGGACGCGGCATTTCCAAGACCTTGTCGGCTCCGGCAAAGCGGGTTGCCAGATCGACGATGTAATCCGTCTCCGCCTTATGGTTGATGGTCGGGTTGTAACCGCGTTCGTAATCGAGCGTCACACTCATGCCATAGCTTGCCGCCTGTCCTTCGGCGATCTGGCGAATGCGCTTTTCAAGTTCATCTCGAGCAGCAGCATCGAAAGAGCGGATCGTCAGCAACATTTCCGCCGTTTCGGGAATGACATTGCTTGCGACCCCTGCATGAAAGGCACCCACTGTCACGACCGTCGGCGTCAACGGATGGATATTGCGCGACACGATGGTTTGCAGCGCCATGATGATGCTGGCGCCAGCAACGATGGGATCGAGCGTGCTTTGCGGTTCAGCGCCATGCCCGCCGTAACCGTTGACCGTGATTTTGCATTCGTCCACTGCCGCCATGATAGGACCATCGCGCAACACGAAATGACCAAAGGGCAGACCGGGCTCATTGTGGAGCGCAAACACCGCATCACACGGAAAGCGCTCGAATAGCCCGTCCTCAATCATGATGCGCGCACCGCCGAAATTTTCTTCCGCAGGCTGGAAGATCAGATGCAACGTGCCATCGAAATTTCGGCGTTCGGCGATGATCTTGGCGGCACCCAGCAGCATGGCCGTATGTCCGTCATGCCCGCAGGCATGCATGACGCCTGGAGTCTGACTGGCATAGTCTGCACCTGTGTCCTCATGGATGGGGAGTGCATCCATATCGGCGCGAATGCCGACCGACCGATGGCTGCTGCCGTTGCGCAAAGTCGCGACCACACCGGTGCCAGCCAACCCACGCGTCACGGAATAGCCCATGGCCTCCAGCTTCGATGCTACGAAATCCGAGGTCTTGAATTCGGAAAGACCGATTTCCGGGTTGCGATGTAGGTGCTGGCGGATTTCAACGACATCAGGCATGTGGTTGGCAATAGCTGCGGTGTGTTCTGGCTGTGTCGTCATTTCTGCATCCGGCATGTTTCGGCAAGGGTAAATTTTAACGATCTCTGCCTAGCAGTATTACCACCTCCTGATAAGACCGAAGGAGGGCTTGCAGCCACCAAACCGATTTTGACGATGTCAGCACTTGTGAAAGCGGCAGCGGTTGCATGGAACCGAAATTGCCTGAAGTCATTCCTTGCGTAGGCCAGCCAATTGCCGTTCAGAAAGGCTGGACATCCGGGGGATTTCATGACGAGATGGGACAAAGCCAGCATGGGGTGTTTTCGCGTTTGGGGAGTGTGCGAAAATGGTTCATGAAGCGGCGGTGCGAGTGCGCGCCACACCACATCCAACTTCCCAAATGATTGATTTTCTTGGAGACGAAGTTGCCTCATGCAGAAAAATGCCATGATAGTTGGTAACAGACGTCATGCAATCATCGCTCGCTGGTTCGCGATGGTTCAGCAAAGGTTCAGGATCAGCACGAAATAAAGCGTCCAAAGTTGTTTCAATTTCCAAAAGCAATCTGAAACAAGTTCCGGTTACATAAACCAGACCCTCACAGAGTGCAGAATACGAGCCGATGTCATTTCATATTACGCCGACCGCCGCCGCCCGTGATTCAGAAGCAAAGCAGATCGATCACAATGATTCGATACGCTCCGTCTACTTCACCATCGAGGAGTTGAGGGATTGCGGAGCCGAACTGTCCAAATCCGGGGCCGATGGCCTGCCGGGTTTCATGGAGTTCGATTTCTTCGCGCGCCATCGTGAAAACGAAAAGGAAATCCTGCGCGTTTACCGCACCACAGCGGTCGATGCCGAAAATGGCGCTACGATCACGCCCGCTGCGGAATGGCTGCTCGACAATCACTATGTGATCGAAGAAGCCATTCAGGAGGTCCGCCGCGACTTCCCCCGAAAGTTCTATAGCCAGCTGCCGACCGTGAAGATCGGCAATGTCGAGATACCGCGCGTGATGGCACTGGCGTGGCTTTATGTGGCCCACACACACAGCACGATTTCACGCGAAAGCATGACGGCGCTGGTCGAGGGTTACCAGACATCGCAGACGCTCCAGATCGGTGAACTCTGGGCCCTGCCCTCGATCCTTCGCTTCGTTCTCATCGAAAATCTGCGCCGGATTTCTATTCGCGTCGAGCGCTCGCGCCGCATGCGCCAGCGGGCAAACGAGGTCGTCGATGAGATCATCCGCCTCAACGATGCCGAGGCGTCTGCGACCGTCTTGAAGCAGATCGACCAGTTGGTGGATGACCCCACCTTCTCGACCCAGTTCCTCTATCGCCTCAGAAACGGTTCGCAGACCTCCGGTTTTGCCCTGAACTGGTTGGAAGAGCGCCTTCGCAGCGCTGGCACGGATGCCGAAAACATCATGATGGCGGAGCATAACCGCCTCGCCTCCGGCAATGTGACGATGGGCAATATCGTCAGAAGCCTGCGCGAAATCGACGATACCGAATGGTCCGTCTGGTTCGAGGAAGTCAGCCATATCGACAAGGTTCTGCGCGAGCAGACCGATTACGATACGCTCGACTTCGGATCGCGCAATACCTATCGCAACACCATCGAGCTGCTGGCCCGCCGTTCCCCGAAGACGGAAATCGAAGTGGCGCAGACCGCGATCGATATGGTCGCAGAAACCTCCAGTTCCGATCAAAAATATCCGCACGCACCCAATGTTGGCAGCTTCCTCATCGGTCAGCGCCGCAAGGAGCTGGAAGAGCGGATCGGCTATAATCCATTGTTTGCCCAGCGCGTCGTGCGCTTCATGCGCCGCTTCAACTGGATGTCCGTCGCTGTGCCCGTCATTGCGCTCACAGCGCTGGCCATGGCCATTGTCGGCTGGTTCCTCGCAGATGCGGGTATGCCATGGTATGTGGTCACCGCGTTTCTGCTGATGTTCGCGCTTCCCGCCTCGGAAGGCGCAACCGGCCTTTTCAACACGGTCGTGACGTTCTTCGTCAAGCCGTTCCGTCTGGTCGGATACGAGTTCAAGGAAGGCATTCCGCAGGATGCGCGCACCCTTCTTGCCGTTCCCTGCATGATCACCAGCCGCGACAGCGTGGACGAAATGGTCCGCAATATCGAGGTTCACTACCTCGCCAATCCGCATGGAGAAATCTCCTTCGCGCTGATCAGCGACTGGCGCGATGCGCCGTATGAGCAATCGGCTGAGGACGTCGAAATCCTTGAATACGCCAAGCGTGAAGTCGCGGCCCTCAGTGCACGCTATGCGTTCGATGGCAAGACGCGGTTCTTCCTGCTTCACCGCCGTCGCCTCTACAACCCCGCAGAAGATTGCTGGATGGGTTGGGAGCGCAAGCGCGGCAAGCTGCATGAACTCAACATGCTGCTGCGTGGCGACAAGGACACGACATTCCTCAACGGTGCCAACATGGTGCCCGAGAACGTCAAATACGTCATGACGCTGGATGCCGATACGCGCCTGATGCGCGATGCCGTCACCAAGCTCGTCGGCAAGATGCACCACCCGATCAACCGCCCGGTCCACGATCCCGAGACAGGCCGCGTGATCCATGGTTACGGCCTGCTTCAGCCACGCGTGACGCCATCACTCACCACGGGCAAGGACGCGTCCGTCTTCCAGCGTGTCTTCTCCATCAACCGTGGTATCGACCCCTACGTCTTTACTGTTTCTGACGTTTATCAGGATCTGACCTCCGAAGGCACCTTCACCGGCAAGGGCCTCTATGACGTCGATGCCTTTGAAACCGCCCTGAAGGGCCGGATCGATGAGAACGCGGTTCTGTCCCACGACCTTCTTGAAGGCTCGTTTGCGCGTTGCGCGCTGGTGACGGACGTCGAGCTCGTCGAGGACTTCCCGACCCGCTACGAAGTCGAAGTCTCGCGTCAGCACCGCTGGGCGCGTGGCGACTGGCAACTTCTGCCTTACATCATGGATATGAAGCGCGGCGTGACCGCCATTGGCCGCTGGAAGATGATCGACAATCTGCGTCGTTCGCTGACACCGCTTGCCTGGTTCGTCGCCTCCGTTCTCGGCTGGTACTTCATGGGCCCGCTCGGCGCGCTGATCTGGCAGATCCTGCTGATCTTCTCGCTGTTCGTCGCACCGACCCTGTCGCTCCTGTCTGGTCTCGTTCCACGCTCCACCGATATCGTGCCGCAGGCGCATTTTCACACGCTGTGGTCGGAAGTCCGCGCCACCAACGCGCAGGTCGCACTCCGCATCGTCTTTATTGCCGACAGCGCCTGCATGATGGCGGATGCCATTGGCCGCTCTCTCTACCGCCTGTTCGTCAGCGGCAAGCTGATGCTGGAATGGCGCACCGCCGCCTCCATTCAATCGAGCGCGCAGGGCACTATCTTCGATTATTACCGTCAGATGTGGCATGCCCCCGTGGTTGCACTTCTGGGCCTGATGTTTGCCTCGCTGCCCGGCGACAACGCCTTTCTGGTCGGCCTTCCTTTCGCATTGCTGTGGGTCTTCTCCCCTGCCGTCGCATGGTATGTCAGCCAGTCCGCCGAAACCGAAGATCGCCTGTTTGTGTCCGAACACGTCTCCGGCGAGTTGCGCAAGATCGCGCGGCGCACATGGCGCTACTATGAAGCCTTCGTGACATCGGGTGAAAACTACCTGCCACCTGACAACTACCAGGAAACACCTGAACCCGTCGTTGCCAGCCGCACCTCCCCAACCAATATCGGCGTCTACCTGCTGTCGGTCATCTCCGCGCGCCAGTTCGGCTGGATCAGCTTCTCGGAAACCGTCGAGCGGATGGAAAAGACCATCGAGACGGTCGAGAAGATGGAGAAGCATCGCGGCCACCTCTATAACTGGTACCACACGGATACGCTCCAGACACTTGGACCTCGCTACGTCTCTGCGGTCGACAGCGGCAACCTTGCCGGTCACCTGATCGCGATTTCGTCGGCGTGCCGCCAATGGGCCGAAGCACCGTCCGCCCACCTTCAGGGCAATCTCGATGGTATCGGCGACGTTGCCGGTATTCTGCGTGAGACGTTGAAGGAACTGCCGGACGACCGCAAGAACCTGCGTCCCCTGCATCGCCGTTTGGAAGAGCGCATTATCGGCTTCTCCAACGCTCTTGCCTCTGTCAAGCGCGAGCACGAGTTTGCCTCGATCCGCGTCATCAATCTGGCCGTGCTGGCCCGTGACATCCAGAAGCTGGCCTCCAACCTCAACCTAGAGGTCAAGTCGGAACAGAGCGCCGAAGTTACCCGCTGGGCGCAATCGCTGGTCGATTGCTGTGAAGCGCATATCTCCGACAGCGCCTTCGACCTCTCCACCATCGATCCATTGCGTGACCGGCTCAACTCGCTTCGCGATCGCAGCCGTAATCTCGCCTTCTCGATGGATTTTGGGTTCCTTTACCGCAAGGACCGCCGTCTGCTCTCCATCGGCTACCGCGTGGACAGCCAGGAACTGGACGAAGCCTGCTACGACCTTCTGGCGTCCGAGTGCCGCCTGACCAGCCTGTTTGCCATCGCCAAGGGCGATCTGCCGACAGAGCACTGGTATCGTCTGGGCCGTCAGGTCGTTCCGATCGGTGCGCAGGGCGCGCTGGTCTCCTGGTCCGGCTCCATGTTCGAATATCTGATGCCACCGCTCGTCATGCAGGAGCGTCACGGCGGTATCCTGAACCAGACGAACAATCTGATCGTCAAGGAACAGATCAGCCATGGCCGCCGTCTGGGCACACCATGGGGCATTTCGGAAGCGGCATTCAACGCCCGCGACCATAATATGAACTACCAGTACACCAACTTCGGTGTGCCGACGCTGGGTCTGAAGCGCGGCCTTGGCCAGAACGCAGTCATCGCACCTTATGCCTCGATCCTTGCATCGCAATATGACCCCGAAGGGGCACTGGAAAATCTCGACAAGCTGCGCAAGCTCGGCGCGCTCGGTCAATTCGGTTTCCATGATGCCGTGGACTTCACGCCGACCCGCGTGCCGGATGGCAAGGTCTGCGCCGTCGTCTACAACTATTATGCCCACCACCATGGCATGTCGATTGCGGCTGTCGCCAACGTGGTCATGGACGGCATTTTGCGTGAACTCTTCCATGCCGACCCTGTGATCGAAGCCGCCGAACTGCTGCTTCAGGAAAAGGCTCCGCGCGAAGTACCCGTCGTAAGCTCCAAATACGAACCGGAAACTCCCGGCAAGGAACAGGCCGACCTTCTGCGGGCCGAAGTGCGCAGCATTGCAGATCCTGCCGTGCGCGACCGCGAAGTCGTGTTCCTCTCCAACGGCCACTATTCCACCATGCTCACCTCCACGGGTGCGGGCTATTCCAAGTGGAACGGTCTGGCGATTTCGCGCTGGAAGGCCGATCCGACCGAAGATCGCTGGGGTACGTTCCTGTTCCTGCGCGATACCGTGTCCGGCGACTGGTGGAGTGCGACCGCTGAGCCGCGCGTTGCTGTGGGCGAAAAGACCAAGACCGTCTTCACCGACGACAAGGCAGAATTCCACAAAACCGTGGGCGATCTGCAAAGCGTGGTCGAATGCATCGTTGCGACCGAGCACGATGCAGAAGGCCGCCGCATCACGCTACTCAATGTCGGCTCGGAAGATCGCTACATCGAAGTGACCTCCTATATGGAGCCCGTCATCGCCAATGATGACGATGACAGCGCCCATCCTCTATTCTCGCGCATGTTCGTGCAGACGGAAATCGGCAAGCGCGGCGATGTCATCCGCGCCTGGCGCAACAAGCGCAGCCCAAGTGAGCCGTCAACGGTCATCGCCCATCTGGCAGCAGATAATGCAGGTCCCGCGCGTCCGACTGAGTTTGAAACGGATCGTGCAAAGTTCATCGGTCGCGGTCGTGCACTCAGCGAAGCCGCAGCCTTCGATGCTGGCGCAACGCTATCAGGCACGGACGGCTTCACGCTCGATCCTATCCTGTCCCTGCGACGCGTTGTGCGCGTTCCCGCAGGCAAGAAAGTCAGCGTGATCTTCTGGACCATTGCAGCGCCGAGCCGTGAGGATGTGGACAAGGCGATCGATCGCTACCGCCACCCGGATGCCTTTGCCCATGAACTCGTCCACGCCTGGACGCGAACACAGGTGCAGATGCGCCATGTGGGCGTAACCTCGCAGCAGGCAGCGGCCTTCCAGCATCTGGCGCGCTATCTCGTCTATCCCGACATGCATCTGCGTGCGGATGCCGATACGCTGAAAACCGGTCTTGGTTCGCAGCGGTCGCTGTGGCCGCTGGCGATTTCGGGCGACTTCCCGATCTTCAGCCTGCGTATCAACGACGACATGGATATGGATATCGCCAAGGAAGCCTTGAGTGCGCATGAATATCTGCGCGCCCGCGGCGTCATCTTCGATCTCGTGATCGTCAATGAACGCGCGGCCTCATACGCTCAGGACATGCAGCACGCTCTCGACTTCATTTCCGAAGCGCAGCGCCGTATCAATCCGGCAGATGGCGGCAGACCACATGTCTTCTCCGTTCGTCGCGATTTGATGGATGAGGAAACATGGTCCGCTTTGCTGGCTGCGTCCCGTGTCGTTCTGCACGTGCGCAACGGCAAGATCGTGGATCAGGTCAACCGTGCCGTCTCGCTGTTTGCCGCCCATCGCGGGCCGGAAGGCAGTGAATCGGCTCAAGCTCGCCTGCCCGCTCCGGCTTTCCCGCAGGGTGAACCGGTGGAAGATGCCAACGATCTCGATTTCTGGAACGGTTTTGGCGGTTTCACCAAGACCGGCGACGAATATGTCGTGCGCTTGCACGGCGGTCAGTCTACGCCGCAGCCATGGATCAACGTCATCTCCAACGAGAAATTCGGCTTCCACATCTCCGCCGAGGGCGCTGGTTTTACCTGGAGCCGCAATTCGCGCGACTATCAACTGACACCGTGGAGCAACGATCCGGTCACGAACCGACCCGGTGAAGCGATCTACGTCGCCGATGTCGAAAGCGGCAAGATCCACTCGCCGTTTGCCGCGTTGTCGCGCAATCCAGAAGCGGTGTTCGAAGCCCGTCATGGCCTCGGCTACTCTGTGTTCCGTAGCGTCGATGAGGGTCTCGATATCGAGGTTACCCAAACCGTCGATCGTGAACGACCCGTCAAGCTGTCGCGTCTGACCATTCGCAACGTCGGTACGGAAAACCGCCGCCTGAAAACCTACGGCTATGTCGAATGGGTGCTGGGCAACAACACCCAGAAATCGGCGCCGTTCATTCTCAGCGCCCATGACGAGGCAACGGGAGCGCTGTTCGCCTCCAATCCCTACAGCATCGATTACAATGCACGCACGGCCTTCCTTGCACTGGACGAACCGGCTGCCAGCTTTACCACCAGCAAGCGTGAGTTCATCGGTCGCTATGGCTCCATCCAGGCGCCGCAGGCCATCGTCTCGGGTGCGGCCCTATCCGGCAGCGTCGAACTGGATGGTGCTCCTTGCGCCGCCGTGATGCAGGAAATCCACCTCAAGCCCGGCGAAGAACGTCGTATTCTGTTCTACATGGGCGATACAGACACGGTCGAAGACGCCCGTGCGCTGGTAAAGGACATCCGCACCGCAGATTTCGATGCGGTGCTGACCGAGAACAAGACTTTCTGGAACGGCTTTACCAGCCAGTTGCAGGTGTCTACCCCGGACGCAGGCTTCAACCACATGGTCAACAGCTGGCTGCCCTATCAGGCATTGGCCTGCCGTATCCTCGCTCGCACGGCGTTCTACCAGTCGAGCGGCGCGTTCGGTTTCCGCGACCAGTTGCAGGATACGCTGGCCTTCCTGCTCTACCAGCCGGAGCTTGCTCGCGAGCAGATCCTACGTGCGGCCGGACGGCAGTTCGCCGAAGGCGATGTTCAGCATTGGTGGTTGCCACTAACGGGCGCTGGTGTACGCACGACGATTTCAGATGACGTCGTCTGGCTTGCTCACGCCACCCATCAGTACATCGCTGCCACGGGCGACAAGGCAATCCTTGATCAGTCCATCCCGTTCCTCAAGGGCCCCTCGCTGACACCCGGCCAGCACGACGCGTTCTTCCAGCCGGAAACCAGCGAAACGTCCGTCAGCCTTTATGAACATGCGGCACTGGCGCTTGATCTCGCCATTCACCGCACGGGCGAAAACGGTCTGCCTCTCATTCTGGGTGGCGACTGGAACGATGGCATGAACCGCGTAGGCGTCGCCGGTAAGGGCACCAGCGTCTGGCTCGGCTGGTTCCTCGCAGGCACCCTGCGTGATTTCATTGAAATCGCACAGGAACGTCGTGATCTCGACCGCGTCGAAAAGTGGAAGACACATCGCGACAAGCTGCGCGCTGCCCTGGAAACGGCTGGCTGGGACGGTGACTATTACCGTCGTGGCTATTTCGATGATGGCACCCCACTCGGCTCCGTCACAAGCGAAGAATGCCGAATCGATTCTCTCGGCCAGAGTTGGAGCGTGCTTTCAGGCGAAGGCGAAGAGCAGCGCTCGGGCCAGGCCATGGATGCCGTGATGAAGGAACTCGTCGATGAGGAGACGGGCATCATCCGCCTCTTCACACCTCCCTTCTCTCGCTCGCCACAGGACCCAGGCTATATCAAGGCCTATCCGCCGGGCGTGCGTGAAAACGGCGGCCAATACACCCATGCCGCAACCTGGGTGGTTCTGGCGCTGGCGAAAATGGGTCGCAACGAGGATGCATGGAAGTGCTTCTCGATGCTCAATCCGGTCAATCACGCGCTCGACCGTCCGTCGTCTGAGACCTACCGTGTCGAACCCTATGTGGTGACGGCGGATGTCTATGGCGCAGGCGCCTATTCCGGCCGCGGTGGCTGGAGCTGGTACACCGGTTCTGCCGGCTGGCTCTACCGCGCCGCCGTCGAAGGCATTCTCGGCATCACCCGCGTCGATGGCAAGCTGCACATCGCCCCATCGCTGCCGCAGGCCTGGGACGGCTTCTCGGCCAAGATCACGTTGGAGGGTAAAGTCCGCGAGGTCGCCGTGAAGCGCAATGAAGGTTCCGCGGATGTCGAGGTTTCGATCGACGGCAAGCCGGTCACCGGAACCGACAAGGCCATCGCCTTCGATTGATATCAAAAGGGGCTTAGGCCCCGACCAAGCAACAAAAAGCCACGGCACCGAAAGATGCCGTGGCTTTTCTGTTTGGTAACATGCGTCCGGACGCAACATGCAGCTGCAGTAACGGTGGCTCGTGACGTGAAGCCACACATTCCGCCCTCATGCTGAGGTGGGAGCGAAGCGACCCTCGAAGCATCCGCTGCGCACTCTGTCCCAAGCCCGCAACCCTCGCCCTTCGAGGCTCCTGCGGGGCACCTCTCCTTTGATAAGCTCAGGATGATGGATGAAGGTTGCTTGTTGTGCCTTGAATCGAAAAGCGATCAGCGCGTGCCGAAGATCGCCGACCCCACCCGCACGCTGGTCGCGCCGAATTCAATCGCCGTCTCGAAATCACCCGACATGCCCATCGACAGTTTTTCCAGACCGCATTCCTTGACCAGCTTTGCCAACAGCGCAAAGTGCGGGCCGGGATACTCCTCTGCGGGCGGGATGCACATCAGACCTTCAATGTTCAGCTTCAATTCGTCGCGGCACATGGCGACGAAAGCCAACGTCTCGCGTGGATCGATGCCCGCCTTTTGCGGCTCCATGCCCGTATTGACCTGCACGTAAAAGCGCAGCGCCCGGCCCTGTTTGGTGCATTCATCGGCAAGGGCACGGGCAATCTTTTCACGATCGACCGTTTCGATGACATCAAACAGCTCAACCGCATCCGCAGCCTTGTTGGATTGCAGCGGGCCGATCAGATGCAGTTCGATACCATCGGTCTTTTCCTTCAGCGCTGGCCACTTGCCCTGCGCTTCCTGCACCCGGTTTTCACCGAAAATGCGTTGGCCGCAATCAATCACCGGCTGGATCGTGTCGCCATCGAAGGTTTTCGAGACGGCAACGAGATTGACGGTGCCTGGTTTACGACCGGCTTTTTCCGCAACCGCTGCAATCCGCTGCGTGACATCTTCAAGACGCGCTTCGATTTCCATGTCAAACCTTCACTTTATCAAGGGATAAGGGTTTCAGTAGCCGCCGCCTGCCTTGATGCCAAGCACCATTGTCACCATTTGGACGCTGTCGACCAAGATTGCGTCCATCGCAAGCCCTGCCAAACTTGACGCATAGGCCGTTTCGTGGTGAAGGTCAGCGCGAATTTTCCCCTTGATACCCGGATTTCAGAAGTATGGCCATCGAACGTTATAATCCTCGCGACGCCGAGCCGCGCTGGCAGCAAAAATGGAACGAAGACAATGTCTTCGTGACCGACAACAGCGATGCCCGCGAGAAATATTACGTTCTCGAGATGTTTCCATACCCCTCTGGCCGCATCCATATGGGCCATGTGCGCAATTACGCCATGGGTGACGTCGTTGCGCGCTACAAGCGTGCACGCGGCTACAACGTGCTGCACCCCATGGGTTGGGACGCCTTCGGCATGCCTGCGGAAAATGCCGCCATGCAGAACAACGTCCACCCCAAGGACTGGACCTATCAGAACATCGCCACCATGCGCGGCCAGCTCAAATCCATGGGCCTGTCTCTGGACTGGACCCGTGAATTTGCCACCTGCGACGTGGAATATTACAGCAAGCAGCAGGCCTTGTTCATCGACTTCATGGAAAAGGGTCTGGTTTACCGCAAGCAGTCCAAGGTCAATTGGGACCCCGTCGATCATACGGTTCTGGCCAACGAACAGGTCATCGACGGACGCGGCTGGCGCTCCGGTGCCTTGGTCGAACAACGCGAATTGACGCAATGGTTCTTCCGCATCACCGATTTCAGCCAGGATTTGCTGGACGAGTTGGATGTTCTGGATCAGTGGCCGGAAAAAGTCCGCCTGATGCAGAAAAACTGGATCGGCAAGTCGGAAGGCCTGTCGCTGCGCTGGCAGACTGTGGCTTCGACGGCTCCTGCGGGTTTCGATGACGTGACCGTCTACACGACCCGTCCCGACACGCTGTTCGGCGCATCTTTCCTGGCCATTGCTGCCGATCACCCGCTGGCCCGCAAGCTGTCTGAATCCAACTCCGAGATCGCCGAGTTCTGCGAAGAATGCCGTCGTCAGGGCACCTCGCTAGCTGCGTTGGAAACGGCAGAAAAGCGCGGCTTCGACACCGGCGTGAAGGTCAAGCATCCGCTCGACCCATCCTGGGAACTGCCCGTCTACATCGCCAATTTCGTGCTGATGGATTACGGAACAGGCGCCATTTTCGGTTGCCCATCCGGCGACCAGCGCGATCTGGATTTCGCTCGCAAATACGATCTGCCAGTCGTCGCCGTCGTCATGCCGGAAGGCGAGAACGCCGAGACTTTCTCCATTGGCGACACCGCCTTTGTCGATGACGGCGTGATGATCAACTCGCAATTCCTCAACGGCATGACGACGACGGATGCATTCGAGGCTGTCGTGTCGAAACTTTCGGCCCAAACGCTGGGCAGCGAGCCACAGGCCGAGCGCAAGGTGAACTTCCGCCTGCGCGACTGGGGTATTTCCCGCCAGCGTTATTGGGGTTGCCCGATCCCGGTCATCCATTGCGAAGTCTGCGGCGTCGTGCCTGTTCCGAAGAAGGACCTGCCGGTCAAGCTGCCTGACGATGTAACCTTCGACGTGCCCGGCAACCCGCTCGACCGTCACCCCACATGGCGTCACGTGTCTTGCCCGCAATGCGGCCACGCGGCGCGTCGTGAAACCGATACGATGGACACCTTCGTCGATTCGAGCTGGTACTTCACCCGCTTCACAGCGCCGTGGGAAGAACAGCCGACGGACCCAAAGGTCGCCAATCGCTGGCTGCCCGTGGACCAGTATATCGGCGGTATCGAGCACGCGATCCTGCATCTGCTTTACTCGCGCTTCTTCACCCGCGCGATGAAGGCCACCGGCCATGTGGACGTGAAGGAGCCCTTCAAGGGCCTGTTCACGCAGGGCATGGTCGTGCACGAAACCTACCGTCTCGGCGAAGGCCAGAACGGCCAATGGGTCGTTCCCGCCGATATCCGCATCGAGGAAGTCGATGGCAAACGCCGTGCCTTCCTGCTGTCGGACGGCGAAGAAGTTCAGATCGGCTCCATCGAAAAGATGTCGAAGTCGAAGAAGAACGTGGTCGACCCGGACGATATCATCGCGTCCTATGGTGCCGATACCGCCCGTTTCTTCGTGCTCTCGGATAGCCCACCGGACCGCGACGTCATCTGGTCGGAAGCCGGTGTGGAAGGCGCGCATCGCTTCGTGCAGCGCGTCTGGCGCATCATAGGTGAAGCTGCCGAAGAGCTGAAGTCGGTCACGCCTGCGCCTGCAAGCGAGGGCGATGGCCTTGTCGTCTCCAAGGCAGCCCATAAGACGCTGAAGGCCGTTCAGGACGATCTGGACAAGCTTGCCTTCAACAAGGCTATTGCCCGCATCTACGAACTCGTCAACACGCTGGCCGGACCTTTTGCCGAGGTGGCCAATGGCGGCAAGTCAGACGATGTGAAGGCGGCTGCCCGTGATGCGGCGGAAATTCTGGTGCGCCTGATTGCGCCGATGACGCCGCATTTGGCCGAGGAATGCTGGACGGCGCTGGGCAATGACGGTCTTGTCGCCCAAAGCGCATGGCCTCGTTTCGTCCCTGCCCTCATCGAAGAAAACGATGTGGTGATGCCCATCCAGATCAACGGCAAGAAACGCGGCGAATTGACAATCGCGCGCGATGCGGATCAAGATGCCGTCCGCGCGGCCGTGCTGGAACTGGACGCCGTCAAGGCGGCACTTGGTGGTGCCGCGCCGAAGAAAATCATTGTGGTTCCACAAAGGATTGTGAACATTGTTGTCTGATGCCTATTCCAAATGGGGCCGCATAGCAGCCGCAATTTCCGTTGTCCTGTTTGCCGGTTTGCTGGCAGGCTGCCAGGTTCGTCCGCTCTATAGCGAGGCTTCCGGTACGCGTCAGAAATTGCTGACGGTCAACTTCGATTCCGCTGGCGACCGCGTCACGCAAGAGGTCCGCAACCACCTGATCTTCCTGGCTTACGGCGGCGCAGGCGCACCGACGACCAAGGAATACGAGGTCAAGATCGTCGTCAAATCCAGCGCGACGTCCACGGAAGTGACCGACGACACCAGCCTTTCAGTATCGAAAAGCAACTATGACGGCCCCTTCCCGGGTCGTGTCAGCATGACTGGTAACTATGTGCTGACCCGTATTTCCGATGGTCAGGTTCTGCGTTCCGCAAGACGCACCGTAACTGCCATGCTCGATCTGCCACAGCAGGAATTCGCGAAAATCCGCGCCATACGCGACGGTGAAAACCGTGCAGCACGAGAGCTTGCCGAGATCATCCAGACGGATATCGCGTCCACGCTCAACCGTTGAGAGTGAGATGACGGAAATCAAGTCGCATGAATTCGAACGCTTCGCCGAAAAACCGGCGGAGCGTTTTCGCGTATTCGTGCTCTACGGTCCCGACCGTGGCCTCGTCTCGGAAAGGGCCACGCTGATCGCATCGAAGACCGGCATCGATCCGAACGATGCCTTCGCATCCTTAAAACTCACAGCCGCCGATCTCCAGGGCGATCCCGGTCGGCTGCTGGATGAGATCAACTCCATCGGTCTGTTCGGTAGCGAAAAGCTGGTCTGGGTCAAGGGTGCCGCCAATGAAAAGGCGCTGGTGGATGCACTACAGGTTTTGTCCGACAATCCGCCCGAAGCGAGCTTTCTGATCGTTGAGGCGGGCGATTTGAAAAAAGGCACCGGCCTTCGCAAGATCGCCGAACCATCCCGCGCCATTGCTGCCATCCCTTGTTATGCCGACGACGCACGGGCACTGAATGCGCTGATCGATCAGGAACTGGCAACCGAAAACCTGCGCATCGCCCCTGCCGCCCGCCAACGCCTGACAGAATCCCTCGGCGGTGACCGCATCGCCTCCCGCAACGAAGTCCGCAAGCTCGCGCTCTATTGCCGAGGTCACGACGTCATCGAGGAAGACGACGTGATGGCCATCATCGGCGATGCCAGCACCGTTTCCGCCGACGATGCCGTGGACGCGATCCTGAAGGGTGATCGCAATGCCTTCTTCCACGCCACCCAGAAAATCATCGCCTCCAAGACGCCCATTTTTTTGGTGCTGCAAGGCTGCCTGCGCCAATTTCAATTGCTGGACCAGATGCGCGCGGAAATGGACGACAAGAAGCAGCAGGCCGGTCAGGTCATGCTGACACTGGGCCGCGGCATCCATTTCCGCCGCAAACCGGTTATCGAAAGAGCGCTGCGGACATGGCAGCCAGCGACGATTGCGCGCGAAATGAACCGTCTGCAATCCGCCATCCTCCAAAGCCGCCAGCGGCAAAGCCTGGAGGAAAGCGTGGCACTGCTGACGCTGTTGTCCACGACATTGCAGTCAGGGCGCGCTGGGTAACCGTTTTCAAGGTATGAAAAAGCCTCCGCAGCATGGGCTGGGAGGCGTCAGAGAACTGGTGGGTTCTCTTTTCCGTCATTCCGGCCCTGAGCCGAAATCCAGCAGCACCGCGTCTGCGGTGCGGAAAAGTCTTTTTCGAACAAGGACTTGATCGAGCTGGATCAGGATCAAGTCCTTAGAAAGCGTGACAGGTCTGAAAGGCCGCAACACGCTTTGACAGACAAATCAGTCGCCCTTTCCGGGCTCCGCCGAGAAGTAAAGATCGAGCTTGCCTGAAACGCCGTCCATCTCCTTGGCTTCCGGCATCGGGTCGCGCTTGATGGTAATGTTGGGCCAGATGGCCGCATATTCGGCGTTGAGTGTCAGCCACTTGTCCAGACCTGGCTCCGTGTCTGGCTTGATGGCTTCAGCTGGACATTCCGGTTCGCACACACCGCAATCGATGCACTCATCGGGATTGATCGCCAGAAAATTCTCGCCCTCATAGAAGCAGTCGACGGGGCAGACTTCAACACAGTCGGTATATTTGCAGCGTATGCAATTATCGGTCACGACATACGTCATGATGGACTCCAGAATATGCGGGCCGGGTCACTGGGCTCTCGAACACAAGCCATTGCCCGGCATTAAGACGGGGCACTTTGGCAAGTGAGGTAATGCCTTTGTCCCGAGATAGCAAGGATAAACGATCCTGAAAAACACCCGGTTTCTAGTCGATTATTCCATCTATGCTTGGACGGGTTATCCAATAGTTTTGCCTATGACCTTCAGAAACATCCTTGGCACGTCGAGGACTATTCCTTCAGAGGGCGCGCAGGTGTCTCATTCTTCGTCGGTGTCTGTCATAAAACGATCGAGCGCACGGCGCTCCTTTTTCGTCGGGCGACCACTGCCGGGCTCTCGCACCGCCTGTTCGAGCAGCGTCAGGCGTTCGCCGGGCGGACGCGGCGGCGTCTTGTCATCATAGAGAAGGCTGGCTTCTTCATAGGGGCCGCGACGCTCACCGGCAGCTTTGACCACAAGAATGCGGTCCATGCGCTCGAAACTGATGTCTAGCCTGTCGCCAACTTTCACCATTTGGCTCGGTTGGCGCACAGGTGTGTCGTTGACGCGCACCTTGCCGGACTGGATGTAGCTCTGGGCAAGCGAGCGGGATTTGACCATACGGGCGAAAAACAGCCACTTGTCGAGGCGCTGTCGGCCTGAGTCATGTGGCTGTTGTTTCTCGTCCATCGGTTACTTCTTCAACTGCTCCTTGAGCGCAGCGAGCTTGGCGAAAGGCGAATCCGGATCCATAGGCTTTTCCTTGCGCGGTGGCTTGGCTTCAAAACGCTGCTGACCCTGCGGCTTGCCGCCACGGTCGTTGCGCTCTGGCCGATCCTTGCGCTCGCCACGGTCAGGACGCTCGTTGCGGTTGCCGTTGTTACCGGGACGACCACCTTCACGCTTGCGCTCGCCATCACGCTTACGATCACCGTCTCGGTTGGCATTGCCACGCGGCTGACCCGGGCGCTCTTCGCCACCTTCGGTGCGACGCTCGCCACGGTTTTCACCGCCACGATTGGCCGGACGGCGATTGTCGGTGCGCTGGTTGTCATTGCGACCACCGGGACGCCACAGAAGAACCGGCTTGGGCTCCGCGACTTCGACAGGCGCTGCTTCAGCCGCAGGTTCCACTGCCGTCTCTGCCGGAGCATCTTCGGCCTTCACCTCGGCTGGCGCTTCGGCAACGGCTTCGGAAGCAGCAGGCGCCTCGGTCGAAACCTCGGCATCGGCGTCATCATGCGAAGCGGTCTCTTCGGCAGGTGCAGCCTCGGTCGTCGCTTCAACCTTCGAAGCATCGCCGGTCTGGCCGCCAAGGAAAGCCGCAGCCTCTTCGGCGCTCACCTGATCGGCGCGGTAGCCGAGGCCCTTGAGGATTTCTTCCATGTCATCGAGCGTCGCGCCGAGAATGGAGAGCATCGCAGTCGTCGTGGTGAAGCGGCGGCCATCATAGGCACCCTCGGGGCGCGGCTGCGTGCCGGGCTTCCACTGCAACAGCGGGCGAATAAGATCGGCCAGACGCTCGAGAATGTCGATACGCACGGCACGCTTGCCGAGGAAACGGAAGCCTGCGAGCTTGTAGAACATGCGCTCATAGCTGCTGTCGGTGACAACGGATGTACGACCGGCGGCCAGAACAGGAATGAGATCGCCGTAACCCGGCTTTCCAAGACCATCGTTCTTCAGCGCCCAGAGCAGTGTTACAAGCTCTGCCGGAGCAGGCTTGAGCAACGCAGGCAGGAACACGTGATAGGCGCCGAAGCGAATGCCATAGCGGCGCATGGAGGCGCGCGCATCCTGATCCAGCGTCTTGACCTCTTCGGTCACGTCGCGACGGAACAGCACGCCAAGATTTTCCACGAGCTGGAATGCCAGACCCTTCGCCAGACCCTGAAGGTCTTCGGCGCGGGAAATATCGTCCAGGGGCTTCAGCACGGTGGCGATCTGGTGGTTTACGAATCGCTCGACGCGGGCAACGGCGTGATCGCGGGCATTGCCGCTCAACTGCTCGTCGGCCAGCATGATGACGCGTGGCTTCATGATGTTATCGCCAGACGAAAGACGCGCGACAGGGTCGCCTAGCCAACGCACCGTCCCATCGGAGCCCAAGGCAAGGTCGCCGTTGCCGCTGGCGTGCAGACGCGCAGCACGCGCCTCATATTCCAGCGCAAGCGCCTTCTGCGCTGCTCCTTGCACAGCCTTGGCATCTGGCCCCTCGGCTCCGGCTACCGGCGTAAACCGGAAACCTGCCAACTGGCCGACATGATGTCCTTCAACAAAGACATCACCATTCACACTGATTTCAGCTTCAAGCATCGCATTCTCTCTTAGGCGCCTCATGAGCACAGATGTCCTGCGATCAACAAAGCGTTTCGTCAACCTTTCATGTAGAGCATCGGACAATCGATCTTCGATTTCCCGAGTCTTTTCTTGCCAGTGTGTCGGATCGGCAAGCCATCCTGGGCGGTTTGATACATACGTCCATGTTCTGATCTGCGCAATCCTTGCAGACAGCGTATCGATCTCGCCGTCGGTGCGGTCCGCCCGCCGCACCTGTTCGGCCATGAAGTCTTCGTTGACGGCCCCGTGTTTGACGAGGTCGAAATAGAGTGTCGAAATCAGGTCGGCATGCTGGGCGGGCGCGATGCGGCGGAAATCCGGCAAAGCGCAGGCCTCCCAAAGCTTTTCGACCCGCTCGGCATTGGAGGTGATGTCGACAATTTCGGGATAACGCGACAGATGCTCCAGCGCCTGCTGGTCGATGGCCGGCAGCGCGCGCGCCAGACCCTGAATGGTCGGCGCGGCATCCAGACTTCCACGCAAATTGGCGATGGAGGAAAAATCGAAGTTCTTGGTGCGCCATTGCAGCACTTTGACCGAATCGAACTGGTGCGATTCGACCCGCTCGACAAGTTCGTCGTCGAGAGGATCGACCTGACCGGTCACGCCGAACGTGCCGTCGCGCAAATGACGTCCAGCACGGCCCGCAATCTGGCCCATCTCACCGGGGTTGAGATTGCGGAACTGATAGCCGTCGAACTTCCGGTCCTGCGCAAAAGCAACGTGATCAACATCGAGGTTGAGCCCCATGCCGATGGCATCAGTTGCAATCAGATATTCGACATCGCCATTTTGATAGAGGCCAACCTGTGCATTGCGTGTGCGCGGTGAAAGCGCACCGAGCACGACGGCAGCACCACCGCGCTGACGGCGTACCAGTTCGGCAATCGCATAGACCTCGTCGGCGGAAAAGGCGACGATAGCCGTGCGTCGCGGCAGGCGGGTGATCTTCTTTTGTCCCGCATAAAACAGCTGCGACAGCCTTGGCCGCTCGACCACGACGATACCAGGAAGCAGCTTTTCCAGAATGGGCCGCATGGTGCCCGCACCCAGCAGCAGCGTTTCTTCCCGCCCGCGCAGATTCAGGATGCGGTCAGTGAAGATATGGCCGCGCTCCAGATCGCCCGCCAACTGCACCTCATCGATGGCAACGAAGGCCGCAGTCGTTTCGCGCGGCATCGCTTCCACGGTACAGACGGAATATTTGGCCTTGGGAGGGGAAATCTTTTCTTCGCCAGTAATCAGCGCCACGTTGGGCGCCCCCACCTTTTCCACAAGCCTCGTATAGACCTCACGGGCCAGCAGACGAAGCGGCAGGCCGATGACACCGTTGCCATGCGCGACCATACGCTCGATGGCATAGTGCGTCTTGCCGGTATTGGTGGGTCCAAGAACGGCCGTAACACCGCGGCCGCTCAAGATCATGGGGCGAAAATTCAACGTACTATCCGTGAAATCGACTAACTGACTGTTTACAACGCACTCGAAACATATCCGCCCGCGTCTTCCACCACACATGGCAATCGCGGGGATCAAAGGCAAGGAAGGAATGGATAAAACCTGAAATTGCGCCGATTTTTGCGTCATAAACACTGACGAGGGCGATTCGGAACAGGCTGAGAACGAATCAGCGACGAATCGCTGACTCCATCTGATTCAGCTTTTGTTCACGGCTATATCTGGGCAGCAGCAACTCTCCGCCCTACAAGATCGTGAATCGTGTTGTTCCGGGCTTTTGTCACATTAGAGCGGTTGGCCAGCCAGCAATCGCGGCCCGTCCTTATCCGCCGTTCCCGCCGCTTGGCCGATGAAATAGGACTTGAGGCCGGGAATCCGGTCCACGAGCCCCAGGCCGAAATCGCGGGCGATCCTGATCGGCCCGACATCGTTGGAGAACAGCCGGTTCAGCACATCGGTGGTGATGCCCATCCGCACCGTATCGAACCGCCGCCAGGACTGGTAACGCTCCAGCACATTGAGCGAGCCGATGTCGAGGCCGAGGCGATCTGCCTCTACGATGGTCTCGGCCAGCGCTGCCACATCCTTGAAGCCGAGGTTGAGGCCCTGGCCTGAAATCGGGTGAATGCCGTGCGCCGCATCGCCTGCGAGTGCCAGACGCGGCGCCACGAAGGCTCGGGCAAGAGTTAGGCCCAGCGGAAAGGCCCGCCGTGGACCCACAGGTTTCACGGTCCCCAATTTGTGGCCGAAGCGGCGCTCCAGCTCCTCCTCGAATACCAGATCGTCGGACGCCACCAGACGGTCGGCATCCGCGGTTCGCTCAGTCCAGACGAGTGAGGAGCGATTGCCTTTCAGCGGCAAGATGGCAAAGGGGCCGGATGGCAGGAAATGCTCTTCGGCGCAGCCATTGTGCGGACGCTCATGCTCCACCGTCGTCACGATGCCCGACTGGTCATAGGCCCAATGCACGGTCTTGATACCGGCCATGTCACGCAGCGCCGAACGCACACCGTCACACGCCACTAGCAGACGTGTCTCCAGGGATGAACCATCAGAGAGAGCGACGAGATTATTTTGTGGACCGGCCTCGAAACCCGATACGCTCAAACCATGGCGGATTTCGATGCCCAGCCGTTCGCAGACGCCACGCAACGCACCCACCATCGCAACATTGGGAAGCATATGGGCAAAGGGCTGGCCCTCCGCCACATCCCCGTCGAAGGTCAGAAACACCGGGCGCACGGGATCGGATGTTTTCGAATCGGTCACGATCATCTTGTTGATCGGTTGCGCCTCCGGCAGCAGCTCCTGCCATATGCCGAAGACATCGAGCATCCGCGTCGCTGCCGCGATAATGGCGGAGGCGCGCATATCCTTCTTCCAGACGTCTTCCGGTGCGGCTTCGATCACCTGCACAGCCAGATGGGGCGCAGCCTGCTTGATGGCCACGGCAACGCTCAGGCCCACATATCCGCCGCCTGCAACAACAACATCCAGCATCACGACCACTCCCGCATTCTTGTGAATCTCACGTCTGCACTATAGACCATCCATTTAGGTCTTCCTACAGCCGGAGCATGTCGAAAATGTCGCGCCCTCTCGAAAATACAGCTCCGCTGCAAAACCTCATTTCCACGCTCGATCTGGAAAAGCTTGAGGAAAATCTGTTTCGGGGCACCAGTCCGCAGGTCGGTTGGCAGCGCGTGTTCGGGGGTCAGGTCATCGCGCAGGCCTTGATGGCGGCGCAGCGCACGGTAGCGGAGAACCGCTTCGTCCACTCCCTGCACGCCTATTTCATGCGGCCCGGCGACCCCAAGGTGCCGATCATCTACCAGGTCGACCGCATCCGCGATGGCGCAAGCTTTGCCACACGCCGCATCGTCGCCATTCAGCACGGCCACGCTATTTTCTCCATGTCGGCATCATTCCAGATCGATGAAGGCGGCTTCGACCATCAGACGCAAATTCCCGACGTGCCGCAGCCGGAGCAGTTGATGAGCGAGGAGCAGATGCGCGACGCCTTCCTCGCCAAGGCGCCACCTGCCATCAGGAAATATTGGGAAAACAAACGTCCGATTGAAATCAGGCCCGTCTCGCTCACCCATTACATTTCCAAGGAAAAGCTTGAGCCCCATCAAAACGTATGGGTGCGCGCGGTCGGCGACGTGCCCGCCGACCGGCATTACCAGGCCGCCGTTCTGGGCTATCTCTCCGATATGACCCTGCTGGACACCTCACTCTACGCCCACGGCACCACGATCTTCGACCCCGCCGTTCAGGCGGCAAGCCTAGACCACGCGATGTGGTTCCACCGTCCCTGCAAGCTTGATGACTGGCTGCTCTACACGCAGGACAGCCCCAGCGCGTCAGGCGCTCGCGGGCTTACGCGCGGCAATCTGTTTACGCGCGATGGCATTCTGGTCGCATCTATGGCGCAGGAAGGTCTGATCCGCAAATTGGCAAATGACTAAATAATAGTCATTTTTATTTTTTTGCCCGCTTCTTGAGCGCGGCTTGCATATTTGCGTGCCTATTTTACAGACTTATTTATTAAATACATTATTTTTCAATAACTTATAAGAACACCATCAAACTGGCACGCGCCTTGAATGTAGAGGTGCAGTCGCTGTTGTTGATCTGCCAGCGTCGGGACATGTCGGCTCTGCGCCGAGGCAAACAAAGGATGGGAAACCAGATGAAAATTGTGATGGCCATTATCAAGCCGTTCAAGCTGGATGAAGTGCGCGAAGCACTGACAGCTGTCGGCATCCAGGGCCTGACCGTGACCGAGGTGAAGGGTTACGGACGCCAGAAGGGACATACCGAAATTTATCGCGGCACCGAATACGCGGTCAGCTTTCTTCCCAAGTTGAAGATCGAGATCGCCGTCGCTTCGGATCTCGTGGAAAAGGCCGTCGAGGCCATCGCATCCTCCGCCAAGACGGGCCAGATCGGTGATGGCAAGATTTTCGTCTACTCGATCGAACAGGCCGTGCGCATCCGTACCGGCGAAACAAACACAGAAGCGCTTTAAGCACGCCTGACAGGGGAGTTTTCAAACCATGCAATTCAACAAGATTTCCACACTCAGCGCGCTCGGCGCCAGTGCGGCGGCCCTTCTGGCCCCGATTGCAGCCTTCGCGCAGGACGCCGCTGCCCCGGTTGCCGCTGCTGCTGCCGCAGCCCCGGTTCCTGAAAAGGCCGACACCGCATTCATGTTCCTCGCCACCATCCTGGTGCTGTTCATGATCATCCCGGGTCTCGGACTGTTTTATGGTGGTCTGGTTCGCAGCAAGAACATGCTGTCCGTCCTGATGCAGTGCACGGTCATCGCCGCGTCTGTCATGATCATCTGGGTCATCTATGGCTATTCCTTCGCCTTCGGCGGTTCCGAAAGCCCGTTCTTCGGTGGCTTCGCCAAGATGTTCCTTTCCGGCGTCACCAAGGACAGCACGGCTGCGACCTTCTCGCAGGGCGTCGTCATTCCTGAATACATCTTCGTGATGTTCCAGATGACCTTTGCCGCCATCACACCGGCACTGATAATCGGTGCGTTTGCCGAGCGTATCAAGTTCTCCGCCTCCATCCTGTTCTGCATTCTCTGGGTGACGTTCGTCTACTTCCCGATCGCTCACATGGTCTGGGACGCAAAGGGCTACCTCTTCGGTCTCGGCGCTCTCGACTTCGCTGGCGGCACGGTCGTTCACATCAACGCCGGTGTTGCCGGTCTGATCGGCGCGATCATGGTTGGCAAGCGTACCGGCTTCGGCAAGGACATGATGGCCCCTCACTCCATGACGCTGACCTATGTCGGTGCAGCCATGCTCTGGGTTGGCTGGTTCGGCTTCAACGCCGGTTCCAACCTCGAAGCCTCCAGCGGCGCAATGCTCGCAACCGTCAACACCTTCGTTGCGACGGCAGCAGCCATCCTGTCGTGGTGCCTGGTTGAGACTTTCACACGCGGAAAGGCATCCATGCTGGGAGCAGCATCCGGCATGATCGCCGGTCTGGTTGCCATCACACCGGCAGCCGGTATCGTTGGCCCCATGGGCGCCATCGTCATGGGCGCGATCGTATCGCCACTTTGCTACTTCTTCGTCTCCGTGGTGAAGAACAAGTTCGGCTATGACGACACGGCAGACGTCTTCGGCGTTCACGGCGTGGGCGGCATCTTCGGCGCGCTCGCAACCGGCATCTTCGCAAGCGCGTCGCTTGGCGGCATCGGCTACGCAGGCGAACAGACGATGAGCGGCCAGTTCCTGGTTCAGGTTCAGGCTGTCGTCGTCACCCTGCTGTGGACCGGTATCGGCTCTGCGATCCTCTACAAGGTCGTCGATCTCATCGTCGGTCTGCGTGTTCCCGTCGAAGCCGAACGCGAAGGTCTCGATCTGGCATCGCACGGCGAAGCAGCCTACCACTCCTAAGAACTGTCGGATGGGGGCGATTGTCTCGCCCCTCCTCAAACGTCAAAAGCCCGGTCCCGCGCCGGGCTTTTTTCGTTTTCACAGCCGAAGTCATCTCTGAATGTGCATGGTTAATGCCATATTAACCTCCCTCCCGCTATTTTGCCCTGTCATCCCGTCTGCGCCACCTTGGCCGGACTTCGGAAGCAACGAAAAAAACGACAGGTTCAGCATATGGACAGAGTGACGTCTCCGACTTTCAATGGTCGTGATAACCGCTTCGTACTGACGGCATTCGTCGTGCGCCAGTTGATGGCGTTGTGCGGTTTCGCGGTCCTTGCCGTATTGGCGCTGGGCATCACCGCACTGGCCACATGGAATGTCGCCGATCCGAGCCTGTCCTACGCCACGGGCAGCGAGCCGACGAACCTGCTGGGCCGCAGCGGCGCGATCTTTGCCGATATCATGATGCAGTTTCTGGGCCTGTCGGCACTGATCGCCATGCTGCCCATGCTTGCCTGGGCGTTCATGCTGATTTCCGGCCGCAAGTTCAATCGCATCCCGGCCCGCCTTGTTGCATGGCTCGCCGGTGCCTTCATCGCTTCTGCCTCCCTCGGCTGTTTTCCCGCACCTTTGACATGGCCGCTTCCCAACGGCATCGGCGGCGTAATCGGCGATATGATCCTGCGCTTTCCGGCACTCTTCATCGGTGCCTATCCGACAGGCACCTTCGCTACCGTTCTCGGCGCCATCTTCGCAGTGCCTGCAGCCTGGTTGATGCTGTTTGCCTCCGGCCTGCTGGGTGCGGCTGAAGACGACGATGAGATAATCGTGTCCCAAGCTTCCGCGCCAAGCAAAGCCCGCAAGGTGCAGGAGCTGGACGAAGAGGAAGACGAAGGCGATGGCTTCTTCGGCAGCCTGCTGGCCTTCGGTGCCCTCGCCCATTACTGGTACATCACGCAGGCCCGCTTCCGCCGTCTATTCGGTCTGAAGCCCAAATCCATGCGCAACGATTTCGAGCAGCCCTACGACTTCAACGATTACGAATTCGGAACGCTGAACGAACCGTCGCGCCTGAAAACCGCCATCAACCGGCTGGACCAGCGTGCCGAGCCATCCTTCGAAGAGCGCGCGGAAGCCCGCGCCCGCCGCGAAGTCTCCCCGCCACCCATCTCGATGGGCGAGGATGACGGCTTTAGCGAGGACGATGCCCTGCCGGACGGCGTTCTGTCAGGCGATACCAAATTTTCTCCGCGCCCGGCACCGGGCCAGACACGCATCACGGCCCCGCCTGCCCGCCCAAAGCCGAGCGACCGCGTCGCCCGCGATGCGCAAGGGTCCTTCATTGCGCCCGATGGCTTCCAGCTGCCGTCCATCCACCTTCTGGCCGAACCGAAAAGCGTCGTTCGGGACGCCACGCTGAACGCAGAAGTGCTGGAACAGAATGCCCGCAGGCTTGAGGGCGTCTTGGAAGACTTCGGCGTCAAGGGTGAAATCATCCACGTTCGCCCCGGCCCGGTCGTCACGCTCTATGAACTGGAGCCAGCACCCGGCATTAAGTCGTCACGCGTCATCGGCCTTGCCGACGATATCGCCCGTTCCATGAGCGCCGTCGCCGCCCGTGTGGCGGTCGTGCCCGGTCGCAACGCCATCGGCATCGAACTGCCGAACCGCACCCGCGAAACCGTTTATCTGCGTGAACTGATCGGCTCGCGCGATTTCGAAAACACCAAAGCCAAACTGCCCATGTCGCTGGGCAAAACGATTGGTGGCGAGGCCGTGATCGCAGACCTTGCCAAGATGCCGCATCTGCTGGTCGCAGGTACGACCGGCTCCGGCAAGTCCGTAGCTATCAATACGATGATCCTGTCGCTGCTCTACCACATGACACCGGAACAATG
The DNA here is from genome assembly GCF_030209855.1 of Agrobacterium sp. lyk4-40-TYG-31. Taxonomy (NCBI): domain Bacteria; kingdom Pseudomonadati; phylum Pseudomonadota; class Alphaproteobacteria; order Hyphomicrobiales; family Rhizobiaceae; genus Agrobacterium; species Agrobacterium sp. lyk4-40-TYG-31. The sequence continues at coordinate 194,179 of NZ_JARVRE010000006.1, forward strand.
CCGCCTGATCATGATCGACCCAAAGATGCTGGAATTGTCGATCTACGATGGCATACCGCATCTTCTGTCGCCCGTCGTCACCGATCCGAAAAAGGCCGTCGTCGCACTGAAATGGACCGTGCGCGAAATGGAAGAACGCTACAAGAAGATGTCCAAGATCGGTGTGCGCAACATCGATGGCTTCAACACCCGCGTTCAACAGGCGCTCGACAAGGGCGAGGTTCTGACCCGCACCGTGCAAACGGGCTTCGACCGCCAGACCGGCGAGGCCATGTACGAGACCGAAGAATTCGACCTCAAGCCCCTGCCCTACATCGTTGTCATCATCGACGAAATGGCCGACCTGATGATGGTTGCCGGCAAGGACATCGAAGGCGCCGTCCAGCGTCTGGCACAGATGGCCCGTGCCGCAGGCATCCATGTCATCATGGCCACCCAGCGCCCATCCGTCGATGTCATCACCGGCACGATCAAGGCCAACTTCCCGACCCGTATATCCTTCCAGGTCACCTCCAAGATCGACAGCCGTACCATTCTGGGCGAGCAGGGCGCCGAGCAGCTTCTGGGCATGGGCGACATGCTCTATATGGCGGGTGGCGGACGCATCCAACGCGTTCACGGTCCTTTCGTTGCCGACAACGAAGTCGAGGAAATCGTCTCCTACCTTAAGACGCAAGGCTCGCCCGAGTACCTTGAGGCCGTGACCGAAGAAGATGACGAGGAAGATGGCGGCGGCCCCGCAGGAACGGGCAATATGGCCGATTCGGAAGACCCCTATGATCAGGCGGTCGCCGTCGTGCTTCGGGATGGAAAGGCCTCTACCTCCTACGTACAGCGCCGTCTCGGCATCGGTTACAACCGTGCCGCATCACTGATCGAGCGCATGGAGCAGGAGGGCATCATCGGCCCGGCCAACCACGCGGGCAAACGGGAAATCCTGGTGCCGACCGAGAGTGACTGATAGCGCGACAGGCTTCGGACAAACGTCGCGAAGCCGGTTTCTGAATACCGCATTGCCTCACGCAAATATCAGCAACCAAGGTGTGATTTTGGCGTTATAGCAGACGCGAAGCGAAGTCATGAAGCCGCCGCGTTTTTTTGGCAAACGGATGCGATGAAGGAGAAAAGAATGAAGAAGAATACCCCGGTCGTATCAGCCCAGTCAAATGGCCTTGAAAGCCAGATGACCCGACGTGGCGTCATGACCCTGTTTTCTGCAACGGCAGCTTTTGCAGCGCTCCAGCCCATGTCTGCATTTGCGCAGGCGGATGCCACCGCGCAGAAAATCGCCAACCATTTTTCCTCCGTCAAAACCATGATGGGCGAGTTCGTGCAGTTCGGCCCGCGCGGTGAGCAGACGGGCGGCAAGTTCTACATCGCACGCCCAGGCAAACTTCGCTTCAACTACGAAGACCCGTCGCCGATGCGTGTCATTTCCGACGGAAGAAACGTCGTCATCGGCAACAACAAGCTGAAGACCTGGGATCTGTACCCGCTGTCCAAGACGCCCCTAAGCCTGCTTCTGGCCGACAAGATCGACCTTGGAAACCGCAAGGTTCGCGACGTGAAGGAAGAGTCCGATCTCACCACCATCGTTCTGGGTGACAAAAGCGTCTTCGGCGATTCCACCATCACGCTGATGTTCGACCCAAAAACCTTCGATCTACGCCAGTGGACGACCACCGATGCGCAGAACAAGGACACAACGGTCATGATTTTCAACGTCCAGACCGGCGTTGCGCTTGACGACAAGGTTTTCGCGATCAATTACGAGGAAGTCCGCAGCCGGGGCTGATCTCCGGTGGTCGACCAACAGAAAACGATTCCCGTTTCCGCAGCGATGTTATAAGCCTGCCTCACCTTTCCAAAGGATGAGCGGAGCCGGACAGCATGACATTCTCGATAACCACCTGGAACATCAACTCGGTGCGCCTGCGCATGCCGATCGTGGAGCAGTTTCTGGTGCGTTACAAACCGGATGTCCTTTGCCTGCAGGAAACCAAATGCCCGAATGGTGAGTTTCCGCTAAAGCCTCTTAAGGCCCTCGGATATGAGCATATCATCATTCACGGCCAGAAGGGCTATCACGGCGTTGCCATTGCATCGAAACTTCCGCTTATCGAAGACCACCGGCAGGATTACTGCGGCATTGGAGATGCCCGTCACATTTCCGGCATCGTCCATGTTGGCAACAGACGCATTCGGCTTCATAATTTCTATGTTCCGGCAGGCGGAGACGAACCGGATCGATCGATTAATCCCAAGTTTGGCCACAAGCTCGACTTCATCGAGGAAATGAAGGCTCTCAGCGCAGACAGCGTGCCGGGCACGTCGTCCATCCTCGTCGGTGATCTCAACATCGCCCCCCTCGAAAACGACGTCTGGTCGCACAAGCAGCTTTTGAAAATCGTCAGCCACACGCCTGTCGAGACGGAAGGTCTGCTGGACATCATGAAGAAGGGCAGCTGGCTCGACCTGATGCGCCTGAACGTTCCCGACACCGAGAAAATCTACACCTGGTGGAGCTACCGCGCCAAGGACTGGGAAGCCGCCGATCGTGGTCGCCGCCTCGACCACATCTGGTCCTCTCAAGACCTCGGCCCATCGCTGGACCGCATCGACATCCTGCGCGAAGCCCGAGGCTGGAACCGCCCGTCAGACCATGTCCCCGTGACGGCGCATTTCAAGTTCTAGGTACGCAACTAGGAAGGAGACGATGCTATCTCATGCTTCGCGGCACGCGCAAGAAAGCCGGAGCGCGTAAGGCCGTGGGCCTGCGCATAAGTATCGATCTCTTTCAATACATCTTCGGGAAGCGTGATATTCAATCGGATCGCCTTCTTGCTCTCGATTTTGAGAGACACAAGAATGGCAACGGCGTCCCGGTTGTCGGGATCCGCCATGATGGTATCCAGACTTGATGGCTCGGGAATAGCCTCGCCATCTTCCACCATTCCTTCAACATGAAGGGTAAGCGCTTCTTCGGCCATCTGACGTGCGTCATCAAGATCGGAGCCGGCAGTCACGACACCGGCAAAATCCGGAAAGGAAACGCCGAAGTCACTGTCAGCGTCCTTATGGATCAGTCCAATATAGTTGCGCATGATGATTACCTCAGTTTCAAACCCGACTGCTTCTCGATGCTTTTGAGAGTGCCGACTGGTAAATCTCGTTTAGGATGAGGGACAGTCACGCGACCCGGCAGACTGGTATGCTTGAACTGGACGTGGCTACCCTTGGTGGCCACTTCATACCAACCCGCCGCTCTCAATGCAGATATCACGTCGCCACTTCTCATGTGTATAAATACACACGGATTTATCTTGGTGTCAATTATCGTGGGGTCAGCTGAGGGAAATCTGCTCTAAGAAAACCGCCCCTGCATGGCCGTCGCGCCTGAAGACAGTGCTGCTATATTGTCTCGGATGCGGGTCATGACGACGTCGGCCACGTCAGGGAATTCTTCGATCATGCGGTGGAAAAGAATACGGGTGATGCGGATGACTTCGGAATCCTCTGTCGCCACTGCTGTGTACTTGCGTTCGCACAGGGTGAAGAGTGCGAGTTCCGAGAGCAGGGTACCAGCCGTGGTTTTCGCCTGGAGTTCGGCCTTGCTGCCGCGCCCGGTGGCGTAGAGATCGAATCCGCCGCGGGCGATGACGAAAGCGCATTCGGCAGGCGAGTGTTCTCTGAAAAGCGCTTGCCCTTCGGCAATCTTGCGACGTTCGGCCCCGAATGCGATCAGTCGCAACTGGTCATCGGTGAACCCCTGAAACAGAGGCACCTTGGCCAGAAGCTGGATGTCGTCGTTGAGTGCCATCGCGTTCGAAACCCTGAAATCGTGTCGCAGAAACGGTTTTCGAACAATGGCACGGCCAAGACAAGGGCCGCGCCACCAGATTCTCCGTTACGGCACAATCTTGTAGCCGCCATTCTCAGTCACGAGCAGCTCGGCATTGGACGGATCACGCTCGATTTTCTGGCGAAGGCGGTACACATGGGTCTCGAGCGTGTGGGTCGTGACCCCAGAATTATAGCCCCAGACCTCTTCCAGCAGCACGTCGCGCGTCACGACCGCGCTTCCGGCGCGGTAGAGATAGCGGATAATCGCCGCTTCCTTTTCCGTCAGACGGATTTTCTTGCCGTCCTCGGTGGTCAGAAGCTTTTGGCTCGGCTTGAACTGATACGGCCCGACCGTAAAGACGGCGTCTTCGCTCTGCTCGTACTGACGCAATTGCGCACGTATACGCGCCAGAAGAACCGCGAAGCGGAACGGCTTCGTCACATAATCATTCGCGCCAGCTTCCAAACCGAGAATCGTGTCGGAATCGGTGTCGTGCCCCGTCAGCATGATGATCGGCGATTTGAAGCCGTTCTTGCGCATCAGCTTCACAGCCTCGCGCCCATCCATGTCGGGCAGGCCGACATCCATGATCAGCAGATCGACTTGCGTCGATTTTGCGGTCTGGATTGCTGCATTGGCGTTGGCGCCTGTCAGAAGCGAAAATTCGTCGTAAGGGGACAGTTGCTCGGCAAGTGTTTCACGCAGGTCGTCGTCGTCATCCACCAGAAGAAGTGTGCGGGCCGTCATGGGATATCTCAGCCTTTCCTTTTGTCGAGACACGTCGCGCAAATGTGTTTGCCGGTTAGAGCGGCGACATGCCTTTCGCTTTCATGAACCAATTCAGCGGTTTGACGTCGCTACGTCAACCCTTGGTCATCACATAACGCGGTGCTATGACGTCACGTGGCACACCTGCAAAGCAAAATCTCGTGAGAACGATGCCAAAGAACGTGAAAAAACCGCAGAATTCCCTGCCGAAAATCGTGGTTCGCCCCGCGCCGCGCCTCAAAAGCCGCGCTCTTGTGCAACTCGGCCATCTGGTTTTTCCGGCGGCAATCGGTCGCAACGGTCGCACCGTGATTAAACGCGAAGGCGACGGAAAAACGCCGATCACGACGATGAACCTGCTCTACGGTTTTCACCGTGGCGAGCGGACGGGTACGCTCAATACACTGCTTACGATGCATCGTACACGAAGAACCATGCTATGGTGCGATGCCGCCTCTGATCCCAATTACAACAGGCTGGTGAAAACGCCCTTCAAACCCAGCCATGAAGAACTGCAAAGGCAGGACGGCCTTTACGATGTCTGTCTGGTGCTGGATTGGAACATCACGTCGCGGCGGCGCAATCTGGGGTCGGCCATTTTCATGCACATGATCCGCCCCGGTTATGAACCGACCGCAGGCTGCGTGGCGGTCCACCCCAGAGACATGCGCCGTATCCTGCCCTTTTTGCAAAAAGGCAGAAAGATCGAAGTTCGCTGAAGGCTCTCAACTTGGCTGAAAAGCCGAAACCCGTGCGGGCTTCGGCCTTACATCACTGATAAACTTACGCCCAGTCGCGCACGTCAACGAAATGGCCCGCAATGGCAGCCGCTGCGGCCATCGCAGGGGACACGAGATGCGTCCGGCCCTTGTGGCCCTGTCGGCCCTCGAAGTTGCGGTTAGACGTCGAAGCGCAACGTTCGCCCGGACCCAGCCGATCGTCGTTCATCGCCAGACACATAGAACAGCCCGGCTCGCGCCATTCGAAGCCTGCATCGAGGAAGACCTTGTCCAGACCTTCCTTTTCCGCCTGCTCTTTCACCAGCCCGGAGCCGGGAACGATCATGGCCGATACGGTTGGCGCGACTTTGCGACCTTCGACCACCTTCGCCGCCGCCCGCAAATCCTCGATACGCCCGTTGGTGCAGGAACCGATAAACACGCGGTCGATGGCGATATCCGTGATCTTGGTGCCCGGCTTCAGGCCCATATAGTCAAGCGCACGGTGCTTGGATGTACGCTTGTTCTCATCGGCGATTTCTTCCGGGTCGGGGACGATGCCCTGCACGGACACGACGTCTTCCGGCGAAGAGCCCCAGGACACGATCGGCGGCAGATTGGCAGCGTCCAGCACCACGACCTTGTCGTAATGCGCGCCTTCGTCCGATTTCAGCGTCTTCCAGTAGGCGATGGCCTGCTCCAGCGTTTCGCCGGTCGGCGAACGTGGCTTGCCCTTGATATATTCAAAGGTCGTTTCGTCAGGTGCGATAAGGCCAGCGCGCGCACCACCCTCGATGGTCATGTTGCAGACCGTCATGCGGCCTTCCATGGACAGCGAGCGGATCGCCTCACCGGCAAATTCGATGACGTGACCCGTACCGCCAGCCGTGCCGATCTCGCCGATGATGGCCAGAATGACATCCTTGGCCGTCACACCGTCCGGCACCTTGCCATCCACACGCACCAGCATGTTCTTGGCCTTTTTCTGGATCAACGTCTGCGTTGCAAGAACATGTTCCACCTCGGACGTGCCGATGCCGTGCGCTAGCGCGCCGAACGCACCGTGGGTCGAGGTATGGCTGTCACCACACACGATCGTCATGCCGGGTAGCGTAAAGCCCTGCTCCGGCCCCACGATGTGAACGATGCCCTGCCGCTTGTCGCGCTCGGAATAATACTCGACGCCGAATTCCGCAGCATTGTGGGCCAATGCTTCCACCTGAATGCGGCTTTCCTCGTTCTTGATCCCTTCAACGCGGTCAGCCGTGGTCGGCACATTGTGGTCGACAACCGCCAGCGTGCGGGTTGGCGAGTGCACGGGACGACCGGCCATGCGCAAACCTTCAAAGGCCTGCGGGCTCGTCACCTCATGCACCAGGTGACGGTCGATGTAGAGAAGACAGGTTCCGTCGGGATCGCGGTTGATGACGTGGTCGTCCCAGATTTTATCATAGAGTGTGCGAGGATTGCTCATGGCGATATCCATTGAATGTGAAAGGAAAAGAAACGGGTTCGCAAAAAGGCTGACAGCCTGTGCGGGAAGCTGTCAGGCGAACGTAAGTCGACTGTTCAGCGCGCCGGAAATATGCGCGAAGAAGCGTGCCGGCAGACGCTTGTGATCCTGCAGCACGAAAACATTTTGCGCGAGACATCCGAATTTCGATCCCATGCCTCTCTCATAGCAGATCGGTTTTTTGTCGGCAATATCGTCTTCAGCCCGGAAATGGTCTCGAACAGGGCCCGTACTGCAAAGAGAAGGACGGCAAAATCAAGCCGAGGGATAAAATCACCGTTTCATGCGTTAGCACTTGCACAATGCCCAGTTCACGGCGCAATAACGCATGCGTGAACGGCTTGGGGGTCTTCATCGTACAGCGGCTGCATGTCATTGCGGCTGAAGGGAGGATACATCTTGGTATCTGAAAAAGCACTCATTTCGAAAATCACGTGGCGGCTTATGCCGTTTCTCGGGCTTCTCTACCTCATTGCCTATATCGATCGCCAGAACGTCAGCTTCGCGAAGTTGCAGATGGTGGGCGATCTGGGTCTGAGCGAATACGCCTATGGCCTCGGCGCATCGCTGTTCTTCATCGGTTATTTCATCTTCGAAGTGCCCAGCAACCTGCTGCTAACGCGGTTCGGGGCCAGCCGCTGGTTTGCACGCATCATCATTTCCTGGGGGCTGGTGACGATTGCGCTGGCCTATACCAGCAGCCAGACGATGTTCTACATTTTGCGCTTTCTGCTGGGTGCCTGCGAAGCAGGGTTCTTTCCCGGCGTTCTCTATCTGCTGACCCTTTGGTTCCCCCGCGATTATCGCGGACGGATGGTCGGGCTGTTCATGATCTTCAGCGCGCTGGCCAATGCCGTGGGCGCTCCGCTGGGCGGCATGCTTCTCGATCTCGACGGTCTGTTCGGTTACGCGGGCTGGGAATGGGTGTTTCTCGCCACGGGCGTTCCGGCTGTCATCGCTGGTATCTTCACGATCTTCTATCTGGATGACACGCCTGAAAAGGCGACATTCCTGAGCCAGGAGGAAAAGGACTGGTTGAAGAACCGAATCGCCTCTGAGAACTCCGACATGGAAGAACATGCCGAAAACGGTTTTCGGGCGCTGATCAATCCGCAGGTGCTGTTCATGTCTCTGTGCTTCGTCGGCTTTCCGCTGGCCGCCTATGGCCTCAGCTACTGGCTACCGACCATCGTCAAGGGGTTTGGCGTTTCCAACACCACCAACGGCTTCATCAACATCATTCCGTGGATCGTGGTCGCCGTTGCGCTTTATGTCATCCCAGCGGCTGCCGACCGTGCTGAAAACAAAACGCCCTACATCGTCGGCCCGGCTTTCATCGGCGCGTTCTGCCTGCTGATGTCGGCGCTGGTGACGATGCCAGTTCTGCAATTCGCATTCCTGTGTATCGCTGCTGCCGGTATTTTTGCGGGTCAACCGGTGTTCTGGAGCCTGCCGGGCCGTTTCCTGAAGGGTGCCGGTGCCGCCGCTGGCCTTGCCGCCATCAACTCGGTCGGCAATCTCGGCGGCTTCGTTGCCCAGAACGTCGTTCCCTGGATCAAGGACCAGACGGGAAGCACCATCGCACCGATGTTCTTCCTCGCCGCCTGCCTCGCCGTCGCGGGCGTTCTGGTGATCATCGCCGGGCGCATGATTGCCGCACAGGCGGCCAAACAGGCTTCGATTCGGGCTTGAGATCAAAATCGAGGCCGGGGCAATCCCGGCCTCTGTTCCTATCCGATGTGCCTGTTGCGCATGGCTTTCTCGACACGTCGCAGGATGAGCGATAGCCCCAGCGTCAGAATGAGATAGATATAGGCGACGATGGAATAGGTTTCGAAGAACCGGAACGAACCGGCTGCGTAGACTTTGCCCAGTTGGGTTATGTCCATCACGCCCAGAACCGATACCAGCGAACTGTCCTTCACCATCGATATGAAATCATTGGAAAGCGGCGGGAAAATCGTGCGGATCGCCTGCGGAAAAACGACGAGCCGGAACCGCTGGACACGATTGAGCCCAAGCGCCTTGGCCGCTTCCACCTGCCCCTGATCGACGGATTCGATCCCCGCTCTAAAAATCTCAGCTATGAAAGCGGCGTAGCAGATGGTCAACGCCAGAATGGCACGCCATGTCAGCGAAAAATCGCGCACCAGCAGCGGCTCTACCCATCCGGCCTGCACCAGTGGTGACAATACCCAGTTGAACAGACTGACGATGGCCGGAGCGCCGACGAAAGCGATGTAGAACAGCACCACGAGAATGGGTATGCCGCGCACCGTCTCAACGTAGAAGCGGGCGAATTGGCGAAGGAGGATGCTATCTGCCATGCCCATCAGCGCAATCGACAATCCCCACACGGACGCCAGCGCGAAGGCCGCGAGCGTGACAAACACCGTCATACCGACGCCGTTGATAACAGTGGTAAACACCTGCGCATAAACGCCGTTGACCGCTATGACGACCGCCAGGATGACACCGAGCGCGCCCAGCGCAACCAGCCACCACGGAAAATCCTCGGTCGCCGGGCGGCGATGGCGGGGGTTCATGACTGCCACCGTCGAGGGGTGGAATTGGCGTGCTTACTGACCAAGCTTGTAGTCCAGAAACCACTTCTTATCGAGCCCGGCAAATGTGCCGTCAGCCTTCAGGGTCGCGATCGCTGCGTTTACAGGTGCGATCAGATCGGAGCCCTTTTGAAAGATGAAGCCGAAATCGTCACCGCCGAGCGGACCACCGATCAGCTTCAACGTGCCGCCGGATGCATCGACGTAGCCCTTGCCTGCAACGCCGTCGGTCAGCACCAGATCGACATCTCCTGCTTTCAACGCCTGCACCGTGGCACCGAATGTCTCCATCAGCTTCACGCGCGGGTTCTGCTCGTTGCCATCGAGGATGTCATAGATCGCGGTGTAGAACGGGCTGGTGCCCGCCTGTGCACCCACAAGCCCTTTGTCGAAGGCCGCAAAGCTCTTTGCATCGGCGAAGCGGGTTTCATCGGCGCGAACCAGCATGAACATTTCTGAGCGCATGTAGGGATCGGAGAAGTCGACCTTTTCCTTGCGGTCTTCCTTGATGCTGATCCCCGTCATTCCCAGATCGTATTGCCCTGTGGACACCGCAGGGATCATCGCATCCCAGGAGGCATTCTGGTACGAGACCTTGAAATTCAGCCGCTTGGCGATCTCGTTCATCGCGTCATATTCCCAGCCGATGGCATTGCCCGATTTTGGATCAATGAATTGCAGCGGGGGATAGGCGTTCTCCGTGACCACGACCACCTCACGCCCCTTGAGGTCAGGCAAATCGTTTGCCGACGCAAGCATCGGCGACAGCAGCGTGGCGGCAATGGCGGTGATGAACGAACGTCTGAACAAGGGAACTTCTCCTGCTGGCAACGCGGTGAAAATTGCACGGTTTGACAAGGCGAAGCAAGGCACGAGACGCGAAAGAAAACGCACCCTCCTGTTCAAAAGTTCCGGACGAACCGGGGCCGTGGCTGATCAACCGATCAGCAGTTCATCGTCATCGAGCTTCTGGCCGCGTATATTGCGGAACATCTCGATCAGGTCTTCCACCTGCAAGCCCTTGCGGCTTTCACCCGACACGTCGAGCACGATTTCGCCTGCATGCAGCATGATGGTCCTGTCGCCATAGTCCAGCGCCTGACGCATGGAGTGGGTCACCATCAAGGTCGTCAGCTTGCGCTCCTCGACGTTCTTGCGGGTCAGTTCCATCACGAACTCCGCCATACCAGGGTCCAGCGCTGCCGTATGCTCGTCCAGAAGCAGCACGTCCGACCCCGCGAGCGTCGCCATCACAAGCGAGACAGCCTGACGCTGGCCACCGGACAACAGGTCCATGCGGTCCCTCAGTCGGTTTTCAAGACCAAGGCCAAGCGACGCGATCCGCTCCCTGAAGAAGGACCGGCGTCCGCCACCCAGCGCTGGCAACAATCCACGCATCTTGCCGCGTGCGGCTGCCAGTGCCAGATTTTCCTCGATACTGAGCGCGCCGCAGCTTCCAGCAAGCGGGTCCTGAAACACGCGCGCAACCTGTCCGGCCCGGTTCGCCGTCGGCTTGCGGGTCACGTCCACGCCACCGATGGTTACCTTGCCTGCGGTCGGCAAAACATCGCCCGCGAGAACACCGAGAAGTGTCGATTTGCCTGCACCGTTGGAACCGATCACGGTGACGAAGGAGCCGTCCTCGATGGTAAGGTCAATCTTGGCCAAGGCCTGCTTTTGCAGCGGTGTTCCGCGACCGAAGATGACTTGAATATCGGCAAGCGAGATCATGACGTGGCTCCTCCCCGGCGCAGGCGCGGCAGAATGAGTGCAACGGCAACCAGCACGGCGGTCACGAAATTGAGGTCGGATGCTTTGAGGCCCAGCGAATCGCTGGAAAGCGCCAACTGAATGGCAAGGCGATAGGCGATGGAGCCGAGAACGCAGCCGATCAGCGCGATCAGAATGCCGCGCGATCCGAACAGGGTCTCACCGATGATCACGGCGGCCAGTCCCACCACAATGGTGCCGACACCGGATGTCACGTCGGCAAAGCCGTTCGTCTGGGCGAACAACGCACCACCCAGCGCCACCAGCGCATTGGAAATGGCCATGCCCAGATAGATCTGGTTGCCGGTCTTGACGCCCTGCGCCCGCGCCATTCGGGCATTCGCCCCGGTTGCGCGCATGGCAAGGCCTGCATCGCTTTCCAGAAAACGCCAGACGAGGATGACGGCGACAACAACGAGAATGCCGACAAACAGAGGCCGCAACAGATAGTCAGAGATGCCCAGACCATAGAAAGGCTCGATCACCGTTTCCTGGTTCAACAGCGCGACATTCGGCTTTCCCATCACCCGAAGGTTCACGGAAAACAGCGCGATCATCGTCAGAATCGAGGCGAGAAGATTGAGAATTTTAAAGCGGACATTCAACACCGCCGTCACCAGGCCTGCGCAAGCACCCGCAACCATGGCAATGGCCGTCGCAAACCAGGGATTGAAGCCCGCCACGATCAACACCGCCGTCACGGCAGCACCCAGCGGAAACGACCCATCGACCGTCAGATCGGGAAAGTCGAGCACGCGAAATGCCAGATAAACGCCGATAGCGACAAAGGCAAAAACCAGCCCCAACTCGACGGCACCCCAGAAGGCGATTTGGCTCACGATAGAATTCCTTGGTTTGTGGCCCACGGTGACGTGGGCTGCAATTGAAACAGTCCTCAGACCGCCATGCGGGTACCGCAAACCTCTCTTTCGTCATGCTCGGGCTTGTCCCGAGCATCTGCTGCCGTCCAATTTTCATTGAACCTCGGTAGATCCTCGGGACAAGCCCGAGGATGACGAGAGGGCGGTAGTCTTTTAGTCGATAACCTTTGTCGCGCGCTTCGTCACACTCTCAGGGAACGTCACGCCAGCCTTTTCAGCAGCCTTCTTGTTCAAGACGAGATCGGTACCAACGGCAACGGTCGCAGGAATATCGCCCGGCTTTTCACCTTTGAGAATACGAACGACAACCGCTCCCGTCTGCTTGCCCACGTCGAAATAGTTGAAGCCGAGGGCAGCAATGGCACCACGCGCAACGGAATCCGTATCGGCAGCAAACAGTGGAATCTTGGCTTCAGAGGCGACGCCAGCGGCAGCTTCGAAGGCGGACACGATGGTATTGTCGGTCGGCACGTAGATCACATCGGCCTTACCCACCAGCGCGCGGGTCGCGCCCTGCACTTCGGCGGACTTGGTGGCAACGGATTCGACAACCTTGAGACCGGCCTTCTCGGCCTCGACCTTCAAGAGGTCCAGCGTCGAGACAGAATTGGCTTCAGCGGAGTTGTAGATGTAGCCGATGGTCTTGGCATTGGGCGTAATTTCCTTGATCAGCGCCAGATGCTCGTTGACCGGCAGCGCATCCGAAAGACCCGTGACATTGCGGCCCGGCTTGTCCATGGACTTGATCAGCTGCGCGCCGACCGGGTCCGATACCGCAGTGAAAACAATAGGAATGTCGCGGGTCGCAGCAACGACGGCCTGGGCGGATGGTGTCGAGATCGGCACGATGACATCAGGTGCGTCACCGACGAACTGGCGAGCGATCTGCGAGGCGGTGCCGGGGTTGCCCTGCGCGGACTGATAGACGAATTTCAGGTTTTCGCCTTCCTTGTATCCAGCCTCGGCAAGCGCTGCCTTGACGCCATCGCGGGCGGCATCGAGGGCAGGATGTTCGACGATGGCGGTAACGGCCACCGTCACGTCCTGCGCCTTTGCGGGCAGAGCCAAGGCAGATGCGGCGGCGAGCGCCAGAACGAGTGCGCGCATGGGTAATTCCTCCGATTGTTTCGCTTTTCTGCCCCTCTTTAAGAAAGCGTCAAAACGAAATCAATCGCGCAAGGCTGAAGTCAACGATCAATTCTTGTTCTGAATCAGTCGTCAGCGCCGTGGTTGGCAATCATCATGGCTTCGAAAGCCATGCGCTCTGTCTTGCGCATTCGCTCCGATTCCGACTTCAACTGGCCACAGGCGGCCAGAATATCGCGCCCGCGCGGCGTGCGGATCGGGGAAGCATAGCCCGCGTGATTGATGAAATCGGCGAACTTCTCGATCTGCGCCCAGTCGGAGCACTGGTAATTGGTGCCCGGCCACGGGTTGAACGGAATGAGATTGATCTTGGCTGGCACGCCCTTCAGAAGCTGCGTCAGCATCTTGGCGTCTTCCAGACTATCATTGACGTCCTTTAGCATCACATATTCGAAGGTGATGCGTCGGGCATTCGACACGCCGGGATAGTTGCGGCAGGCCTCTATAAGCTCTTTCAGCGGATATTTCTTGTTGATCGGCACGAGCATGTCGCGCAGCTCGTCGCGCACGGCATGCAGGGAGATCGCCAGCATAACGCCAATCTCATCACCCGTGCGGAAAATTTCTGGCACCACGCCCGATGTGGACAGCGTCACGCGGCGCTTGGAGAGCGACAGGCCATCGCCATCCGTCGCAATCAGCAACGCGGTCTTCACATGCTCGAAATTATAAAGCGGCTCACCCATGCCCATCATGACGATGTTAGAGACCTTGCGGCCCTCGGCTGGCATGATCGTGCCCTGTGGTGCTTCGCGATCGGGAAAATCACCCAAACGATCCCGCGCGACCAGAAGCTGGGCCAAAATTTCCTCTGCCGTGAGGTTGCGCACCAGCCGTTGGGTGCCGGTGTGACAGAAGGAGCACGTCAGCGAACAGCCGACTTGGCTTGAAATGCAAAGCGTGCCGCGACCTTCTTCGGGAATATAGACCGTTTCGATCTCGACCGGACGGCCTGCGCCGCGCGGCGGAAAGCGCATCAGCCACTTGCGCGTGCCATCGTTCGAGACCTGTTCTTCGACGATCTCGGGACGGGCGATGGTGAAATGGCTTTTCAGCTTCTCGCGCAGGTCCTTGGCCACGTTAGTCATGTGGTCGAAATCGGATACGCCACGCACATAGAGCCAGTTCCACAACTGGCTGACGCGCATCTTGGCCTGCTTCTGCGGCACGCCGACATCCAGCAGCGCATCGGCCATCTCTTCCCGCGTCAGGCCAATCAGCGATGGCTTGTCGGTCATCAGGTCTTTATTGGCCACCATCGGTGTCTTGATCGACAGACCGGCAGTCGCTTCCAGTACGGACATCGTCTTATCCCATCAGCCATTGCAGAGCGAAACCGGCCCGAAAAGCGAGGCGGAACATCATCTGCATGTTGAGAAAAAATCAAAGGCGAGGCGCTTTTGCGCATCCACCTGTTTTTGTTGCCGCGCCTTTAGCATCAAAACAGCCAAAACGCAAATGGCCGGTCCAAGACCGGCCATCCGTCAATCCCCTTGGGAATGGATTACTTGCAGCGCTCGATCTGCTTCAGCGCCGCCGAAATACCCGAGAGCGAATAGGAGTAGGATGTCGCCGTCCCACGCGCCGATGTCGCCTTGACGGTCATGGACTTGCCAACCTTCATTGCCGCAACCAGTGCAGGCTCTTCCGCTGCATTTTCGACCCAGGCTGCCTTGTCCTTGGTGAACATCACGAAGTTCTTGCTGTCGATGGTCACGTTGACCTTGGAACCCTCGCGAAGGGAATATCCCACCATGGCCTGTGGCTCATAGGAAATATTCTGGCCAGGACGCTGCGAGACGATGAAGAAGATATCGCCGTGATCAACGCTGGCCGGCTCCTTCGCCGTCGGGATCGAAAGAACATAGCAAACGGTGCTGTTACCCGATTTGTACGAATAGGCACCCCATGCATTGAACTGCTGGATGCGCGTGGGCGACTGTGCAGAGGCTACATTGATGCTGGCCAGCAAAATGGCGACTGCGGTTGCTACACTTCTTACAAACATAGAATTTCCTGCCGGGTTATTGTCTTCCAGTTGGCCGAACGGCTACGCCGGGCCTGTGCTAGGTGAAGTCCGTCATCTTGATATTGGCTAAAGATCGGTTACCAAACCGTCAACACCAACGCTAAAATTCGAAATTTGCGTCGGAGTGTAACAGATAGGCGTCTCCCAGCGCCAGCGAAGCAAGCGCCAAACGCGCTTGCGCCATCAGCACTGACACAAGAATTCAGGCAAGAATTTGTCGGCACCCGCAAGGGTCGCAAAGGTGCCATCACAGAGCCGTTACTCGGCCTTCAATGCTTCCAAGGCGGCATCGGCCGCGTCGTAGTGGTCCATTGTGATATGGGCCCGCACCATAGCCAGCGCCGCCGTCAGAACGGCAATGTCGTCGGTGAAGCCGATGACGGCAAACACGTCGGGCACGACATCCATGGGCATGATGAAATAGCCCAGGGCTGCAAAGAGCACGCCCTTGGCACGAAACGGTGTTTTCGGGTCGGTCGCGCAATAATAGGCCGCGACAGCATCGCGTGCGAACGGCACCTTGCTCATCACCCGCTTTATCTTCGGCCAGAATTTGGCGCGGACCTGATCTTCACGCTCCTCCTGCCTGTCGGGCTCGCCCGGCAACAGGATTTCACCAATTTTCACGTCATCCATGGTCGTGTGTCCTTTGGTCATGGACAGTATATAAGCGCCGAGTTCGCCCGTTCAATCGCTTCGCCCCGCACCCGCCTTCTGCATGGCGCTCGCCAGCAGGAAATCCCGTTCGGTAACCCCTTGCGAATCATGGGTCGTCAGACACACCTTGACGCGCGAATAGACATTCGACCATTCGGGATGATGGTTCAGCTTCTCGGCAGCCAGCGCCGATTCCGCCATGAAACCGAACGCCTCCCCAAAGTTTGCAAATTTGAATGCCCTGATGATCGCAAGCCCGTCTTCGCGCAAGGACCAGCCTTCGAGCTTGGCCAGTTCACTGTCGATGGCATCTCTGTCGAGTTTCGGATATTTCATGGATGTCATCCTTTTCATTGGCTATGGTTTTCATGAAACGCACAGCGGTCCTTTTTGTTTGCATGGGAAATATCTGCCGGTCGCCATTGGCACAGGGCATCTTTTCCCATCTTCTTCAGCAGCGAAACGTAGAGCAGCATTTCCGCGTCGATTCGGCGGGAACGGATGGCTGGCACGCGGGCGCTCCGCCTGATCCACGCTCCGTCGCCTTAGCCAGCAACAACGGCATCGACATATCAGGCCAGAAAGCCCGCCAGTTCCAAATCGATGACGCCGAGACATTCGACATCATCCTCGCCATGGACGAGGACAATCTGGCGAAGCTTAGGGCGCGCTGCCCGCAGCAACAGCTGCACAAACTGCACCTGTTTTCCGAGTTCGCCCACGGTCGCCGAGACAACGTTCCCGACCCCTATTACGGAGGCGAAGACGGTTTCGGGACTGTTTACACCATGCTCTTGGCAGGCTGCATGTCCATGCTGGAAAAGCTGGACACCGGCCAAGCCTCGCTCAACGGGAATGCCTCTTCGACGATATAGGGACCGCCACCAACCGATTCCTTCGACGACATCAGCACGAAACGACCGATCGTGAAGGGCGACGTGCGAAAGTCACCGCGTCCTGAAAGGTAGTGCACCACATCATCCAGCCGTGAGTTTCGCAGCCGCGCCAAGGTAACATGCGGCGTGAATTTGCGCGGGTCCGGCGGCAGGCCCAGCCGCTGGCAGATGCGCTCGACTTCGCCCTGCAACGCCGTCATCTCAGCAGATGGAGAGACACCGGCCCAGATGGAGTGCGGTTTCTTGGACCCGAACGATCCGATCCCGGTGAGATTGACCTGAAATTCAGGTCTGTCGATCCGGTCGAGCCTGTTGACGACTTCGTCAGCAGTCCTGTTATCGATATCGCCGATAAAACGCAGGGTGATGTGATAATTCTCCACATCGATCCACCGGGCACCCGGCAGACCACCGCGCAACAATGAGAGGCTCATCGCCGCATTGCGCGGAATTTCGAGGGCGGTAAACAGTCTCGGCATGGCGAGCTCCCCGAATCTTTTGGCAGAACAAGTGTAGCGAATCATGCAACGCTGCCGGGCGCAAGCGCTTATTTTTTTTGCGCACCGATAGTCTTAACAAAGGCTTCGACCGTGGGCAGGGATTTCTCCACCATCACGGCTATGCCCTTGGTATTGGGATGCATTCTGTCTTCCAGTTGCAGCGCTTGATCCAGAACGACCCCGTCCAGAAAGAAAGGGTAGAGCGGCAAGCCATGCTTTTGCGCAAGGCGGGGATAAATCCCATTGAACCGCTCGGCGAAATCACCACCCATATTGGGCGGGGCCATAATGCCGATCAGCAGAATCGGGATATTGCGTTTTTGCAGACCGGTGATGATCGCCTCGAGGTTCTTCTCAGTCTCATCGGGCGAGGTGCCGCGCAGCGCATCGTTGGCACCCAGCTCCAGAATGACGCCATCGGTTCCGTCAGGCACAGACCATTCCGCCCGCGCCAGCCCTCCCGCGCTCGTATCGCCCGAAACACCGGCATTGGTAATGCCGACGTTGACGCCCTTGGCCTTCAGCGCCGTCTCCAGTTGCGCGGTATAGCTGTCGGTCGGTGGCAGCTGATAACCGGCCATCAGGCTGTCACCCAGACCCACCAGTTGCACGGGCTTGTCCTGCGCCTGCGCGGCGGTCACGCCAAGAGCAGTGGCGCAGATGACGATGAATTGAGCGACGACGGCTTTAAAATGCATGACGGCCTTCCTAATTTGACAGGCAGTGACAAGACTTTCAAATTTTCCAGACTGCCCTTCTTCTTCATATAGGAACGCGAATTGTGACGAAAAGCATCATTGAGCTGAATAAGGCCGATCTCACTCTGGGCAGTGCCGCCGCTTCCGTTCACGTTCTCAAAAAAATCGACCTGATGGTCGGCGAAGGCGAAGCTGTCGGCATTGTCGGTCCCTCAGGCTCTGGAAAATCGACGCTTTTGATGGTTCTGGCCGGGCTGGAGCGGCTGGATAGCGGCGAGATCACAATTGCGGGAACGGGGCTTCATAAGCTCGGCGAAGACGCGCTTGCGGAATTTCGCGGCAAGAATATCGGTATCGTCTTCCAGTCCTTCCACCTGATCGCGAATATGACCGCACTCGAAAACGTCGCCGTTCCCTTGGAGCTCGCGAACACTCCCAATGCTTTCGACATTGCGAAAAAAGAATTGGTTGCGGTTGGGCTGGGAGAGCGACTGAACCATTATCCCGGTCAGCTCTCAGGCGGCGAACAACAGCGGGTGGCCATTGCGCGTGCCCTTGCGCCAGCGCCCGCCGTGCTGATTGCCGATGAACCCACGGGAAATCTGGATACCGACACCGGCAAGCAGATCGCCGACCTGCTTTTTTCCAAACAGGCGGAGCGCGGCATGACGATGATCCTCGTCACCCATGACATCTCGCTCGCTGCCCGCTGCTCACGCCAGATCAAGGTCCGCTCCGGCACCATCGAAGGCGATAGCGCAGCACGGGTCGAAAAGCAGGCGGTTTCAGCATGATCGGCGCCCTACCCTCGGCGCTCAACATCCGCAATGCCCTGCGTCTAGCCCGACGGGAAATTCGGGGCGGGCTTGGCGGATTTTACATCTTTCTTGCCTGCATCGCACTCGGCACCGGTGCTATCGCGGCGGTCAATTCCGTCTCGCGCGCCGTGACCAGCTCCATCGCCACGCAGGGCCAATCCATTCTGGCGGGCGATGTCCGTTTCGAGTTGCGAAACCGCGAAGCCTCTGCCGATGAGCGCGCCTATATGGACGGGCTCGGTCAGGTTGCCGTGTCCACCGGGCTACGCTCCATGGCACGCCTTGCCGATGGCTCCCAGCAGACACTCGCCGAGGTCAAGGCCGTCGATGGCGCCTATCCCCTCTACGGCGCATTCGAGGCGGAACCTGCAGAGCCCCTCCCGCAACTGCTAGCCAAACAGGGTGAAGCCTATGGCGCGGTCGCGGCACCGCTGCTTCTGGAACGGTTGGGCATCAAGATCGGCGACGAGCTGCTTCTCGGCAATGTCCGCCTCAAGTTGTCCGGCACTGTCGTAACCGAGCCGGATGCGCTTTCCGATGGCTTCGGCTTTGCCCCGCGCCTGATGGTCAGCCGTGACGCGCTTTTCGCCTCCGGCCTCGTTCAGACCGGCAGCCTCGTCGAGAACGCCTACAAGATCCGCCTCAACGACCCGTCGAAGCGATCAACGATCACCGCAGATACCAATGAGGAACTGCCCAACGCCGGATGGTCTATCCGCACCAGTGACCGGGCCGCGCCGTCCCTGACGGAAAACGTCAACCGTTTCTCGCAATTCCTGACCCTCGTCGGCCTGACAGCTCTGATCGTTGGTGGTGTCGGCGTTGCCAATGCGGTGCGTGCCTTTCTGGATTCCAAGCGCACGACCATTGCCTCTCTCAAATGCCTCGGCGCGCCCGCAAGCGTCGTCACCATGACCTATCTGTTTCAGATCGCCTTCATTGCCTGCATCGGCATCCTCATCGGGCTGACGCTCGGCGCTATCGCACCTTTGGTTGCCATGCGCTTTCTCGAAGGCGTGCTTCCCGTGCCGGACGAGCTTGCCTTTTATCCCGGCGCGCTTGGTCTTGCCGCCATCTTCGGCCTATTGACGACGCTCGCCTTCGCCGTGCTGCCGCTTGGGCAGGCGCGCGAAGTGCCCGCGACGGCACTTTTCCGCGAACAGGGGTTTGAAGAAAGCCGTCTGCCGTCCTGGCCGTACCTTCTCACCACAGCGCTGCTGCTAGCGGCACTTGCCGGTCTGGCAATCTTCTCAGCTGAAGAACGTTTTATTGCCTCCGTCTTCCTCGGGGCTGTCGCGTTCGCCTTCGTTGTGCTCAGGCTCGTAGCCTGGGGCATCAAAGCGCTGGCGAAGCGAAGCCCGCGAGTTCATTCAGCGGCCTTGCGCCTTGCCATCGGCAACATCCATCGCCCCGGCGCTCTCACCCCATCCGTCGTCCTGTCACTGGGTCTCGGCCTCACCCTGCTCGTCACGCTAACGCTGATCGATGGAAATCTGCGTCGCGAGCTGACCGGCAGCCTGCCCGAGCGCGCACCGAATTTCTTCTTCGTGGACATTCAAAACGCAGACCGCGACGGTTTTCGCAGCTTGGTCGCCGAGCAGGCACCCGAAGGTGTGCTGACGGAGGTGCCAATGCTGCGTGGCCGCATTCTGGCGCTCAACGGGCAGGATGTGACGAAAATGGAGGTGCCCGCCGCAGGTCGCTGGGTGCTGCGCGGAGATCGTGGCATCACCTATTCGCAGGATCAGCCCGAAAACGCCAAACTCTCGCAAGGCACTTGGTGGGATAAGGATTACAGCGGCGAACCGCTCGTGTCCTTCGCCAGCCGTGAGGCGGGCGAACTGGGCCTGAAGATCGGCGACAGTGTCACCATCAACGTGCTGGGCCGCAACATCACGGCAAAGATCGCCAACCTGCGCGATGTGCAGTGGGAATCCCTCTCCCTCAATTTCGTCATGGTCTTTTCACCCAACACCTTCCGGGGGGCGCCTCATGCCTGGCTGGCAACGCTCTCGGACCCATCCGCAACGGCTGCCAAGGAAGGCGAAATCCTGCGCAGCGTGACCAACGCCTACCCCACCATCACCACTGTGCGGGTCAAGGATGCACTGGATGTGGTCAACCGCCTCGTCGGTCAACTCGCCACCGCCATTCGCGCCGCCGCAGCGGTCGCACTCATCGCATCCGTTCTCGTACTTGCAGGTGCCCTGGCGGCGGGAAATCGCGCCCGCACCCACGACGCCGTTATTCTAAAGACCCTCGGCGGCACCCGCGCCATGCTCATCCGGGCCTTTTCCTATGAGTATATGATGCTGGGTCTGGCAACGGCGATCTTTGCGCTTCTTGCAGGCGGCGCGTCGGCGTGGTTCGTCATCGCCCGCATCATGAAGCTTCCGTCGAGCTTCCTGCCGGATGTAGCGATCGCGACCATCGTCATCGCACTGGTCATGACCGTCAGCATCGGCCTCATCGGAACATGGCGCATTCTGGGACAGAAAGCTGCACCCGTTCTCAGGCAAGCAGGCGAGTGATCTGAAAAGTTGTGCGCCACTTAACTTTAACGTTTAATCCCAAACAACGATCTCTAAAATGTTATCGCTTTTCGCGCATATGGTGTTTTTTCGTTTTTTGAAGCTCTTGTAACTGAAACGGGATACCCTCATATTCTTCGTTAGGCTTGCTGTAGCTCCGCAGCGGCGCCTGGGATATAGTCGCATCGACGGTCATATCCCGACACCGTAGAAATTTCGGAGCTCAAAAGAGGAAACAATGGCTGACTTCAACAACTACCAGAACCGCGTGGCTCAAGGTCGTGCCCAGTCTGGTGCAATGATCGATGAAGGTCTTCGCACCTATATGGTCAAGGTTTATAACCTGATGGCCGTTGGTCTTGCGATTACCGGTTTCGCAGCATTTTTCACATCGATGCTCGCAACCACGAATGATCCTGCGGCAGCTGTCGCGACGATGGGTAACGGCACGATGCTCACCAGCCTTGGTGCAGCACTGTACGGCTCGCCTTTGCGCTGGGTTGTCATGCTGGCTCCGCTGGGACTGGTGTTCTTCCTTAGCTTCCGCATTCAGAAGATGAGCGTTCCGGCGGCACAGGCGACCTTCTGGGGTTACGCCGCGCTGATGGGTCTCTCCCTGTCTTCGATCTTCCTTGTCTATACCGGCCAGAGCATCGTTCAGACGTTCTTCATCACCGCCGCTTCCTTCGGTGCGCTGTCGCTTTACGGCTACACGACGAAGAAGGACCTGTCGGGCATGGGCTCGTTTCTGATCATGGGTCTGTTCGGCCTGATCATCGCGTCCGTGGTCAACATCTTCCTGCAGTCGTCCGCTATGGGCTTCGCGATCTCCGCCATCGGCGTGCTGATCTTCGCAGGCCTGACCGCCTACGACACGCAGAAGATCAAGGAAATGTACTTCGACGGTGATGACGTTGCCACGGCTGGTCGTAAGGCCATCATGGGCGCGCTGACACTTTACCTCGACTTCATCAACCTCTTCATGTTCCTGTTGCAGTTCCTCGGAAACCGCGACAAGTAACATCGATCAGGTTCGAATAGAAAAAGGCGGCTCACAGGCCGCCTTTTTTATTGTCTGGGATTTTCAGAAGCTCGCGCCAATCAGTCGATCAGCTTCAGCACCTTGTCGAACACCTTCAGCACCTGCGGCAATTCATGCCCGCGCTTGAGAATACGTCCATCCACATTGATCACGCTGAAAGCGCCCTGCTTGGCAGCCAGCTTTGGGTTCTTTTCGATCCGATACAAAGGCATTTCGCCGGAGCGTTTGAACACGGAAAAGACCGCCTTGTCCTTCAGGTGGTCGATGGCATAGTCCCGCCACTCCCCCTCACCCACCATGCGTCCATAGATGCGCAGGATGGCATCAAGCTCGCGGCGATGGAATGTGATGGGAAGAGCATCCTTGCTCTGTTTGTATTCTCTGAGATCAACGACAGATGAGCTGTCTCTATGAGATGAACCTGCACGCTGCAAATCCGGCTGATCGGTCATCAGGCAACCTCGCTCAACTGCAAATGACATTTCCAAGACAGTCTGCCGCCGCCCATCAAAAATTGCAAGCCTCGCATTCCCACAGCTATCGACCCTATCGGAAGCACAGCACTGTCACGGAAAAACGCGCGCAGCGGTAATCATTTGGGCAGACCATACATCTGAAATTGCCCTATTTCGGTCAAACCATGGCCCGAATTGGGTGGAATATTGCTGAAGTCAATTGATGCCTAGGCACCAAGATGACCCGGTCCGGTGCATTGACCCTTTACCCCCAGCCCCCAATGCCCGGATCGGATCTCCGCTTTTTCAAGCCAAACCCTCATTCTCCCGAAGTCAGAAGAACGCTCGCGCCGATAATGGCGGCTGGATTTCCCTGTCCATCCGTGGTCTGCAACAGCACCGCGCATCCGCCGTCCTTGGACTTGCTCATGATGCTGGCGGGAAGTTTGACCGTCATGGATTTCCCATCCCACATGCCCACGGTCTGCACGTCATAGACGCTGTGCCAGTAGGAAATCTTCTTTCCTTGATTATCGCCCTTCTGAACATCGACGATCTGTTCACGCTTGAAATAAGCGACGACCACGTCGGCCTTGCCTTTGCCCTCACCGATATCGATGGCGATTTCATCGCCCACGTGCTGCGTTTTGACAGGCACGCTCAGACCTTCACCGGCCTGCTTGAAGGCATCCAGCCGACTGTAGATCGCCTGCATGTCGGCACCCTTGACGTGGTCGCGGCCATTGACCACCGCCTGTGGCGTATAGACGTTGTTGCGACCCAGAGCGCGCGCATAGCCATATTGCCGCTCGGTATTTTCCTTCGATGCCAGCGAGTCCGCCCAGCCCAGATAGTTCCAGTAATCGACGTGATAGGAGAGCCCGACGACATCACCCTTCTGGATCAGCTTGCGCAACGCCTCGTCCGCAGGCGGGCAGGATGCACAGCCTTGCGAGGTAAACAGCTCGACCACGCCCTTCAACTGCTCCTGCGCCTGCGCGGATACCGCAGCAAGAGCGCCGAAGACGCACAGCGAAAGACCGAATGTGAGTGGCCCGTGTTTCAGAGACATTGCAAGAACCTTTGTCTGGACGCCTATCCAGACCATTGATGCTATCAACACTTGTCGGGACGCAGGCGGAAAATAACGCCATAGCCCCTTCAATAGAAAGTAACGATGGGGTGAGTACCGATCAAGTCGCATCAGCACTCTGATACCTCATGCCGGAATGCCTCGATGAGGATGAAACACCCGGACATGCAAAAACGCCGGGATCACTCCCGGCGTTCTCGTTTTCAATCATTGCAAAGGCTTACGACGCCAGATCGCGAAGAACGGTCTGCAGAATGCCGCCATTGTTCATGTAGATCACTTCGTCCAACGTATCGATGCGGCACAGAAGCGGAACGTCCTTCACCGTGCCGTCGGCATAGGTGATCTTCGCAATCTTCGTTTCGCGTGGCTTGATATCGCCTTCGAGGCCTTCGATGGTCACGGTCTCGTCACCCTTCAGGTCGAGGCTTGCCCATGTCGTGCCTTCAGCAAGCGTGAACGGAACAACGCCCATGCCCACCAGGTTGGAGCGGTGAATACGCTCGAAGGACTGCGCAACGACAGCCTTTACGCCGAGCAGGTTCGTGCCCTTTGCAGCCCAGTCACGGGAAGAGCCGTTACCATATTCGACGCCAGCGAAAATCACGAGCGGAACGCCCTCGGCCTTGTACTGCATGGCCGCATCGTAAATCGACATCTCATTCTTGGACGGATAATGGATGGTGAAGCCACCTTCCTTGCCGTTTGGCCCAAGCATGTGGTTGCGAATACGGATGTTGGCGAACGTGCCGCGCATCATCACTTCGTGGTTACCACGACGCGTGCCGTACTGGTTGAAGTCGGCAACCGCCACGCCATTTTCGGTGAGATACGCACCGGCAGGGGAAGCAGCCTTGATCGAACCGGCCGGAGAAATGTGGTCGGTGGTGATTTTGTCGCCGAAGAGACCGAGAACGCGCGCGCCCTTGATGTTCTTCAGGCCCGTGCCGGTCTTGCCCATGCCCACGAAGTAAGGTGGATTCTGAACATAGGTCGACTTGTCGTCCCAGGCATAGGTCTGGCCCGGAGGAACCTGAACGGCCTGCCAGTTCTCATCACCCTTGAACACGTCAGCATATTTGGACTCGTAGAGTTCACGCGTGACGTATTTCAGGATGAATTCCTGAATTTCGGCAGATGTCGGCCAGATGTCCTTGAGGTAGACAGGGTTACCGTCCTGATCTTCGCCGAGTGGCTCGGTGGTCAGGTCCTTCTGAACCGTGCCAGCCAGCGCGTAAGCGACGACGAGCGGCGGGGAGGCGAGGTAGTTCGCCTGAACGTCCGGCGAGATACGGCCTTCGAAGTTACGGTTGCCGGAGAGAACGCCAGCGGTGATCAGACCCTTGTCGTTGATGGTCTTGGAAATCGGCGCAGGCAGCGGGCCGGAGTTGCCAATGCAGGTCGTGCAGCCGAAGCCGACGAGGTTGAAGCCGATGGCATCCAGATCCTTCTGAAGACCGGACTTTTCCAGATATTCTCCAACGACCTGAGATCCCGGCGCCAGCGACGTCTTGACCCAGGGCTTGGATGTCAGACCCTTCGCCACCGCGTTGCGCGCCAGAAGTCCGGCAGCAATCAGAACCGATGGGTTGGACGTGTTGGTGCACGACGTGATCGCAGCAATCGCGACGTCGCCATGGCCGAGATCGAAATCCGTGCCTTCGACAGGATAGCGGTTGTCGAGCTGGCCTGGCTTCTTGTAGTCGCCTTCGAGTGCGGTCGCAAAGCCGGAGGCGATGCCTTCCAGCGAGATGCGGCCTTCTGGGCGCTTTGGACCGGCCATGGATGGCACGACGTCGCCGAGGTCGAGTTCCAGCGTGTCGGTGAAGACGAGTTCAGCACCGTCGCCGGTGCGCCACATGTCCTGTGCCTTGGAATAGGCTTCGACCAGCGCGATGCGGTCCTTGGTGCGGCCAGACATGGTGAGATAGTTGATGGTTTCGCCGTCAACCGGGAAGAAGCCGCAGGTCGCGCCGTATTCCGGGCCCATGTTGCCGATGGTGGCGCGGTCGGCCAGCGTCATCGAATCAAGGCCGGGGCCGAAGAACTCGACGAACTTGGAGACAACGCCCTTCTTGCGCAGCATCTGTACGACTGTGAGCACGAGGTCGGTGGCTGTCACGCCTTCCTTGACCTTGCCGGTCAGCTTGAAGCCGATGACTTCAGGCAGAAGCATGGAGACCGGCTGGCCGAGCATGGCCGCTTCGGCTTCGATACCACCAACGCCCCAGCCCAGAACGCCCAGACCATTGATCATGGTCGTATGGCTGTCGGTGCCAACGCATGTGTCTGGGTAAGCGATGGTTTCGCCGTCTTCTTCCTTGGTCCAGACGGTCTGGCCGAGATATTCGAGGTTCACCTGGTGACAGATGCCTGTGCCCGGAGGAACGACGCGGAAGTTCTGGAACGCCTGCTGGCCCCACTTCAGGAAGCGGTAACGCTCGCCATTGCGCTGATATTCCAGCTCTACGTTGCGGGCAAAGGCGGTTGGCGTGCCGAATTCGTCGACAATAACGGAGTGGTCGATGACGAGATCGACAGGAACCAGCGGGTTGATCTTTTCAGGATCGCCACCCAGAGCCACCATCGCATCGCGCATGGCGGCAAGGTCCACCACGGCTGGAACGCCGGTGAAGTCCTGCATCAGAACGCGGGCCGGGCGGTAGGCGATTTCGTTTTC
Organism: Agrobacterium sp. lyk4-40-TYG-31; assembly: GCF_030209855.1. Classification (NCBI taxonomy): domain Bacteria; kingdom Pseudomonadati; phylum Pseudomonadota; class Alphaproteobacteria; order Hyphomicrobiales; family Rhizobiaceae; genus Agrobacterium; species Agrobacterium sp. lyk4-40-TYG-31. The sequence goes on from NZ_JARVRE010000006.1 coordinate 220,783, forward strand.
GACGCGGCCCTTGTTGTTGAGCCAATCGGCAACAGCCGTGATGTGCTCCTTGGTAACGGTCTGGCCGTCTTCAAAGCGCAGCAGGTTCTCAAGCAGAACCTTCATCGAGTATGGAAGCTTGGAAACGCCTGTCAGGCCATTGGCTTCCGCCTTTGGCAGGCTGAAATAAACATAGTCCTTACCGTCAACGGTAAGAACGGAACGACAATTGAAACTGTCTAGAGATTTAGCCACGGATAAAACCCCGCTTCCTCTGATAGCCAACACGCGCGTGCGGACACCAATGCACTGAAGCACATCAGGATGCGGGTACGGTCATTTCCGCTGTCCGCACGAGAAGCTGCTTTCGCAACCTTCAGGTCCGGCGCTGTATGATGATCACGCCGACCGCTGGCGTGGTTGACACCCATATAGATAATTTCTCAGAAACGTGCCAGACCGGAAAAAGACCTAAATCGATTTTTTTCCCATTGAGATGATTAAAATCTTAAACGAGATGAACCCATGCTGCTGACAGCAGAAAATCTATCCGCCCGCCGCGGAGAAGATTTAATATTCATGAACGTTTCCCTCAAGTTAACGAGCGGTCAGGCATTGGTGCTGACGGGACCGAACGGCTCTGGAAAATCCACGCTGTTGCGCGTGCTTTCAGGGCTTCTGCGACCCGAAACGGGAACCGTAAAGATAGCCGGCGAAGGGATAGAATTCGGCACCAGCGCGCCGGAAGCCAGCCACTATCTCGGCCATCGCAACGCCATGAAGCAGGAACTGACGGTTTTCGAAAATCTTCGTTTCTGGAAGGACTTTCTCGGCGATTTCGCTGGAGGCACCTCGCTGCCCATCGAAGACGCCGCCGAAACGGTCGGTCTCTCCGGCATCACTCACCTGCCCTTCGGCTATCTTTCCGCCGGACAGCAACGGCGATTCGCCATGGCCAAGTTGCTGGTTGCATGGAGACCGATCTGGATACTGGACGAGCCGACGGCGGCGCTGGATGCCAGCGCGGATGCGATGTTTACGGGCCTGGTGGAGGCGCATTTGGCGAAGGGCGGCATTGTTATTGCCGCGACTCACCAGCCGCTTGGGTTGGGCAATGCGCAGGAGTTGCGGATGACAGGGTTTGCTGGAGTGGAGATAGCGTGGTGATTGTCGAGTTTGCCGCTACCCCCCTCTGCCCTGCCGGGCATCTCCCCCACAGGTGGGGAGATAGACTCGCGGCGACCTTTCGGCCATCTCTCGCGTCGAGAGTGAAGTTGCGTCAGAACGCCCAGCCGATCTCCCTCCTTGTGGGGGAGATGCCCGGCAGGGCAGAGGGGGGTAGCCACGCCCGCAAACGCCAAAGTATCCGCACAACATTCTACGAAAGCGGCACCCCATGACCGCCCTCTTCCTCCGCGACCTCAAGCTCTCCATCCGCGCAGGCGGCGGCGCACTCATCGGCGTCCTCTTCTTCATGACCGTCGTTGCCGTCATTCCTTTCGGCGTCGGCCCCGACCTCAATTTGCTGTCGCACATCGGCCCGGCCATCGTCTGGATCGGCGCGCTGCTCGCCGCTCTCCTCGGCCTCGACCGTCTGTTTCAGGCCGAACGGGACGACGGATCGCTCGATCTCATCCTGATGCAGGAGAACCCGCTCGTTCTCACCGTTCTGGTCAAATGCCTGGCGCACTGGACAGCCACCAGCCTGCCGCTGGTCATCGCCTCGTCATTGCTGGGCCTGTTCATGAATATGAGCGAGGTGGCCATCGGTGCCGTCATGCTGACCTTGCTGGTCGGATCACCCGCGCTGACTTTCATCGGCGCAGTCGGAGCAGCAGTCGCGGTGGCGCTTCCGCGTGGCGGGTTGCTGGTATCGATCCTTGTTCTGCCGCTGTGCATTCCCGTCCTGATTTTCGGCGTCAGCGCATCCTACGCCGCCGTTCAAGACCCCGCTCCTTTCATGCCGCCGTTTCTCATTCTCATTGCGATCACGCTCTTTTCATCAGTGGTCGGGCCGTTCTTCGCGGCTTTGGCATTGCGCAGTTCCATGGATTGATAAGGATCAATTGCAGCCGTGCTGCTCTGCCTGTAGAAAGACGCCATGACCAATACGAGCCTTGCCATGACCAAGTTCAGTGATCTTGCCAACCCGACGCGGTTCCTGGCATTGGCCGCGCGGCTTTTGCCCTGGTTGGCGGCTCTTTCGGCTCTGTGTCTTGCCGTCGGCCTCTACCTCGCCTTCACCACTGACAGCGATTACCAGCAGGGCAATACGGTGCGCATCATGTATGTGCATGTGCCCGCCGCCTGGCTGTCGATGATGTGTTATACGGTCATGGCCTTGTCCGCTATCGGCACGCTGGTCTGGCGTCATCCTCTGGCCGATGTCGCCCACCGGTCCGCCGCTCCCATCGGTGCAGCCTTCACACTGATCGCGCTCGTCACTGGCTCCCTCTGGGGCAAGCCGATGTGGGGCACGTGGTGGGTGTGGGACGCGCGGCTGACCTCCGTTTTCATTCTGTTCCTGATGTATCTGGGCCTCATCGCCTTCAACAAGGCTATGGACGATCCGTCCAAGGCTGCCCGGGTCAGCGCGGTTCTGATCCTCGTCGGCTTCGTCAATATTCCCATCATCAAGTTCTCGGTCGAGTGGTGGAACACGCTGCACCAGCCTGCCAGCGTTTTGCGCCTGAGCGGCCCGGCGATTGCGCCCGAATTCCTGTGGCCGCTGCTGATCATGGCCCTCGGTTTCACTCTCCTGTTTTTCACCCTGCACATCGCCGCCATCCGCAATGAAATCTGGCGCAGACGCGTTGCGGCGCAGCGCCGTTTGGCTGCGAGCATGGCAGGCAAGGACCGCGCAAAGCCATGAGTCACGCTTTCTATATCGGTATGTCCTACGGCCTGACGGGCCTGATCGTCGTTGCCCTCATCGCTTGGGTCTGGCTGGATGGCCGCGCCCGCAAGCGTGAAATGGCCGAGCTCGAAGCCTCCGGCATCCGCCGCCGGTCTCGGCCCGCACCGGCCAATGGAGCCTCGTCATGACCAAGGATATGCGCAGCGGCACCGCTTCGTCGGGCAAAAAGACGCGCTCTTTTCTGGCGCTTCTGCCCCTCCTGGCCTTTGCAGGCTTCGCTGCCATTGCCGCCAAGATGCTGTACGAGCAGGATGTGAACGGCCTCGATGTCAGCGCTATTCCGTCTGCCCTGATCAATACCAAGGCGCCATCGCTGGCACTGCCGCCCTTGGAGGGCTCGGGCCTTCCGGCTCTCACCGATGCTGCCATCAAGGGCAAGGTGACGCTCATCAATGTCTTTGCGTCGTGGTGCGTGCCGTGTCGGCAGGAACATCCGATGCTGAAGGAAATGTCGAAGGACGAGCGGCTGAATGTCGTCGGCATCAATTACAAGGACAAGTCCGAAAACGCCCTGAAGTTTCTGGGAGAACTGGGCAATCCCTACGACGCCATTGGCATCGACCCGAACGGCAAGGCCGCCATCGACTGGGGTGTCTATGGCATTCCCGAGACCTATCTCGTCGGCAAGGACGGCACCATTGTCTACAAGAAGGTCGGCCCGATCGACGCTGCGAGCTATGAGCGCGACATCATACCGGCGATCGAAAGAGCCATCGCAGGCGACTGAGCCACAGGCTGATTTTCACGAAGCCGGAAGGGCGTTCTGCCATTCCTTGACGGCATCGATCGGCGCGACCAGCATCAGCACATTCAGCGTCAGATTATCGCGGATCAGCCAGCCGGTGAAAATCTCGAAGACGATGGCGACGAGAATGGTCAGCCAGATCGGAACGCGAGCGGCGAAGAAGAAGCCGACCACCATGAACACGGTGTCCATCGCCGAATTCAAGATGCTGTCGCCGCTATAGCCGAGTGCCATGGTGGCGGTGCGATAGCGGTCGATGATGATGGGTGAGTTTTCGAGCAGTTCCCACGCAGCCTCAATCAGAACAGCGAATGACAGGCGCATTCCGATGGTCTGTTTGCGGAACAGCAGCCATGCTAGGCCGTAGAACAGGAAGCCGTGGATGATGTGCGACGGCGTGTACCAGTCGGCCAGATGCTGCGAATTGCCGGGCGTGTTCACACCCGGTTCGAACAGCTTCACATAACCGCATTCGCAGATGGGCACGCGGCCCATGAAATACAGAATGACGATTTGCGCGAGTAACAAAGCCGCCGCGACACCGAACCATTTGTAGGACGACGAACGCGACGCAGACATTTCACCAAGGGTCATTTCTTGTCTTTCGTCAGCGGCTCGATGGAGTGGCGCATGATGAGCGGCATCTGAGCCATGGTGAAAATGACGGTAATCGGCATGGTGCCCCAGACCTTGAAGGCGACCCAGGTGTCGGTCGAAAAGCCGCGCCAGACCACCTCGTTGAGAACGGCGAGGAACAGGAAGAAGAAGCCCCAGCGGAAGGTCAGCTTGCGCCAGCCTTCTTCATTCAGCTTGAAGGCCGAGTTGAAGACGTAGCCGAGAAGCGATTGGCCGAACAGCAGGCCACCCAGCAGGATAACGCCGAAGAGCGTATTGACGATGGTCGGCTTCATCTTGATGAAGGTATCGTTCTGCAAATACAGCGTCAGCGCGCCGAAGACGAGCACGACGATACCCGAGATCAGCGGCATCATCGGCAGTGTGCGGGTCAAAATCCACGAGACGGTCAAGGCCAGTATCGTCGCGATCATGAACAGGCCGGTCGCGATGAAGATCGGACCGCCGAATTCTGTCAGAACGGGCAGCTTCTGCGCCAGCCATTCACCTCTGGAATTGGCGAAGAAGAAGACCAGCAAGGGGCCCAGCTCCAGCACGAATTTCAGCAGCGGGCTGATCTCGCGCACCATTTTCTCGCTTTCGCGCTGATTGCTTTCCACGTCCATACTCAAACTCCTGCAATCGCTTTCGCGAAATCTTCCGCCTCGAACGGCTCCAGATCGTCAACGCCTTCGCCGACACCGATGAAATAGACCGGCAGCTTGTGCTTGGCAGCGATGGCGACGAGGATACCGCCGCGCGCCGTGCCATCCAATTTTGTCATAATGAGGCCTGAGACACCCGCGACATTGCGGAAAATCTCGACCTGATTGAGTGCATTCTGTCCGGTCGTCGCATCCAGCGTCTGCAAGACGGTGTGCGGCGCATCGGGATCGAGCTTGGCCAGCACGCGCACGATCTTTTCGAGTTCGGCCATCAACTCGGCCTTGTTCTGCAAGCGGCCAGCCGTATCGATGATGAGCACATCACTTTTCTTGGCCCGCGCCTGCTCATAGGCATCGTAAGCGAGACCCGCCGCATCCGCACCCAGCTTGGTGCCGATGAATTCCGAGCCGGTGCGGTCGGCCCAAATCTTCAGCTGCTCAATGGCCGCAGCGCGGAACGTATCTCCCGCCGCCAGCATGACCTTGAGGCCAGAGCCAGACAGTTTTGCCGCCAGCTTGCCGATGGTCGTTGTCTTGCCCGTGCCATTAACGCCGACGACGAGAATGACATGCGGCTTGTGCGACAGATCGAGCTCCAGCGGCTTGGCAACCGGGGCCAGAACCTTGGTGATCTCACCCGCCATGATGCGGGCCACGTCCTCGCCACTAACATCCTTGCCGTAGCGTTCCGATGACAAAGCGCCAGTGATGCGCATGGCGGTTTCAACACCAAGATCGGACTGGATCAGCAGGTCTTCCAACTCATCCAGCGTATCCTCATCCAGCTTGCGCTTGGTGAAGAGGGCCGAAATCTGGCTGGTCAGTTGCGATGAGGTCCGCGAGAGGCCAGCGCGCAGACGCTGGAACCATGTCAGCTTGACCTCAGGCGTGGGCTCCACGGGCAGGACCCGGTCGCTTGCCGATGAAAAGCCCTTGGGGAGAGCACCGGATGGGGCGGCGGCAGCAGGCTCTTCGACACCGGCGGCTTCCGCCTGCGCCAGAATATCATCCATCGCATCGACATCGAGCGGCGCGTCGGCGGCAACGCCCTCCACGGTAACAAGCGGCTGTTCTTCGGCTTCGGCCTCTGCCTGCAACAGCGAAAGCGGCACCATACCGATATCGCCGACCTGCTCCGGGCCCGGCAGAAGCGGCGCTTCCTCGTCCGGCTCACCCTCCGCTGCGACCGCATCATCGGTAACGTCATCCGGGGCAGGTCCGCCTGCAGTTTCCATCTCGATATCGGAGACCGGATCGTCGGCGACGGGCGCATGCGCTTCGGCCTCGCTCAACACCTCTTCGAAGGTGGTGGGATGCTCGATACCGGTGCGATTGATCTCGTCAGCGTTCGGCTGGTCCGTTTCGGCCTTGTCCTTGCCGAACGAAAACACTTTTTTGATGAAGCCGAGGGCCATGACTGTTCCGTATCCTTGACGTCAGGCGGCTTGCGCCGACAGACATTGCATATGCAGGTGTTTTCCGTTGTGACCGGTAATCAGCACCTGCGCAAGTGTGCGGGCCTCAAGATCAGGTGTGGCAACGAGAGTGAAATTGTCGGTGTGGGCAAAGCCGTTATTCTCGACCAGCACGGTCTGGGTGGTGCCAACCATGCCGGTGAGATGCGCATCCAGCAAGGCTTCGCCACGCTGGCGCAGCCGTGCCGCCCGCTGTTTGATCAACCCACGGTCCAGTTGCGGCATGCGCGCAGCGGGCGTGCCGGGGCGCGGGCTGTAAGGGAAAACGTGCAGGTTGGAGATGCCGCATTCTTCCGCAAGCGTCGCGGCGTTTTCGAACATTTCCTCGGTTTCGGTCGGGAAACCGGCGATCATATCTGCGCCGAAGGCGATTTCAGGCCGCAGGCGTCTGACCTGATGACAGAAGGCGACGGCATCGGCGCGCATATGGCGACGCTTCATGCGCTTGAGGATCATGTCATCGCCATGCTGAAGCGACAGGTGCAGATGCGGCATGAAGCGCGGCTCATCGGCGATGAGGTCCAGCAGATGCCTATCCACCTCGATACTGTCGATGGAGGACAGGCGCAGCCGCAGGATATCGGGCACCTGCTTCAGCAGCGTCTTGGCGAGATAGCCGAGCGATGGTTCGCCCGGCAGATCGGCCCCGTAGCTGGTGGCATCGACGCCGGTCAGCACGATTTCGCGATAGCCGTTTTCCGTCAGCTTGCGGGCCTGTTCGACCACGGCCCCCATGGGCACCGAGCGGGAATTGCCGCGCCCGTACGGGATGACGCAGAAGGTGCAGCGGTGATCGCAGCCGTTCTGAACCTGAATGAATGCCCGAACGTGCCCATCAATGTGCTTGATCATCTGCGGTGCAGTGGCGCGCACGCTCATGATATCGTTGACGCGCAACTTTTCTTCCGCTGAGACGCCGAAATCCGGCAAAGCGCGGTAGGAGGCGCTTTTCAGCTTTTCCTCGTTGCCCAGCACCGCGTCCACTTCCGCCATTTCGGCAAAGGTCTGTTTTTCGGTCTGCGCCGCACAGCCGGTGACGATGATGCGGGCATGGGGATTTTCCCGGCGGGCACGGCGAATGGCGGCCCGTGCCTGACGCACCGCTTCGCCGGTGACGGCGCAGGTATTGACCAGCACGGCATTGTTCAGCCCCGCTTTTTCGGCCTCAGCCCGCATCACTTCCGATTCGTAGGTGTTGAGGCGGCAGCCGAAGGTTATGACCTCGACGCCACTCATAAGGCCGCCTGTTCCGGCGCCGCATCGCGAGCCCAAGTGCCAGTGACGGGATCGACGGTGCCAGCCCATTCCCATTCGGCAGGGCCGGTCATGACGACGTGATTGTCATCGCGCCATTCGATGGTGAGCGGAATGCGAACCGGGCTGGAGGCGACATCGATTTCGACGGTGCGACCGGTACGCCCCGTGCGGGCGGCGGAGACGGCGGCGGCACAGGCGGCGGAACCGCAGGCCAGCGTCAGGCCGGCGCCGCGCTCGAAGGTGCGGGTGCGCAACCTGCTGTCGGAGATGACCTGCGCCAGCGTGATATTGGCCTTTTCGGGAAACATCGGGTGGTTTTCCAGCAGCGGGCCGAAGCGTTCCAAATCGAACTCCATCGGGTCGCTGTTGACCCAGAACACCGCATGCGGATTGCCCATGGACATGACGGCAGGCGAATGCAGCACGGGATTGTCGATCGGCCCGATCTGAAGCTCGATACGGCTGGTATCGTGGAATTCTTCCGACAGCGGAATATCGTTCCAGGCGAAGCGTGGCATGCCCATATCGACCGATATCATGCCGTCTTCATGTTCGCTGGCGTTCAAAATGCCCGCCACGGTCTGGAAGGTGAAGGTCTTTTTGCCGGTCTCTGATGCCAGCGCCTGCACAACGCAGCGTGTGCCATTGCCGCAGGCCTGCGCCTTGGTGCCATCGCAATTGAGGATGTCGATATAGGCATCGGTGCCGTGGGCGCGCGGATCGTGGATGGCCATGATCTGGTCGAAGGCGGTGTCGGCATCAGCATTCAGCGCAATCGCCGCCTGCGGGGTCACCATGTCCTTGCGGCCACGCATATCGACAACCAGAATCTTGTTGCCAAGCCCGTTCATCTTCGCGAATTCGACCGTGTTTGTCATGGTATGGGACCTGCATAAGCGTTTTGGGGCACACTGTGCCCGGTTTTGCCTTTATATGGCGGAATTGAGAGAGAATTACCAGTGTGGTGGCGGTTTTGGGTTGGCGTGGTGGTGGCTCACCGGGTGTGGCTTACCCCCCTCTGGCCTGCCGGCCATCTCCCCCACAGGTGGGGAGATCGACTCGCGGATAGCTCTCGGCCATCTCTGCTGCTGCGGATAGAGTGGGGAGCATGCGGCTTTCCGATCTCCCTCCTTGTGGGGGAGATGGCCGGCAGGCCAGAGAGGGGAGCGGCGTATACTGACCTTTCGAGTTGCTGCGTTGCGCCCGATGTCCAACCTTCTACTCTAGCCTCTCGAGGCTAGGGCCGCCACACCCACCACCCTCATGCTGAGGTGCTTTGGCCGAAGGGCAAAGCCTCGAAGCATCCGCCGCGTACTCCTGCCCCAAGCCCGCAACCCTGTCCTTCGAGGCCCCTGCGGGGCACCTCTCCTTCGACAAGCTCAGGATGATGGATGAGGGTTGCGGCGTTGCTGCCCGCATCATCCCCCAAAGCATTCCTCGTACCTGCTCGCATTCCGTGTTGGTCTGGTATTGGAGAGGGCAACCTCACCCACTGCCCTCATGCTGAGGTGCTTTGGCCGAAGGGCAAAGCCTCGAAGCATCCGCCGCATACTCCCTGCCTTGAGCCCGCAACACTCGTCCTTCGAGGGTCGCTTCGCTCCCACCTCAGGATGAGGGTTGCTCTGTTGTGCCCTTTGCGTGGCACCTCCTTTGGCAATATCACGATGGTCAGGTTTGCTGCGTTGCATTCAGCCACACCTGCCATCAACCAATCCTATCAAAAACCCCGGCCACCGCTCACGCAGGCCTCGCCGTTCACGCGGCAGCACCTGCCCGTGGCTTGACCTTCTCTCAGTGTCCACAACCATTCGCGGCCATGGTATTTCGGACGGGGCGCTGTAAGTTGCCTCGTTGGGTAGTCTATAAAATGGCACCTCGCAGCGCCCCGTTCAGCTCTTTTGGCCAAACAGCGATCCTCTTGCCACGGCTGGCATATCCCGGAGGGCAAGGGGGCCTTGCCGTTGGACGGTCGGACAAATCAAGGTCCGGCCTTACCCACCCGGGTGACGGCGGCTTCGTTGCCGAAGCCGTCGCCTGCCAGTTCGGCCACATCTGCCTTCGAGGATGCGAGCGTTCATTCTGACGA
>NZ_JARVRE010000008.1:0-214276 GCF_030209855.1 Agrobacterium sp. lyk4-40-TYG-31
CACCACCTCCGTGGCTACCACCACCTCCGTGGCTACCACCACCTCCGTGGCTACCGCCTCCGCCGTGGCTACCGCCTCCGCCGTGGTTGCCGCCGCCGCCGTGGTTGCCACCACCGCCATGGTGACCGCCGCCGCCATGATGACCGCCACCACCGGGATTGCCGCCGCCTGGGTTGCCACCACCGGGATTACCGCCGCCGGGGTTGCCACCACCAGGGTTGTTCGTGCCGGGATTTCCGTTGTTTCTGTCGTTGTCGCCCTGACTGTCTATAGAAGTTGGTATTGTGGCTGTGGGTCTGCAGAGCGCTGCCTCCAGAGTTCCTGGCGTTACTCGATCGCATCGTTGTGGACGCGTTTGAGCCGAGACCAGTGACGTACTGGACAGCAAGATTGCAATACACGAGAACACAGTTGTTATCTTACTGCTCATGGGATTCCTCCATTGATTGGCAGTTTTAGGACCGCACTGTGGAGGCTATATTAACGAAATATTATGCACAATATGACGGTATAGTGTGATTATTTCGTGCTAATGTCTTGACACTAACCATATTAAGCTATTGTAGGGCTATATTTAATCAAAGTAGTTATATGTTTCTGAGAATTGTATTCTCATTTTGGCACTTTTTTGCTGTGGCAGAGAACGGCGCTGTGGCTGTCAGAACATCTGTTCCGAAGGCCGACTTTCCCGAAATCGCACACATCAAAAAGTGGTACGTTAATATTTTTTTGATCTTTTAGGCTAATCATGCCATGAGGTGGCCTTAGGCGCGTTTTAAAGGTGTTTTGGTTAGAGTACGACGTCGTGTCGGTCACCTACAGTGTGCATGCCTACGTGTTGTTGCGTGAGTCGGGCAGCGGTCTTCCGAGCCCTTGGATCACCAGGCTACCTCAAAGGAACGGGCATATCATGAAATTTTCTGTTTTGAGCTACGCTCTTTTGGGCGCGGCCATGCTTTGCACACCCGTATGTGCCGGCCAGTTGCAGGCGACGCGCGCCATTGCCGCCCCGGAGGGCTTTTCATCCGCCTGTCAGCGTTACAGCTGGCTCTGCACCACAAAGGCTGGTGTGAAGATGAGCGACGCCGAGGCGCTGGAGCTTTTGACCAAGGTCAACCGACAGGTGAATGCGGCTATCCGCCCCGCCGAAGATAGTGTTGTCTATGGGCGTAGCAATTACTGGACATTGCCGAAAGACGGGCGTGGCGACTGCGAAGATTATGCCATGGCGAAGACTAAGGCGCTTCTGGATGCAGGTTTTCCCGCCAGCAAGATGGCCGTTTCGGTTGTGCTGGATCGCAGCGGCAACAATCACGCGGTACTGATGGTCCGTATCGCCGATGGAGACTACGTGCTGGACAATATGACCAGTTCGATCAAATCCTGGGATCGCACCGGCTACACCTTCCTTGCGCGCCAGAAATACGACCACAAAGCGGCCTGGGAAGTCATTCTGTCCGGTCCACGCGCGAAGCAGTTCAGCCAGATTTAATCGCTAGCAGACGCTAGCGGTCGCGCAGCTTCAACTCGTCCGTCTGCATTTGCAACGAGCCGAGGGTGGAGAGAAACGTCATGCCCAGCAGGCTCTGGTCAAGTTGCCCATCCTGCGCCACAAGGGCAGAGATATTGCGCCGGACAATCGGTCCTATCGCGACTTCCGACAGGCGTACCGGCGCCGCCGATGTGCGCCCGTTGGCCGTCATGACGGTCACCGTATAGGAGAGGTTATCGACATTGATCCCAACCGCCTCAGCATCGCTTCTCGACAGAACGACGGAACTGGCACCGGTGTCGACCAGCATGTGCACGGTGCCACCGTTGACCTCGGCATTCGTTTCGAAATGCCCGCTCATGGATTTGTTGAGGATGACTTCCTGATCGCCGTTCTGCGTGGTCATCACCACGGCGCGGCCCGGCATCAGGCCTGCCAGCAGCCTGTCTCCGAAACGCTGGAAGTCGTAGCGATAGAGATAAGCGGCGACGAGAGTGAGTATGATGACGAGCCAGATGGCAAGCTGTCGCACCGCAGTGGAAAACCCACCCCGATTGCCTGCCAGTATCCCTGCGGAGAGCAGTCCCGCGATGGGCACGAGGTAGACCAACTGCCCGAATTGCTCGTTGCTGATGCCGAATGTCTGGCCGCTATCGTGATTGATGACCAGCAATGCAAGGCCGATGCCCAGTACGAGGAGAACGAAGGTCAGCCTGTTCATGCGGTCGCTGTCTCCTGAAGGGTTTCATGGCGCTGTGCGGCGCGCTGCGGTAGTTCGGCCATGATGGCGAGGCGCTCTGCAGATGTGTAGCCCGCCCAGCCCATGATTTCCTCGATGCTGCGGTGGCAACCGGCACACAGCTCATCCACGGGGTCTAGCGAACAGATGTCGATACAAGGTGATTCCATCACTTCATATCCGCAATCTAGGCGATCAGGGCAAGGGCAACGAGCATCACGATCTCTGTGATCTGCTGGGTTGCGCCGATGGTGTCTCCCGTGTGGCCGCCTAACTTGCGGTCGCAGAGGCGGTTGAACAGATGGGTGAAACCAAAGACGGCGGCGACGGCGAAGACGAGGAGGTACGGTGAGAAAAAGGGCAGGCATATGAAAATCGCGATGCACGTGCCGTAGATGATCGCGCCCTTGCGCTCTCGCTCTCCCGGCTGGCCCGCCGTTGCTGCCACGCCGCCATCTCTGGCTGGGGCAAGCGTCTGCCAGTGCCAAACCATCAGCCCACGGCTGATTGTTGCGGCGGCAATGATGCTGGCGGCGATGGCTAGAGGTGAAAACTCGCGAAACAGGGCGGCAATGGCCGATGCTCTCAGCACAAAAGACACGATGAGCGCAATGGCTCCATAGGTGCCGATGCGGCTGTCCTTCATGATAAGCAGCGTCCGCTCTGGGCTACTGCCACCGCCGAAACCGTCGGCGGTATCGGCAAGGCCGTCTTCGTGCAACGCACCGGTGATGACTGTCGTAACGGTGAGAACCAGTGCTGCCGCCATCAGCGGATCGGCGTCCACATTTGCAAGAATCGCCGCAAGGCAGGCGGCGGGCAGGGCGATCAGCACGCCTGCAACCGGGAATGCGCGCACCATCTGCCCCAGCGGGCGCTGGTCGTCTTCAAAGAAGATGTCGTTTACGGGAATGCGGCTTAGAAAGCTCAGCGACTGCATCATATCCGTCATGAAATTCCCAGCCCGCAACCATCTCTCCTGTTGTTCAACAGCGGCATATCGCATTTGAGGTTGTTCCTCTGCGCATCCCCGATTATGAGAAGCGCAGCAAAGACCGATTTGCCGGAAAAGACAAGCGTCCGGCGTGAGCAGAAAGACCGATATCATGAGCATGAGCGGATTGCCCTTTGATGATTTTCGCACGTTGCTGCGCGACCTGCCGGGTCCCGATACCAATGCGCTGGTGGCCGCCAAGGAGCGTAATGCGCAACTGACCAAGCCAGCCGGTTCGCTCGGCCGTCTGGAGGAGATCGCCATGTGGCTGGCGGCATGGTCCGGACGCGCGCCTGCGGTCAACCGTCCACTGGTGGCGATTTTCGCTGGCAATCACGGCGTTACCCGTCATGGTGTCACCCCCTATCCATCGTCCGTTACGCAGCAGATGGTCGAAAACTTTGCCGCCGGTGGTGCTGCCATCAACCAGATTTGTGTCACGAATGATCTGGGTCTGAAGATATTCGATCTCGCGTTGGACTACCCGACCGGCGACATCACCACCGAACCGGCCCTTTCCGAGCGCGACTGTGCAGCCACCATGGCCTTCGGCATGGAAGCGATTGCTGGTGGCACGGATCTTCTGTGCATCGGCGAAATGGGCATCGGCAACACCACGATTGCCGCTGCGATCAATCTGGCGCTCTATGGCGGCACGGCAGAAGAGTGGACCGGTCCCGGCACCGGTTCGGAAGGCGACGTGATGGCGCGCAAGATCGCTGCCGTCAAAGCCGCTGTCGAATTTCATAGGGATCACCTGTCCGACCCGCTGGAAATCATGCGCCGTCTTGGTGGTCGTGAAATCGCTGCGATGGCCGGTGCCATTCTGGCTGCCCGTGTCGAGAAAATTCCGGTGCTGATCGATGGTTATGTGGCGACGGCTGCTGCGGCGCTTCTCAAGGCGGCCAACCCTGCCGCACTCGACCACTGCCTGATCGGCCATGTGTCCGGCGAGCCGGGTCATCTGGCTGCGGTCGAAAGGCTGGGCAAGACGCCGCTTCTGGCGCTGGGTATGCGGTTGGGCGAGGGAACCGGGGCAGCACTTGCTGCCGGTATCGTCAAATCCGCAGCGGCGTGCCATTCTGGTATGGCGACCTTTGCCGCAGCGGGTGTCGATACCCGTACCGACCACTGAGATCACCATGGACAACCCCAACGTCATGCCGCCACCAGAGCCGGTTTTCCGCAAGGAGACCGGGCTGAAGCACCTTTTCGCCGCTGCGCGCTACTCCGCGCAGGGACTGTCGCGGCTGTGGAAAGAGGCGGCGTTTCGCCATGAAGTTCTGGCGCTGGGCGCAGGACTTGCGGTGATGGGCGTCATCGGTGCGCCGCTGGCGCATTACCTGATCTTCGTGGTGCTGATGCTGCTGTTATTTTCTATCGAGGCGCTCAATACGGCCATCGAGGAAATCGTAGACCGGGTATCGCCGGAGTTCTCTTCCGCTGCCCGCAACGCCAAGGATCTCGGTTCTTTCGCGGTGTTCTGTCTACTAATGGCGAATGGTGGTTTTGTGCTCTACTCGCTGGTCAGCACGATCTTTTTTCCGGTCGCTGCGCTTTAAGCGAAAGACCGCTTGCGTGGCTGCACCACCTGCACGTCTTCGACGGCTGGAATGCTTTGCAGAACGCGCTTGGCGGGCAAAATGGCGATGACTTCGGTGCCTTCGCGCAAGCGTGATTTCAGCACGAACTGACCGTCATGCTTGGCAAGAATGGCCTGCACGATGGGCAGGCCAAGGCCCGTTCCCTGTTCGGCACTCTTGATAGCAATCGAGCCCTGGCCAAAGGCCGAGAGAACGACGGGAATTTCCTCTTCGGGAATACCCGGGCCGTTATCGCGAATGGCGACATATTGCCCGCCGCCTGCCGTCCAGCCCGCCTTGATGGTGATTTCGCCGCCCTGTGGGGTGAATTTCACGGCATTGGACAGAAGATTGAGAATGACCTGCCGGATCGATTTTTCATCCGCCCAGACATGGGGCAGGGTTGTTTCGAACTGCTGCGAAATACGGATGTTCTTTGCGCGCGCCCGGAGCTGGATCATGCCCACGCAATCATCGGCGATTTCCAGAAGCGCGATGGCTTCTTCATGCAGGTCGTATCGGCCCGCCTCGATGCGTGACAGATCGAGAATTTCGTTGATGAGGTCGAGAAGGTGCTGGCCCGAGCGGTGAATATCGCCGGAATACTCTTTATATAAGGGATTGTTCAGCGGCCCGAGAACTTCAGACGCCATGACCTCGGAGAAGCCCAGGATGGCGTTGAGCGGGGTGCGCAATTCGTGTGACATGGAGGCGAGGAAGCGCGACTTCGCCATGTTGGCCTCTTCAGCCCTCCGGCGCGCCTCGTCGGACATGGATTTTGCCACTTCCAGTTCTGCGATCAGATCGTCCTTTTCCGACTGGAAGGACAGGAGCTTGATGCTGGATTGGTAAAGACGTTTGGTGACGTGGTGGCAAAACAGCATGGCGAGTGCGAACATCAGCGCCAGACCGATCTCCATCGGGCTTCGCGACAGGGCCGCCGTCACACTCAGCGCGACGAGCACGGGCAGGAACGTCATCAACATGGCCCGCCGCAGCAACACGTTGGAAGTCGCCGTGATCGACAGGGCAATCAGCAGCGTGCCGCCCTTGTAGAACATGATCAGCGCCGGGTCGCCCGCCTCTATCTTCTGGATGGCAAACAGCACCCAGACAAGGCCGATGACGATCTGTGCAGCAAGGAATATGGTCTGCCACGTGGACAGATTGGCGGGTGTCAGTTCCTGACGCGATGCGCGACGGGCAAACAAAAGCGCAATGGCATGCGCGGTCAGTGCCAGCACCGCCCATGCGACGATTTGCGGATCGCGGCTGATATAGATGCCGACGCCGGTTGCCAGTATCGTGAACAGTGGCATGATCGTTGCGCTCTGCAACGTCTCGGCAATATGCATCTGCAGCATGTCACGCTCGAAAGCATTGCCGCTGACCGGGCCGTATTGCAAGCGTTCGCGCGTCGCCTTGACCGTATCGAACACCGCCTTGTTACGGCGGGTTTTGGAACGGTCGACGATGTTTTTGTCAGCGATGGTGCTGGCGCTTTTACTCATTGATACAACGCGAATGATCTAAAGACTTGCAGCCTAGTCGCAAAATCTTAAGAAGATGCTGCCGCTAAAGGATTTGTTTGCCATTTCTGAAAAGGGTTTGTTCTTACATGAGACGAAAGTCGGGCGGGCCATTCCGGCTGGTGAAGGACGGCATCATCGCCGTTCTGTTGCTGGTGATGGGCACGCTGATTGCAGCGCGGGTGGATGGTATCAATCAGGAGCGGTTTTCGGGCCGGTTCACGGCGGTGGATGGTGACACCATTGCCCGTGACGGCGAACGCTTCCGGCTGCTCGGCATCGATGCGCCGGAGCTTGGTCAGAGCTGCCAGCGCAGCGCAGATGAATGGCCCTGCGGCGGGCAGGCGAAAACCTATGTCCAGACGCTGCTGCAAAGCGGAGCCGTGGACTGTTCCGGCAACGAACGCGACCGCTACAAAAGGCTGCTCGTTCGTTGCACGATCGGAGATCACGATCTGGCAGGGTTGATCGTCGCAGCCGGTTATGCGGTGACCACGGAGTATTTCCTGTTCTCCCGCGAACAGGCGCAGGCACAGGACCGGCGCGCGGGCATATGGTCCGGCACCTTCGAGCAGCCACGGGATTGGCGACGGGAAAACAAGGCCGCCGACATGGATGTGCCGCTGGCCGGTATGCTCAGCTTGATCAGGCAAATCGTGGGATTGTAGGGACACGCATGGTGCCGGATCATCCAGACATCGCCGCGCTTCGGCTGCACATTGCGCAATGCAGGCTCTGTCGTGACGCGCCACTGAAAGGCGCCGAAGATCGCCTGCCGCACGAGCCGCGCCCGGTGGCGGTCATTTCCACCACAGCAAGGCTGCTGATCGCCGGACAGGCGCCGGGCCTGAAAGTGCATGAGAGCGGATTGCCGTTCAACGACGCCTCGGGCAACCGGCTAAGGGAGTGGCTCGGCGTTGACCGGGAGACGTTCTACGATCCAGACCGGTTTGCGATCGTGCCGATGGGTTTCTGTTTTCCCGGGTATGATGCCAAGGGCAGCGACCTGCCGCCGCGCCGGGAATGTGCGCCCCGCTGGCGCGAGACGGTGATACAGGCGATGCCGCAGATCGAGTTGGTGCTGGCAATCGGGCAATATGCGCAAGCCTGGCATCTGGGCCCGCGACGCATGAAAACAATGACGGAAACGGTGCAGAACTGGCGCAGCTATTTCCACACCAATGAGGGCATTCCGGTGCTGCCACTGCCGCATCCCAGTTGGCGCAATACGGCGTGGCTGCGGAAAAACCCTTGGTTCGAGAAAGAGTTGTTGCCCATACTTCGCCAGTCTGTGGAAAGGCTTATCGCCTGAAACAAAATTCTTTTTTTCTCTTTTTTTTAGTGTAAACAGAGGAAAATAATTCTGGAGGAGAGTAGATTGGACCGCCTCGACCGAAAAATACTACGAATTTTGCAGGAAGATTCCACACTTGCCGTCGCCGATCTTGCCAAAAAGGTCGGTCTTTCCACGACTCCATGCTGGCGCCGTATCCAGAAAATGGAAGAAGACGGCGTCATCCGTCGCCGCGTCGCCATTCTCGACGCTGGCAAGGTCAATACCAAGGTCACGGTCTTCGTTTCCATCCGCACGGCATCTCACTCCATCGAGTGGCTGAAGCGCTTCTCCGAAGTGGTTTCCGAATTCCCAGAAGTGGTGGAGTTTTACCGCATGAGCGGTGACGTGGATTACCTTCTGCGCGTCGTCGTACCCGATATTGCCGCTTACGACGCCTTCTACAAGCGCATGATCGCCAAGATCGAAATCCGGGACGTCTCCTCTGCCTTCGCCATGGAGCAGATCAAATACACGACCGAACTTCCGCTTGACTACATGCTGCTGGACAATCCGAAGTCCGGCGAGGAGTGAGGCGCTGAATATCTCGACCTGAGCCACCGCTGTTCGGGTCAACTTTCATGACTTTGGTTCTGTAAACCAAACAAAAGGCCCGGAAGCAGTTAGCTTCCGGGCCTTTCTCATTTCAAACATCAAGCCTTAGTTCTGGGCGACCGGGCGGACCAGTGGGGTGATGCGGCGGATGGTGACGCGGCGGTTTTCCTGGCTTGGGCCGAGAGTCTGGACCTTCAGGTAGCGCTCGCCATAGCCCTGTGTGGTCAGGTTTTCCGGCGGGATGCCGTAGACATCTGAGAGAACATTGGCGACGGAAGCGGCGCGCTGGTCTGACAGCACAAGGTTGCTTTCATCGTTACCAACCGCATCCGTGTGGCCTTCGATGAGGAAGGTTTCTGCCGGGTTGTTCTTCAGGACCTTGTTCATCGCGTCCGCAACCTTACGCAGCGACTGTGCCTGGCTCATCGGAATTTCCGCACTGCCTGTCGCGAAGGTGATGGTATCGAGGTCGATACGGCGCACCATGTCGCGGACGCGGGCAGAGTAGCGGACTTCATCCAGCGAGTAGACGCGCTGAACTGGTTCGACCGGCGGCTGTTCGAGGAAGCGGTAGTAGTCGCGATCCTCATCCGACGAGGTGTCGATGATGTACTCGTTGACGGGAATACGAAGACGCAGTGGCGGCAGGTCGAGACCCGGATCGCGATAGACGTATTCGCGGTCAGGCTGATCGACCAGCTCAGGTGCGTAGAACAGCACGTACTCACGGCCCCGTGCATCGATGCGCGAGCGCTGGACGACGTCACCATAACGGTTGCGGATCGTTACGACCTGAGTGCGGTCTGGACGCTCGATGGTTTCACGGTAACGGTCACCGGGCAGGCGCTCGTAGTAAGGTTTCGCGCCATCGCTGATGAAGCGGTCGTCGTCGTTGCCACGCACGACGACGCGGTCGCCGAATTGCAGGAAGACGCGGTCGCCCATGTCGCGATCACGCGGCATGTCACGGGGACGCCATTCCCGCACACCGTCTGGACGGTCGAAATCTGGACGGCGGTCGATACGCTCACCCTGGACGTTGGTGATGTTCTGGATGACGATTTTTGGAGCGGGTGCACCGTCACGGCGGGAAGAAGACTGTGCTTCGGCGTCGGATGTCGGGACCTTGAAGTCGCGACCCTGCTCACGTTCGAGACGACGTTGTTCACGCGTCTGCTCGTTGCCGCTGCGATAGGCTTCCTTGTCGCTGTCGAGAACGGCTGCACCCTTATCCACCGGCAGAAGCACGGTGTCCGAGGACTTGGATGGGTCCTTTGCAACGGCACGGGCTTTGTCGAGCTCTTCCTTCGTGGATGGAGGAGCTTCCTGCTGTGGCGTTGCGACCTGCGTAGGCGCTGGCTCGTTTGCCGGTGCCTGTCCGGTGGTTGCGCCATTTGGAACCGCTGGTTCCGTTGGAACAGGGGCTGGCTCACCGTTCTGGCCGCGCGGCGGGCGTGGCTGCTCGGATGGCTGCTGGCCGGGGGCAGGGTTCGGCTGATCGGTCGGGGCAGGGGCTTTGCCGGGTGTCGGTGGCTCTGCGGGGACGGGGGCCTTGCCAGCTTCAGGTTCTGGGGCAGGCTTTCTGCCGGGAACGGCTGGCTTTTCAGGCTTGGCTTCTTCAGCGCCTGCAGGTGCGGTGTCGGGAGCCGGGCGAGCGCGCTCACCCTGTGCCTTTGGCGGTTGCGTGCCTTCGGCTGCCGGCTGCTGCTCGCGCTGTGGACGGCGAGGAGTTTCCGATGGCTGCTCTGCCCTTGGCTCTGCGGGGGCGGCGTCTGGCTGCGCATTACGACGCGGACGCTCTGGTGTCTGCTCACCGTCGGCTGCTGGCTGCTGGTCGCGCTGAGGGCGGCGACGCTCCTGCTGCTGCTCTGGCTGAGCCTGTGCAGGAGCCGCATCCGGCTGGGCTTCGCGACGCGGACGCTGCTGTGGTTCCTTCTGCGGCTCGGCGGCACCTTCCGGTGCGGCTTCGCGGCGAGGGCGCTCCTGCTGCTTTTCCTGACGCTGCGGTTCGGGTGCCGCCTCAGGTGCGGCTTCACGACGTGGGCGCGCTGGTGCCTCTTCTTTTGGCTGCTCAGCGCGCGGCGCTTCGGCCTTAGGTTCAGGCGCCCGGGGCTTTTCTGCCTTGGGCTCTTCCTGCTGCTCTTGCTGCTGGCGCTTCTTGGGAAGCTCCTCGGCAGGCGGTTCGGCCTGCGCCATCAGCATCTCGCCGCTGGCAGGCGTCGAATGGCTGGCAGTATAGTATGGTACGCCGTTGCCCGTCGCTGCAAGCGCAGGCTCGGCGACCATGGCAATCGACATCAGGGGGAAGACCACCCCGGTCAGCAGCTTGTTTTTCTTCAGCATCAAAGTTCCTCACCTAGAAATCGTTTGTACCGCTTGTTTACGGATTTAGAAAAACGCGTCTGCACATGCGGGCGGTGAACAACGTCCGAATTGCAGTCTGGTTCCCATGATGACGGAGCGGGTCTGTACCGGAAATGAACAGATCAAGGCCATTTCATGGGCTGTTTGTGGCGTTCGTTGCGGTGCGAAACGATTAGGGTTGCATTTTCAAGACAAGGATAAGACTATCCGGCAAGCGCGGCGCTCACCCATAGGGATGAGTGCGCCACGCGAAACATTTACCGCCCGGAAAACACAAACAAGCCGGGGCGGATCTGCCGAAAGAGAGGATCGAAATGCGTATCTCCACCCGTCTGCTTGTTGCTGCATCGATTGCCGCGATGTCGCTATTCTCCGGTGCCGCCATGGCGCAGGACAAGCTGGTTATTGGCACGGAAGGCGCCTACCCACCCTTCAACGTTCTTGAAGCAGACGGCACCCTGACCGGCTTCGACATCGACATTGCCAAGGCGCTTTGCGTGGAGATGAAGACAGAGTGCACCTTCGTCACCAACGATTGGGACGGCATCATTCCGGCCCTTCAGGCCAAGAAGTTCGACGCCATCGTAGCGTCCATGTCGATCACACCAGAGCGTCTGGAAAAAGTCGATTTCTCGAAGAAATACTACAATACACCTCCAGCAATCGCCGTGCCGAAGGACAGCCCGGTTAAGACGGTCGAAGACCTGAAGGGCAAGACCATCGGCGCGCAGGGGTCCACCACCCACGCAAACTACGCCGAAAAGCACCTGGCTGATTCCGAGCTGAAGCTTTACCCGACAGCTGACGAGTACAAGCTCGACATCACCAATGGCCGTATCGATGGCGTGATCGACGATATCGTCGTTCTCTCGGAATGGGTCAAATCCGACGCAGGCGCTTGCTGCAAAATCCTTGCCCCAATGCCCGTCGATGAAGCCATCAATGGCCAGGGCGCCGGTATCGCAGTGCGCAAGGGCGACACGGCACTTGCCGACAAGCTGACTGCTGCCATCGCCGCCATCCGCGCCAACGGCGAATACAAGAAGATCAACGACAAGTACTTCGATTTCGATGTTTACGGCAAATAAGCTGCTTGCCTGTTGAATAGTGTGGCGGAAGGCTTGCCCTTCCGCCATTTTTGTTTGAGAACAGAAGACTAAAATAATACGAAACGCGCGGCAAAGTCCGCAGGGGAAATTGGCATGAGCGGAGCATTTTCCGCCATAGGTTCGTTCTGGACCTATCTGACGTATCTCTTCGATCCCTTTTGTGGACCGGTTGGCATCTTCTCTCTTTTCGGCAATGGAACCCTGCTGGCCTGCGGCGATGGCTGGGGCGACGAAATTGCCTTTGGCGTCAAGATCACCATTTCCGTGGCGCTGGCCACCTTGCCGATCGGTCTCACCGTCGGCTTTCTCATTGCGCTGGCGGCGCAATCGCAGGAAAAGTCGCTGCGACTGGCGGCGGGTATCTACACGACCATCTTTCGTGGCCTGCCGGAGTTGCTGACGCTGTTCATCGTCTATTACGGCATTCAGATGCTGCTGCAATCGGCGGGCAGCTATATCGGCATTTCCGGCCCCATCGAGATCAACGCCTTCGTTGCCGGCATGGTGGCGCTGTCCGTGGTGTTCTCGTCCTATGCGTCGGAAGTGCTGCTATCGGCCTTTCGCGCCATTCCCAAGGGACAGTTCGAAGCGGGTGACGCGCTGGGCCTTTCGCGCAACCGCACCATGGTACTGATCATCATTCCGCAACTGGTGCGTATCGCGCTTCCGGGCATGACGAACCTGTGGATGATTCTGCTGAAAGACACGTCCTACGTTTCGATCATCGGCCTCTCCGACATCCTGCGGCAGACCGGCATTGCCGCGCGCGTCAGCAAGGAAGCCTTCTTTTTCTACGGTATCGCTTGCCTTCTTTATCTCTTCCTCGCGCTCATCTCATCCTTTGGGCTCGGCTTCATTGACCGTTGGGCCCGCCGCTCGGAGGCAAGCCGATGAGCCATGTGGATCAGTTGATACCGGCACGCCCGGCACCGCCGGCCATCGCAAGGCCTCTGTCGACCGCCAAAATCGTCGGCGTTACGGTGACAGGTCTGTGGCTGCTTCTGGCACTGGGCCTGCTTTACAGCGTCGTCTCGGATTGGGACCCGGACAAGTTCATCCGCTACGGGCCGCGCTATCTCGACGGTCTGTTGACGACGATCACGCTTGTCGGCACCTCGATCATTCTCGGCGCGTTGCTATCCCTGCCGCTGGCCTTCGCCCGCATGTCGCGCAACCGCATCATCGGGTCGCTGGCCTTTGTCTACGTTTATGTCTTCCGCAGCACGCCGCTTCTGGCGCAGCTCTTCCTGATCTACTATGGCCTTGGCAGTTTTCGCCCGGAACTGGAATCCGTCCATCTCTGGTGGTTCTTCCGCGAGGCCTGGTATTGCGGACTGCTTTCGCTGACGCTCAACACCGCAGCCTATCAGGCGGAAATCCTGCGCGGTGCGATCCAGAGCGTGCCGAAGGGGCAGCATGAGGGCGCCAAGTCGCTGGGCATTTCCAAGCTCGTGACCTTCTGGAAGATCGTGCTTCCGCAAGCGTTGATCGTGGCGCTACGTCCATACGGCAACGAGATCATCCTGATGATCAAGGGATCGGCAGTCGTCTCCATCGTCACGGTCTTCGATCTGATGGGGCAGACGCGCTATGCCTTCTCCCGCACGTTCGATTACCAGACCTATCTCTGGGCGGCGATTTTCTACCTCTCCATGGTCGAGATACTGCGCCACACCTGGGCACGGATCGAGGCGCGGCTGACCCGCCATCTGACGCGATGAGCTCGCTGGCAGCACTCACTGCGAGTGAATGCTAACGATCTGAAATATATAACTATTTTGTGACAGATCGGCCAATTGGCAAGGTTCGGTTAACCATGTCATGTTCCCATGGTCATCGATACTAGATGGTATCGGCGACCAACAAAAACGGGAGCAGCCACCATGAACACAGACATGGAAATGATGCTGAAAGGCTACGGCCTGACCACTGCCGAAATTCTCTACCGAATGCCGGATCATCCGGTCGTCCTGCAAACCTATCTCTGGCAGAACTACGATCTCGCACCCGATTTTCCCGAAATGCACGGTTTTCTGAAATTCTGGCAAGAAAAGCTGGATGGTCCGCTGCACTCCGTGCGCTACATTCATCGTCAGCTGATTTCCGCGCAGGAATGGCGTTCGCTGAAGGGCGAGTTCATTCTTCACTGACGAAACACATATTGCACCATCGGGCTTTGGAGACTAAGCAGGCGTCAAAACCTGACATCAAGCCGGGATGCGCACTGTGACGAACAACCAGAAGATCGATGAAGAAGCTCTTGCCGAGGCCTATAACCGCGCCCTTGCGCTGGAAAAGGCTGGCGATATCGACGCCGCCGTGAAGGCGTACGAAGATGTCCTCGCCATCGACCCGGAAGATCACGGTGGTGCCTCCGTGCGCATCGCGTCCATGGGCCGCGGTGAGACACCGCCAAAGGCGCCGGACGCCTATGTCGAGACGCTGTTCGACCAGCAGGCCGAAGCCTTCGAGGATATTCTCGTCGAGCAACTCGGCTATGCCGTGCCGATGATCGTGCGCCAGCGCCTGCAAGCACTCGATCTCGGGCCCTTCAAGCGCATGCTGGATCTGGGCTGCGGCACCGGTCTGACGGGTGAAGCCTTGCGTGACATGGTCGATGACATCACCGGCATGGACCTGTCCGAAAACATGGTCGAGATCGCCCATGAGAAGGACATCTACGAGACGCTCTATGTCGCCGAAGTTGAGGACTTCCTGGAAGACAATGACGACGACGCCTTTGACCTGATCACCGCCACCGACGTGCTGCCCTATCTGGGTGCGCTGGAACCGATTTTCTTTGGTGCTGCGGAAAACATGGTCGAGGGTGGCCTGCTCATCTTCTCATCGGAAACCCTGGGCGACGACGTTCTGGCTGGTCGCCCCTTCATGGTCGGCCCGCACCAGCGCTTCGCCCACTCGGAAACCTACGTCCGCGAACGCCTCGCGGCGACAGGGTTCGAGGTCATCGAGGTGACCGATATCAACGTGCGCATGCAGGATGGCCACCCGACGCCGGGCCATCTGGTGATTGCGAAGTTCAAGGGATAAGAAAAAAGGCGCACCTGACGGGTGCGCCGTTACACATGTCCATGAGACGGGCGATGCCTTAAACCAGCGCCACCGCGATCTCAGCCGCAAGGCGTGCATTGTTGCGCACCAAGGCAATATTCGTATCGAGGCTGCGCCCCTCGGTGATCTCGAAAATCTTCGACAGTAGATATGGCGTGACCGCCTTGCCGGCGATCTCGTCTTCCTCGGCATGGGACAATGCGCGGGTGATGTAGACTTCCATCTCCTCGCGGGAGATTTCGTCCTCTTCCGGCACTGGGTTGGCGATCAGCATGCCGCCATCGATACCCAGCTGTTCGCGCGTAAACTGGAAATTGGCAATCGCCGCCGGGCTGTTGAGCGACAGCGGGCTCTGGATGCCCGACGCGCGGGACCAGAATGCCGGAAATTCCGTCGATCCGAAGGTCACGACAGGCACGCCGTTGGTTTCGAGCACTTCGAGTGTCTTGGGAATATCGAGAATGGCTTTTGCGCCTGCGCAAACCACGATCACGGCAGTTCTGGCCAGTTCGGTCAGGTCTGCAGAAATATCGAAGCTTTCCTCGGCACCGCGATGCACGCCGCCAATGCCGCCCGTCGCGAACACCTTGATGCCTGCGTGTTCTGCGGCAATCATGGTGGCGGCAACGGTGGTGGCGCCCGTGCGGCGCTCGGCAATCGCAAAGGCGATATCGGCGCGCGAAACCTTCATCGCGTCCTTGGTCTGGGCCAAGGCTTCCAGTTCATGCTTCTCCAGACCGATATGCAACGTACCATGAATGACGGCTATGGTTGCTGGCACGGCGCCCAGATCGCGGATGATCTGCTCGACGCTCTCCGCCATCTGGATGTTGCCCGGATAAGGCATGCCGTGGGTGATGATGGTTGATTCAAGCGCGACGATGGGCGCCCCGCGCTGCTTGGCGGCGGCGACTTCTTGCGAATAAGCGATAGGCAGCAGTGGGGGCAGGGGCTTTGTCATCATAGGTTTCCGGGTTTATTTCAGTGCTCTGTTCACACCATTTCGGCAGATGGCACAAGGGCCAGCATAGTGTCCAGCGTTTGCGGGTTCAATTCATGCGCCGTGGCGCTGGGTGACTGTACGGTGATGGCGGCAGCCGCCGCACCCCAGCGAAGCGCCTGCGATGGAGGCTCTTTGCGCAGTGTCGCGGCCAGATAGCCGGATGCCATGGCGTCGCCTGCGCCGGTCACGTCCCGTACGGCCTCGATCAATGGCGGGCGCAGAACAGCGGTTTCCCGCTCGGAAAATGCGACGACCTGCCGCGCACCGCTGGTGATAACGCCGCCGCGAAGGCCAAGCGCAGCCAGATGGCGCGGCCAATCGCTGGCATCCTCGACCGTCTGGCCGGTTAGTGCCCGCGCCTCGGCCTCGTTCATGAACAGCATGTCGATATCCGGCAAGGCCGCCTT
This sequence comes from Agrobacterium sp. lyk4-40-TYG-31, assembly GCF_030209855.1. Taxonomy (NCBI): domain Bacteria; kingdom Pseudomonadati; phylum Pseudomonadota; class Alphaproteobacteria; order Hyphomicrobiales; family Rhizobiaceae; genus Agrobacterium; species Agrobacterium sp. lyk4-40-TYG-31. Next base: position 16,181 of record NZ_JARVRE010000008.1, read on the forward strand.
CAGCCTCACGACCTTTGCCGGAGAGATGGCGATGGCCGCCAAAGGCTTGCCGCAGACCCGCGCCGCCACGCCAATGGCGCTCAGCGTGTCCTCTGGCAGATTGGCGTCGCACAGGATGACATCACAGCCCATGATCGCTTCGCGAACGGCGCGCACCCGCAGGCGGCGTGGGGTGAACAGGCGGTAGAGGTCCATATCGGCAATGGCGATGACGAGGTTGCCGTCACGCTCCATAATGGCGGTGTAGCTCGGCGTGCGCCGGTCGAGAAAGGTAAACGGTGTGTCCTCGACGCCTGCATCGTGGGCCGCCGCCGCCACGGCCGCGCCATTGGCATCGCCCCCGCGTGGCGCGATCAGCCTGACCTGAAAGCCGAGGCGCGAGAGATTGCGCGCCGCGTTGAACCCGCCGCCGCCTGCCTCTTCCATCCATGCGCCGGGATTGCTGGCACCCATGGCCGTTTCGGTCTCGATCATGCCTCGCCGGTCTATGTGCGCACCGCCCAGAACGAGTATTTTTTTCACTGCCAAATTTCCTGTTTCGATCGGTCAGACATGTGTCGATTCGTGCTGGATAGGTCATTTCGACCCTACCTCAAGTGCCTCTTTTTCCACAGCATGAAAACAAAAACAAAAGTAGAACAAAGGACTTATCCATATTTGTTTTCAATATGATGATCGCTCCTTGCGAAATGAGAACAAATAAAGTACAAACGGGAGATCGAGAGCTTCATTGCCTGTGCGGCTTCAATAACCTAAAGGTGGTTTCCAGATGGCACAAAATTCTTTGCGTCTTGTAGAGGACAAAGCAGTGGATAAAAGCAAGGCACTGGAAGCGGCGCTTTCCCAGATCGAACGTTCGTTCGGCAAGGGATCGATCATGAAGCTCGGTTCCAATGAAAGTATCGTCGAGGTCGAGACCATTTCTACGGGGTCGCTCAGCCTTGACGTCGCACTTGGTATTGGCGGTCTGCCCAAGGGCCGTATCATTGAAATTTACGGACCGGAAAGCTCGGGCAAGACAACGCTTGCCTTGCAGACGATTGCGGAAGCCCAGAAGAAGGGCGGCATTTGCGCCTTCGTGGATGCTGAACATGCGCTCGATCCGGTCTATGCCCGCAAGCTCGGCGTCGATCTCCATAATCTGCTGATCTCGCAGCCGGACACAGGCGAACAGGCGCTTGAAATCACTGACACGTTGGTGCGCTCCGGTGCCGTTGATGTTCTCGTCATCGACTCCGTTGCGGCTCTGACTCCGCGTGCGGAAATCGAAGGCGAAATGGGTGATAGTCTTCCGGGTCTTCAGGCCCGTCTGATGAGCCAGGCGCTGCGCAAGCTGACGGCTTCGATCTCCAAGTCGAAGACCATGGTGATCTTCATCAACCAGATCCGTATGAAGATCGGCATTTCCTACGGTTCGCCGGAAGTGACGACAGGCGGCAACGCGCTGAAGTTCTACGCTTCCGTTCGCCTCGACATCCGCCGTATCGGCGCCGTCAAGGATCGCGAAGAGGTCGTTGGAAACCAGACACGCGTCAAGGTCGTCAAGAACAAGATGGCACCTCCTTTCAAGCAGGTCGAATTCGACATCATGTATGGCGAAGGCGTTTCCAAGACCGGCGAATTGGTGGATCTGGGCGTGAAGGCCGGTCTGGTCGAAAAGGCCGGTGCATGGTTCTCCTACAAGAGCCAGCGTCTGGGGCAGGGCCGAGAGAACGCCAAAACGTTCCTCAAGGAAAACCCGGCTGTAGCCGAAGAGATCGAACTGGCGCTGCGCCAGAACGCCGGATTGATTGCCGAGAAGTTCCTCCAGAATGGTGGACCTGAAGCGGATGCGGATGGGGTCGATCCCGACGCATGATCAGACCTCACGAGGTTGAGGTCTTGATATATTCGAGCGTTTGAAGATCAAAGGTCGTGCGATTGTGTCGCGCGGCCTTTATTTGTGCTGTAACCCCGCCCTCTTTGGCTGGACAGGCAGGGTGGCGGACGATAAAAGCCAGTGTTTTTTATGCTATGGCCGCGGGATCGCGTGGAAATGAAGGACTTCTGATGAGCGGTGTAAATGAAATCCGGTCGACTTTCCTCGACTACTTCAAGAAGAACGGCCACGAGATCGTGCCCTCCAGCCCGCTCGTGCCGCGCAACGACCCGACATTGATGTTCACCAATGCGGGCATGGTGCAGTTCAAGAATGTCTTCACCGGACTGGAAAGCCGCCCTTATTCCACGGCAGCGTCGTCGCAGAAATGCGTACGCGCCGGTGGCAAGCATAACGACCTCGACAATGTCGGCTACACCGCTCGTCACCACACCTTCTTCGAAATGCTCGGCAACTTTTCCTTCGGCGATTACTTCAAGGAAGAGGCAATCAACCATGCCTGGAACCTGATCACCGGCGAATTCGGTATCGACAAGAACCGCCTGCTGGTGACGGTCTACCACACCGACGATGAAGCCTTTAACCTGTGGAAGAAGATCGCGGGTTTCTCCGACGACCGCATCATTCGCATTCCGACCAGCGACAATTTCTGGGCCATGGGCGATACCGGTCCTTGCGGCCCTTGCTCCGAAATCTTCTATGACCACGGCGATCACATCTGGGGCGGCCCTCCGGGTTCTGCCGATGAGGATGGTGACCGGTTCATCGAAATCTGGAACCTCGTCTTCATGCAGTATGAGCAGGTGACGAAGGAACAGCGCATCGATCTTCCGCGCCCTTCCATCGATACCGGCATGGGCCTTGAGCGTATTTCCGCTCTGCTTCAGGGCAAGCATGACAATTACGACACCGACCTGTTCCGTGCGCTGATTTCCGCTTCCGTAGAAGCCACCGGTGTTCCGGCGGAAGGTGAAAACCGCGCAAGTCACCGCATCATCGCCGACCACCTGCGCTCCACCGCGTTCCTCATTGCCGATGGCGTTCTGCCATCCAACGAAGGTCGCGGCTATGTTCTTCGCCGTATCATGCGCCGCGCCATGCGCCATGCCGAGTTGCTGGGTTCGCGCGAGCCGCTGATCTGGAAGCTGTTGCCAGCACTCATCCAGCAGATGGGCCGCGCCTATCCGGAACTGGTGCGTGCCGAAGCGCTGATTTCCGAAACGTTGAAGCTGGAAGAAACCCGTTTCCGCAAGACGCTGGCCCGTGGCCTGACGCTGCTGTCGGATGCGACATCCACGCTCCACAAGGGCGATATGCTGGATGGCGAAACCGCTTTCAAGCTTCACGACACCTATGGCTTCCCGCTCGATTTGACGCAGGATGCGTTGCGCGCCCGCGAAATCGGCGTTGACGTTGCTGGCTTCACCGACGCGATGGAGCGCCAGAAGGCCGAGGCCCGTTCGCACTGGACCGGCTCCGGCGACAAGGCGACCGAAACCGTCTGGTTCGAGCTCAAGGAAAAGCACGGCGCGACTGAGTTTCTGGGCTACGACACCGAGACCGCCGAAGGCGTGGTTCTTGCCATCGTCAAGGACGGCAAATCGGTAGAGAGTGCTGCTGACGGCGAGACCGTCCAGATTGTCGTCAACCAGACACCGTTCTACGGTGAATCAGGTGGACAGATGGGCGATACCGGGATCATCGCGTCCGACGAAGGCACCTTTACGGTCACCGATACGCACAAGAAGGGCGAGGGGCTTTTCGTCCACATCGGCTCCGTCTCCAAGGGCGGCATCAAGGTGGGCGACGAAGTGCAACTGACCGTCGATCATACCAGACGCTCGCGCCTGCGCGCCAACCATTCGGCCACGCATCTGCTGCATGAAGCGCTGCGCGAAGTGCTCGGCACCCATGTTGCCCAGAAGGGTTCGCTGGTCGCGCCCGAGCGTCTGCGCTTTGACGTCTCTCACCCCAAGCCCATGTCGGCGGAAGAGTTGAAGATCGTCGAGGATATGGCCAACGAAATCATCCTCCAAAACTCGCCCGTCGTCACACGCCTGATGAGCGTCGATGATGCCATTGCCGAAGGTGCGATGGCGCTGTTTGGTGAGAAATATGGCGATGAAGTGCGTGTCGTCTCCATGGGCACTGGTATTCACGGTGCCAAGGCCAACCGCCCTTACTCCGTCGAGCTTTGTGGCGGCACGCATGTTGCGGCAACCGGCCAGATCGGTCTTGTGCGCGTTCTTGGCGACAGCGCCGTGAGCTCAGGTGTGCGCCGTATCGAGGCTGTGACGGGCGCGGGGGCTCTGGCCTATCTGGCCGAGCAGGACGAACGCATCAAGGCGCTGGCATCGTCGCTGAAGGTTCAGCCCTCTGAGGTGCTGGGTCGCGTCGAAAGCCTTGTCGATGAGCGCAAGAAGCTGGAACGTGAACTGGCAGACGCCCGCCGCAAGCTGGCCATGGGTGGCGGTTCCGCGGAAGGTTCTGCTGGCGATGTGAAAGACATCGGCGGTGTGAAGTTCCTTGCCAAATCCATGTCTGGCATCGATGCAAAAGACCTCAAGGGACTGGCAGATGACGCCAAGACCAGCCTCGGCTCCGGTGTCGTGTTGCTGATTGCCGTCTCCGACGATGGCAAGGCCAGCGCCGTTGCTGCCGTGACCGAAGACCTGACAGCCCGCTTTAGCGCTGTCGATCTGGTGCGCACCGCATCCGCTGCTCTCGGCGGCAAGGGCGGCGGCGGACGCCCCGACATGGCGCAGGCCGGTGGCCCTGATGGGGACAAGGCGGATGCGGCGATTGAAGCGGTTGCGGCTGCTTTGGCTGGGTGAGCAAACAGACGGCGGGCGTTGTTTTAGAACGTCGCTCGTCGTCCTCGGGCTTGACCCGAGGATTTAACGAACCACGAGGTGAAATGTGGTTAGACCCTCGGGACAAGCCCGAGGGTGACGGAAGAGGGAAGTTCCGCTCTGGCTCCCACGCACCCTTCCTTTTTCCAATTTATTTAGCCGCCTGCTGCGCCTGCGCCGCCTCGTCATCCAACTGCGTCGCGCGTTTATAGGCCGGACGATCCTGGACATCGGCAAGATAGTCCACAAACCGCTGACGCTTTTCGATGGAGCCGAAACGCAGGCCCCAGGTGATTTGTGAGCCGATGTAGACGTCGGCGGCGGTGAACTGGTCTCCCGCAACATAACGGTTGGCGTTAAGTGCATGCTCCAGCGTGTCCATGACATCGGAATAGGCGCCGCAGCCTGCCATGCGCTGCTTGTCAGGGCCGATTTCAAAGCCCATGGCTTTGGTGGTCACAGCCATTTCGAGCGGGCCAGCGGCATAGAAAAACCAGCGATAATAGGTGCCGCGATCCGTGATGGGTCGGGCCAGATTGGCTTGCGGGAATGCGTCCGCAAGGTAAGCGCAGATGGCTGCGCATTCCGTTACCACTGTGTCGCCGTGTTTGATGGCCGGTACTTTGCCCATCGGGTTGATAGCCTTGTAGGCTGCCGACTTCATGCCGTCGCTGTCGTAGCCGAGATATTGCGTTTCGTAGGGCGCGCCCACTTCCTCCAACATCCAGCGCACGATGCGTCCGCGCGACATGGGGTTGGTGTAGAATGTCAGTTTACTCATGTTCTCTCTCTCCCTCTTGTTTTCTGATTTCGAGATTGCATTGCGGCTGCGACGTAATCAAGACAGAGGCCATCCGGCCAAAAGAAAACCCGGCACGAAGGCCGGGTTCTCATGGTCAGTTATGAATGTTGCCGATCAAGCAGCCATTGCCTTCTTGAGGTTTTCGTCGATCTTGTCGAGGAACGCCGTTGTGGAGAGCCAAGGCTGATCAGGGCCGATCAGCAGCGCGAGGTCCTTGGTCATGTAACCGGCTTCGACGGTGTCGACGCATACGGTTTCCAGCGTTGCTGCAAACTTCGCCAGTTCCGCGTTGTCGTCAAGCTTGGCGCGGTGAGCGAGGCCACGGCTCCAGGCGAAGATCGATGCGATGGAGTTGGTCGAGGTTTCCTGACCCTTCTGGTGCTGGCGGTAGTGACGTGTCACCGTGCCGTGGGCGGCTTCGGCTTCCACCGTGCGGCCATCGGGCGACAGAAGAACTGAAGTCATCAGGCCGAGCGAGCCGAAGCCCTGCGCAACCGTGTCAGACTGCACGTCGCCGTCGTAGTTCTTGCACGCCCAGACGTAACCGCCGGACCACTTGAGAGCAGACGCAACCATGTCGTCGATCAGGCGGTGCTCATAGGTGATGCCGACTTCGTCGAACTTCGCCTTGAATTCCGTCTGGTAGATTTCTTCGAACAGATCCTTGAAGCGACCGTCATAGGCCTTGAGGATGGTGTTCTTGGTGGACAGGTAAACCGGCCACTTGCGCATAAGGCCGTAGTTCATGGATGCGCGGGCGAATTCGCGGATCGACTCATCCAGGTTGTACATGGCCATGGCAACGCCAGCGCCGGGCGCGTCGAACACGTCCTTTTCGATGACCTGGCCGTCTTCACCAACGAACTTGATGGACAGCTTGCCCTTGCCGGGGAACTTGAAATCGGTTGCCTTGTACTGGTCGCCGAAAGCGTGACGACCGACAACGATCGGCTTCGTCCAGCCTGGAACGAGGCGCGGTACGTTCTTGCAGATGATCGGCTCGCGGAAAATCACGCCGCCGAGAATGTTGCGGATCGTGCCGTTCGGGCTCTTCCACATCTGCTTGAGGTTGAATTCCTTGACGCGATCTTCGTCTGGAGTGATCGTCGCGCACTTGATGCCAACGCCGTGCTTCTTGATGGCGTGGGCCGCATCGACCGTTACCTGGTCGTTGGTAGCATCGCGGTTTTCAACGGAAAGATCGTAATATTCGATATCGAGATCGAGGTATGGCAGGATCAGCTTGTCCTTGATGAGCTGCCAGATGATACGGGTCATTTCGTCGCCGTCGAGATCGACGACCGGATTGGCTACCTTGATCTTTGTCATGAATTCCTCACCTTCGAGAACGATTGCGCCGGGAGGGCGCGATATGCAAAAAATATCCCGTGGCGCTATAGCATCGCGAGCGCCGAAGGCAAAGCCATGCACGTTCTTTTTTGGACTTGCTAAAACATACTGTGACACATTGCCAAAATACATTGGGCTACTAAAGTCTGGTGAATCGCTTACGTAGGGTAAGCTTGCTACCAGGACATCATCATGCGGAAACTTCTACTCGCCTCTGTCGCCATTCTCTTTTCCTGCAACGCCTTTGCGGCAGACCCAACGGAGCCAGTCAAGAAGGTGATGGACATCACCGTCAAGAACTGGTCCGGCGAGGCGGATGACTGGAAATACATCTTCGACGAGGATTTGCTGAGCACGCTGTTCAGCAAGGAATTCATCAAACAATACCGCGAGGCCTCCAAGAAGCCCGCTTCGGAAGTCGAGAGCGGCGATAAGGGTGATCCGTTCGGCTACGACGTCGTGACGAATTCGCAGGATGGTTGCCCTTTGCAGGATGTCGCGATTACCGCAGCACCGCCGAAAGATGGCGTGAGCGATGTGACCGTGAAGTTCAAGCTATGGGCCTGCATGGATGAGGCGGAGATGAAGGCGAGCGTCGATCAGGTGAATTTCGACGTCGTTGAAGAGGATGGCAAGCCCGTCATCAACGATATCCACCGCGTGGGCGACGACGGCCGCGATTCCCTGCTTCAGGAGATGGCCAACATCATCAAGGGCGAATAAGCAGCACGTGCCTGTGCTGTGCCTTTGATTTGTCGCAAAAACTGTGCCAGTGAAGCCGAAAAATTGGAAGGCGAATATGGCAGGTACGAATAGCGAGCTCGAGCTTGTGGCTGAGGGTCCGGCGATCATTCTGGTCGAGCCCCAGCTGGGCGAAAACATCGGCATGGTGGCGCGGGCCATGGCCAATTTCGGTCTGGCCGAATTGCGCCTCGTCAATCCGCGCGATGGCTGGCCGAGCGAGAAGGCGCGCGCTGCGGCCTCCAAGGCCGATCACGTTATCGACCATACGCGTGTTTTCGATACGATCGAGGAAGCGACTGCCGACTTGCAATTCACCTATGCCACGACGGCGCGCGAACGATACGGCTTCAAGCCGGTACGTGCGCCCGTTGTGGCCGCACAGACATTGCGCCAGAAATTTACGTCAGGAGAAAAAACCGGCATCCTCTTCGGGCGCGAGCGCTGGGGCCTGACCAATGAAGAGGTGGCGCTGGCCGATGAAATCGTGACCTTTCCGGTCAATCCCGCCTTCGCATCGCTCAACATTGCGCAGGCCGTGCTGCTGATGTCCTATGAGTGGATGAATTCCGGCATGGAAGACCTGAGCCAGACGCTGTTCGTGCCGCTGGAGCAGAAACAGGCGACGAAGGAGCAGCTTTACGGGCTGTTCGAGCAGCTGGAAGAAGCGCTGGATGCGCGAGGCTATTTCCGCCCCGAAGGCAAGAAGCAGCGGATGATCGAAAATCTGCGGGCTGTCTTGTCGAGGCGCGCGCTGAGCTCGCAGGAAATCAGCGTGCTGCGCGGGGTGTTCGGCACCTTCGACAAATACGGTCGCCAGACACCGCGTGGCAGCAATGGCCCTTATGCTGACGGGAGCAATGCACAGGATGACATCGATAACGCGTGATCCCAGCGAGATACCACTGAAGCCGGTGCTGGTCCTCGACAGTGGCATTGGCGGACTGACAGTTCTGCGTGAGGCGAGGGTGCTGATGCCCGAGCGTAGCTTTGTCTATGTCGCCGATGATGCCGGTTTTCCCTATGGCGGCTGGGAAGAGAGCGCTTTGACCGAGCGGCTTTTGTTGCTGTTTAGGCAATTGATCGAGACCTACGATCCCGAAATCTGCATCGTTGCCTGCAACACGGCTTTCACGCTGGCAGGTGTGGCGCTGCGGGCAGAGTTTCCCGATATGACATTCGTTGGTACCGTTCCGGCGATCAAACCGGCGGCGGAACGCACCCGTTCCGGTCTTGTCTCGGTTCTGGCCACGCCCGGCACCGTCAAGCGCGCCTACACGCGCGATCTCATCCAGTCCTTCGCTTCGCAATGTCATGTTCGGCTGGTGGGGTCTGAAAACCTGGCGCGCATGGCGGAAGCGTGGATACGAGGGGAGGCGATTTCCGATGACGAGGTTAGAGCGGAAATAGCGCCCTGTTTCATCGAAGACAGCGGAAGGCGCACCGACATCGTCGTGCTGGCCTGTACGCATTATCCATTCATGGCCAATGTCTTCCGAAGACTGGCGCCATGGCCTGTGGACTGGTTAGACCCGGCGGAAGCCATTGCCCGGCAAGCGCGGCGCAAAGTGCCGTTGGTGGAGAGTGCGGAGCATCCCGAGGGTTTCGACGTTGCCATTTTCACCTCAGGTCAACCGGATTTCACGACCCGCAGACTGATGCAGGGCTTCGGCCTTCGCGTCGCGGGGTAGCGGAATGCTCATCTGTGACATTTTTGCACTGATTTTTGCTCTTTGATGCAATTCGGGATTGAGTGGCTTGAAATCGAATCAAAGCCATGTCACAAAATTCAAGCCCGCAACTCAAACAAGGAGGCTACAAATGAATACATTTAATTTGCACGGCCTTTTTGGCGTGGTTCGACTTATGGCAACGGTTCATACCGCCTATATGGTGCCATCAGTGCGACGTGGAACAGCGATTTAAAGCCGTTCCTATAGCCTTTATAGGCATTTTCAACTTGTCTCATAACGTGTCGGTCCTCGTTTAGTCGTCGCAGAGTCTATCTGCGTCTGTTGGTCCCCGCACGTCTTTTCCCATCACGAAAGGACCTGGTCGCCACAGTGCGCCGGGGCGGATTTCCTATGTCTCATGAACAATCTTTACGTGTAAATGATGTTTCGAAAGCAGTTGATGATCTGTTCAGGCATTTCGGTGTCTGGACGACGTTCAAAGCTGTACTGGTCGTTGCCTGGCAGCATCGGCAGACGAAAGTGTATGTCTCGCATCTGTCTGACCACATGTTGCGTGACATCGGTCTTCCCGTCAGCAAATATCGGTCTGAAATACCATTGTTACCACCTTGGACCCCACGCTTTTGAGGGTGGTGGCCTCCTCGGCAGTCATTCTGCCGGGGAGGTTTATTGTGATGCAGCTGAAATCTTGAGATAAGCCATGCAGACTTCCATACAAAAATTGTCGACCATTGACGCAGAGGCCTATCGCGACCTTCGTCTGGAGGGCTTGGCGGCTCATCCGGAAGCCTTCGGTGCTTCGTTTGAAGATGAGGCCGTGTTGTCAGTCGATGATTTCGCTCAACGCCTTGAACAAGGAAACGTTTTTGGCGCTCGTTGCACCGACACGAATGCTTTGGTGGGTGCCGTTGGCCTTCGCATCTCGACGGCCTCGAAGACCAGACATAAAGGCGCGATCTGGGGCATGTATGTGCGACCGCAGACGCGCGGCTCGGGCATCGGGGCTGCCCTCATCAAACACGCATTGGACTATGCCAAGCCGCTCGTTGAAGAGGTCACGATTATTGTCGGTGCGTCCAACATTGCTGCCCACAAACTGTATATCAAGATGGGGTTCGAGCAGTATGGGTTTGAACGGCGGGCGTTGAAAATCGGGCGAACCTATTACGATGAAGTGCTGATGGCGCTGGTTCTCAATCCGCCCACCGGGCAGTGACGGCCTAAGGTTGACCGCATTGGTCGACATGCTTTCGACTTGGTCGCTTGACCATATTATCATAACAAGGGGACATCATCATGCCGATAGAAAACTGGTTGGCCTTCGTGGCCGCATCCGCTGTCATGCTCGCCATTCCCGGGCCGACGATTTTGCTCGTTATTTCCTATGCGCTCGGTCACGGTCGCAAAGCCAGCTCGGCCACGGTAGCGGGCGTGGCGCTGGGGGATTTTACGGCAATGACCGCATCCATGCTAGGGCTGGGTGCGCTGCTGGCGACATCTGCCGCTCTATTTACCGTTTTGAAATGGGTGGGTGCCGCTTATCTTATCTATCTCGGCATCAAGCTGTGGCGTGCGCCGGTGGGCGGTGAGGGCGCGCAAGAAGCGGCAACCGGCAAGGAGCGTCCAGTTAAAATCTTCCTGCATACTTATATCGTGACGGCTCTGAACCCGAAAAGCATCATCTTCTTCGTAGCCTTCCTGCCCCAGTTTCTGACGCCATCGCTGCCGTTCTGGCCGCAGGTGATGATCTTCGAGGTCACGTTCCTTGTGCTTGCCACCTGCAATGCGGCTCTTTATGGATTGCTGGCAAGTGCGGCCCGCAATTCCATTCGCAAGCCAAAAGTCCAGCGCATCGTCAACCGTACAGGCGGAAGCCTGCTGATCGGGGCCGGCCTGCTGACCATGGGTTGGAAGCGCGCCGCCGGTTAAGAACGCCGCAATCTCGTGCGGCACCCGATTGGATAAAAACAAAATGGCCGTGCCGCATATCCTTCTTGCCCTGATCACCGTGTTTTTGTGGGGCTTCAACTTCGTTGTCATCAAGGTCGGCGTCATGGACATGCCGCCCTTGTTTCTGACAGCGTTGCGATACTTCTTCGCCGCAGTCCCGCTCGTCTTCTTTCTGTCGCGCCCGAAAGTGCCGTGGAAGCATATGGTCGTCTACGGCATGGTGATGGGCTGTGCGCAGTTCGGGCTTTTATACACCGCCATCAAATGGGGGCTTCCTGCCGGGCTTGCGTCGCTGGTCATGCAGTCTCAGGCGTTTTTCACCATGGCGCTGGCCGTTACGCTGCTGGGTGAGATACCACTGAAATCGCACATTGCGGGTGCCGCCGTTGCATTTGGCGGTCTGGCTGTGATCGGTCTTGAGCGTCTTGATATCGACGCGATGGTGCCACTCTTGATGTGCGTTGGTGCTGCCTTTAGCTGGGCCATCGGCAATATCGTCAATCGCAAGGTGGGCAGGGTCAATGCCGTGTCTTTCGTGGCGTGGACAAGCCTTGTGCCGGTGCTGCCGCTTATGGCTCTGTCTCTGGTTCTGGAAGGTCCACAGGCCATTTCGGCAGGTCTGGCGTCTGCTAATGTCATGACGGTGATGGTCGTCGTTTACATGGCTTATGGCGCAACGATTGTCGGTGCGGGTATCTGGAGTTTCCTGCTGCTGCGGTATCCGGCGGGCACGGTTGCACCCTTTTCGCTGCTGGTGCCGATCGTCGGTTTTCTCGGCGCTTACTTCGCTTTCGCAGAGGAAATCACACTCCTGGAGGTCATTGGTAGCACACTGGTTGTCGCAGGGCTGGCGCTGAATGTGTTCGGACGTCGCCTGTCGTGGGGCCGTGTTGCCTCCTGACGAGGGGTGATATTCCCTGTGCATTGTTGCGATAGGCAGGGGTATTCGGTTAAAACTTTGGTAAAGAGATGGTTCGCGTTGCGAGCCAGCGCATCATCCATTCTAAGTCGCAGGGACATTCACAGTGCAGGTCGGTATCGACATGGGAACCCTATCGGGCGGGCAGGCGGCCAAGCTCGATATCGAAGAATTGCTTGCCACACGTTTGCTGGTGCAGGGCAATTCTGGTTCCGGCAAATCGCATCTCCTGCGCCGTCTTCTGGAGCAGTCTGCGCCGTGGGTGCAGCAGGTCATCATTGATCCCGAAGGCGATTTCGTTACGCTGGCCGATAAATTCGGCCATGTGGTTGTCGATGGCGAGCGCACCGAGGGCGAGCTTGCTGGCATCGCCAACCGCATCAGGCAGCACCGCGTTTCCTGCGTTCTCACGCTGGAAGGTCTCGATATCGAGCAGCAGATGCGCGCTGCCGCAGCCTTCCTCAATGGCCTTTTCGATGCCGACCGCGAGTTCTGGTATCCCGTCCTCGTCGTCGTGGACGAGGCGCAGATGTTTGCGCCATCCGTTGCCGGTGAGGTGACGGAAGACGCGCGCAAGATGTCACTGGGTGCGATGACCAACCTGATGTGCCGTGGCCGAAAGCGCGGCCTGGCAGGCGTTATCGCCACGCAGCGTCTGGCAAAGCTGGCCAAGAACGTGGCCGCCGAAGCCTCCAACTTCCTGATGGGCCGTACCTTTCTGGATATTGACATGGCGCGCGCCGCCGATCTCTTGGGCATGGACCGTCGTCAGGCGGAAATGTTCCGCGATCTTCAGCGCGGCAATTTCGTGGCGCTTGGTCCAGCCTTGTCGCGTCGCCCTTTGCCAATCATTATCGGTGCAGTTGAAACATCGGCGCGTTCGTCATCTCCGAAGCTGATGCCGTTGCCGGATTCACCGCAGGATGTGGAAGACCTGATCTTCACGCCCGACCCGGAAGAATTCACGCGCTCTCCCGTACGCCGCGCACCGCCAGCACCACGCCCTACCACGGATATTCTGGCGGAGCTGTCGCGCTCCACGCCTGCCATTGGCGGGCCGGAACCGCAGCAACCACAGCGCAGCAGCCAGCCGGAACTTTCGCCGGAAGAGCGGACGGAAAAGATTTCGCTGGTGCTGACCGAAATCATGGACGATCCACAATCGGCCTATCGGACCGATGCCGTGCTTTATCAAGAGTTTCTGGTGCGCGCCCGCATGCGCCGCATTCCCGGCACGCCGATGACGCTCTCAGAGTTTCGCCGCCAAGTGGCCATTACCCGCTCCGGCGTGGATACGGAGATGGCGTCCACCGAGTCGTGGGAAACGGCGCTTGAGCTTTCAAAGAACGTCTCGGATGACTTGCAGGGTGTTTTCCTTCTGCTGGTCAAGGCGGCGTTGGCGCAAGAGCCTTGCCCATCAGATGCTCGGATCGCCCGCGCCTATGGCACGCATTCTGCGCGCCGCGCTCGCATGCTGCTCGGCTATTTCGAGGAGAAGGAACTTGTCGTCGTCCACGCGGATTTTTCCGGCAAGCGCATCGTGGCGTTTCCTGACCTAGACGCAAAAACCGCACCGGGTGATGCTGATGCGGCTGAGGATATCGCGAAGTTCGCGGCTGAGTAGGCTCATTTTAGTCTGAGGGATGCTCCAGATGCGAACAGCATGGGGACGGGTGCAAGCAAATCCTTAACGCTATCTTTGATTGTATTAATTTATAGTACTACCTTAAATTGACTCCCGGTGCCTGAGATGGAACAACCAGAGGCGGCAAGAGAGAAGCATTCTTGCTGTTCAAAAGTGGAAACCATTTGAGGAGAATGAGCTATGTCTGCTGCTCGTAGCACCATCTGGACGATCACCAACGCCACCGATTCCGATTGGTCGTTGACATCTTCAACTCTCAATCACGGTGTGTGGGCATCCAACCCGCCTCAGACGATCAAGGCGGGAGCAACCGCGTCTCTCACGGCTGAATCCAACGGTCTCGCGACAGGCGATGAAGGCACCGTCGTTTACTCCTTCAGCGGCGGGTCGGTCAGTTTCTATTTCGATAACCCGTTTTTGGGTTCCGATGATTACAAGGCGACGGTTCCGCCGGGTTATGACCAGACAAGCAACCAACAGACCGGCAACACGCAGGTTCTGACAACGCGCGTCTTCAAGACCAGCTAAAAATGGAACGGGCGCGGTGAAAACCGCGCCCGTGTCAGCATCTCGTTTCGGTTTAACCTTACTCGATCGCCTTCTTTTCATTCCGCGTCGCCAGTAGCGAGCCGACAACGCCTGTCACGAGGATCGCGACGGTTACGCCCAGCGACAGGGCAGGCGGGATCTTGGCGATACCCAGCATGTCGGCCACGAAGATCTTGGAGCCGACGAAGACCAGAACCGCAGCCAGCGCATATTTCAGATACGCAAAGCGGTGGATGAGGGCGGCCAGTGCGAAGTAGAGGGCACGCAGGCCAAGGATCGCGAAGATGTTCGATGTGTAGACGATGAACGGGTCTGTCGTGATCGCGAAGATCGCGGGGATCGAATCGACTGCAAAGATAAGGTCGGCGATTTCGACCATAATCAGCGCGAGGAACAGCGGCGTGACGAAGGTCTTCAGCTTGCCGGTCTTTGCATCGACTTCCTTGACGATGAATTTTTCACCGTGCAGCGCATTGGTCACCGGCAGGTGACGGCGCAAGAACTTCAATATCTTGTTGTTGCCGATATCGTTTTCATCATGGTCTGACGAAAACAGCATCTTGAGACCGGTAAAGACCAGAAACGCCGCGAAGATATAGAGAACCCAGTGGAAGTTATCGACGATCGCAGCACCCGCAGCAATCATGATGCCGCGCAGGACAATCACGCCCAG
Source organism: Agrobacterium sp. lyk4-40-TYG-31 (assembly GCF_030209855.1). Classification (NCBI taxonomy): domain Bacteria; kingdom Pseudomonadati; phylum Pseudomonadota; class Alphaproteobacteria; order Hyphomicrobiales; family Rhizobiaceae; genus Agrobacterium; species Agrobacterium sp. lyk4-40-TYG-31. Next base: position 31,235 of record NZ_JARVRE010000008.1, read on the forward strand.
AATACCCCAGAGCAGCACGCGGTGCTGGTACTGGCGGGGAATGGCGAAGTAGGAGAAGATCATGGCGATGATGAAGATGTTGTCCATCGCCAGGCTTTTTTCGACCACGAAGCCGGTGACGTATTCCATCGCCGATTGCTGGCCGGACTGGTACCAGATCCAGCCGCCAAATGCCAAGCCGATGACGATGTAGAAACCTGACATCAGCAAGCTTTCGCGAATGCCGATTTCCTTGGAGTTCTTATGCAGCACGCCCAGATCGAGAGCGAGCAGGCCTAATACGAGAGAAATGAAGACACCCCACATCCATGTGGGCGTGCCGAGAAAATCAGAGAAGAGGAAGTCCATCAGTCAACCTTTGGCCGGACGAGGTTGGCTTTACGGATGGGGAACGTGTGATAGACATAGACGTGGCCCCAACCTTAAGAAACTCGACATCGCGTATTGTCCGGTAATACGCCAGAGGGGCCCGAGTTCTGATCACGACGATGAAATAATGTGGCGAAATCCTGTTTCAAGAGGATCGCCAAACTTTTTTCTCGTTGACAATTTTATGAAGGCCTCCTAGAAGCCGCACAACACCGGGCCGCAATGCTCGGTGTTATCTGTTGATTGCCTTGCAGCTTCTATGTTGTCTTTCGGCAATCGACATCACTGACATGTCCCGTGGCTTCTCCGTACGCAAATGTGAGAAACCTGTCAGAGGTTCTCAACAGAACCTCAGAGGAGGGCGTGTTTCCTTGATCCGGTTTGGCAACAAACCGGTGTAACGTTCTGAAAGGAAATACGATGAGCAAGCGCGAATCGTCCAAGTATAAAATTGACCGCCGTATGGGCGAAAACATCTGGGGTCGTCCTAAGTCCCCAGTAAACCGCCGCGAATACGGCCCAGGCCAGCACGGCCAGCGCCGCAAGGGCAAGATGAGCGACTTCGGCACGCAGCTGCGCGCCAAGCAGAAGCTCAAGGGCTACTACGGTGAAATCCGCGAGAAGCAGTTCCGCGCAACTTACGACGAAGCGAACCGTCGCAAGGGTGACACATCCGAGAACCTGATCGGTCTGCTCGAGTCCCGTCTGGACGCGATCGTGTACCGCGCAAAGTTCGTTCCGACCGTTTTCGCTGCTCGCCAGTTCGTAAACCATGGCCACGTCACGGTTAACGGCGTTCGCGTCAACATCGGTTCTTACCGTTGCAAGGTCGGCGACGTTATCGAAGTTCGCCAGAAGTCCAAGCAGCTCGTCACCGTTCTCGAAGCTGTTGCTCTCGCAGAACGCGACGTTCCTGACTACGTCGAAGTCGATCACAACAAGATGGTTGCGACATTTGCTCGCGTACCGGCTCTGTCTGACGTTCCATACCCAGTTGTCATGGAACCGCACCTCGTGGTCGAATTCTACTCGCGTTAATCTGCCAGTAGCAGAGATTGAAAAAGCCGCCTTTCAGGGCGGCTTTTTTGTTGCGCGGTTTTTCGTCTTTTACCCTGCATAACTGGCGTCATCCTAGGGCTTGTCCCTAGGATCTAACCAAGTTGAATGTTGGGGTTCGTTAGATCCTAGGGACAAGCCCTAGGATGACGGACGGGAGGTTCGCGGTATTTCCAACCTCATCAGGCCGCAGCGACCCGCTTGGCTATCAACTGTTCGATCAGTGCCGCATCCAACTCATCATAGCTATCAATCACCACATCCGGTCCAAGCTCGGCCATCGGCACATCCGTATAGCCGAAGGTCACGCCTACCGAGGGAATGTTGGCGTTCTTGGCTGAGGCGATGTCGTTGAAACTGTCGCCGACCATCACGCTACTTGCAGCATCGCCACCTGCTTTTTCGATGGTGCCGGTGATATGGCGGGCGTCCGGTTTGCGCCACTCGAAGGTGTCGCCACAGGTCGTCGCGGCGAAGTAATGGCTGAGGCCAAGTTTCTCCAGCAGCGGAATTGCAAGAGCGGTTGTCTTGTTCGTGCAGACAGCCAGCGTGAAACCCGCTGCGGTCAGTCTGTCGAGTGCTGAGACGATGCCAGGGTAGGGCACGCTCTGTCCGGGCATTTTTTCAAGATAATAGGATAGGAAGCGCTCATAGAGCGGCTCCAGCTCGGCGTCGGAAAGCTCTTTGTTACGTAGGGCAAAGGCCCGCTTGATCATGACACGTGCGCCGTGACCGACGAGGTGTTTGAGGTCACCGTAGGTCGTGGGTGCGAGACCGGCTGCGGCGATGGCGTAATTCAGGCTGTCGATGAGGTCGGGAGCGGTGTCGACCAATGTGCCGTCGAGATCGAAGATGACAAGGGGAGTAGTCAAGGAATGCCTCATGAATAACTGTCTATTTTCGGCAAGGCTAAGCAATGGCGCGGGCTTTTGCAACGAAACCTTTGGATCGTCATGCGTTGTGATCTGAAAGGGCTTTCGTTTGCTATTCTTCCCGTGTAAACACCACGCCAACGTTCTGGCCCTTTGAAAGGGCAGGGCGTGGACAGTCTAAACAGACCCGGAGTTTGCAGCCGAATGGATGCCCGCCAAATGAAGATCAAGGCCGCAGAAGCGGCGTTGTCCTACGTCGAAGACGGAATGCGTCTCGGTATTGGTACGGGCTCCACGGCAGAGGAATTCGTCAGGCTTCTGGCGGAAAAAGTCTCCAATGGCCTCAACGTTCAGGGCGTCCCCACATCGGAGCGCACCGCGCGCCTGTGCGTCGAACTCGGCGTTCCCTTGAAGTCGCTGGATGAACTGCCTGAGCTTGACCTGACCATCGATGGTGCTGACGAGGTCGATCACGGCCTGCGTTTGATCAAGGGCGGCGGCGGCGCGTTGCTACGTGAGAAAATCGTGGCTGCGGCCTCATCTCGCGTCATCGTGATCGCCGATCAGACCAAGGTCGTGGACACGCTGGGAGCGTTTCCACTTCCCATCGAAATCAATATTTTCGGCCAGGTCGCAACCTGCATCGCCATTGAAAAACTGGCGTCCAGGCTTGGTCTTTCGGGCGAATTGAAGCTGCGCGCGTTGGAGGACGGACCCTTCAAAACCGACGGCGGACACCTCATTTTCGACGCATCTTTTGGCCGTATTCCTGATGCAGAAGCACTGGCACGCGAGCTGAACACCATACCAGGTGTTGTCGAGCACGGACTTTTCATTAATCTGGCATCGCTTGCTATTATCGCCGGGCCGGATGGCGCCCGCGTAATGCAGGCGAAAATATAACAGGAGCGAGAGATTTCATGATCAAACTTGCGGGACTGGGCAACGCTGCCGCTGCTTCTATCCTCATTTCAGGCGTCATCTTCGGCACTGCCGTTCGCGCACAGGAAATCACGGAAGAGCATATTGCCGCTGCAAAGCAGGCTATTGGCACTCTCGGCGTTACCGACCGTTTTGACGACATTCTGCCGGGTCTTGCAGAGCGACTGAAGGCCGAGCTTATTCAGGCTTCGCCAAACGTGCAGGACGCCATCACCGAGACGGTCGATACCAAGGCGCTGGAACTCGCACCGCGCCGCGCCGATCTGGAACGTGAAGCCGCGCTCACCTATGCGCGCGCATTCTCGCTTGACGAGCTGAAGGCCATCTCCACGTTTTACGGCAGCGAAGCTGGCAAGAAACTGTTGAAGGACGGACCGATCGCCACGCGCGAACTGATGAAGGCTGCCGATATCTGGGCGGCTGGCATCAACCGTGACCTCAACACATCCAGCATGACGGAACTGCAGAAGGTTGCCGGTGCAGACCTGCAGCCACTGCCTGCAAACAGCGCCAACACCGGTGGTGCACCGGGCGCAGCAGCGCCGGCCACTGCTGCACCAGCGGCTAAGCCCAAGCCTTAATCTTCTGAGCGAGATTCAGAATTTTTCAAAGCCCGGATAACAGTCCGGGCTTTTCATTTATGGGGTGCGCCACCTATATGAGTGCATCAGGGATGGCTGCGACCGTCCTTCCTATCAGAGGCTCTTCCATGACAACTTATGACTACGACCTTTTCGTTATCGGCGGCGGCTCCGGCGGTGTGCGCAGCGCCCGTGTGGCAGCGTCGCTGGGCAGGCGTGTCGGCATTGCGGAAGAGTACCGCTATGGCGGAACCTGCGTCATAAGAGGTTGCGTGCCGAAGAAGCTGTTCGTCTACGCCTCGCAATATCAGGAGCATTTCGAAGATGCCGCGGGCTACGGCTGGACGGTGGGCGAGAGCACCTTCGACTGGAAAAAGCTGATTGCGGCAAAGGACAAGGAAATCGATCGCCTCGAGGGCCTTTATCGCAAGGGTCTAGAGAACGCCAAGGCCGACATTTTCGACAGCCGCGCCGAACTGGTGGATGCTCACACCGTAAAGCTGACGAAGTCAGGACAGGCGGTAACGGCGGAGCGCATCGTGATTGCGGTGGGTGGCACGCCCAACCCGCATGTGTCCTTACCCGGCTATGAATTGGCGATTTCGTCCAATGACGCGTTTCATCTGGATGCCTTGCCGAAATCCATTCTGATTGCGGGCGGCGGTTATATCGCGGTGGAGTTTGCCAATATCTTCCATGGTCTTGGCGTGGAAACGACGCTGATCTATCGCGGCAAGCAAATTCTGAATGGCTTCGACAACGATATGCGCGAAGGCCTGCATGCGGCGATGACCGAAAAAGGCATCCGCATCATTCTGGAAGACGTGATCCATGAGATCAGCAAGGACGGCGACGACGGCTTTGTGGCGCGCACCAAGCAGGGCGAGTCGCTGCATGTCGGGCTGGTGATGCTGGCGCTGGGCCGCGATCCCAACACGCAAGGCCTCGGTCTGGAAAATGCCGGTGTGGCGGTCAACGAAAAGGGCGCCATCATTGTCGATGGTTACTCCCGCACGAATGTGCCGGGTATCTTTGCGCTGGGTGATGTCACCGACCGGGTACAGTTGACGCCAGTCGCCATTCATGAAGCCATGTGCTTCATCGAAACCGAGTTCAAGAACAATCCGACGAAGCCGGATCATCACCTGATCGCAACGGCGGTTTTCTCCCAGCCGGAAATCGGCACGGTCGGTATTTCCGAAGAGGAGGCCGCTGGCAAGTTCGAGGAGATCGAGGTCTACCGCGCACAGTTCCGCCCGATGAAGGCAACGCTTTCCGGTCGTACGGAAAAGACCATCATGAAGCTGATCGTCAACGCCGCAGATCGCAAGGTCGTCGGCGCGCATATTCTTGGTCATGAGGCCGGTGAAATGGCGCAGCTTCTGGGTATCACGCTGAAGGCCGGATGCACCAAGGACGATTTCGATGCCACCATGGCCGTCCACCCGACCGCTGCGGAAGAGCTGGTGACCATGTATACGCCAAGCTACCGCATTAAAAACGGTCAGCGGGTGTAATTGCGATTATAGTGGCGAAGAAATTAAATCGTTTAGATTCTCTTTTCTTCGCTTTATCGGCACAAAAACGGCTGAAACGCTTAGGCTCCATAAGGATCGGCTTTGCAAAGCCTGTCCTTGAAGCTATAAGCCGCGCAACTTTCGAGATCGCCGCTCAAGACGGAGTTGGCGTGGAAACCAGGTGAAAAACATGGCACAGAATTGGACACCCGGTAGCTGGAGACACAAGCCGGTCCAGCAGGTTCCAGAATACCCAGATATGGCTGCTCTGGCGGCCACGGAAGCGACGCTGGCGACCTATCCGCCGCTGGTGTTTGCCGGTGAAGCGCGCCGCTTGAAGAAGCAGCTTGCCAATGTGGCGGAAGGCGAAGCCTTCCTGCTACAGGGTGGCGATTGCGCAGAAAGCTTTCTGGAACATGGCGCCGACAATATTCGCGACTTCTTCCGTGCCTTCCTGCAAATGGCCGTCGTTCTGACCTATGGCGCGCAGCTTCCTGTCGTGAAGGTTGGCCGCATCGCCGGTCAGTTTGCCAAGCCGCGTTCCTCGAACATCGAGTCGCAGAACGGTGTAGAGCTGCCATCCTACCGTGGTGACATCATCAACGGTATCGAGTTCAACGAGGGTGCACGCATTCCCAACCCGGAGCGTCAGCTCGACGCTTACCGCCAGTCGGCGGCGACGCTGAACCTGCTGCGCGCCTTTGCCATGGGTGGCTATGCCAACCTTGAAAACGTGCACCAGTGGATGCTCGGCTTCGTGAAGGATAGCCCGCAGGCTGATCGTTACCGCAAGCTGGCCAACCGCATCTCTGAAACGATGGACTTCATGAAGGCTATCGGCATTACGGCGGAAAACCAGCCAAGCCTGCGCGAAACGGACTTCTTCACCAGTCACGAAGCGCTGCTTTTGGGCTATGAAGAAGCGCTGACCCGCATCGACTCCACCTCCGGTGACTGGTACGCCACCTCGGGCCACATGCTGTGGATCGGCGACCGTACGCGTCAGTTGGACCATGCCCATGTGGAATATTTCCGTGGCATCAAGAACCCGATTGGTTTGAAGTGCGGCCCGTCCTTGCAGCCCGACAATCTGATCGAGTTGATCGATGCGCTTAACCCGGCCAACGAAGCCGGTCGCCTGACGCTGATCTGCCGCTTCGGGCACGACAAGGTTGCCGAAAGCCTGCCGAAGCTGATCCGTGCGGTTCAGAAGGAAGGCCGCAAGGTCGTGTGGTCCTGCGATCCGATGCATGGCAACACGATCACGCTCAACCATTACAAGACGCGTCCGTTCGAGCGCATTCTGTCGGAAGTCGAAAGCTTCTTCCAGATCCACCGCGCCGAAGGCACGCATCCGGGCGGCATCCACATCGAAATGACCGGCAAGGACGTGACGGAATGCACCGGCGGTGCGCGCACCGTGACAGCCGACTCGCTGTCCGATCGTTACCACACTCACTGCGACCCACGCCTCAATGCGGACCAGGCGCTGGAACTTGCGTTTCTGCTGTCCGAACGCATGAAGACCGGTCGCGACGAGAAGCGTCTGGCCGTCGTCAACGGCTGATCGGGTCTGAGAGACATGCGAAAGCCGCCGGGGTGACCCGGCGGCTTTTTTGTTGTTGTCATGTCTTCACTGCACCAGCGCCGGGTGGGCGCAACGGGCATCGGTGACGCGTACATCGGCTTCACCGATCTTGATGCCGAGCAGCATCAGCGTGTTGTAGAGCAAGGCGTCGATCGGCACCGTGGCGACCGAAAGTGTTTCGGCGAGAGCAGCCTGAACAACCGTCGGAGAGCCGATGGTGAGGAACAGGACGTTGATATCGACGTCGAGGTTTTTCAGCAGCGATTTCACCAGGGATGTCGTTGCGTCCTTTGTGGACACGCTTTTCACCGTCGCCTGGGTGATGTCGGATTGCTGGAAGGTCAGCTTCGTCTTCGTCATGTTGGCGGCATCGACATGGGCCATGCCGTTGATCTTGAGCACCAGTGCATCGACGATTGCGGCCTTGGTCACGCGAGGGTCACGCCCGAAATTGTTGAAGGCGGTGGTATCGACATTACCAAGCGATATCTCGGCGATCCCCGGCACCACGTCCACATCCACTGCCGCTGTGCCGTTTGCCGAGCACCTGATGTCGGTGAGTTTGGCCTCGGCATTGGCTACTTCCACATAGAGGGGAACGTTGACGGAGAGGCCGAGCAGGGCTTTCAGACCGTCTACCTTCGTATCGATGGAAAGACGCGTCTGCGACGTTCTGACGATGCTGCCGGTTGAGCCGAGCGCCAGCGACGGTGTGCCGACGGGTGGTTCGCCGATGGCAAGGGTGATTTTGGTCGAGGCAAGTCCCGGCACGGTGACACCGGCGTCGAGAGACAGCTGCTTGCCGCCATTTGCCGCTGTCGCCGCAGCCGTGATGAGATCGAAGATGCCTGCCTGGACATTTAGGTTCTCGGCATTGCCGATCTGTTTATCGAGAATGGGTTCCAGCGCCAGTACCTGTTCCAGCCGCAGCTTGACCGTGCTTTTGTTGAGAGCCTTTTCCAGCGATTTTAGCGCAGCCGTGACCGTTGGTCGTGTGCCGGTGACCTTCAGCAGCGCGCTGACAAATTTGCCGTAGGTAATCTCTGTTTTCAACACATCGCGATAGGTCCCAGCCGTGAGGTTGAGATCGAGTGCCAGCGCATCGATGATTTTCAGGGCGTTCACATCGGCGGCGACCAGCGCCTGATAATCCACCAGATTGAGCGAGATGGTCGTGCCCAGCAGGCCGCCCAGAAGATTGTTCAGCAAGCCGTTGTTGAGGCTGGCGACACGTGATCCAACGGAGACCGCGGCGAGGCGCTGGGCCGCTGCCGTGCCGACGGCGGAAATCGTCGGAGCGGTGGTAAAGGTGCTCGCGAAATAGATCTGGCCCTTTTCGTAGATATTGACCTTCACCGCATTGGAGGGCGTCGCGTTTTCCACGAAGCGTTTGCCGATGCCCACATTGGCATCCGGGACGTAGCGACCCTTGATCACCTCGGCATAGCCATCGCGGCTGGAGAATGCGGTGTTGGGGTCGAAGGGGGTGGTGCCCGTATCCGTCAAGATGCCGGACGCCGTCTTCACACCGATGTTCTTGTTGTTAAGCTGGAAATACTGAAAGACCGCGCGCTCCACATTGCTGGCAGAGGCTGCCGATATGGCGGCAAGATCTGCTGTGTTCTGCAACTGGCGCTTTTGCACGGTCAGCGAGCCATAATCGACACCCAATGCCAGTACACCCATCATCAGAGGTGCGGTGATGCCAGCCATGATAGCGACGTTGCCGGAGCGGTCGCGCAGCATTCTGGCGACTTTCGAAACGGAATTCTGCATCTCAAATCCCCCCGATGCGAATGGTCGAGAAACGTCTGATGGTCTTGTCGGGAAGCGCGAAGCTGTAGAGGCTCCAGATCGGCAGTCCAGTCGCGTCATATTCGACTGTCACGGTAAACTGGTTGACGTTACCGGGGTCGCTACCGACGCTGACGTTCACATTTCTCTTGTCGAGGAAGATGTAGTTCAGCGCTGTCCGATCGACGAAGTCCTTCGCCAGGGTTTCCCGCTCGGTTTTGTTGATCCCGGCGACTGCCGTGCGGGCCGCATCTGCAGCCACCTGCTGCACGGCATAGGCCGCCGTCAGGTAGATGCCGTAGGCGATCATCGTTAAAAGCACGAGGATGAAGACCGGGGCGACGATGGCAAACTCCACCGCAGCGGAGCCAGAACGATTACGGAGAATTCCTGCCACCTGTTTCATGGCGCACCCCTGATCCGAAGTATTATTATTTTCGAATAGGCTAAAATATAGAGATTGATTTTTTATTAATTCACGGTTGTGCCAAATGCGCACAACGGGACGGCTGGGTGCATAAAACCTAGATCAGCCGCAGACCCTTAAAGCTGACATGCCCATCCTTGCCGATGATGATGTGATCGTGCACGGCGATTCCCAGCGGTTTGGCGGTGTCTATGATGGTCTTCGTCATCTCGATATCCGCGCGGGACGGTGTCGGGTCGCCGCTTGGATGGTTGTGGACGAGAATGATGGCGGTTGAAGAAAGCTCTAGCGCGCGGCGCACCACTTCACGCGGATAGACCGGTGTGTGGTCCACCGTGCCTTGGCCCTGCACCTCATCCGCGATCAGCACGTTGCGCTTGTCGAGAAACAGGATGCGGAACTGCTCGCGCGCCTCATGGGCCATCACGGCATGGCAATAATCTATGACCGACGACCATGAGCCCAGCACCTGCTTGTTGCGGATTTCGCTTTTCAGCATGCGCTGGGAAACGGACGAGATGAGTTTCAGATCGAGTGCGACCGCTTCGCCGACGCCCTTGACCTCTTGCAACAGGGCGATGGGAGCGCCCATGACCCCACCGAAGGTGCCGAACCGCGCGATCAGCGCCTTGGCAATCGGTTTCGTATCCCGTCTTGGAATGAGCCGGAACAGCAGAAGCTCCAGCAATTCGTAATCGGCAAGCGCTGCGTCACCATTGTCGCGGTATTTGGCGCGAAGCCGCTCGCGATGGCCGAGATAATGCGCCGCGTCGCTGTCCGGCGCAGGGGTCGGCTCCGCTTTCATCTTGCGGGGCGCCTGTCGTTGTTCTGCGAAAAAGCCGCGCTCATCAGGTGCTTCGGCAAGGCCGTCGCTGCCGCCATCCTTGGCGCTGAACAATGTTTTCTGGTCGGCGGGGCGTTTGGCCATCGGCATCGTCTCGCGTGGTTTTCGTTACAGCGGTGGCAGACCGGGGCGGTGCAGGCCACCGGGCGAAAGCGTGAAAATTTCACATCCCGTCGCCGTCACGCCCACCGCATGCTCATACTGCGCAGACAGAGAACGGTCGCGGGTCACCGCCGTCCAGCCGTCGGACAGAACCTTCACATGCGGCTTGCCCAGATTGATCATCGGCTCGATGGTGAAAATCATGCCTTCGCGAATTTCCGGCCCATCGCTTTCCTTGCCATAGTGCAGGATGTTGGGCGTATCGTGAAACAGACGGCCCACGCCGTGGCCGCAGAAATCCGTGACCACGGAGCAGCGCTCGGATTCCGCATAGGCCTGAATGGCAGCGCCGATGGCGCCGGTGCGAGCACCCGGGCGCACTGCCGCAATGCCGCGCATCAGGCATTCATAAGTCACTTCCAGCAGCCGCTCGGACGCACGCTTTATCTGACCCACCGGATACATTCGGCTCGAATCGCCATACCAGCCATCCAGCACATAGGTGACGTCTATGTTGACGATATCGCCCTCACGCAACGGCTTGTCATCGGGAATGCCATGACACACGACGTGGTTGATGGAGGTGCAGACGGATTTGGTGTAGCCGCGATAATTCAGCGTGGCGGGCAGGGCGTTATTGTCCATGCCGAATTCGAACACGAAACGGTCGATGGCATTGGTCGTCACGCCGGGCTTGACGATATCGGCCAGCGCATCCAGGCAGCGCGCCGTCAACTGGCTCGCCTTGTGCATGCCCGCAAAGTCTTCCTGGTTATACAGGCGGATCACGCCCGTATTCTTCATGGGGGCCGTTGCCGCGTCGATGTAAGTAACCATTGTACCGCCTTCTGTGCTTTATGCTTTGTTTCATAATGCAGCAGGGTGCCAGTCGTCCATTGCAACCATCTCGTTTGCGCTAATTTCCAGTGAGGAGATGTGACATTTGATGGCGTAAGCCTCCACGCCACGAAGCATCGCACGCTGAAATGCCGCAAAATAGACCGGATCAAGGTCGTCGCAGATGCGCAACCGCTGGCAATCGATGCGCTGGATGAGGTAGAGCATCACCGCCCGGTAACCGGCCTCAGCCGCATCGCCCAATTCATCCAGATGTTTTGCGCCGCGTTTGGTCGGGCTGTCGGGAAATTCCGCCAGACCTTTTGCGCGGGTGAAATGCACATTCTTCACCTCCACATAGGCATCAGGCCTGCCGGGTGCAGAGAGCAGAAAATCGATGCGCGAATTGATGCCGTATTTCTGCTCTCGCTTCAGACCTGTGTAGTCGGTGAGTTGCGGTATTCGACCGTGGGTGATGGCTTCCTCAGCCAGCCGGTTGGGCATGCCGGTGTTGATGCCCACCACCGTTCCATCCGCTTCCACCAGTTCCAGCATATGGCGGTATTTGCGGGTAGGGCTGTCATGCTGGGAAAGCCAGATGCGGGAACCCGGCGTGGTCAGTCCGCGCATCGAGCCGGTGTTGGGGCAAAAACCCGTCACGGCCGTGCCGTCCTCCAGCACCGCATCGAACAGAAAACGCTTGTAGCGGGACACGAGCGTGGCGGGGATGAGCGGGGAATCAAACTGCATGGCGCAGTGTCGTGCCGGGCAATGGTTTATTCAAGCACATAGGTGCCCGGCGCATCGCAAAGCGGCGTCAGCGCGTCGCCGCCGGGCAGGCGGGCATCCACTTTTCGGCTGTCTTGGTTGGTAATCCACCGCTGCCAGTGCGGCCACCACGATCCCTTTTGAGCTCTCGCCGTCTGCTGCCACGTTTCGAAGTCACCCTCCGGTGATGTGCCTGTCCAGTATTGATACTTGTCCATCTCCGGCGGGTTGACCACGCCCGCGATGTGGCCGGACGCGCTAAGAACGAAGTCCACCGGCCCTCCGAAGAGGGCAGCACCCGTGAAAACCGACTTGGCAGGGGCAATGTGATCTTCGCGCGTGGCGAGATCGAAAACGGGAATGGTGATGTCCTTGAGATCGAGCAGCTTGCCCGCCACCTGCATGCGCCCCTCGGCCAGATTGTTTTCCAGATAGCAATTGCGCAGGTAAAACGAGTGGTTGGCCGCAGCCACGCGGGTCGAATCGGAATTCCAGTAGAGCAGGTCGAAGGGTGGCGGCTGCGCGCCGCGCAGGTAATTGTCCACGACATAGGGCCAGATCAGGTCGGATGCGCGCAGCATGTTGAACACGCTGGCCATGACAGCACCATCGAGATAGCCGACGGCCTTCATATGCGCATCGAGCGCTGCCAACTGCTGTTCATCTATGAACACTTTCAGGTCGCCCGCATGGGTGAAATCCGTCTGGGCGGCAAGCAGCGTGGCGGAACGGATGCGCTTGTTCTTTTCCTGCGCATGCAGCGCCAGCGTGGAGGCCAGCAGCGTGCCGCCGATGCAGTAACCCACGGCGTTGATCTTCTTTTCACCGGTCGCCTGTTCGATGGCGTCGAGTGCGAAATCTATCCCTTCACGGGTGTAGCTTTCCCAATTTTTCTCAGCATGGCGCGCATCGGGATTGACCCAGGAGATCATGAAAACCGTGTGGCCCTGGTCAACGCACCATTTGACGTAGGATTTGCGAGCATTGAGGTCGAGAATGTAAAACTTATTGATCCAAGGCGGGATGATCAGCAGGGGCCGTTTCAACACCTTTTCGGTGGAGGGTGCGTATTGAATGATTTCGCACAGGTCGCTTCTGGCGATGACCTTGCCGGGTGTGACGGCCACATTCTGACCGATGACGAATTTGCTGTAATCGGTCTGGCGCAGCTTGATGTTGCCATTGCCCGCCGCCATGTCCTCGGCCAGTTGAGCCATGCCCTTGACGAGGTTTGCACCGCTGGTCGCCACCGTCTCGCGAAAGACCTGCGGATTGGTGAAGGCGAAATTGGTGGGCGAAATCGCTTCCGTCACTTGGCGCATATAGAACCGGGCTTTCTGGCGCGTATGCTCGTCCAGACCTTCGGCCTCGTTCACCATCCTGTCCGCCCAGCTTGCGGTGGCGAAGTAGACTTTTTGCAAGAAATCGAAAAACGGGTTTTCCTGCCAGTCGGCATCGGCAAAGCGCTTGTCCTTGCGCCCGGTGTCGGCGTTCTCCCGTGCGGCGGAAGGCTCGCCGGAAAGCTCCGACATTGACTTCTGCCAGATGTCGAAATAGCTCGAGAGCAGATGTGTTTGCGCCTCCACGGAGCGCTGCGGCTCCGCCATCCAGTATTCCGCGACATCGGACAGTGTCTTAAACAGATCGCTGGTGGGGCTGGCGGTGGATTGCGGAATGTCGCCGCGCTCGCGCGGCGCAAGCCATTCGGAGGCTGCCTTGCCTAGATTTTCCAGTGCTCTTGCCACGTTCATGGCAAAGGCCTGGGGATCGCGCACGATATAGGCGTCGGCAGATTTAGGATCGAAGCCCGCAGGCTTTTCCTCCCTGTCGTCAACCCCACCTCTCGTACCCTTCATCCATTGTCCTCCGGTGCATTTTTGTGTTTGCACATTCTGCATGAAAACGAATACAAGTTCCAGCAACACAGACGCCAGCGAAATGGCGTCCGGCATTTGAATAATTCGTATAGGCGGGACATCGAGATGGGCAAGCATATGGATAGCGTAAGAGCGGCAACCGTGCTGTCCGTTTGTGGCCTTCTTTTGCCGCTGGTTGTTTCCTGCAGAACCCTGCCGCCGGTGGTCGCCCCGGAAAACATGCCGCGCCCCACGGCGCAGGTGGTTGGTCCGCAGCGGGTCGACGCATCTCCCGTCTCCCAAAAGCGCGATACGGGCACCTATCCGACTTTCGCAAAGCCGATGACGGCCGCTCTGCCGCAGATGGAAAACGAAGAAGCCGGTACCATGGAAACGACCATGACCCGGCTGGGTGCCGCACGCCGCAAGGGTCAGATTTCAGAATCTGAATACAAGCGCAAGGTTGCAGAACTGCGTGCCTTGTCCGAACAGCAGAAGCCTGTCGCGACACCCGCAGCTTCCCAGTAAATCAGCGTTGGAATGGATTTTGGCGGGCTGTTAGCTGCTTGATCCGTTGATAGTTTTCTGGATCGCGTCAACGGCTAAAGCCCTGCACATTCTGGCTCAACCCATCCTTCTTCAGAAACAGGAATGTTGGGTTATTCGCTTGCCAACGGTGTAAACCTTTCCGCTGCGCACGTCGGCATTGAAAACGACGTATCGTCGTTGTGGGCAAACCAGATCAAGGGATGTCTTGTGACATTCCAGAATATCCGTTTTTCGTTGGATATTGTCGCCCGAAACCACCGTGCGGTTTCGATCTATGGTTTGGTTGCACTTAAATCCATTTCGCGTGGCCATGACCCTGCTGGCTTCAAGGGTAGAGCCCACGGCATCTAACCTGCCAACATCGCTATTGTGAACAAATTCTGGGACCTTCGTTAGTCCACAACCGCTGATACTGAGGCATGCGGCCAATAGAATTAAATTACGAGACACGTTCTCTCCTCGATGAGGTCTGGTCATTCACCCTTAACAACTCCCTACCCACATCCATCAACTCTTACGCTTGCCGACAAGACCCGGCTTACTGCGTTCCTTAAGCGGATGGATGCAACTCATGCGTTATACATATGTCCAGGGAGGCCACTGGCCGATATGCGCTGGGGAGCGTTGAAAATGAAATGCTTTTTCGCTTGTTTGATCGTTGCGACCGCGTTGTTTCACCCGGCTCAGGCCAAGGCACCGGCTGCAAGCGGGTACGCGGGTTCATACTCGATAACGGGTTATCGTTGAGGCCTGATTCGGCCTGACGGAAGGTGGGGCTTTCGCCCCACAATGCTCAAGAGCAGGTTGCCTTGCCACAAGTGCGCATATTCGCGATTTTTTCCTTCAGGGGAGTGGCCCCGACTGCGCCGAAGATGGCTTCGTTGCCGATGACGTAGGAAGGTGTTCCGGTTATACCGAGGCTGGTGGCGAGCTGGTAGGCTTCCTTGACCTGCGCATCGTTGGGATTGGCGGCCATGGACTTGCGGATGTCGGCTTCCTTCACGCCCAGCGATTCTGCGACTTCGATGGCGCTGGCCTCATTGGCGCGACCCGTGCTGCCCAGCAGGGTGCGCTGAAATTCGGGGTATTTTTCCGGTGCGATGAGTTTGAAGGCGTTGGAAACCTTGTGCGCTTCCAGTGATTCCGGTCCCAGAATTGGGAATTCCTTCAGCACGAAGCGAACCTTCTTGTCGGTCTTGAGGATGGTATCGACATCGCTCATGGCGCGTTTGCAATAGCCGCAATTGTAATCGAAGAACTCGACCAGCGTCACATCACCATTGGGATTGCCGAGCGACAAGTCATATTTGGATTCGAACAAAGCCTTCTGGTTTTCAGCAACGGCTTCTGCGGCCTTGGCGTTGCGCGAATCGTATTGCTTGCGCTCAAGAGCTTCCTGAACCTCCAGCATGATCTCTGGGTTTTCGATCAGATATTCCTTGATGAAGGCGCCGAATTCTTTTTTCTGCTGATCATCAAGCGCGTGGGCGGGCAGGGAGACGAACAGTGTCGACAGGGCCGTCAGGCTGGCGATAGCAGTGGATTTGATCGAAAGTGCCATGTCGGTCCTCTAAGGTCGTTATTGGATGGTGATTCCGTTATCCAACGCAATTACCGTAATTTAATTTAAATGCCATATCGCAGATTAAATCTGCCCGTTGCGTTCTCGTCATTGTGAAGACAGCAATAATACGGCAAATGTCCGACAGTTTTCCAAGAAAGAACATGCCCTTGATTACCTTGTCGAAGCGCAGCGCGGTTGAGCCCTTCCATGCCATGGATATTCTGGCGGAAGCCAACCGTCTCAGACAGGCGGGGCGGCCCGTTATTTCCATGGCGGTGGGGCAGCCATCGCACGCCGCACCGCGCGCATCTCTCGAAGCGGCCGAGGCGGCGCTAAAGCATGGACGCGTCGGTTACACGGATGCGCTGGGACTTCGCGATCTGCGCGAGGCCATCGCCTGCAGCTACCGGCTGCGCCACGGCGCAATCGTGGACCCGGCCCGCATTGCTGTGACGACGGGCTCGTCTGCGGCGTTCAATCTGGCATTTCTGGCGCTTTTCGATGCGGGCGATGCCGTCGCCATCGCGCGACCCGGTTATCCCGCCTACCGCAATATTCTGAAGGCTCTGGGGCTGAACGTTGTCGAGGTGCCCGTGACCGCCGAGACCGGATATACGCTGACGCCTGCGAGCCTTGAGCGGGCAGAGACGAAGGCCGGATGCAAGTTGAAGGGCGTGCTGCTGGCAAGCCCCGCCAACCCGACCGGAACCGTGACAGGACGCGACGCGCTCAAGCGTCTGATCGCCTATTGCGACAGCCGCGACATCGCCTTCATCTCGGATGAAATCTACCACGGCCTGACATTCGTGGGTGAAGAGACGAGCGCCGTCGAGATCAGCGAGAACGCCGTCGTCATCAACTCTTTCTCCAAATATTACTGCATGACCGGATGGCGCATTGGTTGGATGGTGCTGCCGGAGAAGCTGATCCGCCCGGTCGAATGTCTTGCGCAGAGCCTGTATATTTCAGCGCCAGAGCTTTCCCAGCTAGCCGCCACCGCTGCATTTTCCGCGGAAGAGGAGCTGGATGTCTACAAGGAAAGCTACCGCACCAACCGCGACTTTCTGACAACGCGCCTGCCGGAACTCGGCCTGCCGCTGGCGTCGCCCATGGACGGGGCTTTCTACGCCTATGTCGATACCAGCCGTTACTCCAATGACAGCATGGATTTTGCGAAGCGCATGCTGGCGGAAATCGATGTCGCCGCGACACCGGGACTGGATTTCGATCCGCTGGAAGGACACCGTGCCCTGCGTTTTTCCTATGCGGGATCTGTCTCCGATATCGCAGAGGCGGTGGGGCGCATTGCTGGCTGGCTGAAATGAACGGCTTCGCGAGCCGCAATTTTTCGTAACCGACCTATCAGGGATTTTGGTTCGAAGTCTGCCGAAAATCACGCTAAGCTTTCTATTTGGATTAAAGGGAGCGTGATGATGTCTGTAGAAAAAGTGGCGGTGGTGACAGCGGGTGGTAGTGGCATGGGAGCGGCGGTTGCGCGGCGTCTCGCTGCTGATGGCTACAAGGTCGCCATCCTCTCATCCTCCGGCAAAGGCGAGGCGCTGGCGAATGAGCTTGGCGGTATCGGCGTGACAGGGTCCAACCAGTCCAATGACGATATCAAGAGGCTTGCCGATCTCACATTGCAAACATTCGGTCGCATCGATGTGCTGGTCAACAGCGCCGGTCACGGCCCACGCGCACCCATTCTCGATATCACCGACGAACAATGGCACGCTGGGCTCGACGTCTACCTTCTCAACGTCATCAGGCCGACCCGCATCATCGCACCCGTCATGGTGCAACAGAAGGCGGGTGCCATCGTCAATATCTCCACCGCATGGGCGTTCGAACCGAGCGAGATGTTTCCGACATCGGCGGTCTTTCGCGCCGGCCTCGCCGCTTACACGAAGATTTTTTCAGACACCTATGCGTCAGACAATGTGCGCATGAACAATGTGCTGCCCGGCTGGATCGACAGTCTGCCAGCTACCGAACAGCGGCGTGAAATGGTGCCCATGCAGCGTTATGGCAAGAGCGAGGAGATCGCGGCGACAGTGGCTTTTCTAGCCTCCGAAGGGGCTGGATACATCACCGGCCAGAACCTGCGGGTAGATGGCGGACTAACCCGCTCCGTCTAACCTGATCCAAATTAAGTTTCCTATGCTTTTCAAGTTTTTGCCTTGTCGAGGGCTTGATTCGACAGGCGACGAAGGAACCTGCGTCTATTGGAGACGTTGTTCAATCTGAGGTCAAAAGTTTTCACAAACACGACGCTTGGATGTAGAAGCAGGTAAATTGAAGTCATGGGACAGCGAAACGCATACGCCAAACAAGTGGTGCTGGTCGTTGAAGACGATCCGCTTTTACGAATGATGGCTGTCGATCTGGTGGAGGATGCCGGGTTCGACGCTATCGAGGCGTCGGGTGCCGACGAGGCCATGGAAATCATGGAAAGCCGCTCCGACATCGACGTGCTGTTCACGGATGTCGATATGCCGGGCAGCATGAATGGCGTCGGTCTCGCAAACTGGGCACGGCGTTCTAACACACCGCTTGGCATCATGCTGACATCTGGACATCACAACCCGTCCGACGAAGCATTGCCGGAGCGCAGTGTGTTCTTTCCCAAGCCATATGACTTCAAGAAAGTCGTCGATACTTTGAAACTGATGACTGTCTAAGTCTTCGGGATGGTGAGAGACGCGATAGGCTTTGCGAATAAGTAACCATAGTCGAAAAGCCGTTTCGCGATTAATTATTCTGAAAATATCAGCCGTTATATTGGCTTCCAAAGCTTGAAGGGTTTTGGGGGCATAATGAATTTTCTGGGTATTACGGGCATGCAGTATTCTGGCGTGCCATTTCGCGACACAAGAATATTGCTGGCGGAAGACTCCAATGTCTTCACCCAGATGATTGGCGCCAGACTGAAAGAACTTCTGGGTCTGTCGGTCGAAGTCTGCCGTAACTTCGAAGAATTGCAGGAATGCTATGAGCGTTCTTCCGAAGAAGTGACGCTGGCGATCTCCAACATCAATCTGCCAGGCGCTGAGAATGGCGAGGCGCTGGAGTATCTCGTAGATCTCTCCATTCCGACCATCGTGTTCACCAGCACGTTCCACGAGGATACGCGCGAGAAGCTGATCACCAAGGAAGTGGTCGACTACATTCTGAAAGACAATGTCTTTGCCGTGGATATGCTGACGGAATCGGTCTGCCGCTTCCTTACCAACCATCGCCACCACGTGCTGATCGTGGATGACAGTCCGACCGCACGCGCTCTGCTGTCCAGCCGTTTGAAACGTTACAACTTCCGTGTCAGCCTTGCCGAGAGCGGCGCAAAGGCGCTGGAAATCCTGCGCAACAACCCGGACATCGGTCTTGTCGTCACCGACTACAACATGCCTGACATCGATGGTTTCGAACTGACGCGCCGTATTCGCACCATGCGTGGCTCGCACGAACTGCGGATCATCGGCGTATCGTCGTCCACCAACCGTCTCTTGTCTGCGCGCTTCCTGAAGGCTGGCGGCAATGACTTCATGCTGCGCCCCTTCATCGATGAAGAGTTCTATTGCCGCGTGAACCAGAACCTCGACACGCTGGTGCAGATCCAAGCGGCAAAGCAAAGCAACAAGAAAGCCGCGGCTTAAGCCACGCTATCGGCCTCGGTCTGCTCGATGGGACGTCCGAGAGCCAGTTTTTGCGCCAAATCCGGGCCGAGCTTATCGACATAGGCCTGGTCCGGCGAGGTGCCCAGCGCATCCAGCGTCTTGGAAAAGAAGCAGCGAGCCGATGCGGCGGCGACGATGTCGAAGATTTCGGCATCCGTCAGCGCGTGGGTTTTCAGCGCGTCGATATCGGCTTGTGTGACCGACGTTGCATCACGCACCACTTTCGAGACAAAAATCATGATGGCGCGCTCCTGTTCATCCAGCGGCGCGTCTTCTGCGTTGGTGATGATGCCGGTGAGTTCGTCTGCGTCGAGCCCCTCTCGCGCCAGCACCGAAGCGTGCGCCAGCATGCAATAGGACGACCTCAGTTCTCGCGCCGCTGCCAGCGTCACCAGTTCATACCGCCGCGGCTCTATGTTGCCACGCAGAGCGACCAGCAATGCGCTCCAGCTTTCCATCACCTCGGGGCGGTGCCCAAAGGTGCGGTACATGTTGGGCAGATAGCCATAGGTGCTTTCCGCGTTCCGATACATTTCCGCGATCTTGATGCTGGTTTTCGGCTCCGGGGGCGTGATGAACATGGACGTCTCCTGTATTTCAATTATGCCTAAAATGCCTGAGCGCGGAATTCGATCAGCCCCTCGCAGATTTTTTTCATCAAAGTTGAGATTCGAGCGGCAAAATGCCCATGATGCTAACCAGTGCGCGGCGGCTGAAAGTAGCGTAGGGTTCGCGGCGGTAGTGCCTTGGCTCGCCTCTGACCAAGCCGGTCCATGTCAGGTTTCGACGCTCGTTCAGTGCCAGTTCGAAGCTCATCTCCCGGCTGGTTTCTTCCTGAAAGATGTCGTCCATCTCCTTCACCAGTCCGGCGGAGGAAAACAGGACGCCCATTTCCGTATTGAGAGACATGGAGCGCGGATCGAAGTTAAGCGAACCGATAAAGCCTGTGTCGCCATCGCGGGTGAAGGCCTTGGTGTGCAGGCTTGCCTGACCTGAACCGCGCAATGAGAAGGATTTGTGCTGATCCGCGAGAGACCGCAATTCGTGGATTTTGATACCGTTGAGCAGCAATGGCCTGCGATATCGAGAGTATCCGGCGTGAACGGCAGCGACATCGGTGGCGGCCAAAGAGTTGGTGAGGACACTGACGGACGCGCCATCGGCAGAGAGACGCGACAATGTCTCCAGACCTTTTTGACCGGGAATGAAGTAAGGCGAGGTTATCTTCAGGCGGTCGTTTGTCTCCTCCATGACGGGCAACAGCGTTTCCATTAGGTAGTTGTGGCCACTGCGACGTTTGCCGGCAGCTTTCTCCGGCGGGTCGGCAACGACCGTGGCGCTTTCCACCCAATGGAGCGTATCTGACAGGAGGAAGTTGCCGGAATGATGCTGACTTTCGACCTGCACCAGATAGGGGCGGGCGGCATTGCCGGAGGCGAGAACATCCATTCTGCGGCGCAGCTTCGCCAACTTGCTGGGGCGGCGGGCCAGAAGCGAGCGTACGGGAACGGCGACGGCACTGTTCCAGTAATCGTCGAAAATCTCTTCGGCCTGCGCCACGCAGGCACCATGTGCAGTGATATCGAAATCACGGAAATTCGCCTGTTCCGCAGCGTCGAAATAGGCGTCACCGATATTGCGGCCACCGACGATCAATGTGCGGCCATCGGCAATCCAGGCCTTGTTGTGCATGCGCCTGTTGACGCTGCGAAACCGCAGCACCATTTCCAGCCCACGGCGAAAGACGTTTTCACGCGCCTTCGTCGGGTTGAACAGCCGAAGCTCGATATTGGGGTGACTGTCTATAGCCTGAAAAGCGCGGTCCGAGATCGACACACCCAGATCGTCCAGCAGCAGGCGCACCCGGACGCCACGGTCGGCTGCGGCGATAACCTCGCGCATCATTAACTGCCCGGTGAGGTCAGCATTCCACATATAATACATGAGATCGAGGCTGCGACCGGCGGCGCGGGCAGTGCCGACACGCGCGGCAAACGCGCCGAGGTTGGACTGTATCAGCGACAGCGCGCTCTGACATTCACGACCGTTACTGATGTCCGTCCAATGGCGGTCGAGCGGCGTGGCGTCCTTTTCAAGCGGCAGTGCTGCCGACGCGATCTTGATGATGATTTTGTCACGATGACGGGACGCAAAAACGAGGCCCGCGATAATGGCGAGGACAATGAGGGCACAAATGGCGACAGTGACATTCACAGCGATGATATTACCCGCATCTTTCCCTTAAAGCCTCTTGTGCATTCAATGAATGTCAATATTCCGCTTATCCGCTTCTTCCTTGATGATGTCCTCAATGACCTGCCGCTTCAATGCAGCGTCGGTCGTCAGGTAATCATCTGCGAGTTCAAAGATAGATTTTGGACTTTCGCTGGCCTTGAGTGTGTCGAGGTCCTGACCGATCTGCTGGCGAAGTTCGGAATACTGATCCATCTTTGTTCTCCTTTATGCGTAGAATGCGGGAGGCGGCCAGGCGGTTCCGGTCGACGCGGTTAAAACGCTTGCGTGCTTGCAACGCGCAGCACGAAGCGACATAAGAAGCGCCATCAGGTGCCTGCTTCACGCAGGAGAATCGGGAACGCGGTGAGACTCCGCGACGTGCCCAACGCTGTGAGGCCGATGCGACTGCCAAATGCCACTGAGAGATCGGGAAGGCTGCATATCGCGATGAAGCCCAGTCAGAAGACCGGCCTGATACCATAGACCGCACCGCATGGACGGCGGCAGGTTGTTGACAGGCGGGCCCGTGTGGTCTGCCCGTGCATTGTTGGGGAATGACGATGCGACCTGATGAGTTGGAAGATACGCTTCACCCTGCGCAGGCGTTCAGCGACACCGAGAAGGCTGCGGTGTATCGCGCCATCGAGACGAGGCGTGACGTTCGCGACCAGTTTTTGCCGGATGCGCTGCCGGACGAACTGGTGGCGCGATTGCTGGCTGCGGCGCATGCCGCGCCATCAGTTGGCTTCATGCAGCCGTGGAATTTCACGCTTGTTACGGATGCGTTGGTGAGGCAGCAGGCGTGGGAGGCGTTTTCGCGCGCCAATGCGGAAGCTGCCGAGATGTTTGCGCAGGAAAGCCAGACGCTCTATCGCAGCTTGAAGCTGGAGGGCATTCGCAAGGCACCGCTTTCGATCTGTGTCACCTGCGACCCAACCCGTGGCGGCGATGTCGTGCTGGGGCGCACGCACAATCCGCGCATGGATGTCTATTCAACCGTCTGCGCCATCCAGAACCTGTGGCTGGCAGCCCGTGCCGAAGGTGTCGGCGTCGGCTGGGTAAGCATTTTTCACGATGCCGATATCCGCAAAATCCTCGAAATACCCCAGCACATCGAAATCGTCGCCTGGCTCTGCCTTGGCCGCGTCAATAGGCTCTACAGCGAACCGGAGCTGGCTATCAAAGGCTGGCGGCAGCGACTGCCGCTGGAGGAGCTTGTGTTTCGCGACAAGTGGGGCGCAGCTTAAGTCTCGTCCCTGATCTCACTGCTGTTGTGGCTGAGCGCCTTGCAGGGCAGGGTTTTTGAGGTCGATTCGGCTGGTTTCTTCCTGCATGAAGCGGGGACCGACGATGCGGACTTTGCTGTTGGCTGGATCATAGTCGCGCTCGGGGATCGGTTCGGCTTTCTCGACGGGTTTGGTTTCCGGCTTCGTTTCAGCAAGGGCGGGTTTCGTGTCGCTCTTCGGTGACGTCAGCGTTGTCACGCTCGGCGAGCTTTGCAGTGCGGTGGATTGCGGTGCCTGCTTGTTTTCCTGCGGCTTCGTCGTTGGATCGGAAGAGGCCGTCATTTTGCAGCTGCATGAGGGTGCGCGGCTGGACGCGGGGTTGTTGCGGTAGGCGAAAGCGGTTGGCATCGAGGCGTAGGGCTGGCCGGTTTTTGCCGAGACCATGTCCTCGCTCTCCTGACCTTCCATGGCGTGATAGAACAGCTCGGTCTGGGTGCCGGGACACATGCGCTCGCATTGGGCTGCCTGCTCACGGAAATCGAGCGGCGTCGCGTCCGAAGAAATGGGGAAGAACGCACCATCGCAGGTGCGCACGCAAAGTGTTCTAAGCCCACCCTGCATCGGCATATCGGGCGAAGGCGCGTAATCGTTGTTCGGCTCACCAAAGCCGTCATTCGGGTCGCGCATGTCGGGATAGGGCGAGGGGTCTGTGGAGGTGAACGAGGGCGGCTGCTCGTCGTAACAGCCTTGCGCATCCAGCGCGGCCAGAATGCGCTCGCGCGACCCTTGGGCATTATCATTGCGCTGGGCGGCCAGCATGCGGTCGCGGTCGTCAGCGATCATGTCGCGCTCGGCCTGCGCCTGCTCCAGTGCATCGCCGATTTCGCCGCAAAGCTGCGCATTGGGGTTGCCGTAGACGATAACGCTGCCGGAGGAGCAGCCATAGCCGCGCATGTCGTTCTTGATACGCCGTATGAGAATGTTCTGCTGGGCAAGAGCGCTCGCAAAGCGGCGTACCTCTGCGGTATTGCCGTAAACCTGCACGGGCTGGTTCAGCTGCGAGCGCAACGAATCACAGACAGCGCTTGCCTGCGCCGAAAACGGAGCGGCCAGCATGAGGATCGCAAATGTGCCAACCAGTCGGCTTCGGCGCGGGATCAATGGTCCGTCCGTTCCGCCTGCCATTTGGGCAGGCAATATCCTGAGGGCGTCACCCGCGAAATGCGGATGCCGTATTTTCGATCAGGATAACATAGGCGCGCGCAGCAAAGCGGCAACAGTCAGTTCAAAATTGCGTTAACCCGTGCTTACACCGAAGGGTGCGATGCCTGCACGGCGGCTAGTGCTGCCATGTTGACCACGCCGCGCGACGTGACGGTTGGCGACAGAATGTGCACGGGCAGGGCGGAACCGAGCAGGATCGGCCCGACATGCAGACCTTCCGTCATGGTGCGCACGACGCCAAGCGTGATGTTGGCCGAATCGAGATTCGGGAAGACCAGCAGGTTCGCTTCGCCAGATAGCGAGCTGTTGGGCATGGCGCGTTTGCGCAGCACTTCCGACAGTGCCGAACCGCCCTGCATTTCACCATCGATTTCCAGTTCCGGTGCCGTTGCGCGCACGAGCTGCAACGCGCGGCGCATCTTGCGGGCACTTTCGGAATCACGCGAGCCGAAGTTGGAGTGGCTGGCGAGTGCGATTTTCGGAACGATGCCGAAGCGCTTGATTTCCTTAGCCGCAAGAATGGCCAGTTCTGCAATATCTTCAGAAGTCGGCTCGTAATTGACGAAGGTGTCCGTCAAAAACAGCGCGCCCTGCTGCGTGATCAGCAGGCTGAGGCCGCCGAACGTATGCGCACCCTCGCGCTTGCCGATGATCTGGTTGATGTCGCGCAGATGCCGGTCGAAACGACCTTCCAGACCGCAGATCAGGGCGTCCGCTTCACCACGCTTCACAGAGAGTGCGCCGATGACGGTGCTGTTGGTACGAACGATGGTACGCGCAGCCTCCGGGTTGATACCGGCGCGGCCCACGAGCGCGAAATAGTCATCGACGTATTCACGGTAGCGTGGATCGTCTTCCGGATTGACCACGGCAAAGTCCATATTCGGACGAATGCGTAGCCCGAAGCGCTTCAGGCGGGTCTCGATGATCTGCGGACGACCGATGAGGATGGGCACGCCGGTGCCTTCTTCCAGCAGAACCTGTGCAGCGCGCAGCGAGCGCTCGTCTTCGCCTTCGGCAAAAATGATCCGCTTTTTTTCCGCTGTTTTTGCCAGGTTGAAGATCGGCTTCATGATGAAGCCGGAACGCCAGACGAAGCGGTTCAACTGATCGAGATAGGCGTCGAAATCGGTAATCGGTCGCGCGGCGACACCGCTTGCGGCAGCGGCACGGGCAACGGCAGGCGCGATGCGCAGGATGAGGCGCGGGTCGAACGGCGAGGGAATGAGATAGTTGGGGCCGAAGATCGGCGTCTCATCGCTATAGGCCTTCGCCGCGACTTCCGACACTTCCTCGCGCGCCAGTTCCGCAATGGCGTGAACGGCGGCCATCTTCATTTCTTCGTTGATGGTTGTCGCGCCACAATCCAGCGCACCCCTGAAGATATAGGGGAAGCAGAGCACGTTGTTGACCTGGTTCGGGAAGTCCGAACGGCCTGTGCAGATCATCGCATCCGGGCGTGCCTGACGCGCCAGTTCCGGCATGATTTCCGGGTTGGGATTGGCGAGCGCCAGAATGAGCGGCTTTTCGGCCATGCGCGCCAGCAGTTCAGGCTTCAGAACGCCAGCAGCGGACAGACCAAGGAAAACGTCGGCGCCATCGATGGTTTCGTTCAAAACGCGCTTGTCCGTCTTCTGCGCGTAAACTTCCTTCCACTCGTCCATCAAGGTGTTGCGGCCCTCATAGACGAGGCCTTCGATGTCGTGAACCCAGATGTTTTCACGCTTCGCACCCAGCACCACCAGCAGGTTGAGGCAGGCGAGTGCAGCGGCACCAGCGCCTGAAGCGACGATCTTGACGCTCGACAGGGACTTGCCGGCAAGTTCCAGTGCGTTGGTCACGGCGGCAGCGACGATGATGGCCGTGCCGTGCTGGTCGTCGTGGAACACGGGAATGTTCATTTTCTCGCGAAGCTGACGCTCCACTTCGAAACATTCCGGTGCCTTGATGTCTTCCAGATTGATGCCACCGAAGGTCGGTTCCAGCGCCGAGATGGTGGACACCATGTCGTTGATGCCGGGGGCGTCGATTTCTATGTCGAAGACGTCAATGCCAGCGAACTTCTTGAACAGGACGGCCTTGCCTTCCATGACAGGCTTTGAGGCGAGAGGGCCGATATTGCCGAGGCCCAGCACTGCCGTGCCGTTGGAAATGACGGCGACGAGATTGGCGCGCGCGGTATATTGCGCTGCCATTTCCGGGTTTTCATGGATCGCTAGGCAGGGGGCGGCGACACCGGGGGAGTAGGCAAGCGCTAAATCGCGCTGGTTACCCAGCGGCTTTGATGCCTGTATTTCCAGTTTTCCCGGGCGGGGATAGCGGTGATAAAACAGGGCCTGTTGTTCCAGATCCGCATTGGCGTTTTGGTCTTGCGTCTTGCCCGTGTCCTGAGAACTCATTTTATCACCGCTTATTTCAATTTCTTGGAGGCCTTTGCATACAACAATCAGTCCATGCGTACAGCCGTTTATTTTGCCTCCATATCCCAAAACTGTCGTTTTGAAATTGCTTAAAAGCGGCACTTCCTGACCCGAAATGGCGTTCTGTCATCTTGCTGAAACACGAGTCTGTTTTTCCAGAGGTTGAAAATTGCCGAGACAGGGGGAAGAGTTCCATGGCCGCGCAAACCGAAACCAGACAGTTCAGAACGCTTTTCATTTCCGACGTGCATCTTGGCTCCAAGGCAGCCAAAACGGATTTCCTTCTGGATTTCCTTCGCTACCATGAAGCCGATACGATCATCCTCGTCGGTGACATTATCGATGGCTGGCGCCTGCGCCGTAACTGGTACTGGCCACAGGGCTGTAATGATGTGGTGCAGAAGCTGCTGCGCAAGGCACGCAAGGGCACGCGCATCGTCTATATCCCCGGCAACCACGATGAGTTTCTGCGGGAGTTCCCCGGCACCCATTTCGGCGGTATCGAAGTGGCTGAAAGAATGATCCATGAAGCTGCCGACGGAAAGAAATATCTCGTCATTCACGGCGATGAATTCGACGTGGTGGTGCGCAATGCGCGTCTGCTGGCCTATCTGGGTGACTGGGCCTACGACGCGGCGATTGCCATCAACGTTCTCCTCGCTGCTGTTCGCCGCCGGATCGGCTTGCCCTACTGGTCGTTCTCGGCCTGGGCAAAGCTTCAGGTGAAGCATGCCGTCAACTTCATTGGCGAGTTTCAGCGCGTTGTGGCCGATGAGGCCCGTCGCAACAATGTCGACGGTGTGATCTGTGGCCACATCCACCACGCCGTGATGGAGGACATCGACGGTATCCGCTACATCAACACCGGCGACTGGGTAGAAAGCTGCACGGCAGTTGCCGAAACGATGGACGGTACCTTCGAGCTGATCACCTGGATGAAGTCCGACGACAAGATCGAGGAAAACCCGGTGACCGAGCTGGAGCCAGTGGCTTTCCCCAAGCTCATCAGCACCTACGCAGCCTGAACGGCGCTCGTCGTCTCAGCCCCAGAGTTCAGCCTGGGGCGGGTGGACGAGTGATCCGTCATAGATGAGCCCGGGAACACGATCCCGGGCCAGTAGCAATGGGCCATCCAGATCGGCATAGGCGGTATCCTGTGCGAGCAGAATGGCCGGTGCCATGCCAAGCGATGTGCCCACCATGCATCCAACCATGATCGTATAGCCGAGCCGTTCGGCTTCCCGCTTCATTAACAATGCTTCCGTAAGCCCGCCAGTCTTGTCCAGTTTGATGTTGATGGCATCGTAACGGTCTCGCAGGGACGCCAGATCAGCGGTCAGGTGCACGCTTTCGTCGGCGCAGATCGGTACGGTACGGGTGATGCGTGAAAGAATGGCGTCTTTACCGGCAGGCAGCGGTTGCTCGATGAGCGCGATGCCCAGTTCTGCCGCAATTGCCAAATGGTGCTCTATATTATCGTCGGTCCAGCCTTCATTGGCATCGACGATGATGCGGGCAAGGGGTGCGGCGCTTCGCACTGCGCGAAGACGCGCTTCGTCATCATTCGTACCTGTCTTGATCTTCAGCAGCGGACGCGCGGCGTTCTCTGCCGCTTTTGCGCCCATGGTCTCTGCATCGCCAAGAGAGATCGTGTAGGCAGTAACGATAGGCCCTGGCTGTGACGGCAGGATCGTCGCGGCAACGCGCTTACCGGAGAGTTTGGCCTCGAGATCCCAGAGGGCGCAATCGATGGCGTTGCGGGCGGCACCCGCGTTCATCGCACCTTGCAACTCCTGACAGCCCAGCCCTTCGGAGATGCGGTCCGAGACGGTACTGATATCGGCCAGCACGCCTTCGATCGATTCGCCGTATCGCTTGTAGGGAACGCATTCTCCCACACCGGTGGCGCCATCCTGCGTAATCACGCACTTGATGACCTCGACTTCCGTGCGGCTTCCACGGGAAATGGTGAAACTTCCCGCAACCGGGAATGTCTCAGCTGTGGCTTGAATGTAACGACGCATCAAAATTGCCTTCGTGTTTTGTCATAAACCGTTAAACCGACGAAAAAACACCGGGAATCATCCGCAGTGCTGTGGCTTGGTGATCCGTCACTCGATATGAATCGTTAGAGAATCTTTAATAAGCTGCATTCGCTTGGAGCAAGATGCAAGAACTTGAAACACGGCAGCAGGTGCAGCCAGCAGCAATCTCGGCGGATGACAACGCGGAGAATGGCGGCGTGCGCTATGCTTTGACCGGTTCCTGGCGCAATGCCAATGTCGCCCCCGTTCTTGCCGACATCGAGAAAATCGAGAAGTCCAAGCCATCAGGCGCGATCACGATCGATCTGTCCGGTGTTGAAAATATCGACACCACGGGCGCTTGGCTGCTGCGTCGCATGCGCAACCGGCTGGATAAGGCAGGGACGCAGGTTTCGTTCGAGGGTAACGAGCGGTTCGAGGAAATCATTTCGGCGCTGCCGGATGAAGCGCCTATGCCGCCCAAGGACACCAGCAAGACCGGTATCGTTCAGCGCATATTCGATCCGATCGGCAAGAACATCGTTCAGGCCGGTGCCGATTTTTTGGCGGGCATGTATATTCTGGGTTCCGCCGTTCGCGGTGCGCAGATGAAGCTGGGGCGAGGGCGCGGCGTTTCGCCTGCTGCCATCGCCAACCAGATCGACCACATGGGCGTACGCGCCGTTCCCATCATTTTGCTGATGTCGTTCCTGATCGGCGCCATTATCGCGCAGCAGGGTGCGTTCCAGTTGCGTTACTTCGGTGCCGAAGTCTTCGTCGTCGACCTCGTGGGCATCTTGCAGCTTCGTGAAATCGGCGTGCTTTTGACTGCGATCATGATCGCCGGTCGTTCGGGAAGCGCGATCACTGCCGAAATCGGCTCGATGAAAATGCGCGAGGAAATCGACGCACTGAAGGTCATCGGCCTCAACCCGGTCGGTGTTCTCGTATTTCCGCGCCTGGTGGCGCTTACGATTGCCTTGCCGTTGTTGACGATCATTGCGAACTTTGCCGCTCTGTTCGGCGCGGCTGTCGTCTCGCTGCTGTACTCCGGCATCACCTTTGAAGTCTTCCTGTCGCGGCTTCATTCTGCGGTGGAAATCTCGACCATCGCATCCGGCATGATCAAGGCACCTTTCATGGCGCTGATCATCGGTATCGTGGCGGCAGTGGAAGGCATGAAGGTTGGCGGCAGCGCCGAATCGCTCGGCCAGCACGTGACGTCATCCGTCGTGAAATCCATTTTCGTTGTAATTCTGGTCGATGGCGTTTTCGCCATCTTCTATGCAGCCATCGATTTTTAAGGAGTGGCTGTGCAGGATCAGGAATTGAACACAGACAAGAAAAAAGGCGAGCGGGAAGTCATTCTCTCGGTCGAGGGTGCGACCGTTGCCTTTGGTGACAAAGTCGTTCTCGATAACCTCAACTTGGACGTCTATCGCGGGGAAATCCTGGGCTTCATCGGTCCTTCCGGTGCGGGCAAATCCGTGCTGATGCGCGCCGTCTTGCGCCTGTTGCCGCGCCAGGCTGGCACGATCAAGATTCTCGGTATCGATTACGACAAGGCGACGGATGAGGAGCGCATGGCGCTCGACACACGTCTTGGCGTTCTCTTTCAGCAGGGTGCGCTGTTTTCCGGCCTGACCGTGAAGGAAAACATTCAGTTACCAATGCGCGAATATCTGGATTTGCCGCAGGAACTGATGGATGAGCTTGCCGCTATCAAGATCGAGATGGTGGGTCTCAAGCCCGATGCGGCGGATAAATATCCCTCGGAGCTTTCCGGCGGCATGATCAAGCGTGCTGCACTGGCGCGCGCGCTGTCTCTCGATCCCGACCTCGTCTTCCTGGACGAGCCGACCTCGGGTCTCGATCCCATCGGTGCTGCCGAATTTGATATGCTGATTGCGCGCCTGCGTGATTCGCTTGGCCTGACCGTCTACATGGTCACCCATGACCTGGACAGCCTGTTCTCGGTCTGTGACCGCATTGCCGTTCTGGGCGACAAGAAAGTCGCCGTGGAAGGCACCCTTGAGGAAATGTTCGATAGCGACGATCCTTGGGTTCAATCATATTTCCGCGGAAAGCGGGCACGCGCCGTCGTTCTTCCCGATGGCACGCAACACATTCCGGGGAGTGACGGATAGCCATGGAAACCAAGGCAAATTACACCATCGTCGGGATTTTCACGCTAATCGTGATCGCAGCCGCCTTCGGCTTCGTTTACTGGATGGCGGAATTCGGTCGCGGCGGACCCACGGCGCAGTTGACGATCCGTATTCCCGGCTCCGCCAATGGTCTGTCGGTCGGCTCGCCTGTGCGCTTCAACGGTATTCCCGTGGGCACCGTGCGCGGCCTTTCCATCGACCGTGACGACCCGGCCTATTCGATCGCCTTTACCGAAGTTCAGGCCGATGCGCCTGTGTTTCCTTCCACCCGCGCCGTTCTGGAAATCCAGGGCCTGACGGGTGCGGCCTATATCGAATTGTCTGGCGGTCGTAACAATGAAGAGCGCATTTTGCAGAAGTCGTTCGACACCGGCGTGCCTGCGGAACTGACGGCTGATCTTTCGAGCGTGACCAACCTTCTGGCGACTGCCGACAAAATCCTTCGTCGTGCAGACGGCGCCATCGGCGAATTGCAGGGCTTCGTACAGGACGCGCGCGGGCCGCTGACGCAGACAGTGCGCAACGCCGAGAAGTTCTCCAACGCGCTGGCCTCCAACTCTGACGGCATCGAGAATTTCATATCCAGCCTAAGCTCGCTGTCGACCACGGTGCAGTCCGTTTCCGTCCGTCTGGACAGCACGCTGACCGCTGTCGAAGATCTGGTAAAGGCGGTGGACTCTCAGAAAATCGACTCCATCCTGACCAATGTCGACAAGGTCACAACCGATGTCGCGGCCTCTTCCGGCGGCATTCAGGAGGTGATGGAAACCGTTCAGCGCACGTCGCGAAACTTCGAACAGGCGAGTGCTGAAGTTCAGGTCGTCGTGAAACGTGCCGACGAGTTGCTGGCGTCGGTGGATGCTGCGAAGGTTGGCAACGCTGTTGAAGACGTCTCTGCTGCCACAGCCGATGCCCGTCAGGCCATCGCCACGTTCCGCCAGATCGCCGATGATGTCGGCACACGCCGCCCGGATATAGATCAGGCCATTGCCGACTTCACCGACATGTCGCGCAAGCTGAACATGGCGTCGAGCCGCGTGGATGGAATTCTGGCAAAAGTTGACGGCCTTCTTGGAACCGATGATGCCAATTCGCTTTTCTCCAAAGCGCGTGAGACATTGGCCTCCTTCAAGGCGGTTGCCGATAATCTCAACGCGCGCATTGGCCCTATTGCCGACAATCTTGCACGTTTCTCCAGTTCGGGTCTGAAGGATTTCCAGGCACTGATTGGCAACACGCGACAGACGGTCGACAATCTGAACAATGCAATCACAAATTTCGATCGCGATCCGCAGCGGCTGATTTTCGGTGGCGAGAACGTAAAACAATATGATGGCCGAACAAGGCGCTGACGGGGGTAGGAATTTGAAAAATTCGTTGATGCGCGGGCAGGCGGCTGTCCCGACCAGAACCAAGGCTTTCGTGATGCTGCCTTTGCTTGCTGCGCTGTTGGCGGGCTGTGGCGGCAGCGCGAAGAATGACACATTCGACCTTTCGGTGTCGGCGGCTCCGGTGACGCGCGGTCCAGTGCTGCGGTCGCGCCAGTTGCTGATCGCCGACCCAACTGCGCTGAAGGCGCTGGACAGCGAGAACATTCTGGTGCGCCTGTCAGGCTCCGAGGTTCAGTATCTTGCCAACTCGCAATGGAGCGACCGCCTGCCTCGCATGGTACAGTCGAAGCTCGTGGAAGCCTTCGAGGACACCGGTCGTCTCGGCGGTGTGGGTCGTCCCGGCCAGGGCTTGGCGATCGACTATCAGGTCGTGACCGACATCCGCGCCTTCGAAGTCGATACGGCGAAGAACCTTGCCAATATCGAGATTTCGGTAAAGCTGCTCAACGACAAGAACGGTACCGTCAAGGCGCAACAGGTTTTCCAGTCCAGCGCCCGCGTCAGCGGTTCCGGCAATGCGAACCTCGTCAAGGCGCTAGACAGCGCCTTCGCCGGCGCTTCCCGTGACATCGTGGCCTGGACGCTGAAGTCGCTCTAAGCGGAAGACTTCGACTGACAAAAAACGCTGCGTATCGGATAGATGCGCAACGTTTTTGTTTCTGGATTAAGCGTGATCTTACTCGGCGGCCTGTGCCTTCTTCCATTCCGGTAGAGGAAACAGCCGGTCGTAGCACCAGTTGAAGACGAAGGCGTAGACCACGTAGAACAGTGCGAATGAAACATCCATGATCAGCGCATGGGCGAGGCTGATGTTCAGATACCAGGCGATGAACGGCATAAGCACCACCAACAGGCCAAGTTCGAACAGCACCGCATGGACGACGCGGATACCGGTCGTTTTTAGTGTTGTGCCTCTGGAGCGCTGCATAATGTGATCGAAGATGAGATTGTAGAGGTAGTTCCAGGCCGTTGCGATGGTCGCGCTGACGACGCCGACAACACCGATGTCCTCCGCAGGCATGCTGAATAAAAGCGCGCCCAGCGGTATCATGAGAATAAGGCCGATAATCTCGAAGCTGAGTGCGTGACGTATACGGTCGGCAATGGTCCGCATGGAAAACTCCCGAAATGTCCCGGGCCGTCCCGTATGCTTTGCCCCAATGGCCGAGGTCGTCCTCGCAGGCTCCATATAAATCCTCAGCGACTTTTCTTCAAGCCTGCGGTCTCACGCGTAAAAGAAAAGCCCTCCCGGCGGACCGGAAGGGCTGATGTCTTCGCTATCGCGCAGGCGCTTAGCTGAAGCGTCCTGCTGCGTGCGCCAGCATGGTATAGACCTTGCCGGTATCGGAGGTGAGGTAGGACTGGGTGACCGTGCGGTCCCGGTCCGTACGCGCCACGTCTGCAAGCAGCTTTTCGAAATCGGAAATGTAGCGATCGACCGCAGTACGGAATTCCGTCTCGCGTTCGTATTTGCGCTTGATTTCGTCAAAGGTCTGCTGACCCTTCAGCGTGTAGAGGCGACGGGTGAAGACGTCGCGTTCGCCACGCTGGTAGCGGCCCCAGAGTTCGACCGACGCATCATGATCGATAGCGCGGGCGATATCCACGGACAGGGAGTTCAGCGATTCGACCACATGGCGTGGGTTGCGCGCATCGGCTGCCCGTGTCTGTGGCTCCGACGACTGACGTGGCACAGGTGCAGACTGACCGTTGCCATCCTGTCCGTCGCGCGATGCGCCACGCAGCAGGTCGCTGATCCAGCCGCCGCCATCTTCACGGCGTTGAACAGGTGCTGCTGCGATGCCTGCCTGCGGCGGTACGCTGCGGGTTTCGAGTGGCGCTGTGGTGCGCAACTGCGGTGCGGTGGGCTGCTGTGGTGCAGGGCGTGAGATGACAGGAGCAGACTGCACGATGGGAGCGGGAGCGGCCTGCTGTGGGCGAGGCTGTTCGACGCGCGGCTGCTGCGGCTGTGGTTGTGGTTGCGGCTGAACCGGTGCAGCAGGCTTTGTGGCTGCAATGGCGCGGGCTGCCGGTTCAGAGATTTCCAACTGTTGCGTGGAGCGACCCACGAGCTGCGAAATGTCCTGCAACGCCTTGATCTGCTCGGAAACGGCGCGGCGCATGGCGGCAGCGCTTTCCTTGGCTTCTTCCGGCAGGTCGAAAGCACCGCGCTTCAGTTCTGCGCGGGTCGAGTCGAGTTCTCGGCGGATGTCATGGCTGGAGCGGCGTATTTCATCGGTCGCGCCTGCAAAGCGTGTGACAGCGTCTTCGACCGCTTCGCGCAACGTCTCGCGCAGAACCTCTGCGGCGGCGTTGGACTTGTCGGTTGCGTTGCCGAGCAGCTTGTCCACATCCGAGAGCGAGGCAGCGACGCCGCCACGCATGCGGTTGACCAGCGCGTCCGAATATTTCTGCGCTTCGGCCATTGTGCCTTCGATGGATCGGCTGGCGTCTTCGCCAGCGGAAAGAAGCG
This sequence comes from Agrobacterium sp. lyk4-40-TYG-31, assembly GCF_030209855.1. Classification (NCBI taxonomy): domain Bacteria; kingdom Pseudomonadati; phylum Pseudomonadota; class Alphaproteobacteria; order Hyphomicrobiales; family Rhizobiaceae; genus Agrobacterium; species Agrobacterium sp. lyk4-40-TYG-31. The sequence continues at coordinate 65,736 of NZ_JARVRE010000008.1, forward strand.
CACCACGCATGTTCTGCGCGGCAGACTGTGCCCGCTGTTCGGTCTCATCAAGCGAACGACCGATCTGCTCGAAGGACGAGTTGAGATTGTCGCGCAGGTTACCCGCGACATTTGCCGAACGCTGCTCAGCAGTGGCAAGGGTCTGTTCAACCACGCCCATGACGCCGCGCATCGAGGTTTCGATTTCTTCGGAGCGCTTCAGAAGACCGACGGACAGGGTCCGCAAGGCTTCCTGGCGCTCGTCCAGCGTGCCGACGAGGCTGGTCTGGGCTGCACTGAGCAGCTCGGATGCCTGCGACAGAACCGACGAATGCTCTTCGAAGCGACCGACAATACCCGCGATTTGCGACAGGGTCTGGCCGGAAATATTCGTCAGGCGATCGATCTTTCCTTCCAGCAGACGGCTGGAGCTGGAGACCATATCGGCAGCACGGGATGCGGTTTCCGTAAAGGTGGTTGCCACCGTGTTGAGGGTCTGGTCGGCAGCCCTGAATTCCTGCGAAGCACGGGCGACGGCGACGTTCAGGTCATCGACGGCGCCTGTCACGACGTCGGCCATGCCGGAATGGGTCTCGGTCAGCATGGTGGTGCTGTGGCGTGTCGCCGCGACAAGGCGTTCAGCCGCATCGTTGCCAGCCTTGGCGTAATCACCGATGGCCTGTTCGACCAGCTGCGCCATGCCGCTGTTGCTTTCAGCCAGAAGGTTTGCGCTCTGCTGTGCGGCGGTTACGATCTTTTCTGCCGCATTATGGCCAATCGTCGCATACTCGTTGACGATGGGCTTGGCCTTCTCTTCGATGAGGCGCGACAGTTCCGCAGAGCGGCTTGCCAGCATCGAGTTGAGTTCGCGGGTGCGTGTATCGAGCGTCGAGCGGATGGATTCGCCACGGGCGTCGAGCGAGCTTTCCACGCCGGACAGCGTTTCAGAGATTGCACCGACCTGTGTACGGACAACCGCTTCGGCTTCGGCAACCTTGTTGACGATGGCATTGCCCGCCTCGGAGAATGTCTGGGCAACAGCGGCAGCCTGGCCGGAGAGGCGACCTTGCGCATCGGAAATACGTCCAACGATTTCATCCGAACGCTGCTCGATGGCGCGGGCGAATTCATCATTGCGCGACTTCATCTGTTCTGCAAATTCCGAACCGGTTTTCGCGAGCAGTTCGGTCGAACGAAGCGCTTCGCCATCCATGGTCTGCGTGGCGTTGACGACAGCATCGCGAAGGCTGACGGCTAGGTTGGTCGCCTTGCCTTCGATGGTGCGGTTGACGTTGTCAAGGCCGATGTTCAGCGCGCGATCCATGGTGCCGAGACGTTCGTCGATACGGGCGGTTCCGCTGTCCAGCACGCCTGCGATGCGCTGGGTGGCGTCATCGCTGGTGCGCACGAGATCGGCAGTCTTGCCGTCGAGCGTTTCGGAAATCTTGCGGCTCGCATCTTCGATGGAGGCGTTGACGTTGCCGAGATCGGTCTGGATCCGATTCTGCAAGCCGTCGATGTTGCTTTCCAGCCGCGCGCCGGTTTCGTCAAGACGGGTGGAGACATTGCTGACGGACTGTTCGACACGAGAGGTGAGGGCGTCGGCTGCGCTGCCGATTTCACGGGCTGCGTCGTCGATACGACCAGCCACGAGACCGGCACTGTTTCTCAGCCGCTCTTCCAGCGTGGCGCCACTGGCGTCGATGGTGCGCTGAATGGCTTCCTGCTGATTTTCCAGCGACATTTCCAGCATGCTGGCACTCGACGCAATCGTCGTGCCGATGGACATGGACTGTTCGGACAACAGGTCGTTCATACGTTCCTGCGCAGAACCCAGTGTTTCGCTGAGCGCACCATGGTGCTGATCGAGCGTGGTGCGGAGCAGATCGTGTGAGGAAGCGAGGTTGTTTTCCAGACGCGAAACGCCGCTTTCCATCGTCTCGGCAAAGCGGCCAGCGCCAACTTCGGTGGCCGTTTCGATGCGTGTTGCGGCGGTGCCAACTGTCTGCTCGATGAGACCGCTGGTGCGCTCGATTGTGCGTGTGATCGCGTCGGCCTGAACGCCCAGCATGGTGTCGAGGCGCAGATGGCCGACGGACAGTGCTTCCTCGATGGTGGAGGCGGTAGACGAGAGGCGCTGCTCGGCACCCGTAACAGACTGGGTGAGGGCGGCTGTGCGGTTGTCGAGTGTTTCAGTGATACGCTCTTCCGCGCCGGATATGGCCATGTCGATCGCCAAAGCACGGCTGTCGAGCGCATCTGCAATGCGGTCTTCCACGCCGGAAACGGCGTTGGCAAGCGCCGAGGTGCGGCTGTCGAGTGTGTCGGCAATGCGGCTCTCGACGCCGGAAACCGCGCTGGTGAGCGCGAAGGTGCGTGTATCCAGCGTTTCTGCCAGACGCTCTTGGGCGCCCGAGAATGCCATGTCGATGGCCAGGGTGCGGCTGTCCAGCGTGTCGGCCAAGCGTTCTTCCACGCCTGATACGACGCTGTTGAGCGCAGCCGTGCGGCTTTCCAGCGTGTCTGCAATGCGATGCTCGACGCCGGATACGACGCTGGTAAGCGATGCTGCGCGGGCATCCAGTGTCTCGGCCATACGCTCTTCAGCACCGGAGAATGCCATGTCGATTGCGAGCGTGCGGCTATCGAGAGTGTCCGCAATGCGCTCTTCCACGCCGGATACGACGCTGGTGAGCGATGCCGCGCGGGCATCCAGTGTCTCAGTCATACGTTCTTCGGCGCCGGAGAACGCCATGTCGATAGCGAGCGTGCGGCTGTCCAGCGTGTCAGCGATGCGCTCTTCGACACCCGCAACCACGCTGCTGAGCGCAGCCGTGCGGCTATCGAGAGTTTCAGCGATACGATCTTCGACGCCATTCACGGCATTGCTGAGTGCAGCCGTACCGGTGTGAATGGTATCGGCGATGCGGCTTTCGACGCCCGAAACGATCGTGTTCAACGCAGCGGTTCTCGCGTCCAGGGTATCAGCGATGCGTTCTTCCGCACCGGAGAAAGCCATGTCGAGTGCCATGGTGCGGCTATCGAGCGTATCGGCGATGCGCTCCTCAATACCGGAAACAACACCACTGAGTGCCGCCGTGCGGCTATCCAGCGTGTCCGCAATGCGGGCCTCGACCCCAGAGACGGCGTCTGTAAGCGCTGTTGTACGTCCGTCCAACGTCTCGGCCAAGCGCTCTTCTGCTGTAGAGAAAGCCATGTCGAGTGCCATGGTGCGGCTGTCGAGTGCATCGGCAATGCGTTCCTCGACGCCGGAAACGACGCCGCTGAGGGCTTCAGTGCGGCTATCCAGCGTGTCCGCAATGCGGGCATCGACGCCAGACACTGCATTGGTCAGCGCGGTCGTGCGTCCATCCAACGTTTCGGCCAGGCGCTCTTCTGCGGTGGAGAATGCCATGTCGAGTGCCATGGTGCGGCTGTCGAGTGCATCGGCAATGCGTTCCTCGACGCCGGAAACGACGCCGCTGAGGGCTGCAGTGCGGCTATCCAGCGTGTCCGCAATGCGGGCATCGACGCCAGACACTGCATTGGTCAGCGCAGTCGTGCGTCCATCCAACGTTTCGGCCAGGCGCTCTTCTGCGGTGGAGAATGCCATGTCGAGAGCCATGGTGCGGCTGTCGAGCGCGTCGGCGATACGCTCTTCAACGCCGGACACAACGCCGCTCAGAGCAGCGGTGCGGCTGTCCAGGGTTTCGGTGATGCGAGTTTCGATACCGGAGACGGCGCTGGTCAATGAGGCCGTGCGTCCATCCAGCGTTTCAGCCAGACGCTCTTCCGCTGTCGAAAACGCCATATCGAGGGCCATTGTCCGGCTGTCGAGTGCATCGGCAATGCGCTCTTCGACACCGGAGACGACGCCGCTGAGAGCGGCAGTACGGCTATCCAGTGTCTCGGCGATGCGATCTTCCACGCCCGACACGACGTTGGCGAGTGCAGCCGTGCGGCTTTCGAGCGTATCGGCAATGCGGTCTTCGACGCCCGCTACGGCATGGTGAATGGCAGCGGTGCGCATATCCAGCGTATCGGCCAGACGTTCCTCGACACCGGAAACGGCGCCGGTGATGGCGGCTGCGCGGCTGTCGAGGGTTTCGGCAAGACGACGCTCTACATCGGCAACGATGCTGTTGATGGCTGCGGCACGCTCGTCCAGCAGTCCGGCAAGGTGCTCGGCAGTGCCGGACATAGAGCCGGTAATGGCTTCCGCGCGGCTGGCAAGCGCTGTGTCGAAACGATCCTGGCTGGCAGACAGCGCGCCGAAAAGGGCTGCGCTGCGTTCTGCAAGAACAGTGTCGATCTGCTGGTGTGTGGTGGTGAATGCGCCGGTGATTTCCGCCGTGCGCGCGCCGATGGCATCGCTCAATTCGCGGGTGTGGTTTTCCAGCGAGCTTTCGAGCATTTCCTGGCCTGTGCCAAGGGTGGTGGCCAGCGCGAAGGATTGGTCGGTGAGGGCGGTGCTAAGACGTTCGATGCCGGAGTTCAGCATGCCGTCGATGGAGTCAGTGCCGCCAGCAACCGTTTCATTGATGCGGGCGAGGCTTTCCATCAGCTTGCTGTCGAGGCTGCCTGCACGCTGGTCAAAGGCGCTGGTGAATTCCGCGACACGATCATCGAAGGCCGAGTTGACGAGGCCGACGGTCGTCTGAAGCTTTTCTTCAAACAGGCCGGTGCGAAGATCGAGATCCATGATCGCATCGTCGGCGGAGCTTTGCAGGTTCTGGCGGAACGACAGACCTTTTTCTTCCAGCGTCGTTGCCAGCTTGTCGAGAACGTTATCGAGCGAGCCGCCGATGATTTCCTGACCGCGATCGATGTTCTGCGTCAGTTCCAGCGTGCGCTTGGACAGGATGTCGTTGAGAAGACGGGTGCGCGCTTCCAGCGACGTATTGAGGTTCTCGGTTCCAGCAGACAGCGTCGAGGCCTGTGTTGCAAACTGCTCCAGAAGCAGACGACCGCGATCATCCAGCGTCGTGGAGAGGTCATGCAGGCGCAGATCGAATTCGTTGGAAATGGACGCGCCGGACGTGTTCAGCGCCTTGAGAAGATTGTCGGTCTTTGCCGCAATCAGGCTGCCCATGGCCTCGGTGGAAATACGGGATTTCTCGAGCAGTGCAGCCGAGCGCGTGTCGATCATCGAAGCGAAAGCTTCGCCGCTGGTCGCCAGACGCATCGAAAGCTCTTCACCGACGATGGAGAGCTCTTCCTTGATCTGGTCCTGCGCGCCGACGATGGAGGAACGAATGCGTTCGGCGTGGTTGATGATGGCATCGCGCTCTGCGCTCAGTTCCTGAACGAGGCTGCGAACGCGCAATTCGTTGTCGGCATAGCTGCGCTCAAGCGCGTTGACTTCGGAGTGAACGAGCGTTTCCAGCTCGGTGGCGCGCGCAATGGTGCGCTCGATGCCGTCATTCATTGCCGAGACTTCGCGGCGAACGGCCTGTCCCACGGACATGATGCGCTCAGACGCGATGGTCTCTGGTTCCGACAGGCGAAGAGCGACTTCCGCCATGGAGCGCGCAGCGTTGCGCAGATCCTTGGCACGCGCCATCATGATCGCGAAGGCGAAAAACAGCATGATCGGCACGATGACGCCGACGATGATGGCCATGACGCCGGGAACGGCAAAGAGTTCGGCAAGCGAACTGACGTTCCAGATCAGATTTCCGTAGATGACATTGGCAAGGCCTGCACCGGCGATGGCCCAGAGGACGGACACGATACCGGCGTTGCGAAGCGCACCCGTCATGGAGCCGGCATCCAGCGATTTCAGGATCATGGCGGGGCTGCGCTTGGAGCCATCATTGGCAGCTTCCAGAGATGGCGATCTGGGTGCTGCCTGTTCGGCAGCAGGCCTCTGCTGCTGCGGCTCAGGTGCGCGGGCTTTGTTCTTCTCAGGCACTCTCGTCTGTTCTGGCACTTTGGCCCCCGCAGGCTTTGGAGTGGATTTTTTCCGAGGCTCCGGCTGATTTTCGTAGGCGCCGAGCTGCAAGGCATCTTCCAATGCCTGAAACGCAGTCTCGTCGATCGAGTCGCTAATCTTGTTGTTCGCCATGCGGTTACGCCTCGTTACTATACGCCCGGCTTCATGCCGTTCAATCCCATGCCGCCTGCACGGGAAATCCGCCATCGTGCCTCGAGGCACGATACCAGCCGGTATATAGTGCCTCGTTTCTTACTAATTCCTGAGAGCAGGTTGCCGCGCCCCAGGTAAAACTACATTTACAAGCCGGATTCACAAAGCCTGCAATGAGGTTAGGAAACACGGCAGTACCGTAGTGACACATTTGTGGCTTTGAAACAATTAATGCCGCGTTGGCGCCTGAGCCAAGTGGCGGTTTGTTAACAGTTTTTAAACCTCGTCAGAAGGCTGAACGCCTTGTTTCGTATAAGTTTAACATAAATTAACCATAGCGGAAGATTTCCACCTTCGTTGCGCCCCAATTTAAGCTCATCGCAGTCCTAACCTGCGCAAATGCAGGACATATGTGCCTCAAAACAAGAAACCGGCCCAAACGAGGAATTCTAAAAAATGGCAGCGTTGAGTATCGCATTCGAAGCTCCTGACAATCGCGGCGGCCCAGCGCCCGCCAGCAAGCCTATCGATTTCGTGCATCTGGCGCGCCAGACCATGGGCGACAAGGAACTGGAGATCGAAATCCTGCAACTGTTCACGCGCAACGCCCGAACATTGCTGCATGATCTGGCAGTCGCCAATGACATCGACATGAAAGCCATCGCGCATCGCCTTAAGGGTTCTGCCGACGCCGTCGGTGCTTTCAACGTATCGGCAGCCGCAGAGGCAGTCGAAAACGGCAGCCGTGATAGCGCAGCCCTTGCAAAAGTGGCGTCTTCGGTCATCGAGGCGGAAAATTTCATTCTGAAACTGTGCCGTTGATCGCATTCGTCTGAATGTTTTTGAGGCCGGATATGCGCGGTAACCACTTTGACGGGTTGCCAAGCCTATCCGGCCTTTCTATTTGTTTAGAAACATTCTCAAACATTTGCTCTGGATTTCCGAAATGACAAAACTGACCATCGTTGCTTTCGACGGCACGCCGCACGAACTTGACGTCAGCAATGGCTCCACGGTGATGGAAAACGCCATGCGCAACTCCGTACCCGGTATCGATGCGGAATGCGGCGGCGCCTGTGCCTGTGCCACCTGTCATGTCTATGTGGACGACGCATGGTCAGAACGCGTCGGCCCGCCAGAGCCGATGGAAGAGGATATGCTGGATTTCGCGTTCGATGTGCGCCCGACGTCGCGACTTTCCTGTCAGATCAAGCTGACCGATGCGCTGGACGGATTGGTCGTGCACGTGCCTGAGCGCCAAGGCTGAGCCATTCAGCCGGGCCGCGATGCGTGTCCCACAAAAAGCCTCGCTTTCCGTTTCGCGGGATAAGCGAGGCGAGTTGGGCACGTCACCATCAGGCAGGAGGAGAGGCCTAAGGCTCAAGGACGCGCCGAGGGACCGACACTTTAGAAACATAAACGCGATGATTGATTTCGCGTTATTTCTCAAAACAATAGTCGAGTCGTGGTCTGACCGAAACGACTAGAATTCAATCATCATAAACACGCGGCGTTGCCTCACTTTAAGGTTGCGGTGGAACTTTAAATTATTCCCATAAGTAATCGTAATGAATTGATATTCAACGCCCGGATGCTTTTTGCGACATACGGTTTTTCAAAAGCCGAGTCATGCGTGAATCGAAGTTTTTCGACTCCACCATATCGAAACGCAATTGATCCTTGTCATGCTCGTCCATCACGCTTTGCGTGGTGCGCGTCACGAGCGCCTGCATCTCCTCGCACGTCTTTTGCGGACGAAGGGACTGGAGCTGCTTGTCGAGGCCGCGGGCATAGCCGCGGGAGATTTCGGCGTGGCGTTCTTCGTGCCGCTTGATGTCGGCTGACAGCGTGTCCCAGATCAGGGCAAGATTGGCCGTGGTGCGCCGGCGGTTCGTCCATTGCGGCAGCAGAATTTTCGTGTGTAGCGTCACTTTCACCGTGCCAACGGCGCAGAGCGAGCCCTTTTCGACATAGGTGATCTCGCCGCCGAACTTGATTTCCGTTGCACCTGGGTGGCGCGCGCCGGTGGATTTCGTCATCGGTCCGTGGCGGGAAAGTTCACGGTCCAAGTCCTCGGCAGTCTTGCCGCCAACCTTGAAGTAGGAGAAGGACTTGCTGATCACGCTTTCTGCGCTGGCAAACTGCGGAACGGACAGAAACATGACGCCTGAAAGAACGGCGGAGAGTATGCGGGACTGTGGCGTCATTTACCGGCCTTCCGGTTGAACTTGGAAGATGATTGCGGCATAGAACGCCATGTGCACGGCACGTCAGGCTTAGCAGGCGGAGTGGTAGGACGAGCGATGGCGGGGCACTCCGTTATTCCGGAAAGGCTTGATGTTACGTGATAACAGCCAGTGACAAGGTGTGGCAAGTCGCGCATGGGCGCTCCCTGAAACTTGATGGGGATGGCCTTATTATGGCTATCGTCAATGCGACGCCGGATTCCTTTTCGGATGGCGGCCAGTTTCTGGCAGCGGATGAAGCCATAAGCCATGCGTTATCCTGCGTAGAGCAGGGCGCGCACATCATCGATATCGGCGGTGAATCGACCCGTCCCGGTGCGGCTGTTGTGACAGCGCAGCAGGAACAGCATCGCGTGCTGCCCGTCATCGAGAGGCTGGCAGCAGAAACGGACGCCCTGATTTCTGTGGATACCTATCGCGCATCCACAGCGAAGCTGGCTATCGAGGCCGGTGCGCACATCGTCAACGACGTCTTCGGTCTCCAGAAAGAGGCCGACATGGCCCGCGTGATTGGCAATGCGGGTGCGGGTGTCTGTATCATGCACACGGGCCGCGAGCGCCAGAAGCTGGCCGATATCATCGAAGACCAGTTTCTTTTTCTCAACCACTCGCTGGAACTGGCGGATGCCGCAGGCATTGCCCGCGACGCCATCGTTCTCGATCCCGGCTTTGGATTTGCCAAGGACACGGATGAAAACGTAGCGCTGATGTCGCGTTTCGAAGAGCTTGCAGGGTTCGGCTTGCCTATTCTGGCTGGAACGTCGAGAAAGCGATTTATCGGTGCTTTGACCGGTCGCGAAGGCGCCGAGGAGCGTGATGTCGGGACATCGGCAACCACGGCACTTCTTCGCATGGCAGGGGCAGTTATTTTTCGCGTCCATAACGTGGTAATGACACGGGATGCCCTTGCGATTGCCGATGCGGTTTTGAGGCACAAGAACCATAATTAGGGGTGGGACACCAATGAGCCGCTACACGATTTTGCTGAAGAACTGTTCGTTCTTCGCCCGCCACGGTCTGCTGGAGCAGGAAGAGACCCTTGGACAACGGTTTTTCGTCGACGCCGAAATGGAAGTCGAGGCCGGAGACGCCTTGGAGACCGACGACATCAAGAACACCGTCGATTACGGTGTCGCCTTCGACGTCATCGAAAAGATCGTCGCCGGTCAGCGCCGCTATCTCATCGAAGCGCTTGCCAACGACATCGCATCCGCGTTGCGTCGCCGCTACCCGCAAATCGTGCGTGTCAAAGTGACGGTTCGAAAGCCATCCGCGCCGGTTCCCGGCATTCTCGATTATGCGCAAGTTAGCGTCGAGCAGCATGGCTGATGGCATGACGCTGGCGGCGTTGGGGCTGGGCGGTAATATCGGCGATCCGCCCGCAGCCATGGCGCAGGCGCTCGACGCGTTTTCCCGCCACGAAAGCTGCCGGTTGGTCGCGGTTTCGCATCTCTACAGGACGCCGCCATGGGGCAAGGTCGATCAGGCAGATTTCTTCAATTGCTGCGTCCTGATCGAAACGTCACTGGCCGCCGAAGCGTTGCTCGACCTCGGTCTTGACATCGAGCGGGGCATGAAGCGTGTGCGCATCGAGCGTTGGGGGCCGCGTACGATCGATATCGACGTGCTGACCTATGGCGACGAACATGTGATGACCGAGCGCGTTGAAATCCCCCATCCGCGCATGACCGAGCGCGCATTCGTGCTGATGCCGCTCGCAGATATGGCGCCCGATCTCGTGGTCAATGGGAGGCGGGTGCTTGACTGGCTTGGAGATGCCGACAAGACCGGGATTGTTCGAGCCAATGAAAAGCGGGAATGGTGGGCGCTCAAGTGAGCCGCGCAGAGGCGGCTCTACCGGGGACGAGCGAAAGAGAAGCTTACGGCTTGATGGAGCCGACGGCCATCTGATCGACGTTGCGAGCAAGCGTCAGTCCAATCACGGGAACCATCTGGTCCGCGACTTTCACGGAAATGGTGATGTTCATGGATGTGTTGTTGGTCACGCGCGCAACCATTGCGCCGTTCAGCTTTGCGCGGTTGATGCCAAGTACGACTTTGTCGCCGCTGACCTGACCCGATACGATGTCGAGACCCTTGCCTTCGGAGCCATCGAGGAACTTGCCTTCGTAACCATTGCCCTTTTTCGAGATGACGGCCGACATGGGCTGTTTGAAGACGCCAACGCGGCATGTGCCGCCTAGCTTGATGCCTGTGTCCTTGTCACTGATCGGTTCGCCCGTGAGGTCGCAGGTGAATTTTGTACCCTTGTATTTGCCAGCAACGATCTCGCCGGGACCCGACCAGACGCCAGCGACAGAGCCAAAGAACTGGTCATCGCGAGAGGCTGCCTGAACGTCGGAAACTGCAAGTCCGCCACTGACGGACATCACGGCGGCGAGGCCACCCAGTAGCGAAAAGAAGCGCGAATACATGATACTTTCCCTGGCGAATAGGCCGCTTTGTGTAGCCCCAATCTATGCCGGGAATGGTTAATGCTTCGTTTCACTCGCCGATATTGCTGCTGCCAGCAGTAACCATTTGGTGAAGGATTCACCGAGAAATCATGGCTTTTCAACACCTTTGCTGCCCGTCAGATCGGGCGTCAAATCCGAGACGAAATCGCCTATACCCGGACGCTTCAGCGCCCGGAACGGAAGCGGTCGGCACAGATCCATGGCGGCGATGCCGATTCGTGCCGTCATCAGGCCGTTGATCACACCTTCACCCAGACGCGCAGACAGGCGGGATGCTAAGCCGTGCCCGAGAACCTGCTGCGCCAGTCCGTCGCCAACCGCGATTGACCCGGTAACAGCAAGATGTGCGATGACATCGCGCATCAGCCTCAGCATGCCAAGCGTGCCGGGACGACCGCCGTAAAGCTCCGCCATGGTGCGCACTAGCCGAGTGACCTCGAACAGGACGTAGGCCAGATCAACCACCGCGCGGGGACTGACAGCCGTCACGACGGATACACGTTTGGACGAGTTGAGAATCAGAGCGCGGGCTTGCCGGTCGAGCGGGCTCAACAACTCCCGTTCTGCCAGATCGATCAGATGCGGCCCATCGATCACGTCGTTTTCTGTCAGGTTGAGCGCGGCACGACCTTTCGCCGTCTCGGCTCTGTGAGAGAGGACAGTGGTCAGGCGCGAAATAACGGCGCGGGCCGCCGATGGCTTTTTCTCGAGTGCGGCCTTTTCCGCATCCGCCTTCAGCGATTGCACGGCGTTGAGCCGCATGATGCCGACACCTTCACGAATGACGAGCGCGAGTAGGCCGAAAACGGCGACCGCAAGCGCCACCGTCGCTGTATAGCCCAACCAATCGGAGCGGGTGAAAAGATCGCGGATGAGCTGGTCTGCCCATAGACCGAAAGCAAGCGAGAGCAGAACACCGATTGCGCCCATGGCCAGCTTGCCGAAGGAGAAGCGCCGACGCCGAGGAGCAGCAACGGGCAGGGCTGCTGCATCGACTGTCTCGGGTGCCAGAAACGGGTCTTCTTCATCCGGCGTCATCGATATGTCGGCGTCGAAGCTACGCGGTGCGCGTCGGGCGTCCATCACCCGCGTCGGTGCGGGCTCGCTTTCCAGCGTGAATGCTGCCGGGCGGCGGCCTGGGTTTTCGGGTTCATCCTTCATGCGAGCCTATCTCCGAACAGGAACTGCATGGCGCGGTCCAGCCGGATATGCGGGACCGACAGCTTGATGCCGTCACTGTTTTCCTCGAGTTTGGGCGGGCGAAAACGCACGACGTTCACATCCGGCAGATCGGCCTTGTCGCCCTCGACGTCCAGTGCCCGAAACAGCGGCTCCGGGTTTTCCGGCAGGTCGCCGGGAAAGATCGCAGTCGGGCGGTTTCCGTCAAAAATCTCGCCGTTGATCTTCTCGCCCGCAATGGGCGTACCAACGATGACGGGCAGGGTGTGACCATCCTGACGTACGCTGGCTTCCTTGGTGGCCCGCACCGAGGCCAGCGCCATGACCTCGATGCCAGCGCCGCTCATGCCGATTGTAGTGATAGCGCGGTCAACCAGACGGCGTGTCAGGCTTTCAAGACGGTCGTGGCTTTCGTGGTGCAGGTGATCAGCCTTGGTCGCGGCGACCAGAACCTTGTCGATGCGCCTGCCGACGAGCGAGGACAGCAGGCTGTTCTTGCCGGGCCGGAAGCACGCGAGAACATCGCCCAGAGCCCGTTCCAGATCCTGAACGGCTTCGGGACCGCGATTGACGGCCTGAAGCGCATCGATCAGCACGATCTGTCGATCCAGACGCGCGAAGTGCTCTCGAAAGAACGGTTTGACGACGATGGATTTATAAGCCTCGTAACGACGCTCCATCATCGCCCTGAGAGAGCCTTTCGCCGCCTTGCCATCGGTCAGGCCGGGAAGCGGCGAGAAGGTGAGGGCAGGCGACCCTTCCAGATCACCCGGCATCAGAAAGCGACCCGGCGGCAGGGTTGACAGTGAGCGCTCGTCCGACTTGCAGGCGCGCAGATAAGTGGCGAAGCTTTCCGCTAGACGACGCGCCGTCATCTCATCGGCAGGACCATCGAGATCCGCCGAATTGGCGATCTCGAGCCACTCGCGCGCAAGTTCCGCCCGCACGCCGCCCTGTGCCAGTGTCACGGTGTTGTCGCTGAAGGTCTTGTAATCCTGCCCCAGCAGCGGCAGATCGAGCAGCCACTCGCCGGGGTAATCGACGATGTCGATCGCCAGCTTTCCCGCCGAAAACCAGCGACCCCAGCCGCTCGCGCTCTGATAATCGAGTGTGATGCGCAGCTCCGAGATGGCACGGGTCGAGTCAGGCCAGATACGGTCTCGCACCAGCGCCTGAATGTGGTCTTCATACTGAAAGCGAGGAATGGCGTCATCCGGCTGCGGCTCAAGCCGGACGTTCGAAACACGACCGGACCGGATGGCCTCGAAGATCGGTAGCCTTCCGCCATTCAATAGATTGTGGACGAGGGACGAGATGAAAACCGTCTTGCCGGCACGCGACAGCCCTGTCACTCCAAGCCGAAGTGTCGGGTTGGTCAGAGCACTGGCGCGGTCTGCAAGATTGTCGATGGCAATCAGTGCGCTATCGGTGACGGAGGTAAAGGATGGCGCCAAAGACTGTTTCCCAAAAAATATTTCACTATCCGAAAATATATAGGGTGGCTGTCTGCTCAAAAAAGAAGCGGCTGTCGGAAAGTTTTCTGATCGCCGCAGGATGTCTCAGGGGTGAAAAAAGTCGATGAGGTGCCATAGCGCTTCACCAGAGGAGGTTGGGTCAGCATCGAAAACGGCAAGACCGGCGGTGGGAAAACCGGAGGGCAGGAGATCCTCCATCTGTTTGCGACCGATCAACGCCTCTGCAACGGCTTCGATAGTGGGGTTGTGCCCGACCAGCATCACCGCGCGGCTCGCAGTCTGTGCCGCGATCAATGCGAGATAGATGTCGGCCTCGGCATTGTACATCTCATCGATATAAGCGACGTCTAAGCTATCGTTGAAGGCTCGGCGCACAGCCTGCGCCGTCTCGCGGCAACGCAACGCCGTCGAGCTTATCACGGCATCCGGCAGATAGCCCTTATCGGCAGCCCGATCTGCGATCACCTCGGCTTCCGCAAATCCTGCAGCATCGAGCGGCCTGTCGAAGTCCCGTTGTCCGGGCCCGGCCCAGGCCGCATGGGCGTGGCGCAGCAGATAGATCCGGGAGGGTCGCGATGAGGGCTCGTGCATGCCGGGTATCCTATGCGCAGCGAAACAATGGCAGCAGCTTTACAGGAATAGACCGTGAGGCTGCAAGTGGCGGGCGCTATACGCAAGTTATGAAAACGTGATCGAAGAAATAATTCGTGTAATGCCAATAAAGCATAAAAAATAATCGTTTAGCTGAATTTTGTGACAGATTTAAAAATGCCTGAAAACTGTTCTGCGCACTTGAACGGGCCTACGATATCGGAGTATACCCGCGCAATATGAGATGTTCTTCGAGGAGAATCGCGTGAGTGAGAAGATCGATCTTAGCAATTATGTACTCTCGGAAAGCGATGAGTTCATGAATGCCAACCAGCGAGCCTATTTCAGGTCAAAGCTGGTCGGTTGGAGAAATGACATTTTACGGGAAGCGCGGGAGACGCTGGGTCATCTCGCCGAAGAAAGCGCCAATCATCCTGATCTGGCCGACAGGGCATCGTCAGAGACAGACCGTGCCATCGAACTTCGGGCCCGCGACCGCCAACGCAAGTTGATCTCTAAGATCGACGCCGCGCTGCAGCGGATCGAAGATGGGACCTACGGATACTGCGAAGAAACCGGCGAACCCATCGGCCTCAAGCGACTGGACGCTCGCCCCATCGCCACACTTTCCATCGAAGCCCAGGAACGCCACGAGCGCCGCGAGAAGGTTTACCGCGACGAGTGAGCCGTTCTCCTCGACCTACGTTTTTCAAAAGGCCGTTTCCGAGTGAGACGGCCTTTTTGTTTTTAGCCTTGTGCTAACGCACATCAGCCCGATCAGGCAGGCTGTCACGTGCCATTTCCGCACGCATCCAGCTGGAATCTCCCCACGTAGAAAGCCAGATCATCAGATCGGTGAGGGCTCCGATGATCGGCAACAGAACTTTGCGCATCGTACCACGGCTTTTCTGGCTGTTTTCGGCCTCGGTCAAATGGGCCAATTCCTGTTCCTGAATCGACAGGATCAGCGCATGCAGTTCAGGGTCGCGTTTTCGAAGAAAAGTCAGCTGGTCTTCGAGGTGTTGATGAACGGTACTTTCGACAGCCTCTGTGCAAATCCAAACCGTGTTGCGTCCACAAAGCGCCGTCAGAAAGCCGAGAACAAAGCCGCCCAAGCTCCATAGCGCCATGATCCGGCATGGCCTTGCGCCTCGCGCAGGCATTGCGTCGCGAAACAACCGGCAATGATCGATCTCGTCGTCGCGCATCTCTTCGAGTTTCGAAACGATATCTGGGAAGAGCCAGCGGGCGACGAAAATCTGCGCACCGTAAATCCTGATAGCACCGAACTCGCCAGCGTGATTGACTTTTAAAATGCGGCGCACGGTTAAAGCAGGATCACGGTTGTTGGTCACATCAAATCCATCTGGTTCGGGTGAAAACTTTCTTAGAAGCTCAACCTCTATGTGTGTATTTCTGAGTTCTCGTCAAAGGAAAGAGGCCCCGCAATGCGGAGCCTCAATTCATTCGTCAGCGTTGAAAGCTAAGGCTTAAAAGAAGCCGCGTCTTTGCCACCAGCCGCCCTTGCGGGGCTTGGATGGATCGGTGTCGCCGCCTTCGGGTGCTGCCGAGGTAACGACCGGCTCCGAGGAGGAGACGTTGTCACCGCGGTTGGCGCGGGTCGGCTTGGCAGCTTCTTCCGTCGTTTCCTCAACGGAAACGGCAGGTGTCGCAACAGCAGGTTCCACAGGCGCCGGAGCAGGGGCTTCGGCAACGGGTGCCTTGGCTGCTGGCGGTTCAACGGCTTCGACAGATGCCGGTGCTGGTTCAGCCGCAGCCACTGCTACAGCAGCAACTGCCGCAGGCTCAGCCTCGGTGTCGCCAGCCTTGTCCTTTGCCTTACGGGTCCGGCGAGGCTTCTTCGGCTTTTCCGATTCTTCGGCAACAACCGCAGGCGCTGCTTCTACAGCGACAGCTTCGATGACAGCAGCTTCTTCCGAGACCTCGGAAGAAGAGGCAGTTTCACCTTCTTCTACGGCCTGTACGGATTCGGCTTCGTCATTGTCCTCGATGATGTTGCCGTTTTCATCGCGATTGCGGCGTCCGCCACGCTTGCCACGGCGGCGGCGCTTGCGCTTTGCTTCGTCGCCAGATGCGCTGTCGGTCGTTTCCAGTGTCGAGGTGGATGCCTCGTCGTCGGATTCGCCTTCGGCATCATCGTCCTGATCGTCGGAAGAGGTGTCGTCATCCGACTCGCCTTGAGCCTCGGTGCCATTCTGGCTGCCCTTGCCCCGACGACGACGACGACGCTTGCGCTTGCGCTTGCCATCTTCGCCCGCGTCTGCCTGTGGCTGACGTGCTTCGGTCTTTTCAGCCTTTACGACGACTTCTTCCTCGTCTTCATCCTCATCGGCTTCGATGATGATGTCGTCTTCCTCTTCCTCGAAATCAGGAAGCATCTGGATGAGGCTTTCGATCTTGACCGGGTTCTCAACGGCTTCACCACGATCGATGGCGAAGTGCTGTGCACCCACGCTGTCGTCCGCCGCGATGATGATGGCCACGCCGAAGCGGGCTTCATAATCCACGATGGTCGCGCGCTTGTGGTTGAGCAGGTAGAGCGCCGTATCCGGCGTGCAGCGAACAGTGATGTTGTGGGTGGTGTTGCGCAGCAGATATTCTTCCACGCCGCGCAGAACATGCAGGGCGATGGAAGATTCTGAGCGCACATGGCCCGTACCGCCGCAATGCGAGCAGACCTGAGTTGTAGATTCCAGAACCGATGCGCGAATACGCTGGCGCGACATTTCCAGAAGGCCGAAATGTGAGATACGGCCGACCTGAATGCGGGCGCGGTCGTTCTTCAGGCAATCCTTGAGCTTCTTTTCGACGGAGCGGTTGTTGCGCTTCTCTTCCATGTCGATGAAGTCGATGACGACAAGACCAGCAAGGTCGCGAAGACGCAGCTGGCGTGCCACTTCTTCTGCGGCTTCCAGATTGGTCTGGACGGCAGTTTCTTCGATCGAATGTTCGCGGGTCGAACGACCGGAGTTCACGTCGATGGCAACCAGTGCTTCCGTCTGGTTGATGATGAGGTAACCACCAGACTTCAACGTGACCTGCGGCTGCAACATGCGGTCGAGCTGCGCTTCGATGCCGGAGCGCGAGAAGATCGGGTGAATGTCGCGGTAAGGCTGAACAACCTTGGCATGGCTCGGCATCAGCATCTTCATGAAGTCTTTCGCCTCACGATAGCCTTCTTCGCCAGAGACGATGATCTCGCTGATGTCCTTGTTGTAGAGATCGCGGATCGAACGCTTGATGAGCGATCCTTCTTCATACACGAGGCACGGAGCCGTGGAGTTGAGCGTCAGCGTGCGGACGTTTTCCCAAAGGCGCATCAGATATTCGAAATCGCGCTTGATCTCGACGCGCGTGCGGTTTGCACCGGCTGTACGCAGAATAACGCCCATGCCCTGTGGCACTTCCAGGTCGCGTGCGATTTCCTTTAGGCGCTTGCGGTCTGTCGGCTGGGTGATTTTGCGGGAAATACCGCCGCCACGTGCCGTGTTCGGCATCAGAACCGAGTAACGGCCTGCGAGCGACAGATAGGTCGTCAGCGCAGCGCCCTTGTTGCCGCGTTCTTCCTTGGCAACCTGAACCAGAAGGATCTGGCGGCGCTTGATGACTTCCTGAATGCGGTACTGCTTGCGTGGCTTGCGCGAAACGCGGTCTGGAACTTCTTCCATCGCATCTTCGGCACCAACGGATTCGATGACTTCCTTTTCGTGGTGGTCATCGTCATCATCGTCGTCATCGTCATTGCCACGACGGCCAAGACCTTCGACCTCTTCCGAAATCGTGTCGGTATCAACCATGGCAGCCATTTCGCCGC
This sequence comes from Agrobacterium sp. lyk4-40-TYG-31, assembly GCF_030209855.1. Taxonomy (NCBI): domain Bacteria; kingdom Pseudomonadati; phylum Pseudomonadota; class Alphaproteobacteria; order Hyphomicrobiales; family Rhizobiaceae; genus Agrobacterium; species Agrobacterium sp. lyk4-40-TYG-31. The sequence continues at coordinate 83,606 of NZ_JARVRE010000008.1, forward strand.
CCTTGCTGCCATCGTCTTCGGAACCATCGTCCGAAGGGGCTGCATCGGCAGACGCTTCATCTGCTTCGGTCTTTTTCTTGGTGCGGGGACGACGAACGCGCTTCTTCGGCTTTTCGTCTTCGGCTGGTGCTTCTTCAGCCACGGCCTCGACAGCCTCGACTTCGGTTGCAACCGGTTCTGCTACGATCTCGGAAACTTCGCTCGTTTCATCGGCAGCTTCGGGTGCTGCGACGATACCGATATCAGGCTGGTCGATCTGGGAAAGATCGACGGCGAGCGACGACGCGGAGGATGGCTCGTTGGGACCATCGTTTGCCGATTCGAAGTCGTCATTGCGGCGATGGTCTTCGGCTTCCGCTCTCAGCAGAGCCTGTCTGTCGGCCAGGGGAATCTGGTAATAATCGGGATGGATTTCCGCGAATGCGAGAAAACCATGGCGGTTGCCGCCGTAATCCACGAAAGCAGCCTGAAGAGAAGGTTCAACCCTTGTTACCTTGGCAAGGTAGATGTTGCCACGGATCTGTTTCTTATGTTCAGATTCGAAATCGAATTCCTCGATCCGATTTCCCCGAACAACGACTACCCGCGTCTCCTCTTCATGGGAGGCGTCGATAAGCATTTTGTCTGCCATGTAAGCTGTGCTCCTCGGCGCAGCCCTGTCTTATACGAGAACAGGCCCGCCGCGAGGACAGGCCTTTCATCTATGGTCGAGGGTGTGCCGGAAATGAAGTTTCTTGCCCGGCGTCTGTAAACTGGCAGCATCCGAACGCATGGCAGAGCATGAAGCCTGCTCCTGGTATCCGGTTCATATGAAAGCTGCTGCAACGACATCATTGGCCAAGCGAGAACGACTTTAATAAATAGACCCCGAAGGATCCGATGAAAATGCTCTCCTCGAGCGTGCGGTGGCATGCCACCGGGTATTGTTCCGACTAGCGCCGGAATTGATCCAGTTTCAGGAGAAAAATGCAGCGACGGCAGATGATTGCCCGATATTACAGCGCCAGCGTCTTTGGTCGATTGGCAGCCGGCGGGCATCTATCCCGTCAACACTTTTAACCCTCATTCATGTTGTATGTTCTATCTGTCATAATAGCAATAGGGTGGCTAAATATGCCATATCATTGGCGGAATTTGGCGGTTAAGAATTGCTTCACCAAGGGCTGCAATTGTTGCGCGCATGTGCAAATCAGGCCATTCTAGTGACGGCTTAAGCGATATTTTGGCCAGCATGTCACGATATCCGGCCCCAATGACCGAAATTACGGAAACGACGTTGACGACCAGCAAACATCTCATCGGCGGAGCTAAAGTCGCCATCCTCACCACTCTGACGGGGCGAATCGCATCTGTGCTGCTGGTGGCCGCGCTTTGCGCACCGATCATGTTGTCATCGGCGAATGCGACGGACAAAGCACCATCTTTGATCGTCAGTTCTGCCCGTATTATCGGCGATGAGGCGCGGACGCGCATCGTGCTGGATTTCAACGAAGAGCCGGAATTCGAAGTCCATTATCTGGATGGACCTGCGCGCATCGTCGTCGATTTTCCAGCCGTCGGTTTCTCGTTTCCGACGAAAGACCTCGCACCCACGGGGCTGTTTAGCGATATCCGGTTTGGAACCATGGGCGAGGGCAGTGCGCGGCTGGTGCTGACAGCGAAGAAGCCTGTGCAGGTCGCCATCGCAGACGTCAAAGCCGAAGATGGCGGCAAGGTTTACCGCTTTGTGCTCGATACTGAGATCGCGACCAAGCAGAAATTTGCCGATCTTCTGAAGAATCAGAACTGGCAAGCGCTGGCTCCCGCCACCACGGCGTCTGTCACTGCCGATGTCTCTCCCAAGACCAGCAGGCAGTCGGATTTCGTCATTGCCGTCGATGCTGGCCATGGCGGTATCGATGCGGGTGCGAAGGGTGGCGTCAGCGGAACGGATGAAAAGGTCATCACCCTGACCTTTGCCAAGGAACTGACCGACCGGCTGAACAAGATCGGCGGCATCAGGGCGTTTCTAACGCGGGACGACGATACGTTTCTGGCGCTTTCGGAACGTGTGACGCTGGCGCGGCAGCAGAACGCCAATCTCTTTATCTCCGTGCATGCCGATACGCTCAAACAGAAGGGTATTCGTGGTGCGACTGTCTACACCATATCGGACCGGGCCTCGGACCGCATGGCGCAGGACCTTGCCGAGCGCGAAAACCTTTCGGACCAGATTGCAGGTGTCGCACAGCAGCATTCCCAGCCCGAAGTTGCCGATATCCTGCTAGATTTGACGCGGCGCGAGACGCAGGCATTTTCCGTGACGCTTGCGGAAAACATCGTTAAATCCTTCGAAGGCCAGATCGGTCTCATCAACAATCCGCATCGATATGCAGGTTTTCAGGTGTTGCGCGCCCACGACGTGCCATCGGTTCTCCTAGAACTGGGTTTCCTGTCCAACCCGGATGACGAAAAACTGCTGCTGGATGAAACGTGGCGTCAAAAGGTTGCAGACACGCTCGCTGTGGCCGTTACCCGGTACCGCGCGCAGGCTTTGGCCAACGGCGGTTAAGGCTGCGCGTTCAGCGTCGATGGGTCGCGAGCGATGTCACCTGTGACATCTTCGCGACCGGCGCGATAAAAAGGGCGTAGAGACACAATATCTGGAATGATAATCTGCGACGGGCCCTATTTTACTCACATTCCCCACGTTACTCGGACACAGGATTCGATGGTGATGTGTGCTTTTCGCGAAGCAGAAAGCCACGGCTCACTTTAATGTATGAGAGAATGCTGCTCTTGGCGGCTTGTCATCGATGAAGCGGTGTGCAAAACGGCATGCTATATGCAAGAATGTGCTCATAACAACGGGCGCAACCAGTTACGATTCGAAGTATCGGTAGCTTTAATATGATCAGACTTATTGGATATTTCTTCGGCTTGGCCAGCATGCTGTTCCTTGTGGTGGCTGGCGGTGTTGCCATTTATTTGGTGACTATTACGAAGGATCTGCCCGATTACGCGGTGCTGAACAGTTACGAGCCACCGGTAACGACACGCATCCACGCCGGTAATGGCGCGCTGATGGCGGAATACGCCAAGCAGCGGCGCCTGTTCCTGCCCATTCAGGCGGTGCCAGACCGCGTCAAGGCTGCGTTTCTGTCTGCCGAAGACAAGAATTTCTATCAGCACCCCGGCATCGACGTCACCGGCTTTGCCCGCGCAGCCGTCGCTTACGTGACGGGCGGTCCGACGCAGGGTGGCTCGACGATTACGCAGCAGGTTGCCAAAAACTTCCTGTTGACCAATGAGCAGACCATGGAGCGTAAGGCCAAGGAAGCGATCCTGTCCTTCCGTATCGAGCAGGCCTACAGCAAGGATAAGATCCTCGAGCTTTACCTCAACGAGATTTTCTTCGGTCTCAACTCCTATGGTATCGCCAGTGCTGCTCTGACCTATTTCAATAAGTCGGTAACCGAACTGACGATTGCGGAAACAGCCTATCTCGCAGCGCTTCCAAAGGGGCCTGCTAACTACCATCCTCTACGCCGTGAAAAGGCGGCGGTCGAGCGCCGCAACTGGGTCATCGACCGCATGGCGGAAAATGGCTACATCACGCAAGCCGACGCAGCCGATGCCAAGACGCAGCCCTTGGGCGTGAATATTCGCACAGGCGGAGCCCGTCTTGCGGCATCAGATTACTTCTCCGAAGAAGCGCGTCGCCAGATCGTTGAGAAATACGGCGAGAAGGCTTTGCTGGAAGGCGGCCTTTCCGTTCGCACGTCATTCGATCCCGATATTCAGTTGGAGGCCCGCAAGGCGCTTCAGGATGGTTTGCTGGATTATGATGAGCGTCGTGGCTTCCACGGCCCTGTCGATCAGATCGACACCTCCGGCAACTGGAGCGATGCGCTGGCGAAGATCAAGCCGCTTCGTGATGTGCCCGAGTGGAAACTGGCCGTCGTGCTGGCCGCATCAGCCGATGGCGTCGATGTTGGCCTTCGTCCCGACGGTGATAGCGACAACCCGGATAAGCGCAGCCGAGGCCATATCAAGCCGGAAAATATGCGTTGGGCCTACCGTGATGCCAAGGGGCAACGCGCGACAGCCAAGTCACCTGCGAGCGTCTTAAAGACCGGCGATGTCGTTTATGTTGAGCCGCTGTCCAATGACGGTGCGGAATACCGCCTTCGTCAGCCTCCGAAGGTGCAAGGCGGCATGGTGGTGATGGACCCGCATACCGGTCGCGTTCTGGCCATGGTCGGCGGCTTCTCCTATGGCCAGTCGGAGTTCAACCGCGCGACGCAGGCAATGCGCCAGCCGGGTTCCTCGTTCAAGCCGTTCATCTATGCTGCGGCCCTGGATAATGGCTATACGCCTGCATCTGTGGTCATGGATGCACCGCTGGAGGTTGTTTCCGGTGGTCAGGTCTGGCGGCCGCAGAACTACGGCGGCGAAGTGGCTGGCCCATCGACACTGCGTCTGGGTATCGAGAAATCCCGTAACCTTATGACCGTGCGTCTGGCGCAGGATATGGGTATGAACCTCGTTGCGGAATATGCGGAGCGCTTCGGTATTTACGACAAGATGCCGCCACTGCTGGCGATGTCGCTCGGTTCCGGTGAAACGACCGTGATGCGGATGGTTTCTGCCTATTCCGTGATTGCGAATGGCGGCAAGCAGATCAACCCAACGGTCATCGACCGCATTCAGGACCGCTACGGCAAGACGATTTTCCGTCATGAGGAGCGCGGTTGCGAAAGCTGCAACGCTGCGAGCTGGCAGAATCAGGACGAACCCGAGATCGTTGACAATCGCGAGCAGGTTCTTGACCCGATGACGGCGTATCAGACGACATCCATGCTTGAGGGCGTCGTTCAGCGCGGTACGGCGGCAGGCAAGATCAAGGTCAACCTGCCGGTTGCTGGCAAGACCGGCACGACCAATGACGAGAAAGACGCTTGGTTCGTAGGTTACACGCCTGATCTGGTGGCAGGCCTCTATATCGGTTTCGATAGCCCCGCACCGCTTGGCCGTGGCGGCACCGGCGGTTCGCTGGCAGCGCCGATCTTCGGTGAGTTCATTGCGCAGGCTGCAAAGCATCTCCCACAGAGCAAGTTTATTGTGCCGAACGGCATGCAGTTCGTTGCCGTCAACCGCAAGACCGGCATGGCTGCCAATGAAGGCGAGCCCGATACGATCATGGAAGCCTTCAAGCCTGGCACGGGTCCGGCCAGCAGCTTCAACGTGATTGGTATGGACGGCGCCATGTCTCAGGAAGACATTCTGCGCGCTTCGCCACAGGCCCAGCAGGCCATTACCGGCGGTGGCGGCGGCCTCTATTGAACCCAATTGATGGAAAGGCGAGGGGCGCGGGCTTTACATCCGCGCCCCTCGCATTTATTCAGCCATCGAGTTTTAATGCTAATTTCCATGAAAGCGAAGTATCTGCGAAATGCGCAATGAGATCGTGAACGTCGTCGACGAAATCAGGCAGGCCATAAGCCTGCTGAGGAGGCATCTTTGACTGGGACCAGGCGATAAGACGACTGGACTGGTTGAACAACAAGGCCGAAGACCCAAACCTCTGGAATGACGCGACGGAAGCGCAGAAGCTGATGCGCGAGCGCCAGCAGCTTGACGAATCCATCAACGGCGTCAAAGCCCTCGAACAGCAGGTCAACGACAATGTCGAGCTGATCGAGATGGGTGAGGCGGAAGGTGATGCCGACATCATCAAGGAAGCCGAATACGCTTTGAAGACGCTGCGAAGCGAGGCGAACCGCCGTCAGGTGGAAGCCATGCTTTCTGGTGAAGCCGATAGCAACGATACCTATGTCGAAGTGCATTCCGGCGCCGGTGGCACGGAAAGCCAGGACTGGGCCAATATTCTGCTGCGCATGTACACCCGCTGGGCGGAGCGTCAGGGCTACAAGGTCGAAGTTCTGGAAGTTCACGAAGGCGAAGAAGCGGGGATCAAATCCGCGACCATTCTGGTCAAGGGCCATAATGCTTTCGGCTGGATGAAGACGGAATCGGGTGTTCACCGCCTCGTTCGCATCTCGCCTTATGACAGCAATGCGCGCCGACATACCTCCTTCTCGTCCATCTGGGTTTACCCGGTGGTCGATGATTCGATACAGATCGACATCAACGAAAGCGATTGCCGCATCGATACTTATCGCTCGTCGGGTGCTGGCGGACAGCACGTCAACACGACCGACTCGGCTGTGCGTATCACGCATATTCCAACCGGCATCGCGGTGGCCTGCCAGCAGGAACGCTCCCAGCACAAGAACCGCGCCAAGGCGTGGGAAATGCTGCGTTCGCGCCTCTACGAAGCCGAGTTGATGAAGCGGGAAGCTGCAGCAAATGCTCAGGCAGCATCCAAGACCGATATCGGCTGGGGCCACCAGATTCGTTCCTACGTCTTGCAGCCCTATCAGCTGGTCAAGGATCTGCGCACGGGCGTGGAAAGCACCGCGCCGAGCAACGTGCTCGATGGCGAACTGAACGAGTTCATGGAAGCAGCGCTCGCCCACCGCATCAGCGGCGGAGCAGACGTCGAAGTCTCCGACATCGACTGATCCCAGGTGTCTTGCTTATGATAAAATTGGCCTCTCGCATGTGTTGCGGGAGGCTTTTTGATTTGGAGCCCAATTAACAAGGGAGCGGTGTATCGTGAAACAGGTTCTCTATATTGTGGACGTGCAACCAAGTTTCGATCCGCCTGCGGACCTCGTCAGCAACATTGCCCGCCTTGCCACGCTGCTGCCGAGTGTCGCAAGCGTGGAGCGGCATGATGAAAGCATTACGCCTTTCGAAAGCCAGTTGGGCTGGAAGCCGGGTGCTTCGGACAATTCGCTGGTCGCTGCCGACCGCGTCTTTATCAAGTATGGGTATGCTCCACCGAAAGAAGCCATCGACTACCTCGTGTCATTGAAGCCAGACCGTGTGCTGGTCTGTGGCATTCAGGCCGATACTTGCGTTCTTGCGGCGGGGTTCAGCTTCTTCGACGCCGGGTTACGCCCTACGCTGATACCGTGGCTGACCGTCGGTTCCAGTCTGGACCGAAGCGGCGCTTTGGGCGCTCGCCTCTGGAAACATCATTTCGGTGCGGTGCTGGAGAGGCCTGAGGACATCGGCCTCTGATTGCCCACTCAGTTCGACGCTTTCTCGATCTTCATGTCGCCGAGCTCATCGATCAGCACCGTCCAGGCATCGGCATCCTTTTGCGTGGGGTTCGTTTTCAAGTGAACCGTGACGAAAAGGCCGGGAACATCGGAGGCACCGGTGGAGCTTTCCGGGCGGATGTCGGTTACATAGGCCTTCATCTGGGTGAACTCTTCAAGCTCAACAGTTTCCACGAGACTGGGGCCGGTTGCTGTATAGGCGATCTGCTGAAGGTAAATCTTCGCGGTGCCATCGGTCTGGCGCATGGCGATGACCTTATAATAGCCGCGTGTTGGCTCAGCCGATCCTGCTGACTTGTTTTCACCCTGGGCTTGGGCATCCTGTTCCCACATACCGCTGCTTGCTACGAAAATCGTGGAGACGGGCAGGGCATCGATGCCGGGTCCTTGTGTCTGGGCGTTAGCCACGCAGAGGCTGGCAGCGAGAAATGTGGTGGCGAGGAAGCTTTTGATCATCGTTATCTTCATCAATTCGTAAACTGTTCGGCAAGCACCCTGTCCGACCACGATCGATCGGGATCCGACAGAATTTTTGCGGTTCTGTCCTCGGATTGCGCAATACGCACGGTTTGCACCGACTTTACCTCCGTGTGGTCGGCAACGGCGTTGACCGGACGCTTTTCGCTCTCGAGAACGTGGATATCCACCGTTACCTTATTTGGCAGCAGAGCGCCACGCCAGCGGCGCGGGCGAAACGCACTGACTGGCGTCAAAGCCAGAAGCGGCGATTCGAGCGGCAGGATTGGACCGTGCGCCGAGAAGTTATAGGCTGTGGAGCCCGCAGGTGTTGCCACCATCATGCCATCGCAGATCAGTTCGTCCAGCCGTGTCTTGCCATCCACATCCACCCGCAGTTTTGCGGCCTGGTGGGACTGGCGGAACAGGCTGACTTCATTCATGGCGAGTGCAGAGAAGTCTTTGCCATCGGCATCGATGGTGGTCATGCGCAACGGATGAAAATCATTGCCGGTGGCAATCGCGATCCGCTCCGGCAGGCCTTTGACCCGGTAGTCATTCATCAAAAACCCGATCGAGCCACGATTCATGCCGTAGACACGCTTGCCGGAGTTCATGGTCTCGTTGAGGACCTGCAACATGAAACCATCACCGCCCAGCACCACGATGACATCGGCTTCGTCGAAAGAGGCATTGCCGTAATGCGTGACTAGTTCGTCCCGCGCACTTTGCGCATTGTCGGTGGTCGAAGCGACGAAACACAGACTCTCAGTTGAACGCGACATGCAGTCACCCCTGTTGATGGCCTTTGGTACATGAAGACCTGCTGTCAGGACAAGCTCTTTAAAATGCACCTGCCACGTCCACAGCTTCTTGAGTGCTTGCGTATAAACAGGGTTGCAGTGCCCAGTCAGGTCAGGCAGTTTGCGGGACATTGCAGGTGCCCAAGGAGTGGGATGTGGCGATAGAGTACAGTATCTACGATGTCTTCACCCGCCAGAAACTGGCCGGGAACCCGCTGGCCGTGATGTTCGGCGCAGATGGTCTGGATGACGATACGATGCAGGCCATCGCGCGGGAGATGAACCTGTCGGAAACCGTTTTCGTCACGCAATCCGATAACCCTGCCTATGCCGCATTCCTCAGAATATTCACGCCTGCATCGGAGCTGCCTTTTGCAGGACACCCCACAGTGGGTGCTGCCATTGCCATCGCTGAACGAAATCACAGCCAAGGCTCTGCCGATATGGTGACTGTGCTGGAGGAAAAGGTCGGACCCGTCAGATGCGCCATCCGGGTTCGCGAAGGTGAAGCGAGCTTCGCGGAATTCGACCTTCCGCGAAAATCGTCTCGTGTCGACTTGCCGCTGCACAATGACCAGCTTGCCGATGCTCTGGGCCTTGCAGAGGCACAGCTTGGCTTTGAAAACCACCACCCGTCGATCTGGACTGCGGGCGTGCCGTTTCTCACCATTCCCGTTCACAACATCGCCGCGATGGAGGAAGTGGATTTCGATGCGGGCCTGTGGCTTAAAAATGCGCCGCTTGTCGAGGGACGCCTGACATCTGCCTATCTTTACTGTCGCGGCGGCGTGAACCATGCGGCGAAATTCCACGCCCGCATGTTCTCGCCCGATATGGGCATTTCAGAAGACCCGGCGACCGGCTCCGCGGTCGCAGCGCTTTCCGGTGCTATCCATCACTTCGACAGGTTGGCCGATGGGCACTACCCGATGTTGATAGAGCAGGGTGTCGAAATGGGACGCCCATCGCATATTCATCTCACAATGGATGTGAAGGAAAACGAAATTTCCCGCGCCCGAATTGGCGGTCATGCCATGCGTGTTGCCACAGGCGTCTTCGATATCTGAGACTTAGCGGAAACCGCCCAAGGTTTCATCCGCGACAATCACGAATTCGTGACTGTATAAAGTATTTTTTCGAAACGAATTGTTAACCTTTGCTTGCGTGACGCAGGAACCAAAGGTCTCGCCCTCCGTTTATTTGGCGAAGGAGAGGTGGCATGAAATTGCAAAACAGCTCGAACATCAGACGGATATTGCAGGCGGCCAACACGACTTCGGCCTCCACATACAAGCCGCTCATCGTTCCTCTGAGCGGAACATATGTGGCGATGATTTTCCGCCGGTCGCTCAAGGCAAGACTTGAACTCAGCAAGAGCTAACCCGGATTTGCGAGCCGCCTAGCACAAACGTGTGATTCCACGACAATCAGTTTGATGAATATATTTCTAATATAAACAAGAAGGGAGAATGACATGAAGCCAATTCTCATTATCGCAGCAATGATCGGCTTTTCCGCTTCTGCGGCCCTTGCCGATAGCGTCGTCAACAAGAACATGAATACATCGATCCCAGTCGACCGTGAGTTCAAGACTGCAAGCATAACCCCACCGGTTGAACCCGCACAAAAGCCAATCCTGGTTCTCAAAAAGACCGATCGACTGCCCGGGAACGCAGAAGCAGCGACTGCCTCACCTCAGTCAGCACTTCTAAGAATGCAGTAAGCCAATGCGAACACCTGTTTCAAAAAATCCCGTGCGGAGATGATCTCGCACGGGATTTTTTGTGTCAGCAAACGTCGTTCGAAGTACATGCGGTTAGAAAGTAGGGCGCGTGTCAGCCCCTTAGCTATCCAACCGAAGCGACAACTGCCGTCCACCATTCTTTTTCAAAATGTAGAGCGGCTTGACCGTCACCATTTCGGCGCGGCGCTGTAATTCGCGACGCCGTTCCAACGCGCGCTCACGAAGGCTGCGTGACTGGGCGACGAGAGACATGGCGTGTTCAATGGTTTTATCTGCTGCGTTCATTGCTGCAACTCCATATGTTCACTTTATGTTCTACTGTTTTATGACGGTTGTCAAGCGCTGGCCCATTTATGGCGAAGTGGACGAATCGGAGTTGGGTTGGGAGATGAGGATGTGGTCATCCTCACTTGGCGCAATTCGGGAGACGAAGCTCTCGACCGAATGCCCTGAATCAAAAACGGCGCCCGAGGCGCCGTTATGATTACCTGTCGCTCAGCCATTCAACGCCCGTGGGAGGTCGGTTGGCGGAATGGCCCTTTACGCTGATTAGCGGAACGAACGGGAAGCAACGTTGCGGATGTCGTAACGTGTCAGGCCGATGTCGCTGAGGGCCTGGTTGGAAAGGCTACCCAACTCATTGATTGTGCGGCGGTAGCTGATCCAGTTTTTTGCAATGCGGATAGGGTTCATGGTCGTTTCCTCGATCTATGTTCTGTTTGACTTCGAATTAGGCTGCCGAGGCGTTTCTGTCTGCGCTCTCTGCTGTTGATGTGTATATACATATGCAGACCGAGGATGTGGAGTGCAGAATTTAGGCGACTGCCATGCATTTGTGCAGTGCGTCGACTAATTTTCAGCCATTTACGTGGTGATGGGTGTTTTTTAAGCGCGGGTACTCTCGCCTGGAATGCCGACACCGCATGTAAAGCGCAGACAAAGAAAAAGGCCCGGAGCCGAAGCTCAAGACCTTTTTAAAAACGTACCAGAACCAGAGGCTGATGCCCCCGATATTCTGTTTAATATATTAGATGCCGACGGCTGTGCGTGCAACGCGACGGATATCGCTGCGGCCAATGCCGAGGTCGCTGAGTTCGCGGTCGCTCATGCGGCCCAGTTCAGTTACGGTCTGACGGTACTTGCGCCAGTTGTTCAGCGAGCGAGTGATGTTCATGGTCGTGTCCTTCGTTTCGTCTTTGAGCGCTGCTTGGGTCAGCGCTGATTTGATTTCCTGAGACCGAATATAATCGGTTTAGGAGAAACAAAAACAGACAATGAAGTATGCCACCTATGCACACAGCGCATTGCATTGCCCGAAAACACCCATGCTTCGTTAATAAATGCATAATTTGAGGGCAGTGTGAGCGTCTAGGTGGCTTCGACTGAGTGGAGATGCCCAACAATGCACAATACCGATCGCTGTTTTCGATCCTCCCGACTCATAGGCTTTCGCATTATTCCCTTGGCTCATCTGGTTGCTTGATAAGCCCGAGCGGACCGATAAATCTTCGGAGGGGCGGGCAAAACCCGGCAAATAGCGACGTAAAACCGTCATTTTCCCTTTGCGCTCCAGAAAACGGGTGATATAGAGACGCGCGCTCCGGAAGGCCTCGTGTGCCAGATGTTGTTTATGCAGGATTCAAGAGCGCGGGTATGGCGGAATTGGTAGACGCACCAGATTTAGGTTCTGGCGACGAGAGTTGTGGGGGTTCGAGTCCCTCTACCCGCACCACATGAATCGCCGGGAAGATGCGTGGGGATTTTCTTCGCGGATTCCTTGGCTCAAGCGCAGTTTTTGCTCGGCAAAATGCTTGTGCATGCACTTTATATAGCAACGGCCGGTTAATTTAGATTCCGGCGCTGTGCTCGAAAGTAAACCAACGGCTGTCTGAGCACCGCCGCCATGATGTGAAGGTATGAAAATGCAGGTTATCGAAACGCTCGCTGAAGGGCTGAAGCGCGAAATCAAGGTCGTAATTCCGGCTGCCGATATGAAGTCTCGCCTTGACGAGCGCCTGGTCGACGCCAAGGACAAGGTTCGCATCAACGGCTTCCGTCCAGGCAAAGTGCCTCTCGCACACCTGAAGAAGATGTACGGCAAGTCCATCATGGCTGACCTCGTCAACGAACTCGTTCGCGACAAGCCATCCGAGATCATTTCCGGTCGTGGCGAAAAGTCTGCAACGCAGCCTTCCATCTCCATGACGGAAGATCAGGACGAAGCCGACAAGATCCTCGCTGCTGAAGCCGATTTCGAATTCAACCTCGCATACGAAGTCATTCCTGCGATCGAGCTGAAGTCGAACGACGGCATCAAGGTTACGCGCGAAGTCGTTGAAGTCACCGAAGACGAAATCAACGAGCAGATCCTCAAGATCGCTGAAAGCGCTCGCACCTATGAAGCCAAGGACGGCGTTGCCGCTGAAGGCGACCGCGTTACCATGAATTATCTCGGCAAGGTCGACGGCGTAGCCTTTGATGGCGGCGCTGCCGAAGATGCAGAGCTCGTGATCGGTTCCGGTCGCTTCATTCCTGGCTTCGAAGACCAGCTAGTCGGCGTCAAGGCTGGCGATGAGAAGGCGATCACCGTTACCTTCCCAACTGAATATCCTGCTGCAGAACTTGCTGGCAAGGAAGCCGTGTTCGACATCACCGTCAAGGAAATTGCATCGGCAGCAGCCGTTGAAATCAACGACGAACTGGCGACCAAGCTCGGTCTCGAATCGGCTGAAAAGCTGAAGGAAATCGTTCGTGGCCAGATCGAAAGCCAGTACAGCAACGTTACCCGTCAGAAGGTAAAGCGTCAGATTCTCGACCAGCTCGACGAAGTCTACAAGTTCGAGACACCGGCTGGCTTGGTTGACGCCGAGTTCGACAACATCTGGCGCCAGATCAACACCGATCTCGCACAGTCCGGCAAGACATTTGCCGACGAAGACACGACGGAAGAAGAAGCACGCGAAGAATACCGCAAGCTTGCAGAACGCCGCGTTCGTCTCGGCCTCGTTCTCTCCGAAATAGGTGAGAAGGCTGGCGTTGAAGTAACGGAAGAAGAAATGCAGCGCGCGCTGTTCCAGCAGTTGCAGCAGTTCCCTGGCCAGCAGAAAGAAATCCTCGATTTCTTCCGCAACACCCCAGGTGCTTCCGCTTCGCTTCGCGCACCGATCTTTGAAGAGAAGGTCATCGACAAGCTGCTCGAAGAAGTCTCCGTTACGGACAAGACCGTAACGAAGGAAGAGCTGCTGGCTGAAGACGCCGAAGAAGGCGAAAAGGCTGAGAAGAAGCCTGCAAAGAAGAAGGCTGCTGCCAAGGCCGACGCTGCGGAAGGCGAAGAAGCCGCTCCGAAGAAGAAGGCTCCTGCCAAGAAGAAGGCTGCTGAAGGCGACGCCGAGTAAGCTTCTTTCTCAAAATATTTTGAAAGGCCGTGGCGTGAGCTGCGGCCTTTTGCATTGCGTGCTGATAGATGATTTTCGGCTGCATGCGCATCATACAAAAGAGACGTTGAATTCGGTCGCGAGAAAATAGGTCAGGTCTGAGTTAGCGAGCACTTAGCCGTGCCGTTTCGATCACAATGCAGCGCACAATGAATTTTTGCTGCATCTGCTCTTGTTCATCTGCCGTTCATCTGGCAGACTCGGTTCATTGATTTGCGGTCGCCACGAGCACCTTGCAAATCCGTCGTGCGTCGCGCACGGCCCGGCTTTTAGCCCTCAGTTTCAGCTCTCCATTCGGCATTGTCGACCACTTCGTCATGCCGGATGATCAACCACGCGCCCTTTATTGCTGGCGCGGTCTGCCAACTCGGGACGTGTGGTCATTCCATCCGTCCAAAGCCGAACAAGGCGCGTCATTGCCCTCCCAGCAATGATGTGCCTCCCAAAGCTTGAGGAACAGAAGTGATGTTTCAGAAAACCAGCGGCCTCGTGATTGCCGCGATTGCCGTCATCTTTTCGGCTGGAACTGTCCATGCGCAGGAGCGGGGACTGATCTGGTCTCCGGCCAAGAATTCCGATCAATCCTATTCCGCACGGGTCGGTGCGAAGCTTCCCATCCAGACCCCGGTGCGTGCCGGGCTGGAAATGGGCATGAACGCGTCCGAAGGTGGCGCGCTGGTGGATACGCCGGTCAAGTTTTGGGGTAATGTCACGCTGCTGTCGTCCAATGTTCCCGGCGCGAAGGTTGCGGGTGACATCGCGGTTCTCATGAACGCCCTGACCGGCTCCAGTGCCTGGACCATGACGACGACGCAAAAGCGCATCGCAACCCCCGAGCTTGATGTAGAGGCCAATCGTAACATGACGGTGCGATATGATGGCACGGCGCAGCAGTGGAGCGGGCTCGATGTGTCGCAATCCCTACGCCTGACCCGTTCGGAGACCGGAACCGCTTTTGTGCTGACAGGGGCCAGCCGCGAGACTTTCGATGAATTCACGTCCAGCGTCGCGCTTGAGCAGAAATTCGGTGAAAATCTCACCGTGACGGGCAAGCTCAATCAGGGATACGAAGACCGTTTTCGCCCCTCAGTCAACGCCCGCTACCAGATTCGCTGGTAGGGGCGTCCGTGCCTCAGGCGTTATCGTTCTTGATGTCGCCCATGCGGTTCCACGCATCGAGACCGGCGATCTTATAGGCCTCGGCGAGCGTCGGGTAATTGAAGGTGTTTTCGACGAAATACTCGACAGTTCCCTTGAGGTTGAGAACCGCCTGTCCGATGTGGACGAGCTCGGTCGCACCCTCGCCGACGATATGAACACCGAGAAGGCGACGGGTTTTCAGAGAGAAGATCAGCTTCAGTAGACCGGTGTCCAGACCCATGATGTGACCGCGCGAGGTCTCGCGGAAGCGGGCAATGCCGCATTCATAGGCGATCCCGCGTTCCTTCATTTCCTCTTCGGTCAGGCCGCAGGTGGAGATTTCAGGCACGGCATAGATGCCGTAGGGAAAGTATTTCTGCGGTTCCATGCCGATGGCACCGACTGCGACGCGCGCTGCAATGCGGCCCTGTTCCATGGAGGTCGAGGCGAGGCTTGGAAAGCCGATAACGTCACCGGCGGCGAAAATTCCCTTGACCGAGGTTTCAAAGGTTTCAGGATTGACGGACAGGCGGCCTCGGTTATCGGCGGACAGACCAGCGGCGGCCAGGTTGAGCGTATCGGTAGCGCCCATGCGGCCAGCAGCGAACAGAACCATTTCCGTAGTCAGCGTACGCCCGCTATCCAGCGTCAGCATGACCTTGCCTTCCGGCGTATGCTCGACCTTCTCAGCCTTCTGGCCCAGCAGCAGTTTCATATTGCGGTCGCGGAGCTGGTAGGTGAAGTCCTCGACGATTTCCTTGTCGATGAAATCGAGCATCGTCGGCTTCGGATCGATGATGGTTACAGCCGTGTCGAGGGCGCTGAAAATCGTGGCATATTCGATGCCGATAACACCCGCACCGATGACGACCATCGAGCGAGGCAGCTTTTCCAGCTCCAGCAACTCGTCGCTATCGATAACGGTCTTGCCATTGAACGGCATGTAATCCGGGCGGAAGGGGCGGGTGCCGACGGCCAGCAGAATGCTCTTGCCCTTTACGAGAACGACCTCGCCATCGTCCTTGCTGATTTCCATCGTGTCGTTCGTCACGAAGGCTGCCTTGCCGCGAATATGGGTCACGCGGTTTCGCGCGAACTGGTGTTCCAGCACTTCGACTTCGTGGTCCAGCGTGATGAGCAGGCGGCGACGCAGGTCTTCCGCGCTGATTTCCTGCTTCACGCGGTAGGAGCGTCCGTAGAACCCACGCTCGCGCCAGCCGGAGAGATTGAGCGCGGTTTCGCGCATTGTTTTGGAGGGAATTGTCCCGGTGTGCACGGAAACGCCGCCGACGCGGCTGCCTTTTTCAATGACGAGGACTTTTTTATCCAGCTTTGCTGCCTGAATGGCAGCACGTCTACCAGCGGGACCGCTACCGACAACAACAAGATCGTACTCGTTCATGAAAAATGCCTCTGAACAGAATTTCGATAGCCGGAGATCGTGTCTCCAGCGCGTGGGCTTCGCTGCTCGGAAAAGCGTGATGCCTTCTGATACGGAAAGTGATTCCCGTGTCGCTGCACCCAGAGTGCAATGCAACAAATGCCCGCGTCAATCTGTAGCGGAAGAATCTGACGGATTCGTAACCAATGCAGAAAAAGGCGCAAAATGAATATTGAACAACAATAGACGTGTTGCGCGGGTGCAAGTCACGGCAAATCGGTGCTGTTTTCCCGGCGGGTATGAAGCTTGGCGATTTCTGCTCGCAGCGCCACCAGTTCTGCAAGCACCTTCACATCGATCTTTTCGTGCAGAGACAGGACCTCGAGTTCGGACTTGAGATTGACCTCGTAATCCTTGGCGGCCTCGAAACGGTCACGCGTTCCCTGACGGTTCTGCGACATCATGATGATAGGCGCCTGAATGGCCGCCAGCATGGACAGAATGAGATTGAGGAAGACGAAGGGGTAGGGGTCGAATGCCTGTGTCGTTAGCACCACGGTATTGATGACGGCCCAGACAACCAGAAAAACCATGAAGCTGATGATGAAGGCCCACGAGCCGCCGACGCGGGCGATGCCATCTGCGAGCCGCTCTCCGAAGGTGGAGTTCTTGGAAAATGCCGCGTTGGTATCTGTGGAAATGAGTTGCCGCTGATGCGCGATGTCGAGAATGTGCCGTTCCACATCTCCGATCTCTTTGGACGATCGTTTGAAATGAGAGGCAATATAATCGGGGATAGCAGGCATTCTTCGATCTCCAGCCAAGGTTCGGAGCCGCCCGGGACGACGGTCCGCCAGTCTTGACGAGTAACCGGCGCCAATACCGAATTCAACCGAATTCGGTATTGCGATCACCGCCCTCAGCTGGATGGCTGAGCCGGATTGACCCAAGCAAAACCGGGGAAAAACCGGTCTTTGCTGAATTGTTTTCCGAACATCATATCGAATTGCAGCTGTCGATATTCGTTGATGACGGAAGGGACCGCGCCTGTGCCCGTTGACCAGTCCGGCACGGCAGAGCCGTCTTTTTCCACCAGCATATGCCGGTCTATGACGGAGTAAGATGCCTGCACCTTGCCAAGAACGCCGGTGTAGAACGGGTCGGCGAAACCAGCCGTTTTCAGGACGTGGTAAGGCAGCAACGCTGGGCTGATCGTGCCGATCCTGTTGTGCAATCCGGTTTTGGAGGACCAGACCACAAGCGGCGTTTCGTGTTCCTTTCTCATGGTATCAAGCGGCGCGCGGCGTGTCGCGACCATGCCCGGCATGTGGCCGCTTTCGACATAGACCTGCCCCAGCGGCGGTAGATGGTCTCCGAAGAGAACGATAACGGTCTCGCGCTCACGGTTCTTGGCCCAATCAATCAGCCGCGCAAAACTGTCGTCAGCTTCCGAAACGCCTTGCGCATAAGTCGAAAGAGCTTCAGCAGCACCATCCGAAAGCGATCCATCCACGGACACCGTGTTTTGCCTATATCGGTTCGGCTCATAGGGGCCGTGACCCTGCAAGGTGACGGCGAAGAGGAACAGAGGCTTTTCCGCTGCATCCACCGTCTGCATGATTTCGGATGTCAGCGCCTCGTCGGAGGCAAACATGCCACGCTTTTCCATGGCTGGAAGCGTTTCTTCCGAGCGGAACTCCTCAAAACCAAAGGACTTGTAGACCTCGCGGCGGTTCCAGAACCAGTCCTGAAACGGGTGCATGGCAATGGCGGAATAGCCTTCGGCACGGAAGAACGTTGCCAGCGAGGGAACGGGCTGGCGCACATATTGCTGATAGGGAATGCTGCCATAGGGCAGGAACGCGTTGGAAAAGCCGGTCAGTGCTTCGAACTCGACATTGGCAGTCATGCCGCCAAATTCGGGAGAGAAGATGTGACCTGATTGCCGGCTGCGAATGTTTGGCATCGGATCGCGGGATAGCGAGACGTTGGGGAGCCGCGTCGGGTCCCAGAGCGACTCGCTCATGATCATGATGACATCCGGCCACTGACTGTGGTTGACGGCAAAAGCCGAACCATCTGAGGCGATGTCTGCAATTGTGTTTTCGCCATAGCCTGCCGGAGCTGAAACATTGGCCATGGGAATGTTGAACGCGAAGGCCATCAGAAAGCCGTTGTGCCGATAATTTTCCTTCTGGTCCCACATCATGGGAATAATGTTCAAACGGTCGCGGACCCACGAGTTGTCAGAATATTCCATCAGCGACGCAAGGCCGGTCAGCAGCGGGACTGCGAGCGCCAAGCGAACCAGTCGTGCTCTCGCCGAAAGCGCCGGTGTGTGTTGGCGCACGAACCGCCATAGATGGATGGCACCTGCACCTGCCACGATCAAGCCGATCGCGAGCGCTACCGCCGTCAGCGGCTGGGCTTTCAGCATGGCAGGCATCAACTGCAAGATTTGACGCCCGAACAGCAGATCGGATGGATAGAGCGGATCGGAAAGATAAAGCTGTTTTTGATGCGAGACGAAGGCCGTGACGAGCAGCACCGGGCCAGCGATGAGCAGCGACTGATATTGCCTGCCAAAAACGGCATCCAGCGCCAACAGTGACAGGAGAATCGCGACCACGGTGGTGATTCCCGGCCGCACAGGTGAGGTAAGGAAGGTTCCGACATCGTGTAGCGATCCGCGCGCGATCCACTCTACGCAGACGATCATCAACAGGGACGCTAATATCAGATTGACCAGCGGCTGAAGGTCGCCCGCGATGCTGGTTGGGTTGCGTGCCAACGGGTGCGAAAGGACGAGTTTCATCCTTTCGGCGACCGTTGTTTTGGGCGCCAAATTCCTCAATATTCTAACTCCGGTAGTCTGTGACGCACACGGTGAATCGGGCGTCATGAAGGTGTCATGTAACTGTCACATAAGCGGAGTGAATGCGACATGAACTCTGCAAAATCCACAATCGTCCGGCATAACCTTTGCGTGAAATGCATCATGATGATGCGACGGTCGTTTTTTCGGTGACTTTAATTGCCTGCGTTGCACAGCGGGCATGACCACGGTAGACAAGTGTTATGAGCCAAATACACACCAATCCCAATGTTTTGCGAATTGCCGTTGGGCAGTTCAATCCCACAGTCGGCGATGTCTCTGGCAACCTTGCCAAGGCGCGCGAAGCCCGTGCGGACGCCGCATCGCAAGGTGCGGATCTGCTGCTTTTGTCAGAGCTTTTCATCTCCGGTTACCCGCCGGAAGACTTGGTCCTGAAGCCATCCTTCCTGAAGTCTTGCCTGAAGGCTGTGGAAGAACTGGCGGCGGAAACGGCGGATGGCGGGCCGGGCGTGATCATCGGTTTCCCGCGTCAAGGTGAGACGGGGCGGCACAATTCGGTGGCGCTGTTGGATGGAGGCAAAATACTGGCGCTGCGCGACAAGGTCGATCTGCCAAACTATGGCGAGTTCGACGAGAAGCGTGTTTTTTCCGAAGGCTCCATTTCCGGTCCCTACAATTTCCGGGGTGTCCGCATCGGCATTCCGATCTGTGAGGAAATCTGGAACGACTTCGGCGTGTGCGAAACACTGGCCGAAAGCGGCGCTGAAATTCTGCTGGTACCGAATGGCTCGCCCTATTATCGCGGCAAGGTGGATGTGCGCCATCAGGTGGCCTTGCGACAGGTCATCGAAAGCGGCCTGCCGCTCGTCTTCGTCAACCAGGTCGGCGGGCAGGACGAGCTTGTGTTCGATGGCGCAAGCTTCGCCTTCAACGCGGACAAGACGCTAGCCTTCCAGATGAGCCAGTTCGAATCGACGCTTTCTGTCACGGACTGGAAGCGTACCGAAAAGGGTTGGCATTGCAGCGAAGGACCGTTCTCGCAGATACCGGAAGGCGAGGAGGCCGATTACCGCGCATGTATGTTGGGCTTCCGCGATTACGTCAACAAGAACGGCTTCAAAAGCGTGGTGTTGGGTCTTTCCGGCGGTATCGATTCGGCCATTTGCGCAGCCATTGCGGTGGATGCGCTGGGCGAGGAGCGTGTGCGTTGCATCATGCTGCCCTATCGCTATACATCAGAGGATTCGTTCAAGGATGCGGCGGATTGCGCAAAGGCGCTTGGATGCCGATATGATATCGTGCCGATTGCCGATCCGGTCGATGGCTTCCTCTCTTCGCTGGCAGAACTGTTCGAAGGCACGGAAGAGGGTATTACCGAAGAAAATCTGCAAAGCCGCGCGCGCGGCACCATTCTCATGGCCGTTTCCAACAAGTTCGGCTCCATGGTCGTGACAACGGGCAACAAGTCCGAGATGTCTGTGGGTTATGCCACGCTGTACGGCGATATGAATGGCGGTTTCAACCCTATCAAAGACCTTTATAAGATGCAGGTCTA
The DNA here is from genome assembly GCF_030209855.1 of Agrobacterium sp. lyk4-40-TYG-31. NCBI lineage: Bacteria > Pseudomonadati > Pseudomonadota > Alphaproteobacteria > Hyphomicrobiales > Rhizobiaceae > Agrobacterium > Agrobacterium sp. lyk4-40-TYG-31. The sequence continues at coordinate 104,127 of NZ_JARVRE010000008.1, forward strand.
CGCCATCTCCGCCTGGAGAAACAGCCACGTGCCACCAACGGCGCTTGGTCCGTCGGGCGAGGTCATTCCCGCCAACATCATCTCCAAAGCGCCGTCGGCGGAACTGCGCCCAAACCAGACCGATCAGGACTCGTTGCCGCCTTATCCCGTGCTGGACGATATTCTGGAGTGCCTAGTGGAGCAGGAAATGTCGGTGGAAGATATCGTCGCACGTGGCCACGACATCGCAACCGTCCATCGCATCGAGCATCTGCTCTATCTCGCCGAATACAAACGTCGCCAATCCGCGCCAGGCGTAAAGATCACCAAGAAGAATTTTGGTCGTGACCGGCGCTACCCGATCACCAACCGCTTCAGGGATCGATGATGTGACCGAAAAGCTTCGCAGTTCCGTTGAGATCTTCAACATTCGCACACGGGAAAACCGGGTGGTCTGGCAGACGCCGGAACTGTTCGAAGCGCCCAACTGGTCGCCGGATGGTACGTATCTTTTGCTGAACAGCGAGGGGTTGCTATACCGCCTGTCACTGACTGGTGATGCAGCAATCGAAAAGGTCAATACGGGCTTTGCCAGCGAGTGCAACAACGACCATGGCATTTCGCCGGATGGCTCGCTCTACGCCATTTCCGATAAGGTTGAGTTCGGGAAAAGCACGATTTACCTGCTACCCGCCAGCGGCGGTACGCCCAAGCTGATGACGCATAATCTGCCATCCTATTGGCATGGCTGGTCTCCCGATAGCAAAAGCTTTGCCTATTGTGGCATTCGCGATCAGGTTTTCGATATCTATTCGATGGATGTCGAGACAGCGACGGAGACACGCCTGACGCATGGCGAGGGGCGTAATGACGGGCCGGATTATTCGGCGGATGGGCAGTGGATTTATTTCAACTCCAGCCGCACGGGTTTGATGCAGATCTGGCGCGTGCGGGTGGATGGATCGGCGGTCGAGCGCGTCACGGACAGCCCATATGGCGACTGGTTTCCGCATCCGTCACCGAAGGGTGACAAGGTGGTTTTTGTTTCCTACGACGCTGACGTTTTCGATCATCCGCGCGATCTCGATGTAAGAGTGCGGCTGATGGATGTGGATGGAAGCAATGTGGAGACGCTTTTCGAGCTTTTCGGCGGGCAGGGCACAATGAATTCTCCCAATTGGTCACCTGATGGTGATGAATTCGCCTATGTCAGGTACTTTCCCGAATAGAGTTCTAAAAGCACAAAAAAAGCCCGACTGGAGAAATCTCCTGTCGGGCCCGATATCGGTCAATCCATGGTTCTTAGAACACTGCGAGATATTTCAGCAGGGAAATAATACCGATGATGATGACGATCACCTGTGCGATCTGCTTCGCGCTGCCGCCAACGGGCAGGCGGTTGATCAGCCAGAGAATGAGTACGATGACCAGAAATGTGATCAGAATACTTACGAGTGCGCCTGTAGCCATATGTCCCAGCTCCTATTTATAAATCTGTAACGGTCGATCACCGTTCCGTGAGTAAAAGCGCAAGCTTGTATTTTGGTTCCATTGTGCAAAATGTAATTTTTGAAAATTCGAAATTAAGGACATTGGCGTGAGCGAAGTCAGGGTGAAGAAGCGCGAGACCGGTGCCACCGCAACATTGGGGCGCAACGGTCACCCGCAGATCGCGACACCAACCGGCGGCGCGCTGGCCGTCGTCACGGCTGCGTCCGAGCCCGGTTTCAACCCGCTTGACCTGCTCTACTCCTCGCTCGCCGCCTGTCTGGTGCTGAGCGCTCGCATCGCGGCCAGCCGCATGGGGGTGCTAGACCGTTTCGAAAGCGTGGAGGCGCGGGTGACCGGCGAAAAATCTGAGGGAGAACCAGCGCGCATCACGCGTTTCCATATGAGCCTAAAGATTGCCGGCGATTTCGATGCTGAGACGAAACAGGCTATCGCTCATCAGGCTGAGGAGATTTGCACCGTCAGCAACACGTTGCGTGGTGACGCCGCGTTCAATCTCTCCGTCGAATAGTCAGCGCTGTGCCTTTTCCCATTTGCGGATCAAGCGATCGCGCTTGAGTTTCGACAGGCGCTTGAGCCAGAACATGCCGTTCAACTGATCGATCTCGTGCTGGATGCAGATGGCGTGAAAGCCTTCTGCCCGCTCTTCGTGCCACTGGCCGGAGACATCCTGAAAGCGCAGCGTCACCTTGGAGGGGCGCTCCACCTCTTCGGTAAAGCCCGGCATTGAAACGCTGCCTTCTGTGTGCCGCATCGTTTCAGCCGAAGTCTCCAGAATCTCTGGCTTGACGTATGTTCTGACATCACCGGGTTTCAGCTCCAGCACGAAGAGGCGTTGCAGCACGCCGACATGCGCGGCAGTGATGCCGACGCCGGGGGCGGCGCGCATCGTTTCCACCAGATCCTGTGCGAGTTGCGCGAGTTCGGGCCCGAACTCAGTCACAGGCTCGCAATAGGAGCCAAGCGCCGGATGCGGGTAGAACACGATAGAACGAGTTGGCATGGGACGTTCCATTTATTCTATTCAGCTGTAAGCGAGCTCTTAAGCAGGATTTGGGAGGCAGATGAAGCAAGGGACGATGCCTCATCCGTCAGTTCCACCCATGTTCGCTGCGTGCGCGCATCGCGCTTGACGATGGTCAGCATCCGACCAGACAGCGTGTTGATTTCCCGCAGCACCAGCGCGTGCGCAATGCCGAGCTTATTGGAAAGGCTGCGGCTGTCATTGCCGATGCCAAGGTGAACCGCCGCAATGAGCGCGGCCCCGGTGGCGTCGAGCGCAACCGGGGCCGTTTGGCTGATCTGTTCCACCACGGCCAGAAAGCGCGCGGCGGACTGATCGTCATTCATCAGGCGGCCTCTGCCTCTGTGCGCAGGCGAACCGAGACCAGAACGGATTTCGACGTCGGTGTGAAGCTGCCCTCGCCATAGCTGTGCAGTGGCACCAAAACGTTCAGCTCCGGGTAATAGCCACCGACGCTGCCTTCTGGAATATTGTAGGGCACGAGGCGGAAGTTTTCCGCAATGCGCTCGACGCCGTCGCCATATTCACCAATGACATCCACACGCTGCTTGGCATGCGCGCCCAGCTTTTCCATGTCCTTTGGGTTCATGAAAATCACCTGTCGCTCGCCATAGACGCCGCGATAGCGGTCATCCATGCCGTAGATCGTGGTGTTGTACTGATCGTGGCTGCGGAAGGTCTGCAGAACGAAGATGCCAGTTTTGGAAAGCGCTTCTTGATGGTCGGTCTTTTCCGGCAAGGCACCGGTAAAGAAGGTGGCCTTCTTGGCAGGTGTATTCCACTCACGTTCCGCCGCCGCATTGCGCAGGTGGAAGCCGCGAGGCACGCGCACACGCTCGTTGAACTCATGAAAGCCCGGCAGAACGCGCGAGATCATGTCGCGGATCAGATCGTAATCGTCGGCCAGCTTCGCCCACTGAACGCGCTCGCTGCCGAGCGTTGCCGCCGCAATGCCGGCGATAATGGCGACTTCCGAGCGCAGTTCCGGCGACGCGGGCTCGTTGATACCACCAGAGCCGTGCACCATGCTCATGGAGTCTTCCACGGTCACGATCTGCGACTTGCCCTGCGAGTTGCGGTCGATTTCGGTGCGGCCAAGGCAGGGCAGGATGAAGGATGTTTCGCCCGGCACCAGATGCGAGTGGTTGAGCTTGGTGGCGATGTTGACCGTCAGCTTCTGCTTTTCGAACGCCTTGATGATCAGCGGGCTGTCCGGTGTGGCGCGCAGGAAGTTGCCGCCAAGCGCGATGAAGGCCTGTGCCTTGCCATCCAGCATGGCGCTGATGGCTTCAACCGTGTTGTGGCCACGGTTACGCGGCATTGGCACGCCGAGTTCCTTTTCCAGCGCATCGAGCAGGGCAGGCGGGGCCTTCTCGTCGATACCAACCGTGCGGTCACCCTGCACGTTGGAGTGACCACGCACTGGGCAGAGACCCGCGCCGGGACGACCGACATTGCCGCGCAGCAGCATGAAGTTGGTGATCTCGCGGATGGTGACAACCGAGTGCTTGTGCTGGGTAATGCCCATCGCCCAGGTCGCAATCACGGCATTCGACGCCATGTAGATACCAGCGGCTTCTTCGATCTGCTCGCGGGTCAGGCCGGACTGATCGAGGATTTCTTCCCAGCTCGTGGCCTCTACGGCAGCTTTGTAGGCGTCGAACTCCACCGCATGTTCGGCTAGGAAATCATAGTCGATGACCGCAGGTTTGCCAGCGGCGCGGGCTGCGTCATCAGCCGCAAACACTGCCTTGCTCATGCCGCGCACGGCGGCCATGTCGCCGCCCTGACGTGGCTGGTAGTAGTTGGTGGCAATCTTGGTGTTACCGCCGGTGATCATTTCGATCTTGTCCTGCGGATCGGTGAAGCGTTCCAGACCCTTTTCGCGGATGGGATTGAAGACCGCGATGCGCGCGCCACGAATGGCCGCACGGCGCAGGTCACCCAGCATGCGCGGATGGTTGGTGCCGGGATTTTGGCCGATCACGAAAATGGCATCCGCCTTCTCGAAGTCTTCTAGCAGCACCGTGCCTTTGCCAACGCCGACGGAGGCCTTGAGGCCCACGCCGCTCGCCTCGTGGCACATGTTAGAACAGTCAGGGAAATTGTTGGTGCCGTAGAGACGAACCATCAACTGGTAGATGAAGGCTGCCTCGTTGGAAGCGCGACCTGAGGTGTAGAACTCGGCGCGATCAGGGCTGTCGAGGCTCTTCAGGACGCCGCCGATTTCAGCAAAGGCATCGTCCCAGGAAACAGGCAGGTATTTGTCGGTGGCGCGGTCGTAACGCAATGGGTCCGTCAAGCGACCCTGCTTTTCGAGGCTGTAATCCGACCATGTGCGGAGCTCGGAAACCGTATGGCTGGCAAAGAAGTCCGGCGGCACGCGTGCTTCAGTCGCTTCCCACGCAACGGCCTTCACGCCGTTTTCGCAGAACTCGAAGGAGGAGCCGTGCTCCGGGTCACCCCATGCGCAGCCAGGACAATCGAAACCATCCGGCTGATTGGCCTTGAGCAGGGTTCTGGCACCGGAAATCGGAGCACCCGATTCCAGCAGGCGCTTGCCCACGCTCTTGAGTGCACCCCAGCCGCCAGCCGCGCTGGAAGCCTTTCCGATGAAATCCATTTTGCCCATTATAAGGTCTCTTTCTGATTTGTTATTTGCCGCTCGTCCGGGTGCCATCCCGGCGGTTATATTTTCGGCACTTTGCTTCAGATTCCTGCATAACTGGCATATGTCAACTCGTAACTTCATAACCACACGGGTAGGGCGATCAATTCAGCGATAGTGTTAGGCTGCGGTTAATGCATCGTCTCACGCCGGGGGCGAAAGCAGCGGGCAAAATGCAACTTATTTTGTCCTATCCTGTTGTTGACATTGTGCTTTTAACAGCCATTCTCCAGCCCTTCGCGAAGCAGGCAAATCAACCGGAAAAAGGGGCGCAACTTGACGCAATCCGACCACCATCATCCCGTGCCGGAAGATGCCAAAAGGCCCGAGATCATGGCGGACATTTATTCCGAGGACGGCTCTATCAGGTCGGACTTCCTCGCAATGGTGGGTGCGGCTATCGGCGACCGCGATGTCCTTTTTCTGCGCCAGAACGTAGCGCGGCTGCACGAATCCGAACTGGGTGACCTGCTCGAATCGATCCTGCCGGAACAGCGCCATGCCATGGTGCGCCTGCTGGGCGCCGATTTCGACATGACAGCGCTGACCGAGGTGGATGAAGCCATCCGCCTTGATATCGTCGAGCAGATGCCCAACGACCAGATCGCTGCCGGTATCGGCGAAATGGATTCGGACGACGCCGTCTACATTCTCGAAGACATGGACCGCGAAGACCGCGAGGACATTCTTGCGCAGATGCCGTTTACCGAGCGTGTCAGGTTGCTGCGCGCGTTGGATTATCCCGAAAGCTCGGCTGGTCGCCGTATGCAGACGGAATTCGTGGCCGTGCCGCCATTCTGGACCGTCGGCCAGACCATCGACTACATGCGCGAAGAGGAGGAACTGCCGGAATCCTTTTCGCAAATCTTCGTTGTCGATCCCACCTTCAAGCTCGTCGGCGCGCTCGATCTCGACCGTCTGCTGCGCTCCAAGCGGCAGGTGAAGGTCGAATCGATCATGCACGAGACCAACCATCCCATCGCAGCAGAGATGGACCAGGAGGAGGCGGCGCAACTTTTCGAGCAATACGACTTGCTGTCCGCAGCTGTGGTTGACGACAACGGTCGCCTAGTCGGCGTGCTCACGATCGATGACGTTGTCGACGTTATTCAGGAAGAAGCCGAGGAAGACTTGCTGCGTCTGGGCGGTGTGGGTGACGAAGAACTGTCCGACTCCATCGCGGTGACCTCGCGCTCACGCGTGCCGTGGCTGGCGGTCAATCTCATCACGGCCTTCATGGCTGCTTCCGTCATCGGGCTCTTCGATGCGACGATCGAGCAAATCGTGGCGCTAGCCGTTCTGATGCCGATCGTGGCGGGAATGGGCGGCAATGCGGGCTCGCAGACCATGACGGTTTCGGTGCGCGCGCTTGCCACCAAGAATCTCGATATTCACAATGCCGCCCGAATTATCCGGCGTGAGGCGGGCGTTGGTTTGCTTAACGGCGCGCTGTTTGGCTGCGCGATCGGTATCATCGCTGGTCTCTGGTTCAACGATGTCAATCTCGGCGGTATCATCGCGACGGCCATGCTGATCAACATGTTCGCCGCAGCGATCGCTGGCATCATCATCCCATTGCTGCTGGATAAATTCGGCGCGGACCCTGCCGTGTCCTCAGCTGTTTTCGTGACCGCCGTTACCGACATCGTCGGTTTCTTCTCATTCCTTGGCCTCGCGACCTGGTGGTTCGGCGTTTCCATTTGATGGCTTCAAAATTGACTTTTACGTGAAGGTCAATCATATTGAATTGCTAAAAGATAAAACTGGCAGGCGCGGAACGCTTCGTCATTCTATCTTGTTGTTTGAGCAACGGATATTCCGAAAACCGTGTGTTATTTTCGGTCCGATGCTCCAGAATCGGATGAAGTCTTGAACAAGTATTATAGCATCACGGAACTGACACGCGAATTTGGGGTCTCTACCCGCACACTCCGCTTCTATGAGGATGAGGGCTTGATCCATCCTGAGCGGCGGGGCCGCACGCGGCTGTTTCGCATGGCAGACCGCAGGCTCATTCAGGAAATTCTGCGCGGTCGCCGCATCGGCTTCACCATCGCTGAAATTCGCGAAATCATTCAGGTCTACAAGGAGCCGCCAGGTGAGTCCGGGCAGCTCGTTCTGTTGATGAAGAAGGTCGATGAGAAGCGCGCCGACTTGCGTCAAAAGCGCAAGGACATTGAGGAAACCTTGGCCGAGCTCGACAATGTCGAAGAGGCCTGCCTCACGCGGCTCGCCGAAATCGGCGTCGGCACCTGATCCTTATTGACTCTGGTTCGAGCATTGCGCGGCGATTTCGCCAATCTTCGACTGCTGCTCAGGCTGGAGACTGTTGGCCATCATAGGGTCGAACAGGCTTTCGGCCTGAAGCTTTTCCAGCGTACATCCACAGAAGCTCTGGCATAGTTCCAGCCCGTTCTGCTGCCGCATGCAGCTAGCCTCACAACTCTTCTTATAGGCTTCGACCTGATCGACCGGCGGTGGCGGGGCGATGAGGGATGCCAGATAGACGATGCCGATCAGGATCGGCTGGTGGACGATGTAAAACAGCAGGCTATGACGCCCAAAGAAGGCGAGGACGTTCTTGCGTCCACTTGGCTTTCTGAAACGGTCCAGCCAGCCACGTGGCGTGACGAATTGCGAAACGGCAAGTCCCAGTAGAAATGGTGCGAGGAACGGCAGGACCGGAACATAGTCGTTGGACCGGGGAGGGACAGTCGAAAGGCCGATCCATGACAGCCATATGGGGTTGAAGCTATCCGAGCTGAGATAACGGGGTGCCAGCAGCGCGAGGGCTGCGAAGATCAGCGTCACGACAAACGGAAGCCGCAAAAACAGCAAGCCAATCAGACTGGCGGCTGCGATATTGTGCAATATGCCGAAGAATATCCAGCCATCCGGCACGGCAAAATAGGTCGCGACGGAAATCAGAAGAGCGGCACCTGCCACCATCGCAAAACGTTTGCCGAAGGATGGCCAGTGAACGCCGCGCCTGTGGGCAAGGTAAAGGCTGAAACCGGCAAGAAACAGGAAAGAACTCGCGATTGCGCGGGCGTAAAGCCGCCACCACCCTTGGGTCGCCGTGCCCGGATCGAGATATCCGAACATCTCCAGATCCCAGGTAAAATGGTAGCTCGCCATGGCAATCAGCGCAAAGCCGCGCAGCGTATCGAGCGCGCCGATCCGGCCCTTTGTCTTGGGTTCGATGGCCGCTACAGGGACTTCACTCATCAATTCCGTCCTTTGCAACGGTTACAAACTGCTGGCAGCGCTTCGCCTGTGAAGTGCGTCGTTTTCATGGCATTTCACAGGTCGTCCATGATCGCGCGGCGCGCTTCCGAGAAGAACTGCCTGCGCAACAACGCCACCATGATGATGATGGTCGACGCCATGAAGACGTAAGGACTGATGAACCAGCCGAGATAACCGATGGAGAAGAAAATGGTTCTCAGGCCATCGTTGAAATTCTTCGCGGCGATGATGTTCATGCGAATGACGTTTTCGGCAGCATGTTCGGCGGCCTGCCGGTTCTCGTTTGCTTGGTGCATCATCGGCATCCCGCCGAAGAGAATGGTGCAGTAATTGAACAGACGGTAGGACCAGCCGAATTTGAAGAAGGCATAGCCAAACAGGCAGGTGAGGCCGATGACCTTCATTTCAAAGGCGGTGCGACCCGCATAGTGAACAAACGGCATGTCCCGAAACACCGATTCGACCTGATCCGTCGCGCCTAAAAGTGCAAAGCATCCGCCGATGGCGAAAATCGACGTTGACGCGAAAAAAGCCGTTCCGTTCTGTAGGCCCGCCATGATCTGGGTGTCGATCATTTTCAGATCGCGGGTCAGAGAATTGTAAATCCACTGACGGCGGCGTTCGGCCATGGCCAGGTTGAGGCTGGTGCGACCGAATGCCGACTTCGACGTTGTGATGAGCGTATAGGACGTCCACAGCACCAGAAAGACAATCAACGCTAGATAATCGACGGTCGTCATGATCACAGTCTATCCTTTTGGTCACGCCCGAATCTCCCGCGCTATATTGATGCGATTTGAATGCATGGCAATCTGGATGAAAACTCATCCCTTCGTTCTTTTCCTGTTTGCGCTAACCATCCGGTAACGAACTACCGTTATTGGTGTTCGTGCACGCCGGATTTGTTTTGCGTACCGGTGTGCCATTCCCCGTTGTTTACGGCGGATTCCAATACCGCGTTTGCGCTCTGGCGTAGCGCGGTTTTTGCTTTGCGGCATTTGACAATTTTCCTGACTGAACCTACTTTATCAAGACGATCCGGCGCTTTTGTATCGAGCGGGTTTGCTGACATGTCTTGCACAATGCGGGCGGGCAAACAGGTTCCGATCCTCTACCGGGTGAGCATTGCATGATTGACCGGGAGAACGCCTCCATATCTACGAATCGTTCTCTTTTCATGCCGAATGCCCCCCGGCTTTTGCTTCAACCCGCAATGGCCGCCGGATCGTTTTATCATCCCATCCATATTATGTTCCATGTCTAACGCCGCGCACTCTGTGCTGGTGCTGGGCGGTGCGCGCTCCGGCAAATCGGCCTTTGCCGAGAAACTCGTTCTCTCTGGCAGTGGGACCGCGCATTACATCGCGACCGGTCGCGCCTGGGACGATGAGATGAAAGACCGCATTTCCCACCACCGCGACCGCCGCGGTGACATGTGGACGACGCATGAAGAGCCTCTTGCGCTGACCGAAATGTTGCGGCAGTTGGACCAGCCGGAGAACATCATTCTTGTCGATTGCCTGACGCTTTGGGTGACGAACCTGATGATGGAGGAGGGGCGTGATGTCGAATTGGCCTTTGCCCCTCTGGTTACGCATGCTGGTACTGCTCGGGCGCGGATTGTGTTCGTGTCCAACGAGGTTGGGCTTGGGATCGTGCCGGAGAACCGGATGGCCCGGGAGTTTCGCGACCATGCAGGGCGGTTGCATCAGCAGATCGCAGCTGTGGCTGGGGAGGTCTATTTTATTGCGGCAGGGCTGCCTTTGAGGATGAAGGGGTAGGAAGGACGCTGATACATCGCGCTACATTATGTAGCGGAATGTGCGGTCAGACCCAGTCATCGAACCCACACAACTCCGAATCATCCCCAAAACAGAGAAACCGCGTGATCCATATTCGCCCTGCGAGAGAGACGGATGCAGCAGTGCTGGCGGCCATTGGGTTGCGGGCTTGGGCGGAGGCGACTGCGGTGATTGGTGTGACGGAAGCGTTGCGGGAAAATGCGCGGTATGCTTTCGAGAATTTCACCCATGCATCATGGGCCGCGATCACGGTGGCCGAGGCAGGCGGGGGCATTGTCGGCTGGGCAGCGCGGGAGCATTTTGACGATACGATTTCCGATTTCTGGGTCGATCCACCGCACCAGCGTCAGGGTGTCGGCGCGGCGCTTCTGGTCGAGATCGAGCGGCAGATCGTGGCGCGCAATTTCCCCTCGGCAAAGCTGGAAAGCCACGCCCAGAACGAACGTGCCGTCCAGTTTTTCCGCAAGCACGGCTACTGCGTCAGCTGGTTTTCCATGAAATACTCCACCCGGCTCGATCGGGACGTGCAATCCATCGGCCTCGAAAAGCAGTTCGTCCACATCAGCGATGACAGTTACGGCTTCGATTTTTGAACCGCCTTCTCAGCCGCGATAAACAACCTCTCGGGCCATTGCGGCATGATGACGAGCGAAAGTGCGACGCCGACATGAAGGATTGCGATGGACAGTAGAATGCTGCGGAACGGTTCCTTGCGCGTCTTGTGGCGCAGCAGGCGTTGCGCCAAGATCGCCCCAGCCGTGCCGCCCAGAAAGGCCAGCCACAACAGCGTGCTTTCGCGCACGCGCCATTCGCCATTTCGCGCCGCTTCCTTATCCCACCAGAAGACCAGGAAAACGAAGAGGTTAAATGCAATATAAGTGCCGAGGAGCAAACCGAGAATCATCATGTGCGCGATTAAACCTTGAATTGTAAAAAAAATGGTATTCTCTCGCCTCGAAATCTCATGCCGATGATGCCTTTGGCGCGACAAGCCTTGCGCCAAGGTGCCAATTGCTCTACCTCACCAAAGACAGACATTCCGTATATTAAGAGCTTGATATGACCCTTGTAGACGTGCGCACACCAGACCCGAAACGCTTCATTCCCGGCGCGACCGGCGATTGGGAAATCGTCATCGGCATGGAGGTTCACGCTCAGGTTCTCTCCAATTCCAAGCTGTTTTCCGGCGCGTCCACCACATTTGGCAATGCGCCGAATTCCAACGTCTCGCTGGTCGATGCCGCCATGCCCGGCATGCTGCCCGTGATCAACGAGGAATGCGTGGCGCAGGCCGTGCGTACCGGTTTGGGCTTGAAGGCACAGATCAACAAGCGCTCGATCTTCGACCGCAAGAACTATTTCTACCCAGACCTTCCGCAGGGCTACCAGATTTCGCAGTTCAAGGACCCCATCGTCGGTGAGGGCCAGATCGTCATTTCGCTCGGGCCGGACCGTCAGGGCAATTTCGAGGATATCGAAATCGGCATCGAGCGTCTGCATCTGGAGCAGGATGCGGGCAAGTCGATGCACGACCAGCACCCGACGATGTCCTATGTGGACCTGAACCGTTCCGGCGTGGCGCTGATGGAAATCGTCTCCAAGCCCGATATGCGCTCGTCTGACGAAGCCAAGGCTTATATGACGAAGCTGCGCTCCATCGTACGCTATCTCGGCACCTGCGATGGCAACATGGACGAAGGCTCCATGCGCGCTGACGTCAATGTCTCCGTGCGCAAGCCGGGCGAGGACTTCGGCACGCGCTGTGAAATCAAGAACGTCAACTCCATCCGCTTCATCGGTCAGGCCATCGAGTACGAGGCCCGTCGCCAGATCGCCATTCTGGAAGATGGCGGCTCCATCGATCAGGAAACGCGTTTGTTCGATCCCGGCAAGGGCGAGACGCGCTCCATGCGCTCCAAGGAAGACGCGCATGATTATCGCTACTTCCCCGACCCGGACCTGCTGCCGCTGGAATTCGACGATGCCTATATCGAGGCTCTGAACAAGGATTTGCCGGAACTGCCCGATGACAAGAAGGCGCGCTTCGTCAGTTCGCTTGGCTTGTCGGTCTACGATGCGTCTATCCTCGTCTCGGAAAAGGCGATTGCCGATTATTACGAGCTCGTCGCCGAGGGGCGCGATGGCAAGATTGCCGCCAACTGGGTCATCAACGATCTGCTCGGCGCGCTGAACAAGGCGAGCAAGGGTATCGAGGAAACACCTGTTTCGGCCGATCAGCTGGGCGGTATCATCGATCTCATCAAGGCCAACACCATTTCCGGCAAGATCGCCAAGGACTTGTTCGAAATTGTTTGGAACGAGGGCGGCAACCCGGCGGAGATCGTGGAAAGCCGTGGCATGAAGCAGGTCACCGACACCGGCGCCATCGAAAAGGCCGTGGACGAGATCATTGCTGCCAACCCGGATCAGGTCGAGAAGGTCAAGGCCAAGCCGACGCTTGCTGGCTGGTTCGTCGGTCAGGTCATGAAGGCCACTGGTGGCAAAGCCAACCCGCAGGCTGTTCAGGAACTGGTCAAGGCGAAGTTGGGTATCGAGGAGTAAGGCCGCTGGCCGGGACCATCTCGGCGAGCAGTTGGAGACCGAAAACATCGCTTCCGTCATCCTCGGGCCTGTCCCGAAGATCTAACGAACCACAACATCAAACGTGGTCAGATCCTCGGGACAAGCCCGAGGATGACGTTGAGTGGAGTGAGAGGTCGAATACGATTAGGCCGGGATTGCTCCCGGCCTTTGCATTCTCAGACGGAGCAAGACGTGTTTTTCATTCGGACAGCCAATGAACGCGATGTCGAGGCCGTGAGGGCACTGCTGGCCCGCACGTGGCACGCCACCTACGATACGCTCTACGGTGCGGAAAAGACCGCAGCACTCATTGCCGACTGGCATTCGCCCGCCGCGATGAAGGAGCGTATCCAGAAAAAGGGTGGCGAGTTTCTGGTGGCGGATGACGGCAAGCGCATTGGCGGCATGGGCTATGCGGCCATGTCGACCAGGATGGTGAAAACGGCGCTGCTGCACCAGCTCTACGTCGATCCGCTGTTTCAGCGTCAGGGCGTCGGTCGCGATATGTTTGCCGAGCTTGAGACTTGCTTTCCCGATGCGGACATCATGCGCCTTGAAGTGGAGCCACGGAACAAAGCCGCGATTTCGTTCTATGAGGGCGTCGGTTTCGTTGAGGTCGATCGCGTCGAGCGCATGGCAGGTGTCGAGGGTTTGCCCGGCATCGTCATGGAGAAAACGCTATCCCGATGAACACCATGGTTGAGAATCTCACCATCCGCTTTGCTCGCGAGGACGACATCCCGGCGCTGGCCGCCATGTTCGCCGCCGATGATATCGGCGGTCACGGCGATACTGCTGATCGATCGGCCATGCCCGATTATCTCGCGGCGTTTCATGCCATCGAGGAATCCTCCAACGAGACGCTTTATGTCGCCGAACTGGACGGCGAGGTCGTCGGCACGTTTCAGACGGTGATTCTGACCAAGCTGGTCGGGCGCGGCGCGACGTCGATGAAGATCGAAGCGGTGCAGACGCGAGCGGATATGCGCGGTCGCGGCATCGGCGCGATCATGATCCGCCACTGCATCGAGGATGCGAGAGAGCGCGGCGTCAAGAACGTCCAGTTGATATCTAACAAGGCACGGGTGGATGCGCACCGCTTTTATCAACGGCTCGGCTTCCAGCAGCGCCATCTCGGCTTCAGCATGACGCTGAAATAGCGTTCGCAGCACGGGAAATACTGGACAATTGGCCCGTGGAGCGGCATAAGCTTTTGCTGTGCAGCGCACATCACGTCGTCGCGGTGCACTCAAGCCTGAGGAATGGATAATGAAGACTCTCCTGACGCAAATCTTCACTTGGTGGAACGGCCAGACAATCGGAACGCGCTTTCACACATGGCGTTTCGGCAAGAAGGTCGGCACGGACGAGTTGGGCAATACCTATTACGAAGGCGGCACCACATCATGGGGCATGCCACGTCGCTGGGTCATCTACAACGGCTACGCCGAAGCCTCTGCGATCACGCCCGGCTGGCATGGCTGGATGCATTATCGCACCGACGTTCCGCCGAGCCAGGAAAACTATGCCGCTCGCGAATGGGAAAAGCCGCATGTGCCAAACCTGACCGGCACATCGAAGGCCTACCGCCCGCAGGGTTCTCTGGCCGTTGCTGGCGAACGTCCACGCGTGACTGGCGACTACGACGCCTGGACGCCCGGCAACTGATCGCGGTGCGGGTCCGCTGTGATGTGCGCTCTTCGCATTGAAACGCCACCCGCTTTCGCCACATTCCGCCTGTAGGCGTTGAGCCCGCGCCCGATGGTGCGGGAAATCTTTCTGGAGACGGTTCGACATGGGAAAATTCACGCGGGAAACCTCTTTGCGTGCACTGGCTGTTTCATTGTTGACGCTCGTGCCCATGACCGCCGTGTTCAACCCAGCCTCCGCCGCCCGAATTGAAAACCGCGTCGCCGTCTTTTCCGGCATCGACAAGATCACCGGTCGTATCACGTCGTTTGATGTCTATTTGAACGAAACCGTCCAGTTCGGCGCGCTTCAGGTCACCCCGAAGGTCTGCTATTCGCGAGACGATACCGAAGCGCAGAAGATCGATGCCTTCATCGAGGTCGATGAAATCACTCTCGACCGCAAGATCAAGCGCATCTTCACAGGCTGGATGTTCGCCGACAGCCCAGGCCTCAACGCCGTCGAGCATCCGATCTATGACGTCTGGCTGACCGGCTGCAAGCAGGAATCGGATGTGCCTGCACCGTCTACTGCCAGCAAGTAACTCTATGTTTCCCCTCATTCCTGTGCTCGTCACAGGAATCTAGCTAGCCCAAGTCCTTGGGCTATGGGAGTCTTCCATCGCGCAGACGCGCGATGACTGGATTCCTATGACAATCACAGGAATGAGGGAAGCTGAGGTTCTTGCCGGGAACCGTGCCTGATTCTGGCGTCTTCTTGAATTCGCTAAAAATCCACGTTCTCAACTTCGACAGCCCGCTCCAGCATCTTTGCATACTCCGCCTTCGGCACATCGATGGCGCCAAAAGTCTTGAGATGTTCGGTGGTGAATTGCGTGTCGAGGAGTGTGAAGCCTTTGTTGCGCAGATGCTCGACCAGATGGACGAGGCAAATCTTCGAGGCATTGGTGCGTCGGGAGAACATGCTCTCGCCGAAGAAGGCTGAGCCCAAGGATACACCGTAAAGACCACCGACAAGTTCGTCGCCTTCCCATGCTTCGACGCTGTGGGCGTGGCCAATTTCGTGGAGTTCGACATAGAGCTTGCGGATCGTCTGATTGATCCATGTGCTGGGACGATCCGGCGCTTCTGCGGCGCAACCCGCCATCACGCCTTCGAAATTCGTGTCTAAGCGGATGTCAAAGGGGCATTTGCGGATAGCCTTGGCAAGGCTCTTGGAAACGTGGAAATCATTAAGCGGGATGATGCCCCGCATTTCCGGCTCGACCCAGAAGAGTTCTGGATCGTCAGCCGAATCGGCCATGGGGAACAGGCCGATGGAGTAGGCGCGCAGCAGAATATCGACATCGATGTCGTTGTTTCTGCCGCGCCGTCCCATGTCTTACTTCGCGTCACCGGCCAGATATTTTTCCAGCCAGTGAATGTCGTAATCGCCTTTCAGAATATCTTCGTTTTGCAGAAGGTCCTGAAACAGCGGCAGGGTGGTCTTGATACCGTCTACCACGAATTCGTCGAGCGCGCGGCGAAGGCGGCGAATGCATTCGTCACGGTTGCGACCATGTACGATGAGCTTGCCGATCATGCTGTCGTAATATGGCGGTATCTTGTAGCCCTGATAGGCACCGGAATCGACGCGAACGCCGAGACCGCCGGGTGTGTGGAAGTAGGTCAATGTGCCAGGAGATGGCACGAAGGTGCGCGGATCTTCGGCGTTGATGCGGCATTCGATGGCATGGCCACTGAATGTCACCTGATCCTGTGTTACGGAAAGGCCCTGACCGGAGGCGACGCGAATCTGCTCCTGCACGAGGTCCATGCCGGTGATAGCTTCCGTAACCGGATGCTCCACCTGAAGACGGGTGTTCATTTCGATGAAATAAAACTCGCCATTTTCGTACAGGAATTCGATCGTACCGGCGCCACGATACTTCAGCTTGCGCATGGCATCGGCGCAAATCTCGCCGATCTTCATGCGCTGCTCAACGGTGAGTGCTGGTGAGTTGGCCTCTTCCAGAACCTTCTGGTGACGGCGCTGCAACGAGCAATCGCGTTCACCCAAATGGATGGCCTTGCCTTCACCATCGCCGAACACCTGCACTTCGATGTGCCGTGGCTTGCCGAGGTATTTTTCCATGTAGACGGCGTCATTGCCGAAAGCGGCAAGCGCTTCGGAGCGGGCCGTGGAAACAGCTTCCTCGACTTCCGATTCGTCCTTGGCGACCTTCATGCCGCGTCCACCGCCGCCAGCGGTTGCCTTGATGAGAACAGGGAAGCCGATCTTGCGAGCGATCTCCAGCGCGTTCTCAGGCTTCACTTCGCCGTCAGAGCCGGGAACGACGGGAATGCCGAGTTCCTGCGCGGTCTGCTTGGCGGTGATCTTGTCACCCATGATGCGGATGTGATCTGCGGTCGGCCCGATGAAGGTAATGCCGTGCGCGTCGAGAATATCGGCGAACTTGGCGTTTTCAGAAAGGAAGCCGTAGCCGGGGTGAACGGCATCCGCACCGGTGATTTCGCAGGCAGCAACGATCTGGTGGATGTTGAGGTAGCTATCACGCGATGGTGGCGGTCCGATGCAAACGCTCTCATCGGCGAGGCGCACATGCATGGCATCCGCGTCAGCCGTGGAGTGGACGGCAACCGTTGGAATGCCGAGTTCCTTGGCGGCGCGCAACACGCGAAGGGCGATTTCGCCGCGATTGGCGATAAGGATCTTGGATACCATGAAATCAGCCCTTATTCGATGACCACGAGGGCTTCACCATACTCGACTGGCTGCGAGTCGTTGACGATGATTTCCGTGACCTTACCCGACTTCGGTGCAGGAATCTGGTTCATGGTCTTCATGGCTTCAACGATCAGAAGCGTCTGGCCTTCCTTGACGGTGGCGCCGACTTCAACGAAAGGACGCGCGCCGGGGGCGGACGACAGGTAAGCCGTGCCGACCATGGGCGATGTCACGGTGTTGGCCGGGTTGCGGGCAGGTGCGGCTGGCGCGGCATTGCCGGGCGCAACTGCGGGTGCGGCAGCAGGGGCTGCGGCGGGAGCAGGGGCATACTGCGCAGGTGCGGTTGCGTAAACAGGTGCGGGCGCGGCGCGCGAAACGCGGATGCGCAAATCGTCCTGCTCGACCTCGATCTCGGAAAGGTCGGTGTCGTTGAGAATGTTCGCGAGGTCGCGGATCAGTTCCTTGTCGATACCGTTTTTCTTTTCAGACATGACAAACCCTATTTCTGATTGTTTCTTTTTATGCCGTGAGATTTTTCAAGGCGTTGAGCGCCATGATGTAGCCATAAGGCCCGAAGCCGCAAATCATTCCCTTTGCAGCGGGCGCTATCATCGATTTATGGCGGAATTCCTCACGTGCGTGGATGTTGGAGATGTGAACTTCCACCACGGGCACGGAGATGGCTCTGATCGCATCATGCATGGCAATGGACGTATGGCCATAAGCACCGGGATTGATGACGACGCCGACGGCGCGTTCTCCAGCCTCATGCAGCAGATCGACGAGCGCGCCCTCGTGGTTGGACTGGTGGCACTCGACTGCAAAGCCCAGCTCTTCGCCAGCCTTGATGCAATCGTTCTCGATGTCTTTCAGCGTCTTGCCGCCATAAATGCCCGGCTCACGTTTTCCCAACATGTTGAGATTAGGTCCGTTGAGGACGAAGATCGTGTTGCTCATTTGTCGTTCCGCTAAAAAATCAGCGCCACCTATAGACCGCGCGACCGCGAAGGAAAAGCCCCGAAGCGCGTAAAGCGCTGGTTGTCCTTAATCTTCTGGCGTTTATGGGGTGTTTTGAAGTGGATGACGCAATGCACTGCGTTGTGACCGACACGGCAACGCCCTTCGACCGTCAAGGCCAAAGGGCGTTGGTTGATCGATCAATAGACGACGACGCCGCGAATGCTTTCGCCGGAATGCATCATTTCGAAGCCCTTGTTGATGTCTTCGAGCGGCATGGTGTGGGTGATCATCGGGTCGATCTGGATTTTGCCTTCCATGTACCAGTCGACGATCTTCGGCACATCCGTGCGACCGCGCGCGCCGCCAAAGGCGGTGCCCATCCATGTGCGGCCTGTGACGAGCTGGAAGGGACGCGTGGAAATCTCCTGACCAGCACCGGCCACCCCGATGACGACGGACTTGCCCCAGCCGCGATGCGAGGATTCCAGTGCTTGCCGCATGACTTTGGTATTGCCGGTGCAATCGAATGTGTAATCCGCGCCGCCGATCTGGTCTGCACCACGCTTCGTCAGATTGACGAGGTAAGGCACGATATCGTCGCCCGCATCCTTCGGATTGACGAAGTGCGTCATGCCGAAGCGCTCGCCCCATGCCTTCTTGTCATTGTTGAGATCGACACCTATGATCATGTCGGCGCCAGCGATCTTCAGGCCCTGAATGACGTTGAGACCGATACCGCCCAGACCGAACACGATCGCCGTGGAGCCGATTTCGACCTTGGCGGTGTTGATGACGGCGCCGATACCGGTGGTGACGCCGCAACCGATGTAGCAGACCTTGTCGAATGGAGCGTCCGGGTTGATTTTAGCGACCGCGATTTCCGGCAGAACCGTGTAATTCGCGAAGGTCGAGCAGCCCATATAGTGGTGGATTTTGTCTTTGCCGATGGAAAAGCGGCTGGTTCCGTCAGGCATGACGCCCTGGCCCTGGGTGGAGCGGATGGCGGTGCAGAGATTGGTTTTGCGCGACAGGCAGGACGGGCATTCGCGGCACTCGGGCGTGTAGAGCGGAATGACGTGGTCGCCCTTCTTGACCGAGGTGACGCCGGGGCCGACATCGACCACGATGCCTGCACCTTCATGACCGAGAATCGCCGGAAACAGGCCTTCTGGGTCAGCGCCCGAAAGCGTGAAATCGTCCGTGTGGCAAAGGCCGGTCGCCTTGACCTCGATCAAGACCTCGCCGGCGCGCGGGCCTTCAAGCTGTACCGTCATGATTTCGAGGGGCTTGCCTGCCTGAACAGCGACTGCGGCGCGAACGTCCATTTTCGTCTCCTGATATTATTCGTTTTATTCGAAAAGACTTTTGCCCGACCTCGGCGACAGGAACAAGGGCGGTGGGCGACATTCGTCACACTTCTGCGACATCCACGATGGTTGGCCTTGCGGCGCGCCGCTCTCTCCAGATGATGAACAGGCCTGACGCGACGATGATGAAAATGCCCACCCATTTCGACGCCGTGGGGAAATCGGCGAACAGCACATAGCCCAACACCGTTGCCGAAATGATCTCGAAATATTGAAAGGGTGCCAGAAGCGATACCGGCGCGAGACGGAAGGCCTTGACGACGAGGAGGTGCATGTAGCCGGAGATGGAGCCGAGCAACACCAGAAGCACGAGGCCATGGCCCCAACCGGGCAACGACATTTCGAAATTCACATCGCCAAACCCGTGGCCGATCAAAAGAGCCACGCCCATGAAAACCGTACCGGCGATACCCGCCATCGTTTGCATAACCAGCGGGCTATCGGCATCGCCCATTGCGCGGTTGAGGAAGAGGTAGAGTGTAAAGAGGAAGGCGCAGGCAACGGGTAGCAGCGAGGTCCAACCGAAAACCTCGAAGCTTGGCTGAATGACGATCATCGCGCCGATGAAACCGACGGCAATGGCGCTCCAGCGCATCCAGCCGACTTTTTCGCCCAGAAACAGCGCGGACATCATGGTCAGCAGGAAGGGTTCGACGAAATAGATGGCGAAGACATCGGCCAGCGGCATGTATTTGACCGCAGCGAAAAAGGCGAGGCTGGCGGCGGCATGCAACACTCCGCGCAACAGGTTGAGCCATGGCCGTTTGGCAGAAAGCAGCGCGCGGGGCGACATGATGAGCAGCAAGGGCAGGGTACAGACGAGCTGGAAGAAGAAACGATAGAACGTTACCTGCGCCGGTGACATGCCTTCGCTGGTGGCCATATATTTGGCAATGGCGTCCATGACTGGCAGCACGATCATGCATGCCGCCATGATGAGCATGCCTTTAAGCGCCGCAGAACCAGTTGCCGAATAGTTCACGTGATCACCCTTTGTTCCCCGTCGCGATCTTGATCAGAGTCGCGAGAGGATGGCAACCGACATCACATATGGAAAGGCCCGCCGAGAGGCGGGCCGAATGCGTAAGCGATCCATGAGTAAGAAGATGCCGTTACTTGTCGCGAGTAACGGCCATTTCACCGAAGATGCGGGCCATTTCCTTCTGAACATCGCTATCGGCAGCGCCATCCGATACGGGCGGCGAGACGGTCTGCTGCGGTTCTGTCGGCCATGTCGGCTCGATATTGATTTTGGGTCTGATGTCGGAGGTGATATCGGGCGTGGCAGCGGCGTTCTTGGCAATTTCGGCCTCGAGGAAGCTCTCGAAATCGCTGGTCAGCTGATCGCCGAAGACGGGACCGTCGTCGCCTGGTGCCAGCGGCTCTGGTTTGGCAATCGAGGCTGTGGCTGCGATGGGGGCGGCAGTGGTGAATGTGGGAAGGACGCGCTCGCGGGCGGCATCCAGAAAGTCTCCCGCATTGTTCTGGTCGATGACCGGCTCTCTGGAAGCGACCGGTTCCGGCGCGATGTCAGGTGCGACCGCAGCGGGCTGCGGTGGAGCGACCGGAGGGTGCTTTACGACTGGCTCGACGGCGAGCGATGCTGCGGTTACGGCTGGTACAATGGGTGCCGTCATTGCAGGTGCGATCGGCTCCTTGGCAACGACACGCGGGGCGGGAGCCACTGGCGGCGCCGGACGCTGAGGAGCGGCGACCGGCTGTGCTGCTGCCACAGGTGGGGCCGGTGGTGTAACTGGCCGAGGTGCTGGCGCTGGCGTGGGAGCAGGCCTTGGGCTTGGCGTTGGTGCGGGTGGTGGCTGGACGGCGGCAGGGGCTGGGCGCAATTCGGGCTGGGGTGCAGGGGCTGCCGCAGGAATGACGGGTGCAGGACGGCTTTCCTCTTCCTTAACGGTGGGAAGGGCACGCGTGCGGCTTGGCGGAATTGCTTTTTCGACTGGTGGCGCTGGCAGCATGTCATCCTGCGGGTCGCGCACGTCCTTCATGAAGGGAATGGCGCCAATGCCGCTTTCAATGACGATATCAGTCGGGCCGCCGATCATGACGAGATGTTCGACATTGTCGCGGCGCACCAGCACCAACCTGCGCCGGGCATCCACCGCTGCGGCATCCAGCACCTGCAAGCGCGGCTGACGGGTCTTGCCACCACGAATGAAAGGCGACGAGCCGCCGCGTCTGCGAATGAGCCACAGGATGATCGCCAGAGCCAGAAGTGCCACGCCGACACCGACAACAGCAACGATGAGGTTGTTGCCGTATGTGCCGATAAAATCTTCCATCATCGAGCCAGTCCCTCTTGCATTTTGTGGGGCAAATGATTGCCTTGTCTGAATTTTTCAAGCCGGTTGAAGCGAAAAGACGATTTTTTTCCGTCAAGTACAAGTTTTTATGCTGCGTACGCCACCAAATTGCGGTGCGTTTCAATCAGCGACAACGTTTTGACGTGGCAAAGGTGCCACGCAGATGGCCATATCGCATCCAAAACCTTGCATTCGCTGTGTATTGGCAAAGGTTTATGGTGATGCGGAGCTTTTTGACATTTCAGCGAATTGCTACAAGGGATAGACAAAAGCGATTCCATCAGGGGCATTTGTGTTCTGATGTGCGAGGATCGGCAAAACTGCAAGGGTTAGAGCCTCCATGACCAAGGTCAGCCAAGCCAGCGACAATGACTTTCCGTTGGTGGACAGGCGCGCCAGATCCGGCACCCTGTTGCGCATCCTGCTGTTGGCCCTCGTCCTCGTGGCTGCCGCTGTCGGTTTCGTCTATTTCAAGGACTCGCTGGAAAACGAAGTCGTACTCGGCATTCTCGGCGTGCTGGCCATGCTCGGCATCTTCTTTCTGGTATCGTCTGCCATCGGTTTCATCGAGGTCATGCCGCAATCGCAATCCGATGGCATGGCGCGCCGGTTTTTATCGTCCCATCCCGATGGCACGCTGATCACCGACCCCAAGGGGCGGCTGGTTTACGCCAATGCCACCTATTGCCAGATGACCGGCGCGACCAAGGCCACAGACATCCAGAGCCTCGAGACGCTGCTGTCGCGGGACCGGGAATCGACGGAAGCGCTCTATCGCCTCATCAACGGCTTGCGTGATGGTAACGACGGTTACGAGGAATTCCGGCTGCTGAAGCCGTTGAGTGCCAATACGTCGCAGGCCGGGCCGCATTGGTACCGGCTCAAAGCCCGGCTGTTGAGGGACACGAGCGACAAATCCCTCCACGTGTTTCAGATTGCCGACATCACCACCGAGCGGGAAGATCAGGAGCGGTTTTTCCGCGAGCTGCAGAATGCAATCGATTATCTCGATCATGCGCCTGCCGGGTTCTTCTCTGCGGGCAAGAAGGGCGAGATCGTTTATCTTAACGCCACGCTGTCCGAATGGCTGGGCATCGATCTGGCGCAGTTTTCGCCCGGTTCGCTGACGGTTTCAGATATCGTCGCGGGTGAGGGTATGGCGCTGATCGAATCCGTTCAGCCGCAGGCTGGATCGAACCGCACCGAAATGCTGGATCTGGATATGCGCCGGGTCAACGGCCAGAGCATGCCAGCCCGTCTCGTCCATCAGGTCACCGGCACGCGCGACGGTGCACCGGGCGAAAGTCGGACCATCGTGCTGATGCGCGCCAAGGGCAAGGCGAACGCCGAGTCGGCCTCGGCCATGCGGTTCACCCGCTTCTTCAACAACACGCCGATGGCCATTGCCTCGCTGGATGGCGATGGCCGAATTCTGCGCACCAATGCGCCGTTCCTGAAACTGTTTTCTGGCGTCGTCGGTCGTGACGATATCGACAATGGCGTGGTGCTGGATGCCGTGCTGCACGACAACGACAAGCCGAAGCTGTTGCAGGCCATCGATGCCGCTAAGGACCGCCAAGGCGATATTCCACCGTTCGATTCCCGCCATCCGACCGATGAGGCGCGGCATTTCCGCTTCTATGTTCACGCCGTGATCGACCAGGACGATGAGGCGCCGGAAGAGGTTGCCATTGTTTACGCCATTGAGGTGACCGAGCAGAAGGCGCTCGAAACGCAGATGGCGCAGACACAGAAGATGAATGCAGTGGGCACGCTGGCTGGCGGCATCGCGCATGACTTCAACAACGTGTTGACCGCCATTCTTCTGTCGTCCGACCATCTGCTGCTCCAGGCGCGGCCTGCCGATGCCAGCTTTGCCGACCTGATGGAAATCAAGCGGAACGCCAACCGCGCTGCCGTTCTCGTGCGCCAGTTGCTGGCGTTCTCGCGCAAGCAGACGATGCGCCCGGCCGTGCTGAACCTGACCGACGTCATCGGCGATCTGCGCATGCTGGTGGACCGGTTGATTTCCGGCACCAATGTCAAGCTGGAGGTGGATTACGGGCGCGATCTGTGGCCTGTGAAAACCGATCTGTCGCAGTTCGAGCAGGTGCTGATCAACCTCTGCGTCAACGCCCGTGATGCGATGCCGGATGGTGGCAAGATCAAGATAATGACCCGCAACATGTCTGCGGAAGAAGTCGTCGCGCTGGGACGTTCGGATATTCCGTCCGAAGACCTCGTGATGATCGAGGTTGCCGATACCGGCACCGGTATTCCGCCGGAGATCATGGACAAGATTTTCGAGCCGTTCTTCACCACCAAGGAAGTGGGCAAGGGCACGGGGCTTGGCCTTTCGATGGTATATGGCATCGTCAAGCAGTCCGGCGGCTACATCTACCCCGATTCGGAAGTGGGCAAGGGCACGGCCTTCCGCATCTTCCTGCCGCGCCACATCATCGAGGTGGTGCATCAGACGGAAGAGGAAATTGCGGCTCGCGGCATCGCCGATGCGGCGGCTGCCAAGGATGCGGCGGCCAAGGAAGAGCTTCTCGACCTGACCGGCAAATCCGCCGTCGTTCTCCTGGTCGAGGACGAAGAGGCGGTGCGCCGTGGTGGCAAGCGCATGCTGGAAACCCGTGGCTACACCGTCCACGAAGCCGGGTCCGGTACAGAGGCGTTGGAAGTTCTGGAAGAGCTGGACGGCAAGGTCGATATCGTTGTCTCCGACGTCGTGATGCCGGAAATGGACGGTCCGTCGCTGCTGCGGGAGCTTCGCAAGACCTATCCCGACATGAAGTTCATCTTCGTATCGGGGTATGCCGAGGATGCATTCGCGAAGAACCTGCCAGCCGACGCCAAGTTCGGTTTCCTGCCCAAGCCATTCTCGCTGAAGCAGTTGGCCGTGGCCGTGCGCGAGATGCTGGATGGCGAAAATTGACAGGCTGCAGCTGCCCGATTAGGCTTTCTGATAGAGCGCCGAACTGACCCATAGGTCGTTCGGCCAATCCCCATCCACCCGGATGGGGTTCTTTTGATGCAGAGGTATGAAATCAGCCAGGACCTTCTCATCAGACTGCAAAAAGCCGACACGATGGACGATGTCGCGCTGTTGCTGACCGAAATTCAGAACATGTTCGGCTTTCGTTATTATTGCGTGTTCGAAACGGCGCGTGTGGAGGAGGAAGAGCCGATATCCTTCCTCTTCCCATCCAACATGCCGGTTGACCTGTTCTACAAGATCGATGAGCGCGTGGCGGCCTTCGCTGAACGGCTTTTCAAGCATCTACCCGGTACTCTGGGTCCAACCCCCTGGGATTTGAGCGAGGATGAAGCCTGTGGCGAGATCGACCCGGATCACGCAGCATTTTATCGTTCCGTTGGTTTCACCGTGGGGATCAGCTTTTCCGCCCTTGGCGTTTCATCCCTGCCGCGCCTGATAGGCTTTGCAGGAGACCGACCACACCCTGATGTGGATGAGGTCGAGCGGATGAGCATGCTGATGTTTCACATGCATATGCGCCTCACCGCGATCGGGCGTGCGCGAACGGAGAAGAGGCAACCTCTTTCCGGTCTTGAAAAGCAGATTCTTTTTCTGGCCGCAGAAGGCGAAAGCTTTGAGATTATCGCTGCAGAAGTGGCTCTCTCCAGCATAACGATAGGCTATCTGATGGAGTCGATTTGCCGGAAGATGGAGGTATCGACCTTCGAACATGCGGTTGCTGTCACGCTGCGGCGCGGCCTGTCGCGATGAGGAGGGCTTGCGCGCGCCATTGCTTCGCGCTTCTCTTCACACTTTCGTCGCCTGTGAACGTATTAGTGATTGCAGTGCGGCAAAGGGGGCTTAAAATCACCATTGGACGACCTAAATATAGGTGAGCGAAATTCTGGCTCGTATCCCAAAAAGACCGGTGCGAGTGCGATCTGGAGAATGAAGTAAGATGATCGCTAAGCCGATCGACATGCAGGGCGACGGTGAAGGGGAAGATGGCGGTGCCAACCGCGGAACGTCTGTTATTACCCGCACCAAACCGAAGACAAAAAAGCCTAATCTCTACCGTGTTCTTTTACTGAACGACGACTATACTCCCATGGAATTCGTCATTCACATTCTGGAGCGTTTTTTCCAGAAGGACAGGGAAGGGGCTACCCGCATCATGTTGCATGTACACCAGCACGGTGTCGGCGAATGCGGGGTATTTACATATGAGGTCGCAGAGACAAAAGTAAGTCAGGTCATGGATTTCGCCCGACAGCACCAGCATCCGCTTCAGTGCGTCATGGAAAAGAAATGAGGATCGCAACGTGCCAACTTTTTCCCCGAGTCTAGAGAAGGCGCTGCATCAGGCACTGACCTTTGCAAATGAGCGTCATCATGAATATGCGACGCTCGAGCATTTGTTGCTGGCGTTGATAGAGGATGCGGATGCGGCAGCCGTAATGGGTGCCTGCAACGTTGATCTGGATGCGCTTCGTAAAACCGTGGTCGATTATGTCGACAACGAACTGTCCAATCTGGTGACGGGTTACGATGAGGATTCCAAACCCACTTCCGGGTTCCAGCGGGTTATCCAGCGTGCCGTCATTCACGTGCAGTCGTCCGGGCGTGAAGAGGTCACCGGCGCCAATGTGCTGGTCGCGATCTTTGCAGAGCGCGAAAGCCACGCCGCCTACTTCCTGCAGGAGCAGGAGATGACGCGCTACGACGCCGTCAACTACATCTCACACGGCATCGGCAAGCGCCCTGGGACCTCTCAGACCCGGTCGCCCCGTGGTGCCGAGGACACCGAGAACGAAGCAAAGCCTGCACGCAACGGTTCCGAAGAGGACAATGCCGCGCCGAAGAAGCAGCCGGATGCACTGAAAGCATACTGCGTGAACCTGAACGACAAGGCGCGTGGTGGCAAAATCGATCCGCTCATTGGTCGTCATGCCGAGGTCAACCGCACCATTCAGATCCTGTGCCGTCGCTCCAAGAACAATCCGCTTTATGTGGGTGATCCAGGCGTTGGCAAGACTGCCATCGCCGAAGGTCTCGCCAAGCGTATCGTTGAGGGCAAGGTGCCTGAAGCGCTGAAGAACGACACGATTTTCTCGCTCGATATGGGCACGCTTCTGGCGGGTACACGTTATCGCGGCGACTTCGAAGAGCGGTTGAAACAGGTCGTCAAGGAACTTGAAGAGTTTCCGGGTGCGGTGCTGTTCATCGATGAAATTCACACCGTAATCGGTGCCGGTGCGACATCGGGCGGCGCAATGGATGCGTCCAACCTGCTGAAGCCTGCGCTTTCATCCGGTGTGATCCGTTGCATCGGCTCGACGACCTACAAGGAATATCGCCAGTTCTTCGAAAAGGATCGCGCGCTCGTTCGTCGCTTCCAGAAGATCGATGTCAACGAGCCGTCCATCGAAGATGCGATCGAGATCATGAAGGGCCTGAAGCCCTATTTCGAAGATTACCATCACCTGCGCTACACCAACGACGCCATCAAGGCGGCTGTCGAGCTTTCGGCCCGCTATATCTCTGACCGTAAGCTGCCAGACAAGGCAATCGACGTGATCGATGAGACCGGTGCCGCGCAGATGCTGTTGCCTGCTTCCAAGCGTCGCAAGCTGATCACCGAAAAGGAGATCGAGGTTACGATTGCCACGATGGCGCGCATTCCGGCCAAGACCGTTTCCAAGGATGACGAGATGGTTCTCGCCAATCTTGAAAAGGAATTGCGCTCGGTCGTTTATGGTCAGGATATCGCGATCGAAGCACTGTCTACCGCAATCAAGCTCGCCCGCGCGGGTCTGCGCGAACCCAACAAGCCCATCGGCTCCTACGTCTTCTCGGGCCCAACGGGCGTGGGCAAGACGGAAGTCGCCAAGCAGCTTGCGGCGTCCCTCGGCGTGGAGATGCTGCGGTTCGATATGTCGGAGTATATGGAGCGTCACACCGTGTCGCGTCTCCTGGGTGCACCTCCCGGCTACGTCGGATTCGACCAGGGTGGACTGCTGACCGATGGTGTCGATCAGCATCCACATTGCGTGGTGTTGCTGGACGAAATCGAGAAGGCGCATCCTGACATCTACAACATCCTGTTGCAGGTCATGGACCATGGCTCTCTGACCGACCACAACGGCAAGAAGATCGACTTCCGCAACGTCATTCTGATCATGACGACCAATGCGGGTGCGTCCGAAATGGCGAAGTCGGCCATCGGCTTCGGCTCGTCCAAGCGTAGCGGTGAGGATGAAGAGGCGCTCAACCGCCTGTTCACGCCGGAATTCCGCAACCGTCTGGATGCGATCATTCCGTTCTCGCCGCTGCCGACTGCAGTTATTCACAAGGTGGTGCAGAAGTTCGTCATGCAGTTGGAAACGCAGCTTTCCGAACGCAACGTCACCTTCGACCTGCATGAGGATGCCATCGCTTGGCTGTCTGAAAAGGGCTACGATGAGAAGATGGGTGCGCGTCCGCTCGGTCGCGTCATTCAGGAACACATCAAGAAGCCGCTGGCCAACGAGATATTGTTCGGCAAGCTCAAGAAAGGCGGCGTTGTTAGCGTCAGCATAGGCAAGAAGGAAGACGGCACGGACGGTTTGAAGCTAGACGTGCTGCCTGAAACAGCACCGGTTAAGCCGAAGCCGGAAGCCGAGTTGAAGGCCGCGAAGTCTCCGGGCAAGGCCAAGAGCAAGGCGAAAGCCGCCAAGGTCGAGAAAGAGGACGAGGTGGTGGCCGCCGACACGGACAAGGCAGCGGAAGAGGCTAAGCCTCGCCGTAAGACCAACACCGTTCCCAAGGTGCCGAAAAAGAAGTAATCGGTACCATAAGACTGACAAGTGCCGGGCTTTATGCCCGGCACTTTATTTTTATCTATACCGGATAACGACATGCCTTTAGAACACCCTGCGGAGCCCATCTATCTCTGGTTTTTCAGAGGCATGAAGGGCATTTTCTCGCTGCCATCGCTCATTCTCATGACCTCGTTCGTTGGCTTCAGCGCTTTTGCTCTGGAGTCCGGGGTGCCGCGCGGTGAGGCCGTGTTCATGACGCTCACCATCTGGGCGCTTCCAGCCAAGATGATCCTGATCGGTGCGATGACCAGCGGCGCGGGGCTGGCGACCTGCTTTCTGGTGGTGACGCTGTCTTCCATCCGTATGATGCCGATGGTGGCCTCCATCGTGCCGGAAATGCGCACCGCAAAGACACCCACATGGGTGCTGCTATTTCTCTCCCATTTCGTCGCCATCACCGCTTGGGTCTTTGCCACGCAGAACCTGAGCAAGGTGCCGCGCGAAGCGCGGGTTGCCTGGTTCGCAGGGTTCGGCATGACCTTGACGCTGGTGAACGCCGTTATCGTCGCCGTTTGCTACGGTCTCGTCGCTGCCTTTCCGCCGCTGGTCGCGGGGATTCTGTTCTTTCTGACGCCCGTTTATTTCGTGTCATCCATCTGGGCATCCGCCCGACACACGGTGGTCAAAGTGGCCTTCATCATCGGCGTGATCGCTGGGCCGCTGTTTGCGGTCATCGAGCCGGAATTCGATATTCTCTATGCCGGTATCGGTGGCGGCACGCTGGCCTACCTGATCGACCGTTTCTGGTTTCGCCGCAAAATCGAGCACGTGACCGTGGAGGGCGAACCATGATCCCGGACGCATGGTGGGCACCCTACCTCTTCATCGCGATTGCTGGCTGGCTCGCCACCGATCTCTGGCGATGGCTGGGCGTGATCGCGGGCAATCGGCTGAAAGAGGGCTCCGAAGTCCTGAACTGGGTCCGCGCGGTCGCCACGGCCCTCGTCATGGCCGTTACCGCAAAGCTGATCGTGTTTCCCACCGGCGTACTGGAGCAGTCTCCGATGTGGCTGCGGATAGGGGCTGCTGGGCTGGGGTTTGCGGCTTTTCTAGCAAGCGGCCAGAAAGTGTTCGTTGGCGTCGTGGCGCCGTTAGTCGTTCTGGCGGCTGGAATGTTGTTTTTAATATAATGGTGATGAATTTCGGCGAATGATCGATTAGTTCATTTTCACTATTATTTTGAACAACAACGTGGCCCGAATGTTTCTTTTGCCGATTGAGCGTTTGTTATTTGCCGTCATTTTCTTACTGGCTTGTTTCGATGGGTTCTTCATCTATCGGAAATCCATCGACGTAGACGTTTTGGGCTACGCCGTCAGCCTGGCGACCGGCATTTTGCCGATTATCATAGGACAATATTACCGGTATCGTGGCAGGGACGCGCGGCTGGCAACCGTGCTGACCGCGTCGGGGCTCTACGTGCTTTTCACGATCTTCGCGTCGATGTTCAACTATGTCTTTCTGCCGATCTCATTTCAGCCGATCGATGAGGTGTTGATGCGCATCGACGCTGCTGTCGGCTACAGTTGGCCCGCCATCGTCACATGGGCTGCGACCTATCCCATAGTGGGGAAGGCGCTCTACGTCGTCTATATGACGACCCTCCCGCAACTGCTCGTCATCCTCATCATGCTGGGTTTTACGGGTAAGGAAAGGATGCTGTATTGTTTTCTTCTGACCGGCACGATTGGCGCCATTGTCAGCATCTGCTTCTGGGTGATCTTCCCCACCTTCGGCGCGAAAGCCTACCACACACTACCAGAGTGGGTGACGCTTGCCATTCCGCTGGCGGTCACCCCGGAGTATGGGCGTGAATTGATGCGGTTGGGTGCGGAAGGCGCTGGTTATCTCTCACCATCCAATATTCTTGGACTGATCGGCTTTCCGTCATTCCACATTTTCATGGCGCTGATGTCTGTCGTCTTCGTGCCAAGACATATCTTTTTCGTCGTCACGATCGGTATTTTAAACGTGCTGATGCTACCAGCCGTGCTGGTGCAGGGCGGGCATCATCTGGCGGATGTATGGGGCGGAATCGCTTGTTTCGCCGTAGTCTATCCGATCTCGCGTGGCATTGTTAACGCGCTCGCGAATACCGCAACATCCGGCCTGTCGCCTGAAAGAATGGTCGGTGTCACGGTTGATTGACCGTGGAGTTCAAAGCGCGGCCTTGATTTTCTCCGCGTGCTCTTTCAGCAAAGCGCCATCGGCCATTGCACCGCTATGGGGTTTGAGCGGTTCGTTTTCCTTGCGGGGGACGATGTGGAAATGCAGGTGGAAGACGGTCTGGCCTGCTGCGGGTTCGTTGAACTGCGCGATGTAGACACCATCCGCATCGAAGGCCTGTTTTGCGGCGACGGCGAGTTTTTGGACCACGGCGATGGTTTTCGCCAGCACTTGAGGGTCGGCATCCAGCATGTTGCGTGAAGCTGTCTTGGGGATGACGAGGAGATGGCCGGGTGCTTGCGGCATGACATCCATGAAAGCAAGCGTATCGTCGTCTTCGTGAACCTTTACGCAGGGAATTTCGCCGTGCAGGATTTTGGCGAAGATATTGTCGGTGTCGTAAGCTGCCGTCATGGGAATTCTCCTCGAAATGCTGTTGTCCTTAGTCGTCGGTTTCCAGACGCTCGCCTTTGCGGAATGGGCTGTGGTCGTCAAGATAGCCGCTGATCTCTTCCACTTCGCTACGCTCCCGCTCCAGATAATCGGCAATTGCGCGCCGCAGGCCCGGATGCGTGATGAAGTGGGCCGAATGGGTGGTGACGGGGGTGTAGCCGCGTGCCAGCTTATGCTCGCCCTGCGCGCCAGCCTCCACACGCTTCAGGCCCTTCGCCAGAGCGAAATCGATGGCCTGATGGTAGCAGACTTCGAAATGTAGGAAGGGGTGGTCTTCGATGCAGCCCCAATGGCGACCGTAAAGCGCGTCTCCACCGATGAAGTTGATGGCGCCTGCAATGTAACGGCCCTCGCGCCTGGCCATGATCAGCAGGACGTCCTCTGCCATGCGTTCGCCGATCAGCGAGTAGAACTGGCGGGTGAGGTACGGTCGGCCCCATTTACGGCTGCCAGTGTCCATGTAGAATTTGTAGAACTGGTCCCAGATGTCTTCGGTCAGATCGCTGCCGGTAAGCCAGTCGATTTCGATGCCGTTTTCGAGTGCTGCGCGGCGTTCTTTTTTCAGGCCCTTGCGCTTGCGAGACGCGAGCGCATCGAGAAAATCGGCGTGGTCGCGGTAGCCGTTGTTGATGAAATGAAATTGCTGGTCGGTGCGGGGAAGAAAGCCTTCGCCCAGCAAAGCGTCGATGTCACCATTCGGTGCGAATGTGACGTGTGCCGAGGATACGCCGATTTTCTCGGTGACCTGCCGCAGGCCTGACGCCAATACTTGCCGAAAGGCCGCGTCATCGATCCCGCTGGTCAAAAGCCGTGGTCCGGTTGCGGGCGTGAAGGGCACGGAGCATTGCAGCTTCGGATAATAATTGCCTCCAGCCCGCTCCAGCGCATCCGCCCAGCCATGATCGAAGACATATTCGCCCTGGCTGTGGCTTTTAAGGTAGGCCGGTATCGCGCCCACAAGTGTTCCATCACCCGTTTCAAGCAGCAGGTGATGGCCGCGCCAGCCGGTCTTGGCCGCCGCAGAACCCGATTGCTCTAACGATGATAGAAAGGCATGCGATATGAAGGGGTTGTAGGTATCCGTTCGCGTAGATTTCGACGTGCCTGAAAGCCCGCTCCAGCTTTCCGGGTCGATGTCCGCGAAGGACTGCTCTACGCGAATGGAATATTCTTGGCTCATGCGCTGGCCGTAGGTCCCTGTTTCGGATCGAAACCTTCGAACGTCATCTGGTCAGCATATTTATAGGTGGTCGCGCGGGCATTTTCATCCATGACCGTCCATGTAATCACAGGAAGCCCAAGTTTTCTCTGTGCCTCGATGAAGCTGTTGGGCAGATGGGCCCAGGCGTAGGAAATGAAATCGAGGCCGATCTGCATGGCTTCATCGTGCTTGAAGAAGTCTTCGGGCTTTGAGCCTTCGGCGGTCAGACCCAGCGGCCAAGGCGACCCGGCAGTCTTGAGGTCTTTCAGCAGATGGTGATCGAAGCTCATCAGCGCCACATGACCTTCATAGCCCTCCAGCACCTCCAGCACCGCCTCGGCAAAGCCGTCATCGACGCCAGCGCCTTGGCGGCCCTTGAGTTCCAGAACAAGCGGAACCTTTCCAGCACATAGCTTCAAGAGCTGCTTGAGCGTGGGAACGCGGTCCTTGGTCTGGCCGACCGAGAGGAGGCCGAGTTCACCGGAAGTGCGTTCCCGCACATCGCCCTTGATGCCGGTCAGGCGCGTCATTTCGTCATCGTGGAAGACAACAGGGACACTGTCGGATGCCAGTTGCAGATCGCATTCGATGGCGTAACCGGCTTCGATGGCACGCGAGAACGCTGTCAGTGTGTTTTCCCAGACCGTCTTGTTCTGGTCGTGATAGCCGCGATGGGCAACGGGCTGTGCCGTCAGCCAGGAAAGTTTCAGTGTCATACGTCGATTTCCACGATGGCGTCGATTTCTACGGAGGCGTTGAAGGGCAGGGAGGCCATGCCGACAGCAGCGCGTGCGTGCTTTCCGGCATCACCCAGCACATTGGCTATGAGATTGGACGCACCATTGATAACCAGATGCTGTTCGGTGAATTCGGGAACTGAAGCGACGAAACCGTTGAGCTTCAGCACGCGGCGGACTTTCGACAGATCGCCATTCAGAGCGGCCTTAACCTGTGCAAGAATGTTGACCGCGCAAAGTTCGGCTGCGCGCTGGGCGGTTGCAACATCGACATCGCGACCGACATGGCCCGTGACCGCAATCTTGCCGGATTCCATGGGCAACTGGCCTGAAATATACAGCAGATTGCCGCTGATGGTGAACGGCACATAGTTCGCAGCCGGTGCAGCGGCAGCGGGCAGGGTGTAGCCCAGTTCTTTAAGGCGAGCTTCGATTGCATCCGACATTTTCGTCTCCGCTTTTGTTGTAAATCTTTCAAAAATCCGGCAGACAGAGCATGATGTCCGAAAGCCGGGCGGTTGCTTGTACAATATGAGCGGCGAGTCCAACAGGAGATATTGAATGTTTGTCAGGAACCTCGTCATTGCCCTTGCTTCTGGCACCTTCCTGATGGTGCCCACGGTTGCCGGTGCTGTGCCTGCCGCGGTGCCAAACCTGATCTCACATCGTGCTGTCTACGATCTCGAACTGAAGGACGCGTCCGACCGCTCGGGCATCGAAGGCATGACCGGCAGAATGGTCTATGAGTTCACCGGCTCCTCCTGCAAAGGCTACAAGACCGACTTTCGCTTCGTCACCCAGATCAGCACAGGCGATACCGTGCGGATGACGGACCAGCAGACGACGACGTTCGAAGATCCGGGCTCCAAGAAGTTCACTTTCGAAACCAAATCCTTCACGGACGATAAGCTGGACAAGGAAGTCACCGGGTCCGCAGCCGATTCGAACGGCGCGATGACTATCGACCTGACCAAGCCAGACGCCCGCAAGATCGATCTGGTCGCTGGCGAGTTTCCGACCGAGCATATGTTTCAGGTCATCGAGAATGCTAAGCTTGGCAAACGCATCTTCGAGTCGCGCGTTTTCGATGGTTCCGATGATGGCGATGAAAGCCTGATCACCTCCACACTTGTGGGTAAGCAGCAGACGCCAGCTGATGGCGACGCGGATGCGGGCAAGGCAGGAGATTTTGCGAAAACTCCGTTCTGGCCGGTGACCATTGCCTATTACAACGACAAGAGCGGTACCGATTCGCTGCCGATCTATCGCATGTCCTTCAAACTCTACGAGAACGGGATTACCCGTGACCTGACGATGGACTATGGCGATTTCGTTTTGACGGGAAAACTCGCAAAACTCGATATTCTCCAGCCTGAAAGCTGCGAGAACAAGCCGATGCGTTGATCGACGCGCCGATCGATTTCGTCTTTTTCCGCATAATTGCTTGCTTTCTATCGAAACTGGCTGTATGCGGCACACCATTCCACACGCGAAGCTTGGGATGTTCCGGGAGAAATCCGGATCGTTCCGCCCGGTGGTGCCATCTTGATGGCGCTGTTTGCTTCGCGGGGGTTCAACCGGAAAAGGATAACTAGGCATGGCATTGCCCGATTTCTCTATGCGTCAGCTTCTGGAAGCTGGCGTTCACTTTGGTCACCAGACACATCGCTGGAACCCAAAGATGAAGCCGTACATCTTCGGCGACCGCAGCAACATTCACATCATCGACCTGGCGCAGACGGTTCCTTTGCTGTCGCGCGCCCTTCAGGTCGTGTCCGACACGGTTGCCCGTGGTGGTCGCGTTCTGTTCGTTGGCACGAAGCGTCAGGCTTCTGAAATCATCGCAGACAGCGCAAAGCGCTCCGCTCAGTACTACGTCAACTCGCGTTGGCTCGGCGGCATGATGACCAACTGGAAGACGATTTCGAACTCGATCCAGCGCCTGCGCAAGGTCGACGAAATCCTCAACTCCGACGCTTCCGGCTACTCCAAGAAAGAGCGCCTGAACCTTGAGCGCGAACGCGAAAAGCTTGAAAAGGCTCTCGGCGGTATCCGCGATATGGGCGGCGTTCCTGACCTGATGTTCATCATCGACACCAACAAGGAAAAGATCGCAATCGAAGAAGCCAAGCGTCTTGGCATTCCGGTCGTTGCAATCATCGACTCCAACTGCGACCCGGACCAGATCGATTTCCCGATCCCCGGTAACGACGACGCATCGCGCGCCATTTCGCTGTATTGCGATCTGATCGCTCGCGCTGCCATCGACGGTATCGCACGTCAGCAGGGCTCTTCCGGTCGCGACATCGGCGCTTCCGAAGAAGCTCCGATCGAGCCTGCGCTCGAAGACGAAGCTGGCGCCTGATAGTCGGCCTTTGGGCGGCATCTTGATGCCGCCTCACCAATCAGGATCTGACAAGGCCGTTCTGGACTAGAAAGTTCGACGGCCTTGTTCGTTTAAATCGCGCAGTCCTCCAGGGCATGGGCGCGGTTTTTTGAAGTTTCGTGGTGGCTGTTTCATCAGCCTGTCACAGTTCCGGGTACATTCGTTCCCAAAATCCGATTTCGGTCGGGCCGCAATCGCGCCGTGACCGACGAACCGACAAGAGGCACACAATGAGCGAAATCACAGCCGCAATGGTTAAGGAACTGCGCGAGAAGTCCGGCGCAGGCATGATGGATTGCAAAAAGGCGCTGGCCGAAACCGGTGGCGACATGGAAGCTGCAATCGACTGGCTGCGCGCCAAGGGTATCGCCAAGGCTGACAAGAAGTCTGGTCGTACGGCTGCTGAAGGTCTCGTCGGTATCGCATCTGCCGGCCACAAGGCTGTCGTTGTCGAAATCAACTCCGAAACCGACTTCGTTGCTCGTAACGACGCTTTCCAGGACATCGTCCGTGGCGTTGCTTCCGTTGCGCTGACGACAGACGGTACGGTTGATGCCGTTGCTGCTGCGACTTACCCAGCGACCGGCAAGACCGTTGCCGACACCATCAAGGACGCAATCGCCACCATCGGCGAAAACATGACGCTGCGCCGTTCGGCTCTGCTCGAAGTCGAGCACGGCGTTGTTGCGACCTACGTTCACAACGCTGCTGGCGACGGCATCGGCAAGCTCGGCGTTCTCGTCGCGCTGAAGTCCGAGGGTGACAAGGCTGTTCTGACATCCATCGGTCGTCAGGTTGCCATGCACATTGCTGCGACCAACCCGCTCGCCATTCGTGCTGAAGAAGTCGATGCTGCTGTTGCTGAACGCGAACGCAACGTTTTCATCGAGCAGGCTCGCGAATCCGGCAAGCCAGAAGCCATCATCGAAAAGATGGTCGATGGTCGTATGCGCAAGTTCTTCGAAGAAGTCGCTCTTCTGTCGCAGGCCTTCGTCATCAACCCTGACCTCACAGTTGGTGATGCCGTCAAGGAAGCTGAAAAGGAAGCTGGCGCGAAGATCGAAGTCGTCGGTATGGCTCGCCTGCTGCTCGGCGAAGGCATTGAAAAGGAAGAAAGCGACTTCGCTGCTGAAGTTGCTGCGGTCGCCAAGGGCTGATCTCTTTACCCTAGCGCATCGGCACAAAAATCGAAGTCGATTTTTGTAAAGCACGATGCGTAGATTCAAAGGGTTAGAGCGTCCTTTGTGCGTCCGAAAAGGACGCACGGCGCTCTAATACTGGAAAACTACGGGGCATCGCGTGACAACGCGGTGCCCTTCGTGTATCGGCGATGCGGTTATATCCTGCAGCACTTTGGGATCGTTCAGATTCGTCCGTGCTGTGGTTTCTCAAGTTTCCGCATGTCGTCACTGCAAACTGTGCATGGCCGTGCGCGACATGTTTGAAGGAGTCATGATGTCTTCCAAGCCGCTTTATAAACGTGTTCTTCTCAAGGCGTCGGGCGAAGCCCTCATGGGCAATCAGGGTTTCGGCATCGATGTTGCCGTCGCAGACCGCATTGCCTCCGACATTGCCGAGGCGAGAGCCATGGGCGTCGAAGTGGGTGTCGTCGTGGGTGGCGGTAATATTTTCCGCGGTGTGGCCGTTGCCTCCAAGGGCGGCGACCGCGTGACTGGCGACCACATGGGCATGCTGGGCACCGTCATCAACGCGTTGGCGCTCGCGACCTCTCTGCGCAAGCTGGATCTCGACACCGTCGTTCTCTCGGCCATCGCCATGCCGGAAATCTGCGAGAGCTTCTCGCAGCGCGCAGCCGTGCACCATCTGTCGCAGGGCCGCGTCGTGATTTTCGCAGGTGGCACAGGCAACCCGTTCTTCACCACCGATTCCGCCGCTGCGCTGCGCGCCGCCGAAATGGGTGCGGAAGCGATCTTCAAGGGTACGCAGGTGGACGGCATCTATTCCGCCGACCCGAAGAAAGACCCGACAGCGACCCGTTTCGAGGAACTGACGCATTCGGAAGTGCTGGGCAAGGGGCTTGCGGTCATGGATGTCGCGGCCGTTGCCCTGGCGCGCGAAAACCACATTCCGATCATCGTCTTCTCCATCCACGAGAAGGGCGGTTTTGCGCAAATATTGACGGGTGGCGGTCGCAAGACCATCGTGCACGACAAGTAACATACGGCGTTGATTCCGCGCTGTGACATTGAGGCCCTCTTGGCCAGAACTGATGGAGTATGAAAATGAGTGGTATTGACCTCAACGATATCAAGCGCCGCATGGACGGCGCCATCAACGCCTTCAAGAGCGATATCGCTTCGCTGCGCACGGGTCGCGCATCTGCCAACATCCTGGACCCGGTGACCGTTGACGCCTATGGCTCGCGCGTCCCGCTGTCGCAGGTGGCCAACATTACCGTGCCGGAAGCGCGCATGCTGGGCGTCAACATCTGGGACAAGTCGATGGTGGGTGCCGTCGACCGCGCAATCCGCGAGTCCAACCTCGGCCTCAACCCGATTGTGGATGGCCAGAACCTGCGCATTCCCCTGCCGGAGCTGAACGAGGAGCGCCGCAAGTCGCTCGTCAAGGTCGCGCATGATTACGCGGAAAAAGCAAAGGTTGCCATTCGCCACGTTCGGCGCGATGGTATGGACGGTCTGAAAAAAGCCGAAAAGGATGGTGACATCGGTCAGGATGAAAGCCGTGCACAATCCGACAAGGTTCAGAAGATGACGGATGACACGATTTTGGATATTGATCGCTTGCTTGGAGAGAAAGAAAGAGAAATCATGCAGGTATAGTCTGCCGTCAGGCCACTGCAGATTTTATCTTTTCATTCCGCGCTGCTTTACACTGGATCGAGATGTCGGACATTAAACGTTCCTCACACCCTGAGCATGTTGCCATCATTATGGATGGCAACGGGCGTTGGGCAAAGCAGCGCGGACTTCCGCGCATCATGGGCCACCGCCGTGGGGTGGAGGCTGTGCGCGAAACCGTGCGCGCCGCTGGCGAATGCGGGCTCAAATATCTGACGTTGTTCGCCTTCTCCTCGGAGAACTGGCGCCGGCCCGAATCGGAAGTCAGCGATCTGTTGGGGCTTCTCAAGGCCTTCATCCGTCGAGATCTGGCCGATCTGCACAAGGAAAATGTGCGGGTTCGCGTCATTGGCGACCGGGAAAGTCTGAAGGACGATATCCGCAACCTGCTGATCGAAGCCGAGCAGATGACGGCGGAAAATACGGCTCTGACGCTGATCATTGCCTTCAATTACGGGTCTCGCGATGAAATCGCCCGCGCTGCCGCCTCGCTTGCACGCGATGTTGCCGCCGGTCTCATCGATGCGTCCGATATCGATCCCGACGCCATTGCTGCGCGTCTCGATACCGCTGGGATGCCCGATCCCGATCTCATTATCCGCACCAGCGGTGAAGAGCGGCTCTCCAACTTCATGTTGTGGCAGGCTGCCTATTCGGAATTTCTGTTCATTCCCGACTTCTGGCCGGACTTCGACCGCAAGACGTTTTTCTCGGCCATCGACCAGTATATGACGCGTGACCGCAGGTTCGGCGGCCTGTCCGGTCAAGTCGCTCTGGCGGGTGCCTGATGAGCCGGGAACTAAGGCTGCGGATCATCTCCGCCATCGTGCTCGCAGCCGTTATTCTGACGGCCACGTGGTACGGCGGCATGATGTTCCGTCTCGTGGCGGGCCTTCTTGCGCTGCTGATCTATTACGAATGGAGCACCATCACCAAGCTGTCCGACACCAATCCGACTGGCTATGCCTGGGGCTGGTTTTCCGTGGCGGTGATGAGCGGCAATACGATCTTCGGGGAATCGTCGCTCGATTTGCCTCTGCTGTCAGGCTTTGCGCTGACGGCGGCGCTTTTTCCAGTGTTGCGAGGGAAGAACTGGTGGCTGGTGGGCGGCATCGTCTATGCGGGCCTTAGCGGTATTTCTCTAGCAGCCATACGGGGCGATGAGTTGACGGGCTTCGCAGCCATGGTCTTCGTCTTCGCGATTGTCTGGGCCACGGATATTCTGGCGTATTTCGTTGGGCGCGCCATTGGCGGCCCGAAGCTCGCACCGGCGATCTCTCCCGGCAAGACCTGGTCCGGTGCCATTGGCGGCACGGTATCCGGCGTGCTGGCGGGTGCGGCGGTGGCTGCGACCTATCACGGTCGCGTCAGCATGATCGTTTTAGGAATGGCGCTGGTGCTATCCGTATTCAGCCAGATCGGTGATCTCTTCGAATCATTCATCAAGCGCCGTTTCAAGGTCAAGGATTCCAGCAATCTCATACCCGGTCACGGCGGCTTTATGGACCGGGTTGACGGTCTTGTTTTTGCCTGCTTTACCGTATTCCTCATTGCTGTTGTTCACGCGGCGATAACCGGTGATGTGCCAGGGTCGGGCGGCGGAATTCTGCCGGGGTTCTGACGGTAGCGTTGAACAGGCAATAGCGAAAGGCTGGGTTGGGTATGGATATGATAACGGCGACGGTTGGGTTCTTGACCGGGTACATAGTGCCGTTCATTCTCGTCCTCTCTCTCCTCGTTTTCGTTCACGAGATGGGTCATTACCTCGTCGGGCGCTGGTGCGGCATTCGATCCACAGCTTTTTCGGTTGGTTTCGGGCCTGAACTGATCGGCTTTACCGACAAGCGCGGAACGCGGTGGAAGATTTCCGCCATTCCCCTCGGTGGCTATGTCAAATTCTTCGGAGACGAGGATGTTTCCAGCAAGCCGGACAGCGACAGCCTTTCCGGACTGACGCTGGAAGAGCGGGCGCAGACCTTGGCAGGCGCAAAGTTGTGGAAAAGAGCAGCGACGGTCGCTGCTGGCCCGATCGCGAATTTCATTTTGGCGATTCTCATATTCGCGGCGCTTTTCACCATCTATGGCCGCATGATCTCAGATCCTATCGTGTCCGAAGTACGCGAAAACAGTGCCGCGCAGACCGCTGGCGTTCTGCCAGGCGACCGGCTGGTGGCAATCGACGGTGAAAACGTCAAGACATTCGAGGATGTCCGCCGCTATGTGGCGGTCCGTCCGGCAACGCCGATCACGGTCACTGTGGAGCGCAACGGACAGCAGCTCAACCTGCCGATGGTGCCGACTCGCACCGAGACGACGGACCAGTTCGGCAACAAGATGGAACTGGGAATCATCGGCATTGTAACCGATCAGACCCGTGGAAACTTCAGGCATGTGACCTATTCGCCGGGCGAAGCGCTGGTTGAGGGTGTCCGCGAGACGGGTCATGTCGTAACCGGCACATTCGCCTATATTGGCAACCTCGTGACAGGCCGCATGAATGCCGACCAGTTGGGTGGACCGGTGCGTGTTGCGCAGGCGTCAGGACAGATGGCGTCGCTCGGTTTTGCCGCCGTTATCCAGCTTGCAGCCTTGCTTTCGGTTTCCATCGGCCTTCTCAACCTGATGCCTGTGCCGGTTCTGGACGGGGGGCATCTGGTGTTTTATGCTATCGAGGCGATCCGTGGCAGACCGCTAGGTACAGGTGCGCAGGAAGTCGCTTTCCGTATCGGTCTTGCCATGATTTTCAGTTTGATGGTATTTGCCACATGGAATGATATCAGCAGCTTGATCGGCTGAATCGGGCTTTTTAGTCTGTTTATTAAGGGGGCGTTTACCTTGTTTTGAAGCCAAAGTGGCGATTGAGCCACGGTTGCTTGCGAAGTAAACAGAAATTAACGGTCGGGCTTGCTTGTAGAGGAAAAGCAGGTAAAACGACGCAGATGGCCGGAGTCGGGTTCCGCCCGCTGAGGGACAACGGGAAAAGGTAAGAATTGAAAATGAAGGCTGGTTCAAGATTTTTGAACGCGGTGTCGGCGGTTGCGCTGTCTGCTGGTGTTTCTTCGGTCGCAGCTCTGGGAGTGCTTGCTTCTTCCGGTGTTGCAAATGCAGCAGTGATCCAGCGTGTGGATGTGCGGGGCGCTGAACGCTCTGGTGCGGATGCCGTGCGCTCCAACATCACAATTGCTCCCGGTCGGAACTTTTCCAACGCAGATATCGATGAGTCGGTGAAGCGTCTTTACGCGACCGGTTACTTCTCCAACGTCAGCATGAGCGTTTCCGGTAGCACGCTGGTCGTGACGGTGCGTGAAAACAATCTGGTCAATCAGGTCGTGTTCAA
This sequence comes from Agrobacterium sp. lyk4-40-TYG-31, assembly GCF_030209855.1. NCBI lineage: Bacteria > Pseudomonadati > Pseudomonadota > Alphaproteobacteria > Hyphomicrobiales > Rhizobiaceae > Agrobacterium > Agrobacterium sp. lyk4-40-TYG-31. The sequence goes on from NZ_JARVRE010000008.1 coordinate 145,905, forward strand.
CGGCAACCGCAAGATCAAGGACGACAAGCTTCAGGGCATCGTGCAGACACAGTCTCTCGGTCCATACGACCAGACACTGGTAACGGCTGATATCGCCCGCATCAAGGAAGCCTACGCTGCCATCGGCCGTAGCGACATCCAGGTCACGACACAGGTCGTTCCCGTTGGTCAGGGTCGCGTCAACCTCGCTTTCGTCATCAACGAAGGCGAGCGCACGAAGATTGCCCGCATCGACTTCGTCGGCAACAATGCCTACAGCGACGGTCGCCTTGCTGCGGTTCTCAACACCAAGAAATCTAACATGCTGTCATTCCTGACGCGTAAGGATGTCTACAATGAGGACAAGTTGCGCGCTGACGAAGAAGCGTTGCGCCAGTTCTATTACAACCGTGGTTACGCCGACTTCCGCGTAACGGGCTCTGATGCCGTTCTGGACGAAGCAAGCAACGAATACACAATCACCATCACGGTGGACGAAGGTCAGCGTTACGCATTCGGTAACGTCGGCGTCGAGTCGACCGTTCCAGGTGTCGATGGTTCGGAACTGCAGGGCCTCGTTGAGACACGCTCTGGCTCCAACTACAGCGCCAAGGAAGTTCAGCAGAGCATGGAAGCGATTTCCAAGCGCGTCTCTGCTGAAGGCTATCCATTTGCACGAGTAACACCACGCGGCGACCGCGACATGTCTGGCAACACCATAGGTGTTACCTACATCGTCGATCAGGGCGAACGCGCTTACGTCGAGCGTATCGAAATCCGCGGCAACACACGTACGCGTGACTATGTTATCCGCCGCGAATTCGACATCAGCGAAGGCGACGCCTTCAACCAGACCGTTGTGTCAGCCGCTAAGCGTCGTCTTGAAGCTCTCGGCTACTTCTCCAAGGTCAACATCAGCACGTCTCAGGGCAGCGCCCCGGACCGCGTTGTGATCGTGGTGGATGTCGAAGATCAGGCAACTGGCTCCTTCGGTATCGGTGCTGGCTACTCGCAGAATGACGGTGCGCTTCTCGAAGCGTCTATCGAAGAAAAGAACTTCCTCGGTCGCGGCCAGTACATCCGTATTGCCGCAGGTGCTGGTCAGGATGACGCGCGTAGCTACAACCTGTCCTTCACCGAGCCTTACTTCCTCGGCTACCGCCTTGCAGCAGGTTTCGACCTGTTCAAGAGCCAGAGCTCGAGCGAAGATTACTACGATTACGATGAGCAGGGCTTCGCACTTCGCGTAACAGCTCCGATCACCGAAAATCTGGCGACGACGTTCAAGTACACTTATAAGCAGATCAAGTATGATGGTCGTGGTGATTACGACGCAGTTGATGGCGCAGGTAATTACGTTAATCTAGCGAGCCCGTATGTTGACCTGATCAACGGTGGAAACTGGACCCAGTCCATTATCTCGAACACACTGGCCTATAACAGCCTGGACGATCGCAACATGCCGCGCGAAGGCTGGCAGGGTGCGTTGACCAATGAGTTTGCAGGACTTGGTGGTGACTCCGAGTACTACAAGATTTACGCCAAGGCTCGTTACTACCACACGCTGTCTGACGAATATGACATCATCGGCTCGCTGACAGGTCAGGCTGGTTATGTTGCGCCGACAGGTGACAACCTGCTTGTCTTCGATCAGTTCAAGATCGGTGGTCGTGTAATCCGCGGCTTCGAGAACGACGGTATCGGTCCGCGTATCGGTGACGATGCGATCGGTGGCACGACATACTTTGCTGCTTCTGCGGAAGTTACCGCGCCTATGCCGGGTGTTCCTGAGGACTTTGGTCTTCGTCTCGCAGGCTTCGTTGATGCCGGTACGCTTTACGGCAACAAGGTTCGTACCGCCGCCACGGAAAATGTTCAGGACGACAGCTCGATCCGTGCATCCGCTGGTATCGGTATCATGTGGGCTTCACCGTTCGGTCCTCTGCGTGTAGACTACGCAGTGCCGTTCATGAAGGAAGACTACGACGAAGTGCAGAATTTCCGGTTTGGCATGTCCAACACTTTCTGATATCGGCAGTCCAGAACTGCGAGTTTGAACGTTCTGGAGTATCTGGTTGATGGAATATAATGATTTTTTTCCGCCCCATGATGGCATGCGATTGAAAGATATCGCAGACCGTCTTGGGGCGGAACTGTCTGATGAGGCTGCTGGAGATCGCGTCGTGCGGTCCATATCGCCGGTGTATCGGGCAAAGTCCGACCAGCTTTGCTACATTCTTTCCCGCAAGAACCGAGACGAACTGCTGACGTGCGAAGCGGCTGCCGTTATATGCGATGAGGCGTTGCGAAAGCTCGTTCCAGACCACATTCCAGCGCTCATCTCGAAGAACCCCCATACGATTTTTGCCCAGGCCGGAGCTCTGTTGCATCCTTTGGCGATGAGGCCATCTCCTGTCGTTGGCAATCTCTCGGGAATATCGCCTGCGGCTCACATCGATCCCTCGGCGAAAATCGAAGGCGATGTTGTCATCGAACCTTTTGCGGTGATCGGTGCCAACGCCAATATCGGCACAGGTACGCGGATCGGGGCAGGGGCGATTATTGGTGCCGAGGTTCAGATCGGGCGTGATTGCACTATCGCTGCCGGTGCGAGCATTCTGTCCGCCCTGGTCGGCAATAGTGTCATCATTCACAATGGTGCGCGCATCGGGCAGGACGGATTTGGCTATGCGCCCGGTCCCCGCGGGATGTTGAAAATCGTGCAGATCGGTCGCGTCATCATTCAGGATCATGTAGAGATCGGTGCGAACACGACAATCGATCGCGGCACGATGGATGACACTGTGATTGGTGAAGGCACCAAGATCGATAATCAGGTGCAGATCGGACATAATGTTCGCATTGGGCGCCACTGCGGCATCGTCAGCAAGGTCGGTATTGCGGGCAGCACCCGGATTGGCGATGGCGTCATGATTGGTGGTGCAAGCGGCATCAATGGACATATCAACATTGGCGACGGCGCGCAGATTGCCGCCATGAGTGGTGTCGTTGCCGATGTGCCTGCTGGAGCGAAATACGGCGGTGTACCGGCGCGGCCTATCAAACATTTCCTTCGTGATATGGCAGAGTTGCTGGCGCGCGCCGAAGAGCGAGATAAGAAGACAGGAGACAAAAATGTCTGAAGAAACAAAGACGACGCTCGGCGCGGCTGACATCCTCGAAGTCATGAAGCTGCTGCCGCATCGTTACCCGTTTTTGCTGATCGACAAGATCATCGATATCGATGCCGACAATTCGGCAACGGGCATCAAGAACGTTACGGTCAACGAGCCCCATTTCACGGGACATTTCCCTGATCGTCCGATCATGCCGGGCGTTTTGATCGTGGAAGCCATGGCACAGACGGCGGGTGCGATCTGTGCGCGCAAGCAGGGCGATGGCGGCCATCTCGTCTACTTCATGACCATCGACAATGCGCGCTTCCGCAAGCCCGTCATTCCCGGCGACCGGCTGGAGATTTACGTGGTCAAGCAACGTCAGCGCGGCAATGTGTGGAAATTCCATTGCGACGCCAAGGTCGATGGCGTTCTCGTTGCGGAAGCCGATATCGGCGCGATGATGATCCCCGAGGATCAGCAATGAGCACAGTTGCGGCTTCGGCGCAAATTCATCCCATGTCATTTGTCGAAGACGGTGCGGTCATCGGCGAAAATGTCGTCATCGGGCCGTTCTGCCATGTCGGGCCGAAGGTGACGCTGCATGAGGGTGTGCAACTCGTCAGCCACGTTGTCGTGCTCGGCTGCACCACGGTCGGCAAGGGTACGACCATCTGGCCATCTGCCGTCATCGGCGGTGATTCCCAGAGCGCACATCACAGCGCCGTCGATACGACGCTGGTGATCGGTGAGAATTGCACCATTCGCGAGGGTGTGACGATGAACACCGGCACTGTGGAGCATGGTGGCACGACTGTCGTCGGCGACAATAATCTGTTTCTGGCCTACGCGCATGTGGCGCATGATTGCCGGCTGGGCAATAACATCATTCTGTCCAACAATGTCATGCTGGCGGGCCATGTGACCGTGGAAGACCGTGCCATTCTGGGCGGCGGTTCGGCCGTGCATCAGTTCACGCGCGTTGGACGTCAGGCCTTTATCGGTGGTCTCTCTGCCGTCAGCTATGATGTCATTCCCTATGGCATGCTGAACGGCAATCCCGGCATTCTCAGCGGTCTCAACATCGTTGGTATGACCCGGGCTGGCATCGAGCGCGCCGAGATTCACAAGGTGCGCCGCGCCTACAAGCAAATCTTCGAGAGCGAAGGCAACGTGCGCACCAATGCGGCGGCTGTTCGCGAAGACTATACGGATTGCCCGCAGGCGCTTGAGATCATCGACTTTATCGCTGCTGCAAACGACCGGGCCATTTCTTCGCCCAACCGCGGCAAATAATCCGTGTCTGCGGGTGCGGGGCGTCTCGCCATCATCGCCGGTAGCGGTTTCTTTCCCTATTATGTGGCGGAGGCCGCAGAACTGGCGGGGGAAACGCCCTTCATCATCCGCCTCAAAAACGAGGCTGATCTGGACTGGTCGCATTTCGACAATATCACGATCAGCGTCGGCGATGTTTCCAGCCTTGGCCGCGTGCTGTCAGAGCGGAAGATAGACCGTGTGGTTTTATCCGGCGGGGTTTCGCGCAGGCCGGAATGGCGCGAAATCAGACCAAATCTGAAAATGGTCGCGAAAATGCCCTCCATCATTCGCACACTGTTATCCGGCGGCGATGATACCGTTCTGCAAATGGTGATCGGCTTGATCGAAGCGCAGGGCGCGCGAGTGATCGGTGCCCATGAAATAGCGCCGGGATTGCTGGCAACCACCGGTTCTCTTGGCAAGATCACACCCAGCGACGATGATCGGCGTGACATTGCAAAAGCTGCAAAAGCGGCCCTTGCGCTGGGTGCGTTGGATGTGGGGCAGGGCGCGGTTTCCGTGGGCGGACGTCTGGTGGCGCTTGAGGGCGTCGAAGGCACGGATGGCATGCTGGCGCGCGTTGCGTCGCTGCGCGCAGAAGGGCGTATTTCCAGCCGCAGAAAAGGCGTTCTCGTCAAGCTGTGCAAGCCACAACAGGATATCCGCGCAGATCTACCCACCATCGGCCCTTCGACCGTTCAGAACGCCGCGAAGGCGGGGCTTGCCGGGATTGCTGTGGAGGCGGGCAGGGCATTCGTGCTGGATCGTGACGCGATGCTGGAGGCGGCGGATGCCGCAGGTCTGTTCGTCTGTGGGATCGATACGGGTATTTCAGGAGACATGATGTGACGGAAGCTGTGTTGAAACTTGGCGTCATCGCAGGCGAAGTTTCCGGCGACTTGCTGGGTGCCGATCTCATCCGGTCGCTGAAGGCGCAATATGCCGGACGAGTCGAGCTGGTTGGCGTGGGTGGCGAGGGGCTGGCGGGCGAGGGCCTTGTTTCGCTGTTCGACTATTCCGAATTGTCGATCATGGGTTTTACCCAAGTGCTGAAAAAGCTGCCGCAACTGATATCACGCATCAAGGAAACGGCCAACGCCATTGTCGCCGCGCGCCCGGATGTGTTGCTGATCATCGATAGCCCCGATTTTACCCACCGGGTGGCCAAGCGCGTCCGCAAGGCTATACCGGATATGCCGGTTGTCAATTATGTGTGCCCGAGTGTGTGGGCGTGGAAAGAGCAGCGCGCCACTGCGATGCTGTCCTATGTCGATCACGTTCTGGCGCTGCTGCCATTCGAGCCTGAGACAATGCGGCGTCTGGGTGGCCCGCCGACGACCTTTGTCGGTCATCGCCTGAGTGTGGACGCAGATCTGCTGCGTGTCAGGGCTCTGCGTGCCGAGCGAAACGTCCCACAGGCGACTGAGCCGAGAACGATTCTTTTGCTGCCCGGTTCACGGTCTACGGAGACCACGCGTCTGATGGAGCCTTTCAAGGATGCGGCAAGTGCATTTGTGGAGCGCAACGGTCCAACGCGGTTCGTGTTGCCGACTGTGACGCGGCAGGAAAGCCGCATTTGCGAACTGGCAGCATCATGGCCTGATCATACGCGCCCCGAGATAGGCGTCGGCTCGGACTTCAAATGGCAGGCGTTTGCGCAGGCGGATGCGGCCATTGCAGCGTCCGGCACTGTCATTCTGGAGCTTGCGCTTGCGAATGTGCCTGTGGTGTCCGTCTACAAAACCGACTGGATTTTCACGATGCTGAGTCGGCGCATCAAGACATGGACGGGTGCCTTGCCGAACCTGATCGCGGATTACGCGGTGGTGCCGGAATATATCAACGAGGTCGTGCGGGCTGGCTCCATGCTGCGCTGGGCCGAGCGCCTTTCATCAGACACGTTGCAGCGACGCGCCATGCTGGAAGGTTTTGCGCTGGTGCAGGACCGTCTGCATACGGAGCGACCGCCGGGTGAGGTAGGAGCCGAAATCCTGCTCTCGATCTTTGAAAAAACGCAAACTAGACATGTGTGATCTCAAACAGTGCGATCAACACGGTTGAGTTGACTAAAAAATAGTCAAATGACCATTTCGGCATCCCTTGAGTGTCCGAGTTTCCTGAGAAAACCTGAGTGGCACGGGCATTGCTTACTTAAAGCATAGGCAATGTGCCCTCAAACTCTCAAGGGAATTTCAGAATGTTTAATAGACGGGCTTTTCTGGTCGCTATCGCCGCTATCGCAAGTTTCACGACGCCCGTTCTGGCCGATGCGCTCGGTGATATCGCATCGCGCGGCACGATCCGTGTCGCCGTGCCCCAGGATTTTCCGCCATTCGGCAGTGTCGGCATCGATATGGCGCCGCGCGGTTATGACATCGACGTGGCAAATCTGATCGCGGAGAAGATGGGTGTGAAGGTCGAACTCGTGCCCGTGACCAGCGCAAACCGCATCCCCTATTTGCAGACCAACAAGGTCGATCTGGTTGTTTCCAGCCTCGGCAAGAATCCTGACCGGGAGAAGGTCATCGATTTCTCCGTTGCATATGCGCCATTCTTCAACGGCGTTTTTGCACCTGGCAGCGTTAAAATCGAAAAGGCGGAAGACCTTGCGGGCAAGACAATCGGCGTGACGCGTGGTGCGGTGGAAGATCTGGAGCTGACGAAAATTGCGCCTGCCGATGCCACCATCAAGCGTTACGAGGACAATAACGGCACGATTTCCGCCTTCTTGTCCGGTCAGGTCGAGACCGTTGCGACCGGCAACGTCGTCGCCGCCGCTATTCTGGAAAAGAACCCGCCGAAGCGGCCAGAGCTGAAATTCCTGATCAAAAATTCCCCTTGCTTCATCGGCCTGAACAAAGAACAGCCAGCGCTTCTGGGAAAGATCGACGCCATTATCACTGCTGCGAAGGCGGACGGAAGCCTCAATGCAATTGCCCAGAAATGGTTGAAGACCGATCTGCCGAAAGACCTTTGAGGCTTTCGAGTGCGCGCCCTGTAACTGACGGGGCGCGCTTGTCTTCTTTACACCGAAAGGAACACTCGTGCATTACGCATTCGAGTTCGGGTGGCTGTTCGAATATTACCCCGTGATCGTGAAAGGCGTGCTTATTACGCTCCAACTGATTGCGATCGGTGGTGTTCTAGGCATTGCGCTCGGTATTTTCTGCGCCTGGGTTCGGGCACTGGGTCCGACATGGCTGCGACCGCCCATCGCGCTTTATGTGGAGTTGATCCGCAATACGCCATTTCTGATCCAGCTTTTCTTTATCTTTTTCGGCCTTCCGTCGCTGGGATTGCAACTGACCGAATTGACGGCTGCCAACATAGCCATGGTCGTCAATCTGGGTGCTTATAGCTGCGAAATCATTCGCGCTGGCATTCAGGCAACGCCGAAGGGACAGTTCGAAGCGGGCGCAAGCCTTGCCATGACGCGGTTCGAGACGTTCCGGCATGTGGTGCTGGTGCCTTCGCTGCAACGCATCTGGCCAGCGCTTTCGTCGCAGGTCGTCATCGTCATGCTCGGCTCTTCGGTGGTATCTCAGATTGCTGCCGAAGACCTGACCTTTGCGGCCAACTTCATCCAGTCCCGTACGTTCCGAGCTTTTGAAGCCTATATGGTTTCAACGGTCATCTATCTCGCACTGGCAATTCTTCTGCGGCAGATATTGCTTGTCGTGGGCGGGTTTATTTTTCCCAGAAGGAGCGCCCGATGATAGAGTTTTCGACCTGGGATATTTTGCGAAACCTGCTTCTAGCCGCGCGCTGGACGATATTGCTGTCGCTCGTTTCCTTCATCGGCGGTGCCTTTGTCGGGCTCTTGCTTCTCTTCATGCGCATTTCAAAAAAGAAATCGCTGCGGGTTTTCTCCAAATATTACGTAGAGCTTTTTCAGGGCACACCGTTGCTGATGCAGCTCTTCATCGCCTTCTTTGGGCTAGGCCTGGTGGGTATCGATGTTCCGGCCTGGCTTGCCGCAGGCATCACACTCATTCTCTGGGCGGCAGCGTTTTTGACGGAAATCTGGCGCGGTTGCGTTGAGTCGGTTCAGAAGGGGCAGTGGGAGGCGTCTGCCAGCCTTGGCATGGGGCGCCTGCAGCAGATGCGTTACGTCATTTTGCCTCAGGCAATGCGCGTGGCGATACCGCCGACCGTTGGTTTTGCCGTGCAGGTCATCAAGGGAACGGCTGTCACATCGATCATCGGTTTCGTGGAGCTTTCCAAGGCCGGAACGGTCGTGACCAACGCCACCTTCCAGCCCTTCACCGTCTATGGCCTCGTCGCCCTCATTTATTTCGCGCTGTGCTGGCCTTTGTCGAAAAGCAGCCAGATCCTCGAAAGGAAGCTCAATGTCGCTCATCGAAATCACTGAAGTCCGCAAGAGCTACGGCACGAATGAAGTCTTGAAGGGCATCAATCTCGATATCGAGCCGGGCGAAGTCATCGCCATCATCGGCAAAAGCGGGTCGGGAAAATCCACATTGCTCCGCTGCATCAACGGTCTGGAAGCCCTTTCTTCCGGTGCTATCTCTGTCGCGGGCGCGCAGTTTCTGGATGACGAAATTCACCTGAAAGCGCTGCGTCTGAAAGTCGGGATGATCTTCCAGCAGTTCAACCTGTTTCCGCACCTGACCGTCGGCGGTAACGTCATGCTGTCACAGACCGTCGTCAAGAAAACGCGCAAGGCGGAAGCGGAAACAATCGCGCGCAAGATGCTGGAACGGGTTGGTCTGGCGCATAAATTCGACGCCTACCCGGATGAGCTTTCCGGCGGGCAACAGCAACGCGTGGCCATTGCCCGGGCCCTTGCCATGCAGCCGACAGCGTTACTGTGTGACGAGATCACCTCGGCGCTCGACCCCGAACTTGTCGCGGAAGTTCTGGCCGTGGTGCGGGAACTGGCGGCGGAAGGTATGACGCTGGTCATGGTCACCCACGAAATGAAATTCGCCCGCGATGTGTGCTCGCGCGTGGTCTTCATGCACGAAGGCCGCGTTCATGAAATTGGCCCACCCGAGGAGGTGTTTACGGCACCCAAGACGCCGGAGCTGAAACAGTTTCTGGGCGTAACGGCGCATTGATTTTGGATGTTCAGTCCAGGTCTTCCTGAATGAAAACATCTGCGACATGGATGTCGGTCGTTTCCAAAGGGCCGGGTCCAAGATTGATGTATTTGTGGGGAATATTGGCGGGTCCGAACAGGACCTGCCCTTCAGAGGCGCGGATTTCCTGATCACCGATTGTGAAAAGCGCGTTGCCCTTCCGCATGATGAAGATTTCATCATAGGGGTGTTTGTGAAGGCACGTGCCTTTGCCCACTTCGTTCACGGTGTAGAACATGACGGAGGCGTTGGTTCCGAAAGTGCGGCCTTCAAACTCGCCCTGCCAGAAGTCCTCACCATCGCTCCAGTCAGATCGATTCAATATCTGCGGTCGTTTTTCCATCATGACTGGCCTTTGCTGATGTCTTCGTACGACTTTGACAAAGGACGCGGGTATCGGCAAACAAAAAAAGCCGGGCGTGAGCCCGGCTTCTTTTTTCGTAATGGATATCCGCGCTTAGCGCTTGGACACAGGCGTGTAGTCGCGCTTTGCTTCGCCGGTGTAGAGCTGGCGAGGGCGACCGATGCGCTGCTGTGGATCTTCGATCATTTCGTTCCACTGAGCAATCCAGCCCACGGTGCGGGCGAGAGCAAAGAGAACGGTGAACATGGTCGTGGGGAATCCAAGCGCCTTCAGCGTGATGCCGGAGTAGAAATCGACGTTTGGATAGAGCTTCTTTTCGACGAAGTAAGGGTCGGAAAGGGCGATCTTTTCCAGCTCGAGCGCGACCTGCATGATCGGATCATCCTGGTTGCCCGTGGCTTCCAGCACTTCGTACATGGTCTTCTGCATGATCTTGGCGCGCGGATCGTAGTTCTTGTAAACGCGGTGGCCAAAGCCCATCAGGCGGAATGGATCGTTCTTATCCTTGGCGCGGGCGATGTATTCAGGAATACGATCGACCGAACCGATTTCGTTCAGCATGTTGAGCGCTGCTTCGTTTGCACCGCCGTGGGCAGGGCCCCAGAGGCAGGCGATACCGGCAGCAATACAGGCGAACGGGTTTGCACCAGAAGAACCGGCCAAACGAACGGTCGAGGTGGACGCGTTCTGCTCGTGATCGGCGTGGAGAATGAAGATGCGGTCCATGGCGCGGGCCAGGACAGGGTCAACCTTGTAGTCTTCGCAAGGCACAGCAAAGCACATGTTAAGGAAGTTGGATGCGTAATCCAGATCGTTCTTTGGATACACGAACGGCTGACCGATGTGGTACTTGTAGGCCATTGCCGCAATCGTCGGCATCTTCGCGATCATACGCAGCGAAGCGACCATGCGCTGGTGCGGATCGGTAATATCTGTGGAGTCGTGATAGAACGCGGAGAGCGCGCCGACCGTGCCGCACATGACAGCCATCGGGTGCGCGTCGCGACGGAAGCCGGTGAAGAAGCGGCTCATCTGCTCATGCACCATTGTGTGGCGCGTTACGCGTGTGTCGAAGTCTTTCTTCTGTGCAGTTGTCGGCAGTTCGCCGTAAAGCAACAGATAGCAGGTTTCGAGGAAGTCGCCCTGTTCGGCCAGTTGCTCGATAGGGTAACCGCGGTGCAGGAGCACGCCTTCGTCGCCATCGATATACGTGATCTTGGATTCGCAAGAGGCGGTCGACGTAAAGCCGGGGTCGTAGGTGAAGGTGCCGGTGTTCTTATACAGCGTTCCGATATCTACGACCTTGGGTCCGATCGTGCCTTCTCGTACAGGGAGATCGACCTTATTATCGCCGAGTGTCACTGTTGCGCTAGTTTCCGTCATACCATACCTCCGAAATATGCAGGCGATGCGGGGTGACGCATCAGCCAGTTAAGCGTCAGCGATTTAGCTATATGATCCGAGCCATAAAGCCAAGCTATCCAACGGCCAAATTGTGCATTGCGACACGCCAATATCCCGAAATGGAGCATTTCTACGGCATAGTGTTTCATTCTAGGTCAATGCTTTCTTAACTCAGCAACAGGTTGCAATCTTTTCTTGGGGGTTGCAAACTAAGGGCTGCGGCAAGGGGCGCCGGGCTTTGAACACACAGGACGAAAAACAGCATTTCCGCCTGGCGGAAACGAGCTCCGTTGCGCATGCGGACCTCGATGATTTGCTGTTGCCGCTTCACACGTCGCGTCGTGAAGTGGCCTTGGAAACGGGGCAGGGAGCTGCCCGGGGTTGGTCGGTTCGTGCTCTCAAACAATGGATCATCACCTGTGCCGAGCAGGAGGTGATGCACCGCCAAGACTTTCTGTTCGTGCCCGTCTTCATCGCGTTGGGGGCTGCGCTATGGTTCGGTCTGCCCGCGACACCATCACGCTGGTTTTTGATGTTTCTCGCGGTTGGCATCGGTGCATTGGCCGCAGCCATGTTGCACCGCCCGGGCACTGCCTCTGCAATTTTAAAAGCCACTACTCTCGTTGCTGTTGGCATGCTGCTGGCTGATCTTGAAGCGCGGCGCTTGGGCACCATCATTCTCGACACACCAGTGACCACGACGATTACCGGGACCGTGGAGCGGCGTGAATTGGATGCGAGGGGTAACTGGCGATATGTCGTGGTTCTGGACGCGACATCAGGCCCGAAACTTTCCCGCCCACCGCAGAAAGTCTCGCTGGCATCACGCAGCCGTCATGAGGCGGTGGCCATTGGTGGTGTGATCACCGGAAAGGCGCGGCTATCGCCGCCCTCGGGCCCGGCGCTGCCGGGGCTCAACGACTTCGCCTTCGCTTCATATTTCAATGGAATAGGCGCGACGGGTTTCTTCTACGGTGTGCCGAAGACATTGCCTGACAAGCAAAAGTCCACAACGTGGACGGGGGCAGCGGATGCGTGGCTCTACAAGCTCAGAAGCGATATTGCGCAACGCATTCGTGACCTGATCGGCGGCGACGCTGGCGCGTTCGCTGCATCGATCATCACCGACGAAAGGCGCGCGATTTCCAATGAGACGATGGAAGCGCTGCGCGTTTCCGGGTTGGCGCATATAGTTGCCATTTCAGGGCTGAACATGGCGCTGGCCGCCGGTATCTTTTTTGTCGGCATGCGAACCGCATTCAGCCTTTTTCCCGCTTTTTCGCAGCGCTGGCCCGTGAAGAAAATCTCCGCATTTGCGGCGCTGTTGATGACGCTCGCCTACTATCTCATCTCTGGGTTTGCCGTATCGGCAGAGCGGGCGTGGTTGATGATGTCAGTCATGCTGATCGCGGTGCTGGTGGACAAGCCCTCGATCAGTCTCAGAAACATCGCGCTTTCCGCCATCGTCATCATCGTTCTGTCACCGCATGAGGTGATGGGTCCGAGTTTCCAGATGTCGTTTGCGGCGACGCTGGCACTGGTGTCCGGCTACGCCTTCTGGAGCAGGTGGCGAGGCGACCTCGAGCAGCGGATACTATCCCGTCCACCATGGTGGCTGTCATTGGCGGCCAAGGCTGGTACGATCATAGGCGGTGTCGTGGCGACGTCACTGATCGGTGGCATCTCGACTGCTGTCTACTCCATCGAGCATTTTCACCGGATCACGACATATGGGCTGGCGGCCAATCTGGCGGCTACGCCTGTCATGTCGTTGATCGTCATGCCGTTTGCGCTGATCGGCATGCTGTTGATGCCGTTTGGGCTCGACGCTCCCTTTCTGAAGGTCATGGGCTACGGCATGGCACTGGTGATCGATATCGCAATGACTGTCTCCAGTTGGGGTGGCGATGCGACGATCGGGCGCCAGAATGGCTGGTTTCTCGCCGTATCCACGACAGGTTTTTTGCTGTTGGCACTTCTACGCACTCGTCTGGCACTTATAGGCTTGCCGTTCATTGCCGCCGGGTTTGGATTGTTGGTCGTAGAGCAATGGCGAGCAAGGCCAGATTTGCTGATCTATGAGGACGGTTCGCTGGTCGCGCTACTGACTGAGGATTCGGTCGCGACGACAAAGCAGCGGGCCTCGGGTTTCATCTATGATCAATGGGTGAGGGCGCTGCCCCTATCGCAGCGGTATGACCCGCCCGACATGCTGGAAACCGCAAAGTCACCTGATGGTGACGAGGCTGATGCCGACGAGCGACCTGCTACACACCGCGCTGGTTTGAGCGAGAAAGACAAGGCGAAAGCAGCAGAGGAGATGCGAAATGCGCTTTCCAAACCAGAGCGCTTCACCTGCCAGAAGGATAGCTGGTGCGTTGCCAAATCCCGAACCGGCGTTGCTATAGCCGTGATCTTCGACTCTGCACTGAATGGAACTGCCTGCGAAATCGCCGACCTGATCGTAACGACACGACGCGTCTCTTTTAGCGAATGCTATTCCGGCGCCATACTCATCAGCCAAGACACATTGCGCCGAACCGGCTCGCTGGAAATCTGGCTTGGCGACAAGAGTGACCCCGTCGTGAAAGCGCAGGCCGCAATGCAGGGTGTAGATCGGTTCTGGACCATGCACCGGAGCTATGACTGGCGCGAACGAGATTTCGACACGTTCCTTCCGCCGCATATCAAGACGATGTTGTCGACTTCGCGGTGATTACGCTTGGCTCGAAAGGTGCAGGTTTAAATGCTTCGGCTAAATCCTTCAAATCCTCGTTTCCTCTGGAAAACTAAGCCGCAGCGTGCGCTCGTGATAGGAGGTTTATCCAGAGATCACGGCTTGGAGCGCAAATCCGCGAGCCATTCTCCGGTGGCCTTGGCTTCCGCCTCGTGTTCCGCATCGCGCCACGGTTCCAGCAAAGCGGCATCTTGCCATTCCTGCATCGCTGGCAGGGCGAGAAGCCGGTTCTTGTAAGCCTCTGACTCGGGAGACAAGGCTGTTGCATAGGTCTGAAAGCGGAAGGCGACGGGACAGAAAAACGCGTCGACCGCCGTAAATGCTTCTCCTGCCAGGAATGGCCCACCAAAGGATGTCAGACCTTCCTGCCAAAGTGCGTCGATACGAGAGATGTCTTTTCGCAAAGCTTCACCGATCGCGGTTGGCTGTATGCGAAGACCGACATGCATCGGATGCTCGTTGCGCAATGTCTGGAAGCCGGAATGCATTTCTGCCGCTGCAGAACGGGACCATGCCCGCGACCTCGCATCACCAGCCCAAACGCCAATGTGCTGTTCGGCCAGATATTCTGTTATCGACAACGTATCCCATACGACAAACTCGTTTTCGACGAGGCAGGGTACTTTGGCCGTTGGCGAAAACACTGCGAAATCCTGTGCTGAATTGCCGAAGGGCGTGAGTTTCTCGCTGAAGGGAATATCGAGTGTTCGCATCAACACCCATGGCCGCAGTGACCAGGATGAATAGTTCTTGTTGGCTATGTAAAGATCGTACATCTCAAAATCCCTCGTTGCGCATACCGTGTTAGCGTGGGAAAATTCTCCAATACAGACGATCTACGCGATGGCGATCTTCAAATTATTTGATGTTTTGTCATTTGCTCAAGCGAGTGCCTTTCCAGCATCGCGCTGAGATCGGAAAACCTTATATTCCGCTGCTCAACCGCATTCATCACCACTAAAAACGTCATGCTCAACTCGTCATAGACTATCGAAAATGGCGCAAGATTCAAAAGATGATGATCCGGCTAATGATTTCCGGTTTTTGAAAACCGTCCTGAGCGAGTTATCCGTCTAAAACACGCATAATATGCCGGTCCGACCTCAAGCGAACCTCGACCACTAAGCATCAAGCGTCGCAAACACCGAAAATTGGAAACACCAAGGCGGGGCAGATAATCAAATCTGCCCCGGCAGATCTCAGTGATAGCGGCGGATCAGGCCAACGAGTTTGCCCTGAATTTTCACCCTATCAGGTCCGAAAATACGGGTTTCATAGGCAGGGTTCGCGGCCTCGAGCGCAATCGACGCGCCTTTGCGACGGAAGCGTTTCAGGGTCGCTTCTTCCTCATCCACCAGTGCGACAATGATATCGCCCGGATTTGCCGTGCTCGTATCGCGGATGATAACCGTATCGCCATCGAAGATGCCTGCTTCGATCATCGAATCACCTTTGACTTCAAGCGCGTAATGCTCGCCCGCACCCAGCATATCCATGGGCACGACGACATCATGCGTGTTGTTCTGGATTGCCGAAATCGGTACGCCCGCAGCAATCCGTCCCATAACCGGTACACTCACCGAATCGGGGTTGCGATCGTTTGCGGCAGCGGGAGGCGGCGGCTGCACGGGCTGCGGTTTGCCGAGGCTGCCTTCGATGACGCTGGGTGAAAAGCCTCGCTGCGGCTTGTTCTGCGGTGAATATGATTCGGGAAGCTTGATGACTTCGAGCGCGCGGGCGCGATTCGGTAGCCGGCGAATGAATCCGCGTTCCTCTAGCGCTGTAATCAGCCTGTGGATGCCGGACTTGGAGGCAAGATCGAGCGCATCCTTCATTTCATCGAAGGACGGCGGCACGCCGGACTCTTTCATTCGCTCATGAATGAAGAGAAGCAGTTCCTGCTGTTTGCGCGTGAGCATGGAGTAAACACCCTTGGAGCTTTGAGGCTTAGATTCGTGAAACAAATACAGAACGAACACTATATGTTCCACATGTGTTCTGCAATCCCCAATAGTCATCCCAAATCATTTAAGAGATCGTTGACAGATGTCCTGTGGGTGTTCTGCCACGCCTGCCACGTCATGCCGTGACTTCGCTGCTGCTTGCTGCTAAGTGCGTGGCGAGTTTTGAGAGATTGCAGGATGGTTCGGCGGCGTTTGCTGCGAAGCGTCGCTTTTGTATCAGGGGAATCATCATGAGTGTGACGAATAATCTGAAAGTGGTTTCCGGCGAGGGTGCTGGCGCAGTCTCTTTTTCCAACACCGAGCGTTTCTCGCTGATCGCTGGCCCGTGCCAGATGGAAAGCCGCGATCACGCCTTCATGATTGCAGACACGCTGGCTGAGCTTTGCAGCAAGCTGGGTATCGGTCTGGTCTACAAATCCTCTTTCGACAAGGCGAATCGCACGTCGCTCTCCGGTCAGCGCGGTATCGGCATCGATAAGGCGCTTGAGATTTTTTCGGAGCTGAAAAGCCAGTTCGGATTTCCGGTTCTCACGGATATTCACAACGAGGAACAGTGCGGCATCGTCGCGCCTGTCGTGGATATCCTTCAGATTCCGGCATTTCTCAGCCGCCAGACTGACTTGCTGGTGGCGGCTGCAAAGACCGGTCGCGTCATCAACGTCAAGAAGGGTCAGTTTTTGGCCCCTTGGGACATGAAGAATGTGCTGGCGAAGCTGAACGATAGCGGCAATCCGAACGTACTGCTCTGCGAGCGCGGGGCCTCGTTCGGCTACAATACGCTGGTTTCCGATATGCGTTCGCTTCCCATCATGGCATCGCTAGGTGCGCCCGTGGTGTTCGATGCCACGCACTCCGTGCAGCAGCCTGGCGGGCAGGGTGGTTCCAGCGGCGGTCAGCGGGAGTTTGTTGAAACGCTGTCTCGTGCTGCCGTGGCCGTGGGCGTTGCTGGTCTTTTCGTGGAGACGCATGAGGACCCTGATAATGCGCCGTCCGACGGGCCGAACATGGTGCACCTCAAGGATATGCCGAAGCTTCTGGAAAAACTGCTGGCCTTTGACAATATCGCCAAGGCTGCGTGACGGCTTTTGGCCTTAATCGATTTTTATGAGAAGGAAGGCGTCTGGAAGAGGGTGCCGTCATTGTAAATTCTTGTACGTCGTCTACAGCGGCGGAAGAAACTCAAATCGAGTCGCCATTTCCGTCGCCCTGTTTATCGCGCCGCTCAACCGAAAAGCGCTTCACAGGTTTCGGGATGCACTCTAAAACAGGCATCTGAAATTCCTGTTCCAGTCCCAAGGGAGAGATCATGACAGCCATTACCGATATCATCGCACGCGAAATCCTCGACAGCCGTGGCAACCCCACCGTTGAAGTCGATGTCTATCTGGAAGACGGTTCTTTCGGT
This sequence comes from Agrobacterium sp. lyk4-40-TYG-31, assembly GCF_030209855.1. Taxonomy (NCBI): domain Bacteria; kingdom Pseudomonadati; phylum Pseudomonadota; class Alphaproteobacteria; order Hyphomicrobiales; family Rhizobiaceae; genus Agrobacterium; species Agrobacterium sp. lyk4-40-TYG-31. The sequence continues at coordinate 163,293 of NZ_JARVRE010000008.1, forward strand.
CGTGCGGCGGTTCCATCGGGCGCATCGACAGGCGCACACGAAGCCGTTGAACTGCGTGATGGTGGCAAGCGCTACCTGGGTAAGGGCGTCGAGAAAGCTGTCGAAGCCGTCAACACCGAGATTTTCGACGCTCTGGGCGGTTTCGATGCCGAGAGCCAGATCCATGTCGACCAGACGCTGATCGAGCTCGATGGCACGCCGAACAAGTCACGCCTCGGCGCCAACGCGATCCTCGGCGTCTCCCTGGCTGTCGCCAAGGCTGCGGCCGAAACGACCGGCCTGCCGCTTTACCGCTATGTTGGCGGCCCGAACGCGCATCTGTTGCCCGTGCCGATGATGAACATCATCAATGGTGGCGCGCATGCCGACAATCCAATCGACTTCCAGGAGTTCATGATCATGCCGGTTGGCGCGGAAAGCATCCGTGACGCCGTGCGCATCGGCGCGGAAATCTTCCACGTTCTGAAAAAGGAACTGTCGGCACAGGGCTTCAATACCAACGTTGGTGACGAAGGCGGTTTTGCGCCGGGCCTGAAGAGTGCGCCTGAAGCTCTCGACTTCATCATGAAGTCAGTCGAAAAGGCTGGTTACAAGCCAGGCGACGACGTTGCTCTGGCGCTCGATTGCGCCTCGACCGAGTTCTTCAAGAACGGCAAGTACGAGATGCAAGGCGAGGGCCGTACGCTCGAGCCGGAAGCCATGGCCGACTACCTTGCAGAACTAGCCGCAAAGTATCCGATCATTTCCATCGAAGACGGCATGGCTGAAGACGACTGGGACGGCTGGAAGTATCTGACCGACAAGATCGGCTCCAAGGTGCAGTTGGTCGGCGACGATCTTTTCGTCACAAACTCCGCGCGCCTTCGTGACGGTATCAAGATGGGCGTTGCCAACTCCATCCTCGTCAAGGTCAACCAGATTGGTTCGCTGACGGAAACGCTCGACGCGGTCGAAACCGCGCACAAGGCTGGCTACACCGCCGTCATGTCGCACCGCTCAGGCGAAACGGAAGATTCGACGATTGCCGATCTTTCGGTTGCGACCAACTGCGGACAGATCAAGACCGGTTCGCTTTCGCGCTCCGACCGTCTGGCCAAGTACAACCAGCTGATCCGCATTGAAGAAATGCTCGGCCCACAGGCAGCTTACGCTGGCCGTTCGATCCTGCGTGGCTAAGGCTTTCTATACAGATTTAAAAAAGGCTCGCTTCGGCGGGCCTTTTTTGTGCGCTGCGGTGGGCGACGGAGTTAAGGTCAACGGATGGTTAAACAAATGCGGCTATGGTGATGGCAGTAACGCGTTTGAAGGCTGTTCAAGAGTATGTGGACCAAGCATCACAAGAAGAGACGTTTTGGCCGTCTGGTCGTTCCGGCAATCACCGTCGCATTTCTTTCCTATTTCGGATATCATTGTGTCCATGGCGACTTTGGTCTTCAGGCCACGGAACGTCTGGAGCGTCAGCGTCTGGCGCGCACCGTCGAGCTTGCGAAGCTGACCAAGGCACGCGTCTCGTTAGAGCGCCAGGTCGAGCTGATGAGCGATGGTTCGCTGGAGCGCGACATGATCGATGAAATCTCGCGTTATCAGTTGAATATGTCACGCAGCGACGAAATCGTGATCATGAATACATATTTCTGATTAACTTGATATCGGTTAATCCAGTTTTTTAATTTATTCACAGCAACTTACCAGAATATGAGCCATGCGTTTATGGCATTGCTGGTTCGCTTTTTCTTGCATATGGTGCGTCCCAATCCAACCATTCTAATGGCAACTCAGGGAGGGATGAATGGCGCCGCGAAAAACCGCGACCGTATCCGGCCGCAAGACTACGGCAAAGACCGCCACCAAGGAATTCACCGGCAAGAATACGCCGGACTTTGGTAAAGACGAAGAGTTGCACGCCTATCGTGAAATGCTTCTGATCCGCCGATTCGAAGAAAAGGCCGGCCAGCTTTACGGCATGGGCTTCATCGGTGGTTTCTGTCACCTCTACATAGGGCAGGAAGCTGTCGTCGTCGGCATGAACATGTCGCAAAAGGAAGGCGATCAGGTCATCACCGCTTACCGTGATCACGGCCATATGCTGGCTGCTGGCATGAGCGCACGCGGTGTTATGGCCGAGTTGACCGGACGTAGCGGCGGCTTGTCCAAGGGCAAGGGCGGCTCCATGCACATGTTCTCCAAGGAAAAGCATTTCTACGGCGGCCATGGCATCGTGGGAGCTCAGGTTTCTCTGGGAACCGGTCTCGCCTTCGCAAACAAGTACCGCGGCAATGACAGTGTTTCCGTTGCGTACTTCGGTGATGGTGCTGCCAACCAGGGCCAGGTCTATGAGAGCTTCAACATGGCTGCTCTCTGGAAGCTGCCGATCATCTATATCGTCGAAAACAACCACTATGCGATGGGTACGTCCACGGCTCGCGCCACGGCGCAGTCCAACTACTCGCTGCGTGGCTCCGGCTTCGGCATTCCCGGCGTACAGGTCGATGGCATGGACGTTCGTGCTGTTAAAGCTGCTGCTGATGAGGCGCTTGAGCACTGCCGTTCCGGTAAGGGTCCGATCATTCTGGAAATGCTGACCTATCGTTATCGTGGTCACTCCATGTCTGACCCGGCAAAGTACCGTTCCAAGGACGAAGTGCAGAAAATGCGCGCGGAACATGACCCAATCGAGCAGGTCAAGGCGCGGCTCCTTCAACAGGGCTGGGCCACTGAGGATGAACTCAAGGCAATCGACAAGGATGTTCGTGACATCGTGGCTGACAGCGCCGAGTTCGCCCAGAACGACCCGGAGCCGGATGTTTCCGAGCTCTACACCGACATTCTGCTCTGATTTGGGAAGGGAGATAACATGCCTATAGAAATTCTCATGCCCGCCCTTTCCCCAACCATGGAGGAAGGCACGCTTTCCAAGTGGCTGAAGAAAGAAGGTGACAACGTTTCCTCCGGCGACGCGATTGCTGAAATCGAAACCGACAAGGCAACGATGGAAGTCGAAGCCGTGGATGAAGGCGTCATCGGCAAGCTGTTGATCGAAGCTGGGACCGAAGGCGTCAAGGTCAACACGGCCATTGCCGTGCTGCTTCAGGACGGCGAAAGCGCTGACGATCTTTCTGCGTCTTCCGCACCGAAGAAGGAAGAGCCGAAGGCAGACGCTGCCAATTCCGGTTCTGACGCTGCTGGCGGCAAAACCCGCGAAGCCAGCGAAGAGCCTTCTGCCGACAAGGAAGCTGCGAAGGTTCCGGCAGCACCAAAGATCGAAGTTGCTGCCGACCCGGATATCCCTGAGGGCACCGAGTTCGTAACACAGACGGTGCGCGAAGCACTGCGTGATGCGATGGCTGAAGAAATGCGTTCCGACGAGAACGTTTTCGTCATGGGTGAAGAAGTCGCCGAATACCAGGGCGCCTACAAGATCACTCAGGGTCTTCTGCAGGAATTCGGCGCCAAGCGCGTTATCGACACTCCGATCACCGAACACGGCTTTGCCGGTATCGGCGTCGGTGCAGCGATGACGGGTCTGCGCCCGATCGTCGAGTTCATGACGTTCAACTTCGCCATGCAGGCGATCGACCAGATCGTCAATTCTGCTGCCAAGACGCTCTACATGTCTGGTGGTCAGATGGGTGCGCCGATGGTGTTCCGTGGTCCGTCGGGCGCTGCTGCCCGCGTGGCTGCCCAGCACTCGCAGTGCTATGCCGCATGGTACAGCCATATTCCGGGCCTCAAGGTCATTATGCCCTATACGGCTGCTGACGCGAAGGGTCTCTTGAAGGCTGCGATCCGCGATCCGAACCCGATCATCTTCCTCGAAAACGAAATTCTGTATGGTCAGAGCTTCGAAGTTCCGAAGATGGATGATTTCGTTCTGCCAATCGGCAAGGCGCGCATTCACCGCAAGGGCAAGGATGCGACCATCGTTTCCTTCGGTATCGGCATGACCTATGCCATCAAGGCTGTTGCGGAACTCGAAAAGCTCGGCATCGATGTCGAACTGATCGACCTGCGCACCATCCGCCCGATGGATCTGCCAACGGTGATCGAATCCGTCAAGAAGACCGGTCGTCTGGTGACGGTGGAAGAAGGCTTCCCGCAGTCATCTGTCGGTGACTTCATTTCCAACAGCGTGCAGCGCGCCGCATTCGATTACCTCGATGCGCCGATCCTGACGATTGCTGGCAAGGACGTTCCGATGCCTTATGCTGCGAACCTTGAAAAGCTGGCTCTGCCGAATGTTGACGAAGTCATTCAGGCCGTCAAAACCGTCTGCTACAAATGAAGGAGGAGAATTTGGGTAAAATCAAACACATCCTCCCGGCCGGTGAAAACTGGTATCGTGTTGTAGGGTCCAAGGATGCGCCTCAGTTCGAGCGCATCGTTTTTTGGGCTGTGATCAATGACGGTGAGGGCGATGTCGTCGCCGGTGTCCCGCGTGAGGATATCGGCGTCATCGGCGCCGTGAGCGACTGGCTGAGTGATGTTGCGGGATATATCGAAGTCTCGCCGTCGCAGCTAAGTTCGCTGGCAGAAAAACCTGAAGAATTGGAACAGTACAATCTCGTTTGGGGGGAGGGCTAGTCATGCCTATCAACATCACAATGCCTGCCCTTTCGCCAACCATGGAAGAGGGAAATCTCACCAAGTGGCTGGTCAAGGAAGGCGATAAAGTTGGTCCCGGCGACGTGATTGCCGAGATCGAAACCGACAAGGCGACCATGGAAGTGGAAGCCGTGGATGAGGGCATCGTTGCTAAGCTGGTCGTTCCGGCAGGCTCGGAAGCCGTCAAGGTCAATGCTGTGATCGCAATCCTTGCTGCAGAAGGCGAAGATGTGGCTGACGCTGCCAAGGGCGGTGGCGCTGCACCTGCAAAGGCCGAAGCTCCGAAGCAGGAAGCTGCGAAGGCTGACGCGCCGAAGGAGACAAAGACCGAGGCCGCTCCTGCCAAGGCTGAAAAGCCTGTGGCTGATCAGGGCCCGGCGCCATCGACGCCAGCACCAGTCTCCAAGGATGGCGAACGCATCTTCGCTTCGCCTCTGGCACGTCGTCTGGCCAAGGAAGCCGGTCTTGATCTGTCTGCTGTCTCCGGTTCCGGCCCGCACGGTCGTATCGTCAAGACCGACGTTGAAAAGGCGGCTGCTTCCGGCGGTGCGAAGGCTGCTCCGGCTCCTGCACCATCCGCTGGCACTGCTGCTCCGGCTCCTGCCAAGGGTCCTTCGGACGAAAACGTGCTGAAGCTGTTTGCGGAAGGCTCCTACGAGCTTCTTCCACACGACGGTATGCGCAAGACGATTGCCTCGCGCCTGACCGAGTCGACGCAGACCGTTCCGTCCTACACGGTCTCGATGGAATGCGAACTCGATGCGATGCTGAAGCTGCGCGCCGAGATCAATGCGTCCGCACCGGTGAAGAAGACGGAAAAAGGCGAGGTTCCGGCCTTCAAGCTTTCCGTCAACGACTTCATCATCAAAGCGATGGCGCTTGCTCTGCGTGACGTCCCGATGGCGAATGCATCGTGGACATCGACGGCCCGCGTTCTGCACAAGCATGCAGACGTTGGCGTTGCCGTGTCGATCCCCGATGGTCTGATCACGCCAATCGTGCGCAATGCCGAGACGAAGACGCTGTCTGCGATCTCCAACGAGGTCAAGGATCTCGCCAAGCGTGCGCGTGACAAGAAGCTGAAGCCGGAAGAATACCAGGGCGGCACCACATCCGTGTCCAACCTCGGCATGTTCGGCGTCTCATCCTTCACCTCGATCGTCAATCTGCCGCAGGCATCCATCGTGTCTATTGGTGCTGGCGTCGAAAAGCCGGTTGTGCGTGGTGGCAAGATCGAAGTGGGTACGGTCATGACCGCCACCTTCGCCTTCGACCACCGCGTCATCGATGGCGCGCTGGGCGCAGAACTCGCATCTGCCTTCAAGCGCTACATTGAAAACCCGATGGGCATGCTGGTGTAAAAAAACGCTGAGCCGGAAGCCGGGTAACGGTTTTCGGCTCGCTCCATTCGCGAGGCTGACATGACGAAAACCGTTCTTTGCTATGGCGACAGTCTGACCTGGGGTTTCGACGCCGAAAATCTTGGTCGTCATGCCTTTGAAGACCGCTGGCCGAGCGTTTTGCAAAAAGCGCTGGGAACGGATGTCAATGTCATTGCCGAAGGGCTGAACGGTCGGACCACGGCTTACGACGATCATCTGGCGGATTGCGACCGCAATGGCGCGCGCATCTTGCCGACGCTGCTGCACAGTCATGCCCCGCTCGATCTCGTCATCATCATGCTGGGCACGAATGATCTGAAGCGCGGTATCGGCAGCGGTAACGCTGTTGGTGCGGTGAAAGGTGTCGAGCGGCTTATCAATCTCGTGCGCAGCCACGTCTGGTCGTTCGATGACGAGCAGCCGGAAATCCTGATCGTGTCTGCTCCGCATATTTGCGAAACAGGCAATGAGATGTTTGCGGCCATGTATGCCGGTGCCATCGAGCAATCGCAGATGATGGGCTCGCTCTATCGCGATCTGGCGGATGAGAAGGGCTGCGGGTTCTTCGATGCTGCCTCCGTTGCGGTGACGACGCCCGTTGATGGCGTTCATTTGGATGCAGAAAACACACGTGCGATTGGAAGAGGCCTCGAGCCCGTCGTTCGCATGATGCTTGGACTTTAAAAGAAATCGACTGAGGCTGCGGCATGGTTTCGCCCTCGGGAAGACAAAGGCAGGAAACAGACATGGCTCAGTCTTATGACGTCATCATTATCGGTTCGGGTCCGGGCGGTTACGTCACGGCCATCCGCGCTGCGCAATTGGGCCTCAAGACGGCGATTGTCGAGCGCGAGCATCTGGGCGGCATCTGCCTGAATTGGGGCTGCATTCCCACCAAGGCGCTGCTTCGCTCTGCCGAAGTTCTGGATAATTCCAACCATGCCAAGAATTACGGCCTAAAGCTGGAAGGCACGATTACCGCCGACGTCAAGGAAGTCGTCGCCCGTTCGCGTGGCGTGTCTGCGCGCCTCAATGGCGGCGTGGCGTATCTCATGAAGAAGAACAAGATCGACGTCATCTGGGGCGAGGCAAAGTTGACCAAGGCGAACGAGATTGTCGTTGGCAAGATTTCCAAGCCTATCGTCCAGCCGCAGAACCCTGTTCCGAAGGGCGTTCTCGGCGAGGGCACCTATACCGCCAAGCACATCATCGTCGCCACGGGCGCCCGTCCACGCGCATTGCCCGGCATCGAGCCGGATGGAAAGCTGATCTGGACCTATTTCGAAGCGATGAAGCCGGATTTCATGCCGAAATCCATCGTCGTCATGGGCTCCGGTGCCATCGGCATCGAGTTCGCTTCGTTCTACCGCTCCATGGGCGTGGATGTGACCGTGGTGGAACTGATGGCCAATGTCATGCCGGTGGAAGACGCTGAGATTTCGGCCTTTGCCCGCAAGCAGCTTGAAAAGCGCGGCCTGAAGATTATCACCGAAGCCAAGGTCTCCAAGGTCGAGAAGGGTTCCGACTCGATTACGGCGCATGTGGAAACCAAGGATGGCAAGGTGCAGAAGATCACGGCTGATCGCCTGATTTCGGCTGTTGGTGTACAAGGCAACATCGAGAACCTTGGTCTGGAAGCGCTCGGCGTCAAGACGGATCGCGGCTGCGTGGTCATCGACGGTTACGGCAAGACCAATGTTCCCGGTCTTTATGCCATCGGCGACGTTGCTGGCCCACCGATGCTGGCTCACAAGGCCGAGCATGAGGGTGTGATCTGCATCGAAAAGATTGCTGGTCTGCCGAATGTTCACGCCATGGACAAGCTGAAAATCCCTGGCTGCACCTATTGCAACCCGCAGGTCGCGTCGGTCGGTCTGACGGAAGCCAAGGCGAAGGAGCAGGGCCGCGAAATCCGTGTCGGTCGTTATTCCTTCGCAGCCAACGGCAAGGCGATTGCACTGGGTGAGGATCAGGGCATGGTCAAGACCATCTTCGACAAGAAGACCGGCGAGTTGATCGGCGCGCATATGGTTGGCGCGGAAGTGACCGAACTCATTCAGGGCTTCGTCGTTGCCATGAACCTGGAGACGACGGAAGAAGAACTGATGCACACGATCTTCCCGCATCCGACGCTGTCGGAAATGATGAAGGAAAGCGTGCTGGACGCCTATGGACGTGTGCTGAACGCATAACTACCAGGCGATACCCGGCATTGCCTTGGCAAACCGGGTATACCATATGTCGTTGAAGGATGGTTGACGGGAGCTCGAAATGGAAAGTGTAGGGTGGATAGCAGCCATCATCATCGGCGGTCTGGCCGGTTGGCTGGCAGGCAAGCTCATGGATATGCGTTTCGGCATTTTCATGAATATCGTGCTGGGCATTGTCGGTTCGGTCGTGGCGGTTGCCGTGCTGCGTACATTTGACGTGTTTGTGCAGGACAGCAGGCTCGGCTATTTCGTCACATCTTTCTTGGGCGCAAGCCTTCTGTTATTCCTCGCCAAGCTGGTCAGGCGTTAAACCGTTCAAAACGGTAGAAGCAGGTTTATAATGGTCACTATTCTCGACAGGACAGCGTTGGACGAAAAGCGCATCCGCCACCCGGAAAAGGCGCATCGTCCCGACACCGAAGTCATGCGTAAGCCGGAATGGATTCGCGTGAAAGCGCCGACGTCCAAGGGCTATCACGAGACGCGTGAGCTGGTGCGCTCTCACAAGCTGGTGACGGTGTGTGAGGAAGCTGGCTGTCCGAATATCGGCGAATGCTGGGAAAAGAAGCACGCGACCTTCATGATCATGGGTGAAATCTGCACCCGCGCCTGCGCCTTCTGCAACGTCTCGACCGGCAAGCCGAATGCGCTGGATATGTTTGAGCCAGAAAACGTTGCCAAGGCCGTCAAGCAGATGGGCCTCTCCCACGTCGTCATCACATCTGTTGACCGTGACGATCTGGCCGACGGTGGTGCGGAGCATTTCGAGAAGGTGATTTGGGCGATCCGCGCATCTTCGCCGAACACGACCATCGAAATCCTGACACCGGACTTCCTGAAGAAGCCTGGTGCGTTGGAACGTGTGGTGGCCGCCAAGCCCGATGTGTTCAACCACAATATGGAAACAGTGCCTGGCAACTATCTCACGGTTCGTCCCGGCGCGCGTTACTTCCACTCCGTGCGGCTGTTGCAGCGCGTGAAGGAACTGGACCCCACCATGTTCACAAAGTCAGGCATCATGGTCGGCCTGGGTGAAGAGCGCAACGAAGTGCTTCAGCTTATGGACGATCTGCGCACCGCAGACGTGGATTTCCTGACCATTGGCCAGTACCTCCAGCCAACCCGCAAGCACCACAAGGTCGAAGCCTATGTGACGCCGGAAGAGTTCAAGTCCTATGAGACGATTGCCTATACAAAGGGCTTCCTGATGGTGTCTTCCAGCCCACTGACACGCTCGTCGCACCATGCGGGCGATGACTTTGAGCGGCTGCGGGCGAACCGTGAGCGGAAGTTGTTGGCTGCGGCTGAGTGAGGCAACAGTGGCCCCAAGGTGCATGCTAGCAGCCTTTTAGGTGAAGGGGCTTCGGCGCAACGCAGCAACCCTCATCCTGAGGTGCCCCAAAGGGGCCTCGAAGGACGTGGGTTGCGGGCCGCATGGTTGAGTTCTTGGTCGGGATGCTTCGAGGCTTAGGCCTGCGGCCAAAGCACCTCAGCATGAAGAAGGAATATGCCACGCGCTCAGCAGAAGTAATTGCTGACAACTAGCTGGTACTCTCGCCACATCACCCATGCACCTTCGCCGGTCGATGCGCCTGCATGCACAGCAACACACTCACCACAACGGACACAATCGCCGCGCTCTCGATCAGCGTCGGCCCGCGCTGTTCCCATATGAAGCCATAGAGCAACGCAAACAGCGTCTCGAACAGAATCATCTGCCCCACCATCGTCAGCGGAAGCAGGCGGCTCATACGGTTCCACAGTGCGTTGCCGAAGATGGACGCGGAGATGCCCAGGCCGATGGCGACGGCGGTGAATTGCAGCCAGTCCGAACCGCTGTGGACATCTGCGCTGAAGCCGAAGGCAGGGATGGCGAGGGTCAAGGCCAGTCCACCGGTAACCACGCCGGTCATCAGATTCCATTCGTCGGCGCTGACATCATGCAGGCGCGTCAGCCACCGGGCATTGCCGACAGCGAAGGCCGTCCAGGATGCCAGCGCGCCGAGAGCGCAGGCGAGACCGATGATCTTGGTAAGATCGAAACCACCTTGCCCCTCTGAGAGGGACTGCCAGGATATCCCGAAGATGCCGATTGCTCCGAAAAGAAGCGACGGCCATAGGCGTTTCAGGGATACTGCTCCGTGATCGCGACTTCCGATGATGGTGACGGCTACGGGCAGAAAGCCGATGATGATCGAGGTGAAGGCCACGCCGCTGAGCTGCACCGCGGTCGAGATGAAGACGTAATAGACGATGTTGCCGATGAGGCTCAGCCACCCCAACGCGATCCATTCCGCCTTGCCGAAACGCGACGCGACACGACGGATTTTCGGGGCGATCAGGATCAAGGCTATGACGCCGTAGGTCAGGTATCGCGCGGTCGAAAGCTGCAAGGGCGTGAAGCCATCAGGGATCAGCTTGGGAGCCAGAAATATTCCACCCCAGAGCGCACCCGCCAGCATGCCAAAAAATACGCCGAGACCAGTCTTGTTCATGCCATGCCCATTCGTTGCCAGGCGTTATCTGCCACGGCGTTGAGGGGCTGTCTTGACATAAACTACTGCGGCTGCGCCGAAAATTCGCGACGATAGGCGGCGGGCGTGGTGCCCATCGCTTTCTTCATGGCGCGGGTGAGGGCGGTTTGATCGGCAAAACCGGCCCTGTCGGCAATTTCGGCAATCGGCAGCGACGAGTTCGCCAAAAGTTCGCGAATTTTCGTCATGCGGATATCGGCCAGCCAGAGATGCGGCGTTTCATCGAACTGCTCACGGAAGACGGCGTGCAAACGGCTGACGCTGATATCCGCTTGGTCTGCCATGCGCTCCAGGCTCCACGGCATGAAGGGGTCGATTTCCACGAGCGCCTTCAGCACTGAGAGCCGATATTTGAGATCGGGGCTTTCGTCCGAAAGGCTCGCAATCAGGATCGGCGCCCATGCTAGAGCAGCCCTTGCATCCCCTTCGCCCTTTTGCAGCATGTTGTGCATGTACTGCGTCAGCTTGGTCGTTCGCAGACTGAGATCGATAAAGGGCTTTGAGGAAAATTTGTCGAGCATATCGGCGCCCACCGCCTGCTCGTCCATGTCTACCACCAGCGAACGGTTGGACACTGTACTGGTCTGGGTGTGGGACGTGTTCTTGTGAACCAGCACACCTCGAGAGGGCGACAATCTTTCCTGCTGCCCACAGACATCGATCTCCAACTGTCCGGCAACGGGCAGAACGATCTGCACAAAGGCATGGCGTTCGCTAGGGGTCTCGCCGCGATAGGAGCGCATATCGACAGATACGGTTTGCATTCTATCCTTATCCGGTTCCCCAAAACGAAAGATGGCCGCGTCGCGGCCACTCATTATCTTGACGATCTCATGTCGGATGGCAAGCCGCCAGCCAGTGTCTCAGACTTCGGCTTCCTGCTTGATCGTCGATTCGCCACGCTTGCGCTTGCGTAGAACCGGCTTGTTTTCCCGTGCTTCGCATTTTGCGACGTCGATGAGATAGGCAAGCATCGGCATGCTGTTCATCGAAGCAAGCTGTTTCGCGGATTCTAGTAAGTTGATAATGTTGGAAAAATCATCCATCGTGTCGCTCGCAAGGCATTTTAGCCTGGTTGTTGGGCTGCATCCCATGGGTGCAACTCTCTTGCACCTAAATAGCAACCCGCCCAGTATGGTTGCAATAGTCAATTTTCATAAACTGCTATGCAAAGGTGAAGTGGATGGCAGTCGTCAATGACATCGAACACGCGGCCTCTCTGGCATCGAAAGCAGCCCGGATTATGGTGGTTGGCTGCTCTGGTGGCGGCAAGACCACAATCTCACGCGGGCTATCTGACCATCTAGGGCTCGAGTATTTCTCGATAGACCGCGACGTGCGGTGGCTGGATGGCTGGTCACAGCGTGAGAGCGGGGCGCAACGACGCATCTTGCAAGAGATCGTCACCCGCGACCGCTGGCTGCTCGACGGTTCCAACCCATCGACATTTCAGCTTCGATTGCCCCGAACCGACGTGGTGATCTGGATGCGCATTCCACGCCTGACGTGTCTGATGGGGGTAGCAAAGCGGGTGGCTGCCAATTACGGCACAGTGCGGCCCGATATGGCTGACGGGTGCCAGGAGCCTTTGCCCAATCGGGAGTTTTTGAGCTACATCTGGCATTTCGAGAAGCGCCATGCGCCAGTCTTTATCAGGAATTTCGAACTTTACGGTCCGCATGTGCCGATATTTCAGGTGAAATCCAGAGCGCAGGCCCGCCAGCTTCTTGATCTTGTTCGCGCCGCGCATTAATTGCCGCTTATGCCGCAATTTGAAACCCGCCGCCCTGTCAAACACTCTCCCGAACGGATGTATGCTCTCGTCGCCGATGTGGAGAAGTATCCCGAATTCCTGCCGCTCTGCGAAGGTCTAACCGTTCGTTCCAGAAAGGACCGGGATGGAAAGACGTTGCTGGTGGCGGATATGACCGTTGGGTACAAGGCATTTCGCGAGACGTTTACGACGCAGGTTCTGCTGAAGCCGGACGAGAATGCCATCGATGTGAAATATCTGGATGGCCCATTCAAATATCTCGATAACCGCTGGCGTTTTGAGCCGACAGAAAATGGCGGCTGCTCGGTGTATTTCTTTATCGATTACGAGTTCAAAAGCCGCATTCTGGGTGCCGTCATGGGCTCCATGTTCGACCGTGCCTTCCGCATGTTTGCCGAAGCCTTCGAGACGCGGGCAGACAAGATTTATGTGGACTGAGTAAGCGCCAGCACCATTTCCAGCGCGGTTCTGACTGTCGCCAACCTCACATCGGTGCGGCCAATATCGCCATACCGCATTTCGCGGTGAATGAACTGGCCGTCACGTCGCTTTGCAACGAGATGCACGAGACCGACCGGCTTTGCGTCCGAGCCACCACCTGGGCCCGCGATGCCCGTGACCGCGACGGAAAGTTCGGCGCGGGAGCGAAACAGCGCACCATGGGCCATCTGCAACGCGGTTTCGCGCGAGACTGCGCCGAATGAGTTCAGCGTGACGGCGCTGACGCCCAGCATCTGCATCTTGGCTTCATTGGTGTAGGTCACGAAGCCACGGTCTACGACCGCCGACGAACCCGGAATATCGGTCAGGGCGCCGGCGATCAGTCCGCCGGTGCAGCTTTCCGCTGTCGACAGCATCTGTCCCTGCGCGCCAAAATCCTTGACGACTGTTTGCGCAAGGCCCTCGATATCGGCAGGAAAGAGACTCATGGCTGATGCCCGCGATAAACCACCGTCGCCGTTGCGATGGCGGCGATGCCCTCGCGGCGACCGACAAAGCCGATCGTCTCGTTGGTCGTTGCCTTGACCGAGCATCGGTCGAGCGAAATACCGAGAATATCGGCGAGATTTTTCCGCATGGCCTGACGGTGCGGCCCAACCCGGGGGGCCTCGGCGATGAGCGAAACGTCGGCATTCATGATGGTGCCACCCGCGTCCCGCACCACTTTCGCGGCATGTTTCAAAAATATGCTGGAGGCGGCGCCTTTCCATTGCATGTCGGATGGCGGGAAGTGATCGCCAATATCGCCTGCGCCACAGGTGGCAAGCAGGGCGTCCGTCAAGGCGTGAAGGGCGACATCGGCATCCGAATGACCCATCAGTTTCTGATCATGCGGAATGAAAATGCCGCAGAGCGTAACGCCGTCGCCGTCGCCTAGCTGGTGAACATCGTAACCATTGCCGGTGCGCACGTCTGGCAGGGTGGCGGAAAGCTTCTCATCGGCCATTGCAATATCTCGTTTCAAAGTCAGCTTCACGTTTTCGACAAGCCCATCCACCAGCTTAACCGGAATTCCGGCCCACTCGGCGATGGCGGCGTCATCGGTGAAATCATTACGGTCGGCAGCGGCGGCATTGCGGTGCGCGGACAAAATTGCCGGGTAATCGAAGGATTGTGGCGTCTGGGCGGCATAAAGCTGCTCTCTCGACACCGTATCGGTGACAAAACCTGCGGCTCCGCGCTTCAGAGTATCGGCAACCGGCACTGCGGGCAGCACGGCTTTTTCTCCGGCAGAAAGCGTATCGGCAATCCGTTGCAGCACATCCGCGTCGATGAAGGGCCTGACGGCATCATGGACCATGATGTGGGTCACGCCGCTCTGTGACAGCGCCTCAAGACCTGCCAGCACGGACTGCTGACGCGTCTGGCCGCCAATGACGCTGTTAATACGGTCGTTCGCATTCAGACGTGTTCGGACAGCGTCAAACAGCGCCACATCATCTGCGTGGATGACCACGACGACCGGGGCTGTCTCATGCCATGCCATAAAACGCTCAAGCGTATGCTGTATGACGGATTTGCCGCCGATCAGCCGATATTGCTTGGGGCCTTCCTCTGGCGCACCAGCGCGTTCTCCCCGCCCGGCTGCGACAACGACGATTCCGATTTTCATAGTCGATTCCTGCATTGAACCTATGCCGTTTGTGCATCTCTTCAAAGGTTTACAGAGCTGCTGTAGCGTTTTAGAACCCCGTTTGCCAGCGAGAGCACAGAGAATCCTCCCAAACCATGTGCCGCTTTTCTAATCTTTTGTGCATCGAATATAAAAATTCATCAAAACATATGGATATGCGCGTGAAAGTGCTTGGCAAGACCATAAAGGCTGTCTAAAAATAATGCATATTTTAAACTGCATGAAAGATCACCATTTGCCGCTTCCGCTTTTGTCAGACCCTTTCAACATCGGACCCGTTACCGTTCGTAACCGCGCGGTACTGGCACCTATGTCTGGCGTTACGGATCTGCCGTTTCGGCGGCTGGCATGGCGGTATGGCGCAGGCCTCGTGGTGACCGAAATGGTCGCGAGCCGTGAACTGGTTGCCAATCGCGGCGAGTCCTGGGCGCGGCTGAGGAATGCAGGCATGGTGCCGCACATGGTGCAGCTTGCCGGCCGCGAAGCCTACTGGATGGCAGAAGCGGCGAAGATTTCGGCGGATAACGGCGCTGGTATCATCGACATCAATATGGGTTGCCCCGCGAAAAAGGTGACCGGCGGTTATTCCGGTTCCGCGCTGATGCGCGAGCCCGACCACGCTCTGAGCCTGATCTTGGCCACTGTTAAGGCCGTCGACGTGCCGGTGACTTTGAAAATGCGTCTTGGCTGGGACGACCAGTCCATCAACGCGCCTGAAATCGCGGCGCGTGCGCAAGCCGCAGGCGTTCAGCTCATCACCATTCACGGCCGCACACGCATGCAGTTTTATGAGGGGCGTGCGGACTGGGATGCGATCAAGGCCGTGCGGGACGTGATTTCCGTGCCGCTGATTGCCAATGGCGATGTCGAAACACCTGATGATGCTGTGGAGATTTTACGTCGGTCTGGCGCAGACGCTGTCATGGTGGGGCGAGGGGCGCAGGGTCAACCGTGGCTGCCTGCGGTTCTGGCCGGTCATGCGCCGCCGGAGGCCGCCGAGATCGCCGATATCGCTGTCGAGCATTACGAATTGATGCTGGAATTCTACGGCATCGAAGCCGGGCTTCGCCATGCGCGCAAACATCTTGGATGGTATCTGGACCGTTTTGCCGCTGGCATGAAGACAGATGACAAGGTTGACATCATGACATCGAAAAACACGGGGCAGGTGACCGCGCTGCTGCGCTCGGCGCTGCAACAAGGCGCGGAACTGTCCGCCGCGAGGAAGGCCGCATGAGCGCCGACAAAGCAACGCCAGGTGCCAACAATACGCTAGCCATGGCTGTTCTCAACGCCGTGCAGAACCCGGTCATTCTGGTGGATGGCGAAGGTTTCGTAGCCTTTGCGAACTGGGAGGCTGAGGCTTTTTTCGGTGCCAGCGCCACGCATCTCGCCCGCTATCGCATTTCCACCTTCATTCCGTTCGGAAGTCCGCTTCTGGCCTTGATCGATCAGGTGCGTGAACGTCGTGCGCCGGTCAACGAATACCGTGTCGATCTGTCGTCGCCGCGTTTGGGGCAGGACAAGCTGGTTGACCTCTATGTCGCGCCTGTGGTCAGCGAGCCGGGCTCGGTCGTCGTGGTGTTTCAGGAACGCTCGATGGCCGACAAGATCGACCGTCAGTTGACACATCGTGCCGCTGCCCGTTCTGTCACGGGCCTTGCTTCCATGTTGGCGCATGAAATCAAGAACCCGCTTTCGGGTATTCGTGGCGCGGCACAGCTGCTGGAAACCTCGGTTCCTGACGAAGACCGGGCGCTGACACGTTTGATCTGCGATGAAACAGACCGCATCGTGTCACTGGTGGATCGTATGGAGATATTCTCCGACGAGCGCCCCGTAGACCGTATGCCGATCAATATCCACTCGGTGCTGGACCACGTGAAAGCAGTGGCGAAAGCCGGTTTTGCCCGCAACATCAAGATCAGCGAGAATTACGATCCTTCGCTGCCTGCTGTTTACGCCAACCGTGATCAGCTGGTGCAGGTTTTCCTCAATCTGGTCAAGAATGCCGCCGAGGCCGTGGGTAACCAACCGGATGGCGAGGTCGTTCTCACGACTGCCTACCGCCCGGGCATTCGCCTATCGGTGGCGGGCACACGCGAGCGCATCTCGTTGCCACTAGAGTTTTGCGTGGTCGATAACGGCCCCGGCGTGCCCTCGGATTTGCTGCCGCATCTCTTCGACCCCTTCATTACCACCAAGACCAATGGTTCCGGTCTTGGGCTTGCACTCGTCGCCAAACTCATCGGTGCCCATGGCGGCATCGTGGAGTGCGATAGCCAGAACCATCGCACGACTTTCCGCGTATTGATGCCCGTTTCCCCCGAATTGGCGGCGGACGACAGCATTTTGCCGAACCCGACAGGACTTAATCGATGACAGCAACGATTCTCGTGGCCGATGACGACGCGGCTATCCGTACGGTCCTCAACCAGGCACTTAGCCGTGCGGGGTACGACGTGCGGATAACATCCAACGCTGCGACCCTGTGGCGCTGGGTTTCTGCGGGGGAAGGCGACCTTGTCGTCACCGACGTGGTGATGCCGGATGAAAACGCATTCGACCTTCTGCCGCGCATCAAAAAAGCGCGCCCTGATTTGCCGGTGCTGGTCATGAGCGCGCAAAACACGTTCATGACGGCTATCAAGGCCTCTGAAAAAGGTGCCTATGACTATCTGCCCAAGCCCTTCGATCTGACAGAGCTCATCGCCATCATCGGTCGCGCTCTGTCCGAGCCCAAGCGTAAGCCTGCCAAGCTTGATGACGATATGCAGGACGGCATGCCGTTGGTCGGTCGTTCTGCTGCCATGCAAGAAATCTACCGCGTGCTGGCCCGGTTGATGCAGACCGATCTGACTCTGATGATCACAGGTGAATCCGGCACCGGCAAGGAACTGGTCGCCCGCGCTCTTCACGACTACGGCAAGCGCCGCAACGGGCCATTCGTCGCCATCAACATGGCCGCCATTCCGCGTGACCTGATCGAATCCGAACTCTTCGGCCATGAGAAAGGTGCCTTTACCGGAGCACAGAACCGTTCTACGGGCCGGTTCGAGCAGGCCGAGGGCGGTACGCTGTTTCTGGATGAAATCGGCGACATGCCGATGGATGCGCAGACGCGGCTTTTGCGGGTGCTTCAGCAGGGCGAATACACGACCGTCGGCGGGCGCACGCCGATCCGCACCGATGTTCGCATCGTGGCTGCGACAAACAAGGATTTGAAGACCTCGATCAATCAGGGTCTGTTCCGCGAGGACCTTTATTATCGCCTCAACGTCGTGCCATTGCGCCTGCCGCCTCTGCGTGATCGCGCCGAGGATATTCCAGACCTCGTTCGTCACTTCATCCAGACGGGTGAAAAAGAGGGGCTGGAAGGCAAACGTTTCGAGACCGAGGCGCTGGAGCTTATGAAGGCCTATGCGTGGCCAGGCAACGTGCGGGAGTTGGAGAACCTCATTCGCCGCCTGATGGCGCTTTATCCACAGGAAGTCATCACCCGCGAAATCATCGAGCAGGAACTTCAGTCGGATGTTCCCGATAGCCCGATTGACCGCACCGCAACCCGCAATGGCTCGCTGACGATTTCGCAGGCCGTGGAAGAAAACATGCGAGATTACTTCTCCAGTTTTGGCGAAAATCTGCCGCCAGCAGGGCTTTATGATCGCGTTCTGCGCGAAATGGAGTATCCGCTGATTCTCGCAGCGCTGACGGCAACACGTGGCAACCAGATCAAAGCCGCCGATCTTCTTGGACTGAACCGCAATACGTTGCGCAAAAAGATTCGCGAGCTTGGCGTATCTGTGTATCGCAGTTCGCGAACCGCCTGACACGGTTGACAAGTGATGGGCGTCGTTGCATTTTCGCCACAATGTGTTGCTTGAAAATCACGGGAAAGCTGGATTCGTTTTGATCGCAATCCGCTTCGTCATTTTTCAAGGTTGTGGTGCCGCAAAGCGCGGCGCGGGAAAATAATCGATGCGCAAGCCTGTCACCGATAGGATTTCCGACCGTCCGTCGGGCGATATAGTGATTGCCGACAGGCGCATGTCATTTGCGTTTCCGGGACTTGTGCTTGCGGGTGTGGCGCTTGTCTGCGCCACGCTCACCCTGTTCGTGCTGCTGGGGCTGACACCGATTGCGCCGACCACCAACGTGGTCGTTGCTTCCGTCATCATCAACTCGCTGTTCATCATCGGGCTGATGTACCTGATTGGTCGGGAGATCAACCGACTGATGAAAGCGCGCAGGCGGGGAAGGGCGGCGGCGCGGTTGCACGTGCGCATCGTGGCGCTGTTTTCCATCGTCGCCATCACACCTGCGGTGCTCGTCGCGATTTTTGCGAGTATCACCCTGAATGTCGGACTCGACCGTTGGTTTGCCATTCGCACCCAGGCCATCGTGGATTCGTCCAGCAATATCGCGCAGGCCTATATGCTGGAAAATGCCGGTTATCTGCAGGGCCAGACGCTGTCCATGGCGACCGATCTCGATCGCAACCGGGCACTCTTCTACCTCGACCGGACAGGTTTCAAGGAGTTGATGACCCGGCAGGCGAAGGGACGCGGTTTTCTTGGCGCGTTTCTCGTGCAGGAAGATGGCGATGCGGTGGTTCAGGCCGATATCCAGACCGAGAAACCTTTGCCCGCCATCCCCCAGGATGCGCTTGAAAAGGCGGCAGCTGGTCAACCGACACTCATTCCGCCCGGTGTGACAAACCTCGTCGGCGCCATCATCAAGCTGGAGGGTATCGGCGGAACGTTCCTCTACACCGTGCGTGCTGTCGACCCCAAGGTCATGGGTGCGATGCGGCAGATGGAAGAGAACCGCGCGGAATACAAGGCCATGGAGGCGGGGCGCGCGCCGCTGCAAATCGCCTTTGCCATCCTCTATCTCGGTTTTGCGCTGATCGTTCTTCTCGCGGCCATCTGGACTGCGATTGCCGTGGCGGATCGCATTGTGCGACCTATCCGCCTGCTGATCAGCGCTGCCGACAGCGTCGCGATGGGCAATATGCATGTGCTGGTGCCGGTGCGTGCTGTTGATGGGGACGTTGGCCGTCTGGCACGAACCTTCAACAAGATGATCTCGGAAATTCGCAGTCAACAGGACGAGATCATCGAGGCGAAAGACGACATTGACAACCGTCGTCGCTTCATCGAGGCGGTTCTGTCTGGTGTGACTGCCGCTGTGATCGGCGTCGACGAACATCGCAACATCACGATTGCCAACCCTTCCGCCGAGGAGTTCCTGGCCGTATCATCCGACAGCCTTGTCGGATTACCGCTGGTAGAAGTGGCGCCTGAAATCGAGCATGTTGTGACCGAGGCCGCCGCATCGGCCCGCATGGACTTCCGCCATCAGATCAATATCGTCAGGCGCGGTAAAGAGCGCACGCTCAACGTTCAGGTCACCCGTGAGGATGCGCGCGACGGACACGAATCCTACGTCATCACGCTGGATGACATCACTGATCTCCTGATAGCGCAGCGCTCTACCGCTTGGTCGGAGGTCGCGCGGCGTATCGCCCATGAAATCAAGAACCCGCTGACACCGATCCAGCTTTCCGCCGAACGCATCAAGCGCCGTTTTGGCAAGCAAATTCACGACGAAACCGACCGCGCCGTGTTCGATCAGTGTACGGACACCATCGTGCGCCAGGTGGGCGACATTGGCCGCATGGTCGATGAGTTCTCGGCTTTCGCCCGTATGCCGAAGCCGACCAAGGAAATGTCGGATCTGCGTACGGTTCTCAAGGATGCCACATTCCTGCGGGAAATGGGCGCTGCGCATATCGAATTCGCAACAGAGTTGGGTGATGAGCCACTGGAAGGCATGTTCGACTCGCGCATGCTGGGGCAGGCTTTCGGTAACCTCATTAAGAATGCGACAGAGGCCATCGAGTCGGTCGAGACGAGTGACGCGCCGCGCAAGGGTAAGATCGTCGTTCGCGCATCCTTTGACGAGCACAACAATCGCTTCATCGCTGACGTCATCGACAATGGCCGCGGCCTTCCGGTCGAAAACCGTCACCGCATTCTGGAGCCCTATATGACGATGCGAGAGAAGGGCACGGGCCTCGGTCTCGCCATCGTCAAGAAAATCATTGAAGAACACGGCGGTCATCTTGAGTTGCATGATGCACCCGCCGATTTCGATCACGGCCACGGCGCCATGATCAGAGTGCTGCTACCGCATATCGAAGCGGTGGGCAGTGAAATGGATAAGGAAATTGCATATGGCGTCTGATATTCTGGTCGTAGACGATGAAGCCGATATCCGTGAAATCGTTGCCGGTATTCTGTCCGATGAAGGACATGAAACGCGCATGGCTTTTGACAGCGACAGCGCACTGGCCGCGATTTCCGAGCGCGTTCCCCGGCTGATTTTCCTCGATATCTGGATGCAGGGCAGCAAGCTGGATGGTCTGGCGCTGCTAGATGAGATCAAGAGCCGTCACCCGGATTTGCCGGTGGTGATGATCTCCGGCCATGGCAACATCGAAACGGCGGTCAATGCCATCAAGCGTGGCGCGTTCGATTTCATCGAAAAACCCTTCAAGGCTGACCGGCTCATTCTCATCGCCGAACGTGCCTTGGAAAACTCCAAGCTCAAGCGCGAGGTATCCGAGCTAAAAAAGCGTACGGGCGATGCGGTTGAACTGATCGGCGCATCGCTTGCCGTGTCGCAGCTACGCCAGACGATCGATCGTGTATCGCCCACCAATAGCCGCATCATGATCCTCGGCCCCTCCGGTTCCGGCAAGGAATTGGTGGCACGCATGATCCACAAAAAGTCGTCGCGCGCGACGGGACCGTTCGTGGCGCTCAACGCCGCAACGATCACCCCCGACCGCATGGAAATTGCACTGTTCGGCACTGAAGGTCTGCCCGGCCAGCCCCGCAAGGTCGGTGCGCTTGAAGAGGCGCATCGCGGCGTTCTCTACCTCGACGAGGTCGGCGAAATGCCGCGCGAAACGCAGAACAAGATTTTGCGTGTTCTTGTCGACCAGCAGTTCGAACGCGTCGGTGGCGGCAAGCGGGTCAAGGTGGACGTCCGCATCATTTCTTCGACAGCCCATAATCTCGAAGGGCTGATTGCCGACGGGCTGTTCCGCGAAGACCTCTATCACCGTCTGGCCGTCGTTCCCGTGAAGGTTCCGGCCTTGTCCGAGCGTCGGGAGGACATCCCGTTTCTGGTCGATATGTTCATGCGACAGATTTCCGAGCAGGCGGGCATTCGTCCGCGCAAGATCGGCGATGACGCCATGGCGGTTCTCCAGACACATGACTGGCCCGGCAACATCCGCCAGCTTCGCAACAACATCGAGCGCTTGATGATTCTGGCGCGTCCAGAAGGCGGCGATACGCCGATTTCAGCGGACATGCTGCCAGCCGATATCGGCGATATGCTGCCGAAAATCGCGGCGCAGGGCGACCAGCACATTATGACGCTGCCTTTGCGCGAAGCGCGTGAAATGTTTGAGCGGGATTATCTTGTGGCCCAGATCAACCGTTTTGGCGGCAATATTTCCCGCACGGCGGAGTTTGTCGGCATGGAACGGTCGGCCCTGCATCGCAAATTGAAATCGCTCGGCGTATAACGATCATCAGTTGCCGTTAACGTCCCTAGAGAGAGCGTATGAAAGTCATCATTTGCGGCGCAGGCCAGGTGGGTTACGGCATTGCGGAGCAATTGTCGCGTGAGGACAACGAAGTCTCCGTGATCGACACTTCTGCGGCGCTGATCGCGGCGATCACTGAAACGCTCGACGTGCGCGGCTATGTGGGGCACGGCGCGCATCCCGACATGCTGGCCAAGGCTGGTGCCGATCAGGCCGACATGATCATTGCGGTGACGCTCTACGACGAGATCAATATTGTTGCCTGCGAGGTGGCGCACGCGCTGTTCAGCGTACCCACCAAGGTCGCCCGCATCCGCGACCAGAGCTACCTTCAGCCTGAGTATGGCGACCTCTTCAGCCGCGAGAACATGTCCATCGATGTCACGATTTCGCCTGAGATAGAGGTCGGCAAGATGGTGCTGCGCCGTATCGCGTTTCCCGGCGCGACGGATGTCGTGCGGTTCGCCGACGACAACGTTTTCATGCTGGCGATCGAGTGCATGGAGAATTGCCCTGTGGTCAACACGCCGCTGCAACAGCTCAGCCAACTCTTCCCGGATCTAGTCGCGACCGTGGTCGGCGTTTACCGCAATGGCCATCTGAAGGCCATCGACTCCTCGGAGCAACTTCGCACCGGCGACTTGGCCTATGTCATCTGCCAGCACCAGCACGCGCGCCGCACTCTCGGTCTGTTCGGCCACGAGGAAAAAGAAGCTGGCCGCATCGTGATCGCGGGCGGTGGCAATATCGGTCAATATGTGGCCCGCTCCATCGAGGAACTCCAGCCCAAAACGCGGGTCAAGATCATCGAGGCTGACCGGGAACGCGCGATCGCCGCGTCCGAAAAGTTGAACTCCACGATCGTGCTGAACGGCTCGGTGCTCGATCAGAAAATACTGCATCAGGCCGATATTCAGGATGCGGATTTGATCGTGACGCTGACCAACAACGACCAGACGAACATTCTGGGCGCAGTCATGGCCAAGCAGTTGGGCTGCAAATCGAACCTTGCGCTGCTGAATGGTCCGTCTTTTCACGATGTTGCCAAGTCTCTGGCGCTTGACGCTTACATCAATCCGCGCGCGGTTACGATTTCGCGTGTGCTGCAACATGTCCGCAAAGGTCGCATTCGCTCCGTTTACGCTGTCCAGCGGGGCAATGGCGAAATCATCGAGGCGGAAGCATTGGATACCTCGCCTTTGGTCGGACAGGCGTTACGGGATGTCGACTTGCCGGAAGGGATTCGAATCGGCGTCATATATCGCGACAAAAAAGTTTTGCGACCGGATGGCAACACCAAGATCAAGGCGAAGGATCGCGTCATCCTGTTCGCGTCATCTGATGCTGTCCGTGAGGTGGAACAGCTATTCCGCGTGTCTATACAATATTTCTAATGCATTGGCTTTGAAACAAAAAAGCGTATCTCAGGAAATCCGGGTAAGTTTTTCCACATTGCGGAACAGATCGTGATTTGATACCAGAGTTGCTGATCGGCTGACGGGGGACAAAGTTCAACCGATCCCATTATTGATTGTTTAATTCCCGGTCTCCCATCCGGGCAAAAAAGAAAGAATCGGCGCCATGGCGGAACGTTCTCAAAACCTGCAAGATCTTTTTCTCAATACCGTTCGCAAACAAAAGATTTCGTTGACGATTTTCTTGATCAACGGCGTGAAGCTGACGGGCGTTGTTACATCCTTCGACAATTTCTGCGTTCTTCTTCGTCGTGACGGTCATTCCCAGCTTGTTTACAAGCACGCGATTTCCACGATCATGCCGGGCCAGCCGATGCAGATGTTCGAATCGGAAGAGGGTGCCGCTTAATCGGCGCCTGTCTTTTAGCCATCATTCCCATCTAGATGTGGCAGACAACGGAACCGTATGCCGGGACCGTTGTTTTGCATTCTCCATGCCATGAGATTTTCTGGCTGTTCCACTGATACTCGAAAGGTGCGGGCTCATTTCTACACGCGACACATCGAACGAATCCATCATTCCCGAGCAGGAAAAGCACCGGGACGATATGCGCGCGGTGGTTATCATCCCGGTCCTGAAACAGGGGCGGCAACCGAAGGAAGCCTCGGCAACGACAGCGCCACGCTCTATGGAAGCCAAGCTTGAGGAAGCCAAAGGGCTTGCTTTCGCCATCGACCTTCATGTGTCCGAAGGATTGATCGTTCCCGTCAATCAGCCCCGACCCGCCACCCTTTTCGGGAGTGGCAAGATCGAGGAAATCAAGCATCTGCTGAATGAAACCGATTCCGGACTGGTGATCATTGATCACCCGCTGACACCGGTGCAGCAGCGTAACCTTGAAAAAGAGTGGAATGCCAAAGTCATAGACCGAACGGGCCTTATTCTCGAAATTTTTGGCCGCCGTGCCTCGACCAAGGAAGGTACGTTGCAGGTCGATCTCGCGCACCTCAACTATCAAAAAGGCCGCCTCGTCAGAAGCTGGACCCACCTTGAACGCCAGCGCGGTGGCGCGGGCTTTATGGGTGGTCCTGGTGAAACGCAGATCGAAGCCGACCGTCGCCTTTTGCAGGACCGCATCGTCAAGCTGGAACGCGAACTGGAACAAGTCGTCCGCACGCGTCAGCTTCACCGGGCAAAGCGCCGCAAGGTGCCGCACCCCATCGTAGCACTCGTCGGTTACACCAATGCCGGTAAATCCACCCTGTTCAACCGCATTACCGGTGCGGGCGTTCTTGCCGAAGACATGCTGTTCGCTACACTGGACCCAACGCTGCGCCGTATGAAGCTGCCGCATGGCCGCACGGTTATTCTGTCGGACACGGTCGGTTTCATTTCCGACCTGCCGACCCATCTGGTTGCTGCCTTTCGCGCCACGCTGGAAGAGGTGCTGGAAGCGGACCTCATTCTCCATGTTCGCGATATGGCGGATCCTGATAATGGCGCCCAGTCTTCGGATGTTCTTCGTATTCTGAGCGACCTCGGTATCGATGAAAAAGTCGCCGATGAGAAAATCATCGAGGTTTGGAACAAGGTGGACAGGCTGGATCTGGAAAGCCATGACGCCATTCTGCATAAGGCCGAGGGACGCGCCAATGTCCGCGCTGTGTCCGCCATCACGGGCGAGGGCGTCGATCAGCTGATGGAAGAGATTTCCCGGCGGCTTTCCGGCGTTCTGACGGAGAACACGATAGTCCTGAATGTCGAGCAATTGCAGTTTCTTCCGTGGGTCTACAACAACGCGATAGTCGATGCGCGCGAAGACAACGAAGATGGTTCGGTGACGCTCGAAGTCCGTCTTTCAGAAGCGCAGGCTTTGGAATTGGAAAGCCGCTTGGGCAAAGTTCAGAAGCAAGATGTGGAAGACTGGGAGCGTTAAGCGCTCTCGGTTATCGAAATCACTTTCGCCCTCGCAAAAGCCAATCTATCCGTTTATTTTCCAACTGGTTGAAAAATGAAAATGCTTTTCTAATCGAAAAGCTGATGGTGCATATCTGTTATGCGTTAGATGCAACCGCTAGTCTGTTTTTTGTTAGGGTTTCGTAATCAGCGCCGTGTGATACTGTCGCTCAATTCATACGAGCTGATAATGATGCAACCTTTAGACCTGCCTACAGTCCTGCTGCTGCACAAGCTGTCTTTTTTCGTGGCGGCGCTGTGCTTTCTGTATGTTCGCTCGCAATCGCGCGAGAGCGTCGGGCTTGGATTTCTGGCGATTGGTTTCTTTCTTGTCGCGATGGCATCGACGCTTGTCAGCATCGGCAAGCTTTTGAATGGACTTGAAAACCTTCTGTCCCTTTCAGGCAGTTTTGCTGGTCTCGTCGGCTATTCGATTTTCTGGATCGGCATGTGTCGTATCAGTACGCAACGGCGCAGGCGTCGGGAATGGCTGGTTCTGTGCCTGCCGTTTTTCGTTTGTACTGCTTTGTTTTTATCCGGTTCCTATGTCTTCACCGAAGCCAGAACCAGTGCGTTTCAGGCTACTGCGGCGTTACTTCTGTTTGCCGCCGCTTTTACGGTGTTCACCGACCGTCTGATCGAGCCGCTTCCCGTTCGCAAGGCATTGGCGTCCACCATCGCTTTTGCAGCGTTTCTCAGTGCTCTCGTCGTCGTCGGCATTGTATTTCCAAAGATCGCGGTTGTTTCGCCAAGAAACGCCTTCTTCGTCTCCATCGTCTGCCATTTCGCAATCGCCGTTTTTGTTCTGGCCTTGGTGAAGGAGCGGGCGGAGGAGGGGCTGAAACGATTGGCTGATCTGGACGTGCTGACCGGCGTGCCCAACCGGCGCTCCTTCTCTCTGCGTCTTCCAGAACAGATGCGTCAGGGCGATGTCATCGTGATGACCGATATCGATCATTTCAAGCGCATCAACGACGGTTTCGGGCACTTTGCGGGTGATGAGGTTCTGGTGCGTGTGGCGAGAGAACTGTCCGCACGTATTCGGCCCAATGACAGTTTCGCCCGGTTCGGCGGTGAGGAGTTCATTCTGTTTCTGCCAGCAACGGGAGAACAGGAGGCATCGACATTGGTCGAAAGTGTTCGCCAGCTCGTCAGCTCCATCAAACACACGATCGACGATCAAAAAGTCGTCGCCACATTGAGCATGGGGCTGGCGGTGTGTGAGGAGAAATATTGCACCCCACACGCTTTGATGAAAATGGCGGATACTGCGCTCTATGCGTCAAAGTCGCGCGGCCGTGATCGCCTGACGGTTTATCGCGCAGACGAATTCGCCGAAGACGCCGCTTTATCGCACACTGCGCGTCACGCTGGCTGAGCTAGCACCAGTCTGTCACTCAAGCTGACGCTCGATGGCCTTGGCGGATTGCCAAAGTTCTTCCATCCGTTCCAAAGTCGCCGCTTCGAGGGTGTCGCCATTGTCGCTCAATGACGTTTCGATGTGGTGGAAACGGCGGCGAAACTTGGTGTTGGTGCCTCGCAATGCGTTCTCCGGGTCTGTCTTTACATGGCGGCCTATGTTGACGAGGGCGAAAATCAGATCGCCCAGTTCATCCGCCACTTTTTCCGGTTTGCCCTCGGCAAGCGCTTCACGCAACTCTCTTACTTCTTCCTCGATTTTGTCGAGGATGGGTTCAGGAGCCGACCAGTCGAAGCCCACTCGCGCCGCCTGTTCTTGAAGCTTCAGCGCTTCCGTCAGTGCCGGTTGCGTGCGCGGAATGGAGCCGAGATAGCCCGCTTTGAAATCGTCGCCGATGCCCCGCCGCAAACGCCGCTCGGCGCGTTCCCGCTTTTCCTGCGCCTTGATGACATCCCACTGGATCTTTACCGTTTCAGCCGTATCGGCATCTGAAACGGCGAAGACATGCGGGTGGCGTCGGATCATCTTGGATGTTACCGCGTGGACGACATCGCCGAAGGAGAACGCGCCCATTTCCTCGCCAATTCGGGAGTGAAACACCACTTGCAACAGCAGATCGCCAAGCTCATCACAGAGGTCGTCCGTATCGTTGCGTTCGATGGCGTCGGCAACTTCATAGGCCTCCTCGATCGTGTACGGCTTGATCGTCTCGAACGTCTGGACGATGTCCCACGGGCAACCCGTATCGGGCTGGCGCAGGGCTTCCATGATCTCGATGAGACGCGAAATATCCTTCGAGGCTTCCATATGCTGCTGCTTTCTGCTGCGATCAGTTCAGGGGAATGTTGTTGTCGCCCTTGGACGACTGATAGTTAACCGACAGGTCGTTATAGGCGGCTTTGATACGCGCCGTCTGTTCCTTGAGCTTGGACTTGAGCGGATCGTCCAGATTCTCAACGAGATCGGAAATGAAGTAGGAATTCCAAAACGCGTTGCTGCGCCTGTAACCACCGGGCTCCAGTCCGAAAACCTCTTTCAGTATTTTCAGATCATGCGGAATGGCAAAAGCGTCGCGCGAATCTTCGTGACTGAAGAAGGAATAGAAATTGTCGAAACCAGCCCAGGTGATTGCCGACATGCACATGGTGCAGGGTTCATGGGTCGAGAGAAAGATCAAATCCTTCGTGTCAGGCTTCTCGCCCAATTCGTAGAAACGTTTCAGTGTGTGAACCTCACCGTGCCAAAGCGGATTTTCTAGCTCGTTGTTCGTTTCCGCGATGACGAGGGAAAGGTCCGATTTGCGCAGGATGGCCGCGCCGAAGACCTTGTTGCCCAGCGACACACCTTGAGTCGTGAGGGGTAGAATATCCTTCTCGATGACATCGAGCAGGCGGGATGCGAGTGTAAGTTCCGTCAAGGTATTTTCCTGTTTCTGGTGCTGCCTAATCATTGGACATTGTCGCTCGGGATTTGCCGAAAAAATGTACATAATTGGTAGAAAATGTGTGGAATTACAACAGCGTGCCGTTTTCGTCGCCGTGGTTGCTTTTCCTCCAAAACAGCGCTTGCCGAGAAATAAAAATCTACGGCAATATAGCAAGCGAATTTCTGTACCTTCAATCTCGGCGACGGATCGGACATATTATGAGCATGCTTAAAACCGCTTCAGATAAGGCTGACCATCGGCTTACGACTTTTCCTGCTTTTTTCAAAGTGGACAAGCGGCCCGTTGCGGTTTTTGGAAATGGCGATGAGGCCTTCGCAAAAGTTCGACTTCTTCTCAACACCAGTGCCGATATTCAAGCCTTCGCGGACGCGCCGCAGGATGACTATGCGGCGTTGTTGGCAAGCGGGCAGGTGACACATCATCTGCTTCCATTTTCGCCAGAGCTGGTCGATGGCATGGTTCTCGTCTTCGCGGCCACCGGTGAGGAGGCGCTTGATCGTCAAATTGTAGACGTTGCGCGTGCCAAGTCCATTCCAGCCAACGCGGTCGATCAGCCTAGCTATTGTGATTTCTACACGCCCGGCCTCGTGTCGCGCGCGCCCGTCGCCGTGGCGATTTGTACCGAAGGGGCAGGGCCAGTTCTTGGACAGATGATCCGCGCGCGCATCGACCAAATGCTGTCGCCTTCGCTAGGTCGTTTGGCGCGTCTGGCAGTCGAGTATCGCGATGCTGCGGAGAAGAACGTGCCGAAGGGTGCCCTGCGCCGCAACTTTTGGCGTCGCTTCTTTTCCGGTGGTGTTGCCGATGCTGTTGCGCTGGCAGATATCGACAGTGCGCACCGCGCCGTAGAGCAATTGCTTGCCTCGCCTGAGCGTCCCGAAGGCTATGTTTGGCTGGTGGGTGCCGGTCCTGGTGCCGAGGATTTGCTGACATTGCGCGCGCAGCGCGTGCTGATGCAGGCCGATGTCATTGTTTACGATGCGCTCGTGCCGCAGGAAATTGTCAATATGGGACGCCGGGATGCCGAACGTCTTTCGGTTGGCAAGCGCAAGGGCTGTCACTCCAAGTCCCAGTCGGACATCAACAAGCTGCTGGTATCGCTGGGAGAAGAGGGCAAACGGGTCGTGCGCCTGAAGTCCGGTGACCCCCTGATTTACGGTCGCGCTGCCGAAGAGATGGCGGCGTTGAGGGAAGCGGGCATTGCTTACGAGATCGTGCCAGGCATCACCTCCGCCTTTGCAGCCGCCGCCGATTTCGAACTGCCGCTGACACTGCGTGGTGTCGCCTCTTCGCTGATCTTCACGACGGGTCACGATCTGGCTGGCGACGTCCTGCCGGACTGGGCGCGTCTGGCCGTTTCAGGTGCAACGATCGCGGTCTACATGGGCCGTTCCGTGGCTGCATCCGTTGCCACGCGTCTGATGAATGCCGGTCTCGATGCCAATACGACCGTCGCGGTCATCGAAAATGCCAGCCGCTCCTATCGCCGCCTGATGCATGGCACGCTGAAAGATTTGCCGGAGCTAGAACATCGCGACGAACTGGCGGGGCCGGTCATGGTCATCATCGGTGATGCGGTCGCGGGCGCTAATTTCGAAAGATCGGAAGCACTGTCGCTTGCTGGCACGTCGTCCGATCTGAAGCAGGAGTATGCAAATGGTTGATAAGGTTCTGACAGCCAATCGGCTCGACGACGGTATCGCCGTATGGCTCGATGCCAGCGGCGCATGGAATGAGGATCTCCAGTCTGCTCTTGTTGCGCGCCATGCTGATGCCGAGGCCTCGCTGGAAGAGATAGGCAAACGCGATTTTTCTGCCAACAAGGTGGTAGACGTCAACATCGTCGATGTTACCGAACAAGATGGCCGCCTATGGCCGACACGCCTGCGCGAACGAATTCGTGCCGCAGGACCAACCATGCATTACGCCAACGGCTTTGAGCCAGCGGACGCAGCCTTTATCGCAGTCTGAGGAATACCATGTATCGCTACGATGAGTTCGACCACGCATTTGTTCAAGGTCGCTTGGAGCAATTCCGCGATCAGGTGGAAAGACGCCTTTCTGGCGAACTTGCCGAGGATGCATTCAAGCCGCTGCGTCTGATGAACGGCGTTTATCTCCAGCTTCACGCCTATATGCTGCGCGTGGCCATTCCATACGGCACGTTGAACGCAAAACAGATGCGAATGCTGGCCCACATCGCCCGCAAATATGACCGCGGTTATGGCCACTTCACGACGCGCCAGAACATTCAGTACAACTGGCCGCGCCTTGCTGATACACCGGATATCTTGGCGGAACTGGCAAGTGTGGAAATGCATGCGCTACAGACCTCTGGCAACTGCATTCGCAATGTCACAGCTGACCATTTTGCTGGTGCTGCCGCAGACGAAGTCGCCGACCCACGCCCCTACGCTGAAATTCTGCGCCAATGGTCGTCCGTTCACCCGGAGTTCTCCTTCCTGCCGCGCAAGTTCAAGATTGCTGTGACGGGTGCGGAGAAGGATCGCGCGGCCATTCAGGTGCACGATATCGGCTTGCACCTGAAGAAAAACGACAAGGGCGAAATCGGCTTTGCCGTCTACGTCGGTGGCGGGCAGGGCAGAACGCCGATGATCGCCAAGAAGATCAACGACTTCCTGCCCGAAGAGGACTTGCTGTCCTACACCACGGCCATTATGCGCGTTTACAATCTGCATGGTCGCCGCGACAACAAGTACAAGGCACGCATCAAGATTCTCGTCCACGAGACGGGTGCTGAAGAACTAGCGCGTCAGGTGGAAGCGGAATTCGCTGAGCTGAAAAACGGCGAATTGAAACTGCCGGATGCCGATATCGCTGCCATCACCTCGTACTTCGCGCTGCCGGATTTGGAGGCACGCCCTGAAGGATGGGAAAGCCTCGCACGCTGGAAGAAGGCCGACGCCGATTTCGCGCGCTGGGTGGACCAGAACGTGCAGCCGCACACCAACCCGGATTACGGCATGGTGACGGTGTCATTGAAGCCAATCGGCGGCATTCCGGGCGACGCATCCGACGAGCAAATGGATCTCGTTGCCGATATCGCTGAAGAATATGCGCTGGATGAAATCCGCATCAGCCACGAGCAGAATATCATTCTGCCGCATGTGGCCCTTGCTGATCTTGAGCCGGTTTATCGCGCGCTTCTGGGTGCTGGTCTTGCAACGGCGAATGCCGGGCTGATCACGGATATCATTGCCTGTCCCGGGCTGGATTATTGCGCGCTTGCCAATGCACGCTCTATTCCAGTGTCGCAGGAAATTTCCAACCGCTTCGGTTCGCCGGAGCGTCAGGCCGAAATCGGTGAGCTGAAGATCAAGATTTCGGGCTGCATCAATGCCTGTGGCCATCACCATGTCGGCCATATCGGTCTGCTGGGTGTGGAAAAGAAGGGTGCCGAACTCTACCAGATCACGCTGGGCGGGTCGGGTGACGAGAACTCGTCCATCGGTGAGATCATCGGTCGCGGTTTCGAGCCTGAAAAGGTGACCGACGCGGTGGAAACAATCGTCGATACCTATCTCGGTCTGCGTCTATCGAAGGAAGAGACCTTCCTCGATGCCTATCGCCGTGTCGGCGCGCAGCCTTTCAAGGACGCGCTCTATCCGGCAAGCGCCGCAGCCGCATAAGGAACCGCATCATGACAAAAATCTGGAATGAGAGCGGTTTCGTAGAGAACGATCCGTGGGTCATCGAGACCGAAGAGTTGAAGGCGCAGGATGGCCAGCAGGCCGTTCTTGGGCTCGACGCGTTTATCGCGCGCGCCGAGGAAAGCAACGATATCGGCCTTGGTGTTTTCGTGACACCGGCGGATGACGTCGAAAAGCTTCGTCCCTTCATCGATCGCATCGGGCTGGTAGCGGTCAGCTTCCCGGCGTTTAGCGATGGTCGTGGTTTCAGCCATGCATCGCTGTTGCGGACGCGCCTGAACTATCAGGGCGAGTTGCGGGCGGTGGGTGATGTGCTGATCGACCAGGTGCCGCTGATGCTGCGCACCGGCTTCACCAGCTTTGCAGTGACGAACGAAACGGCGATCCGTCGCCTGTCGGAAAACCGATTGCCGGGCATCAATGTCTATTACCAGCCGACGGCCAAGCCCGCGCCGGGGGAACAGTCCTACAGCTGGCGACGCCGTGCGGCGATATGAACTCTTGCGTAGAAATATGAGTTTTAGATACATATTTCTACTCGCATAGCACCAATGACATTCCTGTACCTTCAAAAGCAGGGCCGGATGGTATATTGCCCCATCTGAAAATGTCGCACACCATGAAGATGGACGGATAGAGAATGAACGCTCCAGCCAAGACGGAAGAATTTGCGGTGAAAATCCCTGACGGCGTTTATGCTGAGACGGTGCTTTCGGTCGAGCATTACACGGATCACCTGTTCCGCTTCCGCATGACGCGTCCCGCTGGCTTCCGTTTCCGTTCGGGTGAGTTTGCCATGATCGGACTGATGGTGGGTGAAAAGCCTATCTACCGTGCCTATTCCATCGCCAGCCCCGCCTGGGATGAAGAGCTGGAATTCTTCTCGATCAAGGTGCCGGATGGTCCGCTGACATCGCATCTCCAGCAGATCAAGCCGGGCGATACCGTGTTGATGCGCAAGAAGCCAACAGGTACGCTGGTGCTCGATGCGCTAACGCCCGGCAAGCGTCTCTACATGTTCTCGACCGGAACCGGCATCGCACCCTTCGCAAGTCTTATTCGCGACCCGGAAACCTATGAGAAGTTCGAGGAGGTCATCCTCACCCATACATGCCGTGATGTGGCGGAGCTGAAATACGGCTTCGATCTGGTCGAGGAGATCAAGAACCATGAGTTCCTGAGCGAGTTGGTTGGTGACAATCTGAAGCACTACGCGACCGTCACGCGCCAGGATTACGCCTTTACAGGACGCATCACCGACCTGATCGAAAACGGCAAGATGTTTGCGGATCTCGGCGTGCCAGCGTTCGACCCTGCCGTGGACCGTGGTATGATTTGCGGCTCTACCGCGATGCTGAAGGATACCAAGGCACTTCTGGAGCAGGCTGGCTTGAACGAGGGTGCAAACAACAAACCAGCCGAGTTCGTGATCGAACGGGCATTTGTGGGCTGATCATAATTTTGCGTATTAAAAAAGGAGGCCGTTTGGCCTCCTTTTTTCGTTTCAGCCATCTGTTTCCTGTGCCGGGGCAATATCGTGTCGGAACATCAGGAACAGCACGATTGCGATGGCTGCAATACCGCCGCCGACCAGATGCGACAGCGCATAGCCGCCCTCAGTGGTCAGCCAACCAGCCACGCCGTTGCTGAGAGACGCGCCGATGCCCTGAACGGTCATCACGCTGGCAAGGCCGACGTTGAAGCGTCCGGTGCCCTTCAGAATTCTCTCAACGGCGACCGGCGTTGCAATGCCGAGCAGGCCCGCGCCGATACCATCCAGCAACTGGACGGGGTAGATCACCCAGAACTCGTGGAACGATGCCGCCAGCACGCCGCGAATGGGGAGGGCTGCGAGTGCGATCAGGAACACCGCCGACAGACCGAAGCGGCGGATGAGCCACGGCGCGAGGGCTGCGACGAAGATCATGGCGAACTGCGCGACGCCAGTGATGATAGCGGTGGTGCGGAAGGGCGTGTTCAATTCGATTGCGAAGTTCTGGGCGATCAATCTACCCATGGGCGCATTGCCGAAGTGGAAGATCAACAGAATGATGGAAAGGAAAATCAGGCCTCGCTCTTTAAAGAGAACTTTGAAGCCGGAAGGACCGGGCTCGCCTTCATCGTGTCCTAGCCCGCGTGCGACTTTGTGGTCGATCCTTTTGGGATCGATGGCGACGACCGCTGCGAGCGCACCAATCGCCGTTGCGACCATGAGGCCGATGACACCGGAAATGCCGAAGGCCGTCACGGCGAAATAGGTGGCGAACAGCGAGACGAAATTGCCGCCGTGGTTCCAGAACTCGTTGCGGGAGATTTGTTGCGAGAACAGCTTTTCTCCAACGAGACCCAGCGTCAAACCGGCAAGGGCAGGGCCAACGACGGCCCCGACGACGGCCGTCATGATCTGGCCCGTCCAGACCACCGCCTCGTTGGTGAAGAGCAGTGTAATCAGCGCGCCGATCGTTACAAGAACGACGGGTATTGCAATCAGGGTGCGCTTCCATGTGGTGCCATCGACCAACGCGCCGCAAAGCGGCGTCGCGGCAAGACCGACGAGCCCGCCAACGGTGGCGATAACGCCGAGCTGCATGGCCGACCAGCCGTTGGTGGCCAAAAATGCATCTAGAAACGGACCAAGCCCGTCACGCGCGTCAGCCAGAAAGAAATTGAGGACGGCGAGGGCAAAAATCGAGCGATCTGACAGGCCTGTCCCCGGGGATTTCCCGAGAGAGCGAGCGCTGGCATCAATAGGCGGTGTTAGCGTTGTCATTGAAGGCTCTCCGGGAGGGGCGAGGTGAAGCTGGCGAGAAACGCGCCTGATAGATTTAGGTTGCTTTAGCGCATAACAATCTGTGCGAAGGAACAATCAGGATAGCCGGGCGTTCGGTCTGCACACACAAGGAACACGCGGATGACCGGCAAACTGATTTCCATGATAGCACTCGCGACTGCCCTGATGGCGCCACCGGCAATGGCCGATGAAAGCCAGTTTCTTTCCACTCTAAAAGGCAGCTGGAAGGGGTCCGGCACCGTCACCACCAAGATCGGCTCCAAGCCCATCAAGGTGAACTGCACGTTCGACTCGACCTCGTCTGGTCCATCATTGCGGATGAACGGTACATGCCGCGGACTGCTCGTTATCCGCCGCGCCATCTCCGCCGATTTAAGTGCGTCCGGCACGCGCTACCGCGGAAACTATGTCGGCCCATCCGGCATACCTTCTGCACTCGCGGGCAGCCGCAACGGCAATTCCATCAATCTGTCGATTACGTGGAAACGCGTCATCAATGGTGACAAGGTCGCCGCCATGACCATCACCAAGGTTGGTAATAATGGCCTGCGTCTGCGCACGACCGACAAGGATGGTGCCGGTGGACCAACGGTAACGACGGCCGATATTCAGCTGACGCGCTAACGACACCAATTCCTCGTTTCAAATGAAAAGGCCCGGATCGCTCCGGGCCTTATAACTTTTACTCAGCCGCTTCCGCATATTCGCTCATCGGCGGGCATGTGCAGATGAGGTTGCGGTCGCCATAGACGTTATCGACGCGGTTGACCGGGGACCAGTATTTGTCGACGCGGAATGCACCGGGTGGATAGCAGGCTTGTTCGCGGGAGTAGGGACGATCCCAGTTCCCGACGAGGTCTTCCACAGTGTGGGGTGCGTTCTTCAGCGGGTTGTTGGCTTTGTCGGAACGACCTTCTTCGATATCGCGAGCTTCCTGACGGATGGCCAGCATGGCATCGCAGAAGCGATCGAGTTCGGCCTTGGGCTCGGATTCGGTCGGCTCGATCATTAGGGTTCCCGCAACTGGCCAGCTCATGGTCGGGGCGTGGAAGCCGCAGTCGATCAGGCGTTTGGCGACATCGTCCACCGTCACGCCGCAGCTGTCATTCAGCGGACGGGTGTCGATGATGCACTCATGCGCCACGCGTCCGGCTTCGGACTTGTAGAGCACGTCGTAAGCGCCCTTCAGCCGTGCTGCGATGTAGTTGGCGTTGAGGATCGCGACCTTGGTTGCCTGCGTCAGACCTTCGCCACCCATCATCAGGCAGTAGCTCCAGGAGATCGGCAGGATCGACGGCGAGCCGAAAGGTGCTGCCGAAACCGCACCGGTGCGGCCGTCGCTGACAGGGTGGCCGGGCAGGTATGGGGCCAGATGCGCCTTGACGCCGATTGGACCCATGCCGGGACCACCGCCGCCATGCGGAATGCAGAACGTCTTGTGCAGGTTGAGGTGCGACACATCGGAGCCGATATCGCCGGGACGGGACAGACCGACCATGGCGTTCATGTTGGCGCCGTCAAGATAGACCTGACCACCATGCTCGTGGGTGATGTCGCAAATCTCGCGAACAGTCTCTTCAAACACGCCGTGGGTCGACGGATAAGTGATCATGCAGCACGATAGGTTTTCCGCATATTGCGTTGCTTTCGCACGGAAATCTTCGATATCGATGTCACCGTTTTCTCTGACCTTCACCGGCACCACGCGCATACCGACCATTTGCGCGGAGGCAGGGTTGGTGCCGTGCGCAGACGTTGGAATGAGGCAAACGTCGCGATGTGCATCGCCCCGTGCGAGGTGATAGTTGCGGATGGTCAACAGGCCCGCATATTCGCCCTGCGCACCGGAATTCGGCTGCATGGAGAAGGCATCGTAGCCGGTGACCTGGCACAGCTTGGTGGAAAGATCGTCGATCATCTCCTTGTAGCCCAGTGCCTGATCGGCTGGCACGAAGGGGTGGATATCGGAAAATTCCGGCCATGTGATCGGCAGCATTTCGGCTGTCGCGTTCAGCTTCATGGTGCAGGAACCGAGCGGGATCATGGAACGGTCGAGTGCCAGATCGCGGTCCGAAAGACGGCGGATGTAGCGGGTCATCTCGCTTTCGGCGCGGTTCATGTGGAATATCGGGTGCGTCATGTATTGCGTTGTGCGCAATAGGTTTTTGGGCAATCGATAATCCGGTTCGAAGTCCGAAATCGAGGAGTTGCCCCCGAAGGCACGCCACACGGATTCCAGCGTTGCCGGGCGTGTACGCTCGTCCAGGCTCATGCCGATCTTTGTGGAGCCGACCTTGCGCAGGTTGACGCCTTCGGCGACCGCTGCGCGCAGAATGAGTGCCTGCATGTGGCCGACATCGACGGTGATGGTGTCGAAGAAGGTTTCGGGTTCGATGACGAAGCCAAGCTTCTCCAGACCCTTTGCCATCAGCACAGCCTTTTGGTGGGTCTGCTGGGCGATGGCCTTGATGCCTTGCGGGCCGTGGAAGACGCCATACATGGACGCCATGACGGCCAGCAGCACCTGTGCGGTGCAGATGTTGGACGTGGCTTTTTCACGGCGGATATGCTGCTCGCGTGTCTGCAGCGACAGGCGGTAGGCGCGGTTACCGCGCGCATCGACTGAGACGCCGACGAGACGGCCGGGCATGGAACGCTTGATCGCGTCCTTCACGGCCATGAAGGCCGCATGCGGGCCGCCGTAACCAACAGGAACGCCGAAACGCTGTGACGAGCCGATGGCGATGTCGGCACTCATTTCGCCGGGGGATTTCAAAAGCGTCAGCGCCAGCAGGTCTGTGGCAACAGCCGCGATTGCGCCGGTCTGGTGCAGGCGGGAAATCAGGCCTGTGAAATCATTCACATGGCCATGGGTGCCGGGATACTGGAACAGCGCACCAAAGACATCGACGGGATCGAGATCGGTAAAGGGATTGCCGACGATGACATTCCAGCCTAGCGGTGCTGCACGGGTTTCGATCAGTGCAATCGTCTGCGGATGGCAATTGGCATCCACAAAGAAGGCCGTCGCCTTGGACTTCGCCACACGCTGGCACATGGCCATGGCTTCGGCGGCAGCCGTTGCTTCGTCCAACAACGAGGCGTTGGCGACATCGAGACCGGTCAGATCGGAAATCATGGTCTGGAAGTTCAGCAGCGCTTCGAGGCGACCCTGCGATATCTCAGGCTGATAAGGCGTGTAGGCTGTGTACCAGGCCGGATTTTCCAGAATGTTGCGCTGGATGACCGGCGGCGTGATGGTGCCGTAATAGCCCTGACCGATGAGCGAGGTCAGAACCTTGTTCTTGTTGGCGGTTTCGCGAAGACGATCCAGCGCTTCGCGCTCCGTCAGCGCCGCACCCCAGGCAAGCGGTGCCTTCTGGCGTATGGAAGACGGCACGGTCGCGTCGATGAGGGCATCGAGGCTGTTGTAACCGATGACCTTCAACATATCCGTCATTTCCGACGGCGACGGGCCGATATGACGGCGGTTGGCAAAGTCATAGGGCTGATAGTCGGTGAAATGGAACTCTGTGGGAGTCGTCATTACGCAATAAGCTCCTTATAGGCCGCTTCATCCAGCAGCGCATCGGCGTCGGACGCGTTGGTGAGCTTCAGCTTGAAGAACCAACCAGCGCCCTGCGGATCGGAGTTGACCAGAGATGGGTCGTCCACGATGGCCTGGTTGATTTCAGTGATCTCGCCATCCAGCGGACAATAGACGTCAGAAGCAGCCTTCACGCTTTCAACGGTTGCTGCATCGCCATCCTTGGAGAAGGTCGCGCCCACTTCCGGCAGTTCCACGAAAACGAGATCGCCCAGCTGCTCGGCAGCATGCGTCGTGATGCCGACGGTGGCGACATCGCCTTCGATCTTCAGCCACTCGTGTTCTTGAGTAAATTTCAGCATTGGTCTCTCCGGAAATTAGCGTTTGTAAGTGGGTGTAATGAAGGGCAGGGCAGACACGGTGACGGGCAGGTACTTGCCACGCACTTCCGCAAATATGGCCGTGCCGGGTGTTGCGAAATCTTTCGGTACGTAACCCATGGCTACGGGGCCTTCGACGGACGGTCCGAAGCCGCCCGAGGTGACTTCACCAATCTCGCTTTTGCCATCTGCATCGGCGAACAGTTTGACGTGACCGCGAACAGGGGCCTTGCCTTCGGGCTTCAAGCCAACGCGGCGACGAGTCGTACCGTTGGCAAGCTCACCGAGAATGCGCTCGGCACCCGGAAAGCCGCCTTCGCGATCACTGCCGGTGCGGCGGGCTTTCTGGATGGCCCACTCGAGGGAGGCTTCGATGGGGGAGGTCGTGGTGTCGATGTCATTGCCGTAGAGGCAGAGGCCAGCCTCAAGGCGAAGGCTGTCGCGTGCACCAAGGCCGATGGCTTCGCAGTCAGGATGTTCCAGCAACGCCTTGGCAATGAACGCTGCCTTGTCTGAGGGAATGGAAATTTCAAAACCGTCTTCGCCGGAATATCCAGATCGAGACACGATGCAGGGCACGTCGAGAAGCGGAATTTCGCGGACATCCATGAATTTCATACCGGATACGCCAGCCCACAATTCGGCCAACACGGCCTCGGCACGTGGTCCCTGAAGCGCAATGAGAGCACGGTCGTCCAGCAGAGTGATGTCGCATGTGTCGGAAAGATGCGCCTGCATATGCGCAACGTCGGCATCCTTGCAGGCGGCGTTGACGACGACAAAGAGGTGATCGCCCATATTGGTGATCATCAGATCATCGAGGATGTTGCCCTCTGCATCGGTAAAAAACCCGTATCGCTGGCGACCCTCCTTGAGGCCAAGAATATCGACCGGCACAAGCTTTTCGAGAGCCAGCGCTGCATCTTCGACCTTGCCGGACTTCGCCTTCACGATCACCTGTCCCATATGGGAAACGTCGAACAGGCCAGCCGACGCGCGCGTGTGCAGATGTTCCTTAAGGACGCCTGCAGGGTACTGAACCGGCATGTCGTATCCTGCAAAGGGTACCATGCGGGCACCGAGGGACACGTGCAGAGAATGAAGTGGGGTGACTTGTAGCGCGGCAGTATCGGCCAAGAAAGCCTCCGAGGTTGCGCGATGTCGCGCGGGCTCATGTCATGGCACGCAACGTGCCGGGTTCAAGAGCCCCCTCTGTCCTTGTCGCCTGAGATTGTTATCCCTTCGGCGAGCCGTCCTTGTGCAGGTGGCTTCTCTCCAGAGTTCCGTCCTCGCCGCTGGTCCTTTTGCCTGAGAGTTTCCGGGGCGGTTGCTCCTTCGGCCCCGCCGTGAGGCGGTGTCTCCCAGCGGGATAGATCGTCATTATCTGGTATGCGCGTTTCTTGGCAAGGACCAAATGACGCAGCCAAACAGTTTTTTGTTCCGCCTGCGTCACGAGACTGTTTTCATTGAGCTGACGATAGCCGCCTCAATCACGTATCTCTCTTTTCAGGCAGCTTCTTGTGCTTGGTAGATGCCAAGTCTTCAAGTTCTTTTTCTGTCATGGACTTAGCCATGGTTTTTGAAGCGCCTTGTAAACGTGACGTCGGCATATCGCCGCGTTTTGCGGCAAGCGCTGCACCGGCAGCTTTCTGTTGTGCTTTGGATTTTGCAGGCATCGGACCATTCTCCTCACCGGTTTTCTACATCGGGCAAACGACGGTTTGGAGTGGACGGTTCCCGTGCGCGTCAATTCCACTTTGATTTCAAACAAAAAGCGCGATATCGCTTCGTGTCATGACAGCGTCCATGAGTAAGCACCGCACAGACTGGACACGGCTCCTGCGCATTTTCTGCGCGGCGCTGATGCTGTCGCTTGGCTTTGCGCATAAACCGGTGGCTGCCTTTGTCGCGCCGTCCGCTGCTCTGGACGAGGCCTACAGGTTGCCGGATGGCAGCTTTGCCGAGATTTGCGAAGGACACGCGGGTGCGGCGGCTCCTCATGTGCCGGGTAGATCAGATCACTCCACTATATCGCTGTTTTGCGAAGCATGCCTTCTGTCATCTTCGGTCCTGATACCGACGCCTGATGCGAACTCCTGGGCAAAGGCTGAGTTCACCTGGCTCGATAATGTCCCCGTCATTCAACCTGTTCAGGTCTACGACGTTGATTATCAGCGCCCCAAGGCGAGAGCGCCACCTGTTGTTCTCTGATCGCTGAACCGAGAAAACAGAATAGTCGCAAGTTGCGGCAAACGGGACTGGCGATGCTCGAAGAGCCACAGTCGGAAGGGTATCAAATGAACATTCACACACTTGCAGCCGGTACAGCGCTGATCGCAGCCATGGCGGCGTCTCCAGCCCTCGCGCATTCGACATTCGTCAACCAGACTGCCGAGCAGGAAAGCACCATCGTTGCGGCACTTCAGGTTCCCCATGGATGTGACGGTGGCCTTCCAACCACAGAGGTGCGGATGAAGCTGCCGGAAGGCTTCATTTCAGCAAAGCCACAGCCCAAGGCGGGCTGGGAGCTTGAGATCATCACGGGTGATTATCAAAAGAGCTACAAAAACCATGGTGTCGACGTCAAATCCGGTCCGGTGGAGATCCGCTGGAAGGATGGGGATTTGCCTGATGCATTCTATGATACCTTCAATGTGCAGGGCAAAGTGACTGGCGTGGACGCCGGGGTCGATCTGCCGTTCAAGGTCATCCAGATTTGCGGAGACAAGGGTAGGGCGAAGTGGGATCAGGTTGCCGAGAAGGGACAGGACCCTCACTCGCTAGAGAACCCCGCGCCCACCATTAAGATCGTGGCCAAGCAGGCGATGGCTGGCGGGCATGAACACGATCATGGGGCATCACAACACGCGGCTGACGTCGTGAAAGTCGGCGAACTCGAGCTTTCGGGTGCAGCATCCAAGGCAATGCTGCCGGGCCAGCCAGTGGGTGGTGGCTTCATCACCATCAAGAATGATGGTTCGTCCGACGACCGTCTTGTGTCCATCGCATCACCGAATGCCGGTCGCGCCGAAATCCACGAGATGGCGATGGTCAATGATGTGATGAAAATGCGCAAGCTCGATGCCGGGATCGTCATTCCCGGTGGCAAGACCGTGGAGCTGACGCCGGGCGGCCTGCATTTCATGTTCTTCAATGTCACGAAGCCATTCGCAGAAGGTGACAAAGTGCCGGTTACGCTGACCTTCGAAAAGGCGGGCAAGGTAGACGTCATGCTTGACGTGGGGTCTGCCAAGGGCGGGGCCGAGAAGCACGACCACAACTGAATCAAAAAGCTGCCGGGGCAATCAGTCCCGGCAGCTTTCTTCTGTCGTTGAATTAGATTTCAGAGCGGCCCTTGTTTTCCTCGTAGGCTTCTATGACCTCTTCAAGGGTGGCCTGCGGATTGTGCTGCTGTCCAGCCGTCATGAAGTGCAGTGAGAGGGCAGGCTGTGTGACGGCAGTCGAAAGGGAACTGACCTGAGTGTCCTGAACCTGGCTGGTCTTTCGCACGAGTTCGCGCTTGGCTTGCTCGATTTCCGTTTTTCGCGACGCACGCTGGGTGGCCTTGATGCTATCTGCAACATAGCCAGCGGTGGTCGCCGAAACTGACAAAATTTGCACCATGCGAACACCCTCCTGCTGTTTAATCGAATGATTGTATCATCGGCGACTTTCTTCCCGATTAAACCCAAAGGTTGCATTTGATCGGTATTTTAACGATTTCTAAAATCTCTTTTTTACGCTTATAGT
This sequence comes from Agrobacterium sp. lyk4-40-TYG-31, assembly GCF_030209855.1. NCBI lineage: Bacteria > Pseudomonadati > Pseudomonadota > Alphaproteobacteria > Hyphomicrobiales > Rhizobiaceae > Agrobacterium > Agrobacterium sp. lyk4-40-TYG-31. The sequence continues at coordinate 205,931 of NZ_JARVRE010000008.1, forward strand.
TCCCGTCGGGAATTTCGCTTTCGACCAGTTTGTCGTAGAGATCGAACACGCTGCGCCCAGCGGCCGTATCATGACCGGAGATTTCCCCATGCTCAATATCGCTCTCGTTGCCGTTGGCGGCGCAATCGGTTCCGTGGCACGCTATCTGGTCGGCGTCTGGGGCGTGAAGCTGGCGGGTCCGAACTTTCCGTGGGGCACGATCACCGTCAACGTTGTCGGGGCATTTTTCATTGGTTTGATGGTCGAGATGATAGCGCGCAGGTTCGATGCGTCTTCGGAAGTGCGGGTGTTCATCGTCACCGGCATTCTCGGCGGCTTTACCACATGGTCTTCTTTCACGCTGGACGCCGTCGTATTGTTCGAGCGCGGAGATTTGGGGTTGGCGGCGGTCTATCTGCTGGCCAGTCTCGTCGTTTCTTTCGCTGCAATCTTCGCCGGGCTGGCCTTGGGCCGCGCTTTGTTCTAAAGGCAACGGAAAATACCGCACACCAAGGATGCGGAGTTGAGAAAAGAAAGAATGGAATTGCCATGGCAGGTATCGAGCACATCAAGGTTGAGCCTGAAGAAGCCGGAATGCGCCTCGACCGCTGGTTCAAGATCCACTATCCGGGCTTAGGCTTTGGTCCGCTGCAAAAACTGATGCGCTCCGGGCAGGTGCGTGTCGATGGTGGCCGCGTCAAGACCGATGCGCGTGTGGAAGCCGGACAGACGGTTCGCGTGCCGCCGCTCGATGTCGATGCGAAGGTCAAGGGTGGACCGATCAGCTCCAGCGACCTCAAGAATTCCGACGATGTCGATCTGTTGAAGCGCATGCTGCTGCATGAAGACGAAAAAGTTTTCGTGTTCAACAAGCCTGCTGGCATTGCCGTGCAGGGCGGCTCCGGCATCAACCGTCATATCGATGGGCTGCTGGAAGCATGGACGAGTTCGAAGGGTGAAAAGCCGCGTTTGGTCCACCGCATCGACCGCGATACATCAGGCGTGCTGGTCGTTGCCCGCACCCGAGGGGCAGCGCAAAAGCTGACAGCTGCGTTTCGTGAGCGCGACACCAAAAAGACCTACTGGTCGCTGGTCAAGGGCGTGCCGCGCAAGCATCAGGACAAAATTTCAAGCTGGCTGGTGAAGGAGCAGACACCGGATGGCGATCGCATGCGCATTGCCAAGCACGGTGAGGAGGGCGCCGATCACGCCATCTCTTATTACCGCGTTATCGATACGGCAGCGCAAAATCTGGCGTGGCTGGAAATGGAGCCCTATACGGGCCGTACCCACCAGCTGCGTGTTCACGCGCTGCATATGGGCCATCCAATCATCGGCGATCCCAAATATTACATCGAGGACGTCAACTGGGATTTCCCCGGCGGCGTTCAGAAGCGCCTGCACCTGCATGCGCGCAAGATCGACATTCCGCATCCATCCGGTGGGCGCCTGCGTGTTACGGCACCTTTGCCACCGCACATGGTACAGACCTGGAATCTGCTGGGTCTTGACGTGGCCGATGGTGACAGGGACGACGAATGAAACTGGTTCTCTTTGATTGCGATGGCACGCTTGTGGACAGCGTCGGCCTTATTCATGAGGTCATGGCGCGCACCTTCGTACATTTCGGCTATGATCGCCCAGATGTCTCGCTGACGAAATCGATCATCGGGCTAACATTGGACATCGCCATCGCCCGCATGCAGGGAAAACCGCATGTGGATGACGAAGCGCTTGCCATGACGGCGCATTACAAGGCCATCTTTCCCGCAACGAGGGCTGAGCCGGGCTTCGAAGAGCCGATGTTCGCCGGCATCCACGCCATGATCGATACGTTGGCCAAGCGCCAGGAACTGCTGATAGGTGCTGTCACCGGCAAGTCTCGCCGAGGTCTCAACCTGATAATGGATACGCATGGTTTCCGCCAGCATTTCATCGTATCGCGCACGGCCGATGACTGCCCTTCCAAGCCGCATCCGGCCATGGTGACGGAATGCTGCAGCGAGACCGGCATGGTGCCAGCCGATACGATCGTTATCGGCGATACCATCTATGATATGCAGATGGCAAAAGCGGCGGGCGCAAAAGCCATTGGCGTCGCTTGGGGCTACGCTTCCGTTGATGATCTCTGGAACGCCGGAGCAGACGCCATCGTCAACCATCCCAGCGAAATTCCCGGCCACATACCGGGTTGATGAGGACGTATCATGCGTGACCTTTTGAACGATCTGACCGAAGGGCTAAGCCATCCCGACCCCATTCGCCGTTCGCAAATCCAGATGCAGAAGCCGTTGCCAAAGCGGTTCTACAAGGATGTGTCGGTTGGCGAAACGGAGGAAGGTGCCTTCACCGTTCTTCTCGATGGCAAGACCATGCGGACACCTGCGAAACACGCGCTGACGGTGCCGACACGTGCCCTTGCGCATTTGCTACGAGACGAGTGGGATGCACAGATCGACGTCGTAAATCCCGCCATCATGCCGATTTCGCGGCACGTCAACACGGCCATCGATGGCATCGCAGCCGATACGCAGGCTGTGTTCGAAGACATCCTGCGGTTTTCCTCAAGCGATCTCTTGTGTTACCGCGCCGCAGAACCCGCTGCGCTGGTGGAGCGCCAGACGGACCAGTGGGATCCGATCATCGACTGGGCCGCACAGACGCTTGGCGCACGCTTCATTCTGGTCGAAGGCGTCATTCATCAGGAGCAGCCGCGCGAAGCCGTCGCCGCCTTTGCCGTGACCCTGCGCAAGTATGATACGGCGATAGAGCTTGCGGCATTGCACACCATGACGGCGCTGACCGGCTCTGCCATTCTGGCCCTTGCGCTGGCCGAAGGCGTGCGCAGTCTTGAGGAAATCTGGGCACTTGCGCATCTTGACGAAGACTGGACATCCGAGCAGTGGGGCGAAGACGAGGAAGCGCAGATAAGGCGGGCTGCAAGGCTTGTTGACATGCGCGCGGCATTGGCCGTGCTGGTCGCGGCACGCGATGGTGCCATCAGGGCTTAACGCTTTTCTAACCGTAAAAGATGATGATGGACGCCTAACCTGACGTAGGGGGAAGCGTCTATCATGCACCACTCGCTGCAGCGTCTCGGCATCATCATGCTTGCGTCTCTTGCGCTGATGTCTTTCAGGCTGGAGCCGAAATCAGGCGAGGGTGAGAGGCTGCTTTATGATGTGCGCGGTGCATTCGTGGCGGCACGGCCGGATATCTCCGCTGAGCTGATGCAATCCATACAGTATCATATGTCGAACGCGATCAAGGCCACCACGCGTGACAGAACGCGTCCGCGCGTGGTGCTGACCATTCGCGTCATCTCTGTCACCAAAGGTCCATTCATCTTCGGTGAACGCGCCTCGGCCCGTGTCGTGGTACGCGCTGCTGCCGTGCAGACGGGAGAGGTGATTGCAGAATCGGCCTTTACCGCCAACATTCTTGGGATCGAAAAATCGGCCATAGAGCAGGAACTCGCCTTCGGCATTGCCGAACGCGTCATCGCCGAGTTTCACCTCAACCGTCCGGCATCGCTGGCAACGGCCTTGTTTCCGGGCCGGTTTTAATTCACCGTCATATGCTTGGGTTAGGGGAGCGTGTCGTGACCGCAGGAGCATACGATGAAATTGAGTGGCGTCGTTGGTTTAGCAATTCTGGTTCTCATGCCTGTGCATGCTTCATCCGCTGAAAACCGGGTGGATCGTATCAGGCCCGATGCGCCTGAGCTGGCGCCCTATGGCAGCTATCCGGTCGGTGTGCGAACGATCACGGCTGTTAATTCCGACCAGATCGACGTCGTCAATATCGAGCCTGGCAAGCCGCTCCCCCGTTACGACCGCAAGCTGGTTCTGGAGGTCTGGTATCCCGCCAAAAATGCAGGTCAGGGTTCGGATTATCGCGTCTTCCTGCGTGATGGGAAAACCGAGGTTGCCATTGCAGGGCAGGCCCAGAGAGATGCCGAACCGCGCAAGCAAGACGGCAAGACATTCCCGCTCATCATCATCTCCCACGGCTATCCCGGCAACCGCTACCTAATGAATCCTCTTGCCGAAAATCTGTCGAGCAAGGGGTATGTCGTCGCCTCCATCGACCACACCGACAGCACCTATAACGACCAGCGCGCTTTCGGCAGCACATTGGTCAACCGCCCGCTGGACCAGCGTTTTGCCTTGCATGAGATGGCGCGGCTGAGTGAGGCGAAGAATGGTTTCCTATCCGGCCTTGTGGATGTTTCGCAAACCGGCCTGATCGGCTATTCGATGGGAGGATATGGCGCGGTCGTCACGGCTGGTGCTGGCGTCTCGGCAACAGCGGTTACGGCGGACTGGAGCGCAAAGGGAGGCGCGCTCGCCATCCACAAGGCTGGATCGAAAGAGCATGCTGATCTCCTCGATTCGCGCTTCAAGGCCATCATCGCCATCGCTCCGTGGGGTATGCAGCGCGACATGTGGGATGAGCAGGGCCTTTCGGAAATCAAGGTTCCGATCCTTTTCATGGCTGGTAGTGCCGATGACGTTTCGGATTACCAGAAAGGCATACGCCGGATTTTCGAAGGCAAGATGCCGGTTGACCGTTATCTGCTGACCTTCGCCGATGCCAACCACAATGCGGCGGCACCCATGCCAGCCCCGGTAGAGAGCTGGGCCTTCAACAAGGAATTAGGTTTCGCGCCTTTCGAACATTACGCCGATCCGGTCTGGGATACGGTGCGCATGAACAACATCTCCCAGCATTTTGCGACAGCGTGGTTCGATCTCAAGCTGAAGAACGATCAGGCCAAGGCGCCATATCTCGATCTGGTCGAGGATTCCGATAGGGGCGTCTGGGCTGCCAACAAGGATGGCAGTCTGAAACCGGAACACAGCTATTGGAAAGGCTTTGCCAACCGCACCGCCAAGGGCCTGCGGCTGGAACACCGCAAGCCGGACTGACGAGGCCTATCAGCCCAGACGTTCCGCATGCCATTTCAGGTGATCGTCCATGAAGGTCGAAATGAAGAAGTACGAGTGATCGTAACGGTCATGCATGCGCAGCGTCAGGTCGATATCCGTGCCTTTGATAGCCTCTTCGAACAGCCACGGACGAAGGCCGTTTTCGAGAAAATTGTCTGCCTTGCCCTGATCGATCAGGAAAGCGGGGAAGCGCGCACCGTCTTCGACCAGTGCACAAGCGTCGTACTTGCGCCACGCTGACTCGTTTTCGCCGAGATATTTTTCGAGGGCAGGGCGCGACCAATCGGCGGACGAGGGCGCGACGATGGGGGCAAATGCCGAGCAGCTTTTGAAGCGATCCGGATTTTTAAGAGCAATCGTCATGGCGCCATGGCCACCCATGGAATGGCCGAAAATCCCCTGCCGATTCATGTCTGAGCGAAACTGCTGTGCGATGAGCGCAGGCAGTTCCTCTGTGACGTAGCTGTACATCTGGTAGTTCTCAGCCCACGGCGTCTCGGTCGCATCGAGATAGAAGCCAGCGCCTTTGCCCATCTGCCAGTTGGTTAACTCATCGGGCACATCGCTGCCGCGGGGGCTGGTATCGGGGCAGACGACGATCAAGCCAAGCTCTGACGCCATACGCCTGTATTCGCCCTTGTCCATGACATTCGCGTGGGTGCAGGTCAGACCTGAAAGATACCAGACAACCGGGCAAGGCTCATGAATAGCCTTTGGCGGAACATAGACCGCAAATGTCATCTCGCAATTGGTAACGTTGGACTCATGCGTAAAAACGCCCTGCATGCCGCCGAAAGCGGTGTTTTGAGAGATGATTTTCATAGGTATTCCTTGGATTTGGGCAGATCTCAGCCTGCAAGCGACACGGCAGCATTGACGGCTGCTGCAACGAGCACGGTGTTGAAAAAGAATGAGACGATGGAATGCAGAAGCACCACCTTGCGCATTGGTGTGGTGGTGACCGCGACATCGGACGTCTGGGCGGTCATGCCGATCACGGCGGCGAAGTACAGGAACTCGTAGACACCGGGCTCGTCCGTATCTGGGAAATCCATGCCACCGCGTGGCTGCTTCTTTCCAGTCGCTTTCGCGGGGCGCCAGAAGAGGTGGGCATAATGCATCGCCGTCATGGTGTGGATGGTCAACCAGCCAAGCAACACCGACAGAAAAGCTAAGGTAAGCGACCAGACGGTTTCGCCCGTGGTGTGATTGAGCGCCAGAAACAGCGATGCGACCGCAACGCCGACAGCCAGAAACGTGATGGCGATGATGACCATCGCTGGCAAGTCGTCACTATCTGCATGCGCCTTCAGATGCGCAGCCGTGAGGCGAGGGAGGCGCAAACCGACAATGACCAGATAGGTCAGAAAAAACACGACAGCTGCGCATTCGACAGCCAGCGATGGCTTCACGATAATCGTGCCCACCAACACCAATGCGCTGAGAATAAAAGCGACGAGGAACGGTTTATGCCTGGCAAATTGACTGTGTTGCTGCGCCGTTTGCATGGGGTTCTCCAACAGGGCCTATTTTTTGACGCGGCGACAAAGGCGGTCAAGCGTTTCAAGAAACTGAGACCTGTCGCGCGGCGAAAACGCGGCGTTGTAGCCTTTGCTTTCGCCGGTTTCCCGCAAGTGCGCGCCGAGATCCCGCATGGCCGTCGCCATACCGATATTGGCCTTGTCGAAAACGCGCCCAGTAGGCCCGGTCACCTGCGCACCGTTGGCCACACAACGGCCCGCGAGCGGCACATCGGCGGTGACGACGATATCGCCCTCGATGGCACGCTCCGCAATCCAGTCATCGGCTGCATCGAACGACGCGGAGACGATGACGTTCTTGACCATAGGATCCCGCGAAGGCCGCAAACCGGAATTCGCAACGAACGTCACCTCAAGCCCGTGTCTTTCGGCAACCTTCAATATCTCCGGCTTCACCGGGCACGCGTCAGCATCGACATAAATATGCGGCATCAACACTTCTTCTTCAACTGAACTCCAACGTCTTTTAGAATTGCCGTCGAAAATACCCAAGTGTTATTTCTGGGTTGAGCGAAATGGGATGGATGTCAGGTGAAAAGCGACCGCCGGACAGGGCCGGGGGCTTCAACAGGGTCTGTAACGAAGCTGGTGCGGAGAAACTCATCCCCACACACCCATCGCCACACAACCCACCTACGTATGCGTCTATTGTTGCGGTTCGTGAATAGGACAGCCATTGAAACGCTCCCGGAACTTTGCGGAGTGTTCATAAGGTTCTTTTCGCGCGCGATTGATATTTCCAAGCGGCTGATGCGCTGCCAATCCGGTCCAGATACTGAATCGCATCTCTTCATCCACCCGCTTAACCTGCTCTTCGCTCCAACTGTCCTGTGGAGCCGCAGTTATGGTCGCAACAGTTATGAAGGGAGCCTCCGCTTGGTCCCACTCGACCGTTGGATCTTCGATGGGTTGAGCCTTGATGTCGCGACAGAGCTGAACCTGAAATTCCCATTGCCCTGAAATCGTCCTCATTTCCGCCTGCACGGTATCGCGAATAGCGTCTTCGCCAGTGCTGGTATCGATCTCTCTACCGCTGAGTTCGATTAAATCGTGAGAAATGGGCTTGAGACTGAATTTCGCGACGTAGTCGCCATACCGGAAAGGCGTAACGCTGAAATAGGTTTCTCCCAGCGGATCAACATTCGGAGCGCCACCCATCGATTGAACCGTGGAGCTGGATAGACCGACGGCCTCCATCGCGCTGTTGACCACCTGAAGCACGCTCGACATCGCTTTTTTCGTGCCCTCCATTTTGTCGGTGGTCTTGGCGAGCATTTTCAGACTGCCGAGAAATTTGTCAGCGGTTTTGGCTTGAAACACGGGACCGTTGACCATGACAAAATCCTGGCTGCGGCCTTCCGCATCGGCAAGCCGTTCACCATCCACTCCCACGACTTTTATGGCCATGCCACGGGGCAGGGAAATCGCATCGGGGAGAATATCGCCAGCGTTCGTCGATATACGCATGAACACGGTGTAACTGCCGGGTTTTGCGAATAAGCCTTGGGCAAGTTCAGGTGGGAGACCGTCTTTGACGTCGAGCTTGCCCTGAAGAATGCCATGGGACTTGGCGTGAACCGACCTGACAGCGTGACCGTAATCGCTGGCGGTCTTTTGAAGGATCGTGTCGAAGGTTTCATTGAGACCTTTGATCGTTTCCTGTTCATCAGGCTTGATCTCTTCAAGATCGGGAGAAAAGCGGACTGGCTGCGATATCGGCATGTGAGGCTCCTCTGATTTCCCAGAAAACCCTGCGAGTTTGAGTTTGTTCCAAAACTGAAGGGGTCGGTCCGCCGTCATCGCCCAGACAGGCATACATAATGTGGCAGAGGAATTGAAATGTCCGCCGCTGTGCAAACTAGAAATGTCCAATT
>NZ_JARVRE010000019.1:0-213963 GCF_030209855.1 Agrobacterium sp. lyk4-40-TYG-31
ATGATGACTCCACTTTCTCAGAAGTTGAAGCCTCCGGCAAACCCGGTGCGGTTCAACCTCTCGCTCACGCGATTCCGGTCTTAAAAGAGATCACGACCGCAGACATGTCGTTTTCAACAGTCGCGCTCTCATCTCCAGAGAACAATGGCCTTCGTGTTCAGTGGCTGGAGCAGCTTGCTACTGGGCGCGATCGCAAGAAATCCATGTCGAGCCTCGGCGATCTGGGTAACGCCGCTTTTGGAGAACTCTGGAGGGATGGTGCGTCCGATTGGTCTACCTTGTCGGGAATCGTCGAATGGATCGAGAATAATCGGCATCTTCGCATTCTGGCGTCCAAGGTATCGGACCGTGCTGGATTGGCCGTTAAAGCCCGCAGAGCTTCTGACGATTGCGCAAGGATGATCGAGCGCATTGCCGGTATAACTGAGTTTCTCCGAGCAGACCTTGATTTCATCTTTGCCAGCGACGTGCTCGCAGACATCGGACTCGAAAACATCGGAAACGTTCTCCAGCGATGGGTGGAGAGCGACGAGGAACTCTCGAAGTTTGTTGCTTACAACGGAAGGGCCACCGATGCTGCGCAACTCGGCGTCGGTGCAATCGTCGAGGGGCTTGAGAGCGGCGCATTCAAAACATCCCAAGTCATCGATCATTTTGAAATCGCCTTCTATGAGGCGATCTTGCGGCATCAGCAATCAAGGGATCCTGAGCTTGCGCGGTTTGATGGTGAGGTTCATGGTCGCTTAGTGAACGAGTTCGCCGAACTCGATCGCAACCGCATGCGCCTGTCGAGGCTCGAGGTCGTCAGGGCTCATCATAGCAGGATTCCTCAGGTCAGCGGCATAGGACCAGTCGGCATTCTGCGCGGAGAGATGGCGCGCAGGCGTAACCACATGCCGATCCGGCAACTCATGCAGAGGGCCTCACCAGCCATACAGGCGCTGAAGCCTGTCTTCATGATGAGTCCTCTGTCAATTGCACAGTTTCTGCCGCCGGGTGCTCTCGAGTTTGACCTCCTCGTGATGGACGAGGCCAGCCAGATCCAACCAGTCGATGCTCTGGGAGCGATTGCGCGCGCCCGGCAGGTCGTCGTGGTCGGCGACGAGCGTCAGTTGCCTCCGACGAAATTCTTCTCGAAGATGACCTCAAGCGGATCTGAGGACGACGACGAGCAGGATGGTGCAAGCGTCTCGGACATCGAAAGCATCCTCGGTTTGTTCTCGGCGCGGGGTCTTCCGGAAAAAATGCTGCGGTGGCATTATCGTAGTAGACACCAGTCGTTGATTGCGGTCTCGAATTCCCAATTCTACGACGACAAACTTTTCATCGTACCGAGCCCGTATACGCAGGAGGCTGGTATGGGCCTTCGGTTCCACCCCGTGAGCGGTGGCACGTTCGATGACGGCGTAAATAAAGTCGAGGCGAGGGCCGTAGCGGAGGCGGTCATCCGCCACGCCATCAACACGCCGCAGCATTCGCTCGGCGTCGCTGCGTTCTCTGTAAAGCAGAGGCGCGAAATTCAAGACCAACTCGAAATCCTTCGGCGTCTCAATCCCGCGACTGAGGACTTCTTCCATTCCCATCCACACGAACCGTTCTTTATCAAAAACCTTGAAAACGTTCAGGGCGACGAACGCGACGTAATTCTAATCTCCGTGGCCTATGCAAAGAACGCACAAGGTTACATGGGGATGCGGTTCGGTCCGCTAGGAGCGGAAGGAGGAGAACGTCGGCTCAACGTACTGATCAGCCGAGCAAAACGTCGATGCGAAGTTTACGCCTCGATCACCGATGAAGACATTGACCTTGAGCGGGCTAAGGGGAAGGGCGTTGCCGCATTCAAGCTGTTCCTGCACTACGCGCGGACTGGGCGACTATCTATTTCTCAGCGCGCCGAACGTGATATGGAAAGCGTATTCGAAGAGCAGGTTATGACCGCGCTGCATGAGAGAGGTTATCAGGTTCATCCGCAAGTTGGGATCGCCGGCTTTTTCATTGATCTTGCCGTGGCTGACGACGCAGTCCCTGGCCGATATCTCCTCGGCATCGAATGCGATGGTGCATCCTATCACGATTCCAGATCCGCTCGGGATCGCGATCGGTTACGGCAAGCGGTCCTCGAGGACCACGGTTGGACGATACATCGGATTTGGAGTTCCGATTGGTTTCAACGACCCAAGGCAGAGCTCGACCGGGTCGTTGAGGCCATCGAGCGTGCGAAAGCCAATGTACTTCAGGGCGATTCAGCAGCAGAAGGCGCGCGCCGCGCAGTTTTGGTCGAGGTAGTCACGATCGAAAGGGACGCGGTGACGGAAATTAGTTTGGAACCTGTTTCGTTCGCAAGTTCCACTCCTTTCTACGAGGAAGCATCACTAAGGGCAGACTTCAGATACGAGCTTCACGAGGTGCCTCTACCTCTGCTGGTCTCGCTGATCAAGGAAATGGTGGAGATAGAAGGACCGGTGCATCGCGACGAGGTCGTGGTCCGGATTCGCACAGCCTGGGGCCTACAGCAAGCAGGTGGACGTATCCGTGCGCACGTCGGTCGTGCACTTGATGCGGCGGTAAGCGGCGGACACGTTTACAGATCGGGAGAGTTCCTGCTGTGGCCAGGCGTAGATGCGAGGCTCCGCGACCGCAGCTCAGCGCTTTCGCCGAGCCTGAGAAGGATCGAGATGATACCTCCCATGGAGGTCGATGAGGGGATACTTTCAGTCTTGGAAGCGGGTTTCGGTGCTACGGAAGATGAAACCGTAAACGCGATCGCACGCGGTCTCGGCTTCCGTGCGACGAGCTCGCAATTGAAAGAAGTCATCAAGTCGCGCATCGGATTGCTGGTGGCGGAGGGACGGGTTCAAGTTCGCGAGAATATGCTGATCGGTGCATCCACCATGTGACGCGGCCGATTTATTGAGTGCGATGGATAGAATCTCCAGCTTTAAAACCAGCCAATTACCTCAGGATCAACCATGATTTTTCTAGATGAATACAAAGCCCTCACGAAGGTCCGCGAAATTCTCGAAGCCACTGACGAGGCTACGATAGTGGTCGCCTTCTGGGGCACGGGAGCAATCGATTCACTAGGACTCCGCAAGCCTTGGCGATCCCTGAAGATTGTGTGCAATCTCGAGTCTGGGGCCTGTAATCCTCACGAAATTGAGGAGCTACTGCAACTCGGCTCTTCCGTTGAAGTTCGATCTGACTTGCGACTTCACGGCAAGGTTTACTCAAGCGGATCCGGCGTCGTCCTCGGTTCTTCGAACGCATCAACCAACGGGCTGGTCGTTGAGGGCGTTGCTGCTTACGGCTGGTCAGAGGCAAATGTCTTCTCCGACGATACCGACCTAAACTCCAAAATCCAAGACTGGTGCAATGAGCGTTTCGCAGGGGCAAAACCTGTAACTCAAGCCGAAATTGTTGCTGCTCAGGGGCTCTGGAATATCAGGAAGGAAGCGTCTGATCGCACTGTCGCTTCGGCGCACGATCTGATCCAAGCTGTACGGGAAAAGCCTTCGGATTTCGCTGACTCAAATATCAAAGTAGTGCGGTGGGCCCGGAAGGCTACCGATGAGGCTGAAGAGGCGCACAACAGTGCGATAAAAGCAGATCGTCTCTTGGAAGGCACCGACTACTATGAAGGTTGGGGAGATAAGCATAGAAGTTGGCGATTGGCTCATCGACTACCACATCACCCGATCAAAGGCCGTTTTGACAGGATATTGGAAGGTGGTGGAGAAGCAAGGTGAACTTACGATCGTGAGGGAGCAAGACGCTATCGCGCTTCCTGCTGTCGGTGTTCTGACGGTGGATGAAGCTGATAGGGAACCTGATGCTGAGCTGATATTCGCTTCCGCGAAAAGCACAAAATACGGAAAGAAGGAAAAAGTTACAAGCATCGGAGAGTTCATCAATCAATTTGACGAATGGTTGCTTAGATCACATTGATCTGGCGTCGTGGTAGTCCCATCAATAGCTACCCTATTAAACCGCTATCATCCAAAGCTGGCAGGCACGAAACGCTCTGGCTCCGTGATGTGTTGGTAAGGTTTTGCCCCCACTTCAGAAACTGAAGACCCCAATTGATGTCTTTATTGCCGACGAAAATCTAGTTGATTGTCAATGACGACTTGCGCGTAGCTAGTGGCACGTTGTCCAGCTCCCTTCGCTATCAAGGCACTTTCCAAAGCAAGCTTTGAAATTCTCTTCATATTCACCGGCAGGTGAAAGTTTTATTTTTTCAAGCGAACATCCGTGAAATTTATTACCTTCTTGAATGTTCAAGGATTCGCTTTTCGGGAGAGACGATGACGTCCGATCCGTTTTCAAGAGAGACCTTCTCAGCCGCAATCGCAGATGGCGGTCTCGTTGCTTTGGTTGCTGGAATGAGCTTTGAAGCAGCGGAAGCGGCGGGTGTCCTTGCTGCGGAGAGTCATGACGCTCGTGCCATCGACATCATTTCGCTGGCCGAGGCCTTGGAATGGCTCGTTCTTGATCGGAGCCACGCCGTACGCCTCGCTTTTATGCTGAGGGGATTCATCGGCGCCACCGCCGAAACGGCATCACGTTTGATCCCTTTCACGCATTCATTGATTTCAATGTCGTCAGAGCACAGTTCCTACGGTTACGAGCAGGCTATCGGACGCTGGCTCGAGGGTGACGTGGCGCGCTGTGTGGCGACAATGCAAGTCCTCCGGTCGAAAAGCGACAGTCCTTTCGTTGCGCTGCTGCTTGATAAATGGCGCCAAAAGGACCCGTCCGCGGCACTTGGCGCTGCACTCGAATTCAGTGTGGACAAAGCACCGACTGCTGTTAGAGCTGCTGTCATCGCCCTTGGTGGGTATGCCGGTGCCACATGCGATATTCGAGAGCAGGCGGTTGAAGAGCTCGTCGCGAGGCTTGCTGATGAAAACTCCGCAATTCGACATGCTGCTATTTTTGGAGCTGCTCGTCATCTCGCTGAGGGGAACCTCCCGCTAAGTCTTATTGCATCTTTGGAAGCGCTGGCCCATGATCCAGGTCCAGATGACCGTGATCAGTTGATTACCTGCTTTGTCCAGAACAGGTATCCATACCCTGAACCGCTGCGACAGCGCACCTTTGAGCTGATGAAAAATGTGACGTCGCAGAACCCGCGTGTTCTCGGTCTAGTCGATGCAGCGTTGTCGGAGGCAGACCTTCTGACGGACCGGCAGATGGTCGCGGATACAATTTCCGCAATCGTTGGCAACGCAAGCGCAGACGTTGACCTAGAGAACTTCCAAAGCACAATCTACAAGATCCAGGCGTCGGGCGACGAAAATCTTGGTTGGTTCGCCACCGAGTGGTTACTTCACGGAGGGATCGCGATCCGTGATCAAGTGCATGATCTTTTCGATCCATTGGACAGGAAAATCTATGATTTCAATCTCAAGCCCTTCGGCCTGACCGAAGAGGGCATATTTTTTCTCGCCAGGAAGATTTTTGGCTTCTTGCTGGTCGCTCACGGGCCCGCTGCATCACTCCTGTGCGCCTGCCTGCAATCGCTCAGTGGCAAACCTCAGAAGGACCTCGAAATCGGGATCGTCTCCTTCTGGTTGATGAACTATCCCGGCGACATAGAGCTTTACCAAAAGCTAGCGGCGAAGTCCAAAGTTCGGAGTTTGAAGAGTTCGATCGGACGTGTCCGAAAGTCGCATGAAGCTCGAGAAGCAAAGTATGCAGCTCTTCCTTCCAACCCCGCGCTCCAGCCTTCGACCAGCGAGCGCCGCGTTCAGGCAGAGATAGATTTTGAGCAGCGAACCAAGATCAACAGGTCTGCGGAAGAGCGCTCGATCTTCAGCAACCTTTTCCACAAAAGCACGATCCTGCACGGACGGTCCTCGATTTTCTATATGGAAGACCTGTCAGGCGGCGAACCCATAAGGCAGGTCACGCCATTGGCAAGCTACGAGGTTTCCACCCCAATTGCCCGCATGGGCGTGCTCCAGCCAGTGGTGTTTGATCGCATGGTGCGCTTGTTCCGAGTAGAGGAACTGGTGTCATGAAGCTCATGCTGAAACAGTATCTCGCTTCGCTCAATGAACGGGAGGAGTTGGACGTCATTTTGCCGGATGTCCTCAGCGAGCTTGGCTTCAACGTGATATCGAGACCAAAGCGAGGGACGACCCAGTACGGCGTTGATGTGGTCGCCATCGGGCCGCACCCGGTTACCGGAGAAAAGGCGGTCTATCTCCTTTCTATCAAAGCTGGCAATCTAAGCAGAAGCCACTGGGAGGACGGCAGCCAGGCCCTCAGGGTGTCGTTGGAACAAATCCTCGAGGTTTACATCCCAACGCACGTTGCCGCCCAATTCAAAAAGCTTCCGGTTGTGATCGCGCTTTGCTTCGGTGGCGACATACAGGAGGAGGTGCGCCTCCGGATCCAGAAGTACATGGACAAGAACATTGTCCCAGGAAAGATCGAATTCGTTGAGTGGAATGGCGACAAGATCGCTGAGATGATGGTCTCGGGCCTGTTGCGGGAAAAGATGTTTCCCAAACAGATGCAGGCCTCGTTTCGCAAGGCGCTGGCGTTCGTAGACGAGCCCGCAGTCTGCGTCGCGCACTTCAGTCAGTTGCTATGGCAATTGCTAGAGATACTGCCAACAGATCACGGCGGTCTCATGCGCAAAGCACGCCAAATGCATCTCGCCGCATGGAATGTGTTCGTCTGGGCACGCGATGCGCAAAACTTGGAGGCTGCCTATCAAACGAGCGAGCTCGCAGCGTTGTGGATGTGGGATCTTGGGAGACGGCACATTGCCGACACCGCCAAGGGCAGGGAAGTCGGGTCGATGATGATGCGATGCGTGCAGCTCCATCAGATGATCTCAGAACAGTATATCGGGTCCCACGTCGACGCATATTCGCAGATTGAAAACGGTCTTGCTCTGGCTGTTCGATCAAGGTCGCCAGTCGATGTTAATCTTCGTGTGTTCGATGTTCTAGGACGAGTTGCGTTGCATGGTCTTTGGATCCTTGATGCCCGAGAAAATCTCCACCCTAACGAGAAGGCAGAGGTCGTCGCGGCGGCCGAGGTTGGGGTCGAACGCGCTCATCGCATAGTCCGAGACATAATCGGGAACAATCGCGTTCTTGAGTGCCCGCTGCGAGACGATCACGCGATTGAGATAACGCTTGCGGCAATGTTCCTCACACGATGCGGGGATCTCCAGTTTCTGGCAGGGTGGATCGAGAGCATCTTCCAAGCCTCGGCGTTCGCCTACCTGACTGGAGGTGCGTATCCGTGTATCCTTACGGAATACAGTCAGCTCGCCCTGCATCCGCAACCCTCGGACGCGTATAGGAAGGACGTCACATCCGGAAGCGAGCTATACCCCTCATTGGCCCTTTGGCTTGCGCTCCTACAAAGAGGAGACGCATTTGAGGAACTGGCCGAATTTCAGGAGAAGCATCTCGCGCATTGTACATGGCAGTTCTGGTTGCCGGACGACATTTCCGAGGATCACCTATACAGGAACACCAAAACTCATGGTGCCGCAATTACAGAGATCAAGGCATCCATCGGGAAGGAAAAGCTCCTTGAGCTGGCAAGTCGGGAAATAACGAACTCGAAAGATTTCGGCGCATTGTCAGCAGTTAGATTTAGGCATGAAAACCTGGTGCTGGTCGCATGCAGACTATATCGACTTCCAATTCCTCTTCACGTGCTTGCGGGGAAGCGGACAGATGTTGGAGATTGTGATGGCTGATCACGCTGCGGATGTTCGCACCAAAATGTCCGAAGCCAAACGTTTGGGCTCCTTTCGAGCAGATCTAAAACTGGGGATGGTGCGGATGATGATTAAATCGCCTGCAACTTCGCGATCTCGATTTCAATTAAATCTTCAGGAATAGCTCGTAGCAACGGGGATGATGCATCCCATATGTTGTCCAATGTTGCTAGTTCCGCAAGCAGAGACTTGGTGCAGGTGAACCGACCTTTGAGGGAAATGTCATTGTTTTTAGGGCCGACAAGGTATGCTTCCGCCGCGATTTTCCCAAAAGCGGTTCGCTCGAAGAATAAGCCGATCGCCCACCCGTTCAGCTCGCAACCAGTTACGGAAATGGCTCCCAGCGATGTGTGCTCGATGATCATTTGCGTCCTCCATTCACCACAACGCTCGACGATGAACTTGCAACCGGCAACGGTGAAGCATGCTTAAGGTCGTCCGAGCAGAAACACGGACGTTCATCCGCGACGCTATGGAAGGGGATGGATTGTTCAGACGAGCGTTTGGAAGATTTGCCCGGCCGACAAAGCAGGAGACGAAGAATGCCAAGTAGAAACGGACGAGTTTCGCAAGGATTACTTTTGGCTGGAGTGTGATTGTCGAAAGGGAGAACGGGAAATCTCCAATCACGTCGTTCGCGTGAGGCAATGCTGAAGGGTTCTGCCGAGCCAGAGTGTCCGCTGGGAGGTGCCGCTGAGATTCGCGGTCAGGCTTCGAGCACCGCGCAAATCGATTGGCGCCCCATTTACGACAGCCAAGGGTTCGATCCGGAACCTCGGAATTTCATCAGGAGACCAGCCTTGAGCAAGTCCAATCCCGACAAGGAAACTAGGATGTGGACTCCGATTGCCGTTTTGCCGAGTGTCGATGTTCGCACCAACAAGCTTGGCGGCGCCCATATCGCTTTGATAGGTTCCGGCGATCCACGCTACCAGGCTTTCGTTGGGGCGAATGACGACCTGATGACATTCTTGGCCCGATTCACCGGAAGTCACGGCGAGGCCTTGCGCCCTAGCGTCATTGCAGTCAGCAGCGAATATGCAGGGAAACCCGTCGCGCATGCGATTGCCAGCTTCAAAGACATCGTTGTCGCCGCCGTAACGCTCGACACCCGAGTGCTCACAATCCTGTCGGACAACAACCGCGGGCCATTCTACTCGAGTTCCTTCGACATCTATCCGTGGATGGTCACAAACCGCAGCGATAGGCTAGTTGCGATGACCCCCGCAATCTCTGCGCTCCACCAATTGAAAGGGTTCCGCGGCATTGCGTCTCCCAGTGTGCCAATTCATCAAGTGGAGGACAGCCACGTTCACTCAGGCCTGTTCGAAGGACTCTATCGTCTTTGGACGCAGCAGTATCTCGAAGAGAAGGGGGAAGCCTGGGAGGTTCGCTCGATCCTACGGTCACTTAACATGGCGGCGACGGCGATGGAGGTGCCCAACACGAGCGTCACGGAAACAATCTATGACTGGGGCAGGGTGATTGCCCACTGGGTCAGTGCATTCGAAATCCTCGTGCATCCGGGTGCGGACGGTCGCGCCGATGAGCGCATGGTCCTCGACATGCTGGCGCGAGTGGAATGGCGCCGCGGCATGCTGATCGAAAAAAGCCACTCAGTCAAAATCGGCAGAGGTCCTGCGTCCGATCGAACGCTTGCGGAGTGGCTTTATCATCGCCTCTTCAAGCTGAGAAACGATTATTTACATGGCAATCCGGTCGATGCGCGCGGATTCGATATGGAAAACGCCACTTCGATCCTCCACGTCCCGGCCGCGCTCTACCGCATGGCACTCACCACGAGAGTGCCGGCGGAGGATCCGATAACTAATGAAGACGTGCGGGAGAAACGTCGGACGCTAGCCGAATACAGCCGCTTCTATCAGTCCACGTTGTTCCAGCACCATTGCGAGGAAATTCTCCTGCGCGCAGTCGATCCCGATGCATTGAAGGATGATGAGTGACTTTCGGAGATAGCCGCCGCCTGAGCCTCGCGCATTGTGCACCGCGTAGGAAAGTCAAGGATCTTAGTGAGTTATAACGATTGACACCAACACACACTTCCTCAAGGCGATCGCCTCTTTCTCGCTTAACTCATTCTAGGTATTGGATGTCGTATTGGCCGGTTTCAATGTCGGCCTATTTGGCCAATAACAGGTTGGTTTCTCAATGATGGCGCGAAAAGCTATCTCTGTAAATGACGCCAAGAGCATGGGTGATGTATGGAGACCCACTCTGCTTGGGCGCTTGATATCAGGGTCTCCAGCGTGGGACGTGTCTCAGAACGATGGCGAGCTGTTGATCAAAACGGGCTTGGCGGAGATCAGGTTGCCGATACTTGAGGCCCAAGCCTATAAGGTTAGGCAAGGCCTCATATGGACGAAGCTGGTGATACATCCACTCTGTTCGGACGAGCGGACGCTCGGCGGTCTTCCACGCAAACAGGGTAGGTTGCTCCGCAAGACAATCGACGCGTACGTTGCGCATGCGGCACTGATGTCCGATCTCTCCGTCCTCGATGATTTCGACCGACGTCTATCGCTAAGCGAGGTGGAAAAACTTGGTTTCGAGGAAAAGGCTCGGTCAGAATTTCGTTGGCTTACGCACGAAATGGCGCTGGCGTCAGCGAATGGTCTTCCGGTGTCAGATATTGAGACTGTCGAGAGGCTCCTTGCGAAACCCGAAGTGCGGGAGGCCCTCGGGACGAAAGCGGTTTCACTCATAGATCGACTTAAATCCTTGTCGCTGGAAACAATAAAGCAGGATTGGCGACAGCGAAATTTTGATCACGTTGAGCGCGAGCTGATTGAATGCCGAAGCCTTTTTGAAAATGTCGAGAGCAGGCCACTCACCGAAGAACAGGCAAGAGCCGTCATCTGCTTTGAAAATCGTATCCAGGTTGTCGCCTCTGCCGGATCTGGCAAAACGTCGACAATGGTCGCGAAAGCAGCGTACGCTCTCCAGCGTAAATTAGTAGAGCCTAAGAACATCGTCATGTTGGCCTTCAACAAACAGGCCGCGGAGGAGTTAGCCGAGCGCGCATCCAGATCATTCGCTCGATTGGGCATGGGCGATGTGAGCGTTGACGCTCTAACCTTCCACGCTCTTGGATTGAAGATCGTGGGAAAGGCAACAGGCCGGAAACCAGATATCCCGGATTGGGCGATCGACGCCGCGGGCGGCATAAAGAAGCTGATGACCATCGTCGACGACCTCAAAGATCGATCTCCGACCTTTCGAGTGAAGTGGGACATTTTTCGCTTAGTGTTCCGCAACGATCTGAAAGTGTCCGGAGCCAATGGCGTCGCCGATACTTGGGACGAGAAGGGGCGCGGGAGAGTTCAGACGCTCGACGGCAAAACGGTTCGAAGCCGTGAAAAGGCCCTGATAGCCGACTGGCTTTTCTATAACGGCGTAAACTACGCTTACGAACAACAGTATGAAATTGACACTGTTGACGCGCTTCATCGTCAGTACCGTCCAGATTTCTACTACCCGGACATTGGTCTCTACCATGAGCATTTTGCGCTAGACGCCCAAGGCAACGCGCCGGAACATTTCGGTGACTACATCGCCGGGGTCGAATGGAAGCGCGAACTCCATGAGACCAAAGGAACCGCTCTTATTGAGACGACCTCGCATCAAATCAAGCAGGATCTCGTATTTGAGCACCTGTCGAAAGAACTCACAGCCCGTGGTATCGAACTGGATCCCAATCCCGATCGGCCTTTGCCCGACGAGGGAGCTAGGCCACTCGCTCCTGAAGAGCTGACGACGCTTGTTCGCACATTCATCAGTCACGCGAAAAGCAACGGTCTGACGAAGGATCAACTATACGAGAAAGTTGAGTCATTACCTCGCGACGTCTTCAAGCTGCGCTTCAGGATGTTTCTGGACATCGCGCTGCCGATTTTACAGGAGTGGGATGCTGCGCTCGCGGCGGAGGAGAGCATCGATTTTGAAGACATGCTAAATCTCGCGGCCGAACATTTAGAGAATGGGACCCATGACGAGCATTATGAGTTGGTTATGGCGGACGAATTTCAGGACGCCTCGAAGGCGCGGTCTCGCCTATGCAGAGCCTTGGTAGCGAAGCCCAACCGAACTTTTTTCGCTGTGGGCGATGACTGGCAATCGATTAACCGCTTCGCTGGCGCGGACGTCTCGGTGTCCTCAGGAGCTGTGCGATATATCGAGCCAATTTGTCGGTAAGAACCCAGGCCCGATATCCGAGAGGGTGCAATCGGACAAAGTTTCAGAAAGTCCAGTTCTCCAAGCGTTTCAGGTCGAGAGAAGGGACCACCTACGGGATGCTATCGAAAACTTCGTACATCAATTGGCCCGCGACGTGCGGGACGGAAAGCACGCCACCAACTCGCGAGGGAAGGTAACGGTATTTTTGCTTGGCAGGTACAATGCGGATCGGCAATACATGCCTGTGACGTGGTCAGCTTTCGAACGATGGGTTGATATCTCGTTTTTAACGATTCACAAATCGAAGGGGGCGGAAGCGGATTTTGTTATCCTTCCGGAAATGATCAGTAGACCCCGTGGACGCAGTTTTCCCAATAGGCGTGTCGATGACCCTGTCCTTGCTTTGGCTATGCCGAATGGTGACATATATCCGGACAGCGAGGAGCGCCGCCTTTTTTACGTAGCGTTGACCCGCGCAAGAAAGAGCGTGGCGATGTTCACGGTGCAAGGACAGGTTTCGCCATTCGTGGACGAGCTCGTCAACGACACCGCTTTGATTGTCTCCGAACCGGTTGGGACACCTGTCGAAGAGGAACGCTGTCCGGCTTGCCGGCAAGGCGTCATCTTGTGGAGATCTGGGAAGTATGGAGATTTTCAGTCCTGTTCCAATTTCCCTGCTTGCCGGTTTAAACCAAAGCGGAACAAGGTACCGCAACGTGACCCTAAGCAACCGAGACGTCGGGCGCCGTATCACTCGAAGATACCGAAAGGTCTCGTTGATCATGTCACTTATCGACACGCGCTTTGCTTATACCGCCCTCCAACATTCAACTGATGTGCTTGCGAAGTTAGAGGACATTCTTGGATGCGACGAGGGCTCGCTGACGTCTAGAGCGTATATAAGATGTCCTGGACAGCCCAACTGGGTGAATTTTTTTGGCGTTGAAATGCGCTCGACGAACCTGACCATGAAGTTTCGGCGGGTATCCCCTACGG
The DNA here is from genome assembly GCF_030209855.1 of Agrobacterium sp. lyk4-40-TYG-31. NCBI lineage: Bacteria > Pseudomonadati > Pseudomonadota > Alphaproteobacteria > Hyphomicrobiales > Rhizobiaceae > Agrobacterium > Agrobacterium sp. lyk4-40-TYG-31. The sequence goes on from NZ_JARVRE010000019.1 coordinate 12,941, forward strand.
CGTTGCGATCGTCGCCGCATCTCAATGCGGTATGGTGCGTACGACCGATTTCTTTCGATCCCAGCACGCGTGAACAGCTTTTAGACCATTGCCCAGTATGCGAAAAGCGGTTTTCGTTTACCGACATCCATGAGGTCTGGTCGTGTCCCTCTTGTACCTGTATCGATGAGGAGGGATTTGAGCGTCCCTCCGTCGACCTGAGAGATTTTCCCCAGCCACGCGTAGAGGTAAGCGACGAGCAAGCGCTCGATTTTGTAACAAGCTTGGTGGATCCTTGTCGGCAGGAAGCCGATCCCCCTCAACGGGCGCTTCATGAAGACCTTCAACACACGTCCAGAGGCGATTTGTTCGAACTCGCTCTTGCATTGTGTCGCGCGGAATATCGCCGGGACAACTTCGGTGACAGCAGATTGATTGGTCGCCTTGGCCGACATTCCGTGGATTCCACCGATCCAGAGAATCTTGCGCAGGCGGGCCGTGTACTGCTCGGATGGCCTAAGGCGTTTCACGAATTCGCCGATAGGATGCGTGAAGCGCAAACGTGTCAAGATTGGATGTCCGAGACGCAGAAGGAACTTGGCGCGTTGGCAATCGCCAGAGACGGCCTAGATCGGAAGCCTGTCCGCGAAATCCTGAAGCAGGCGATGCAGGATAATAAGGTGATCACCTCGCGACGCCGTTCAGGCGAAGTTTTCGACGTTTATAGTTCCGACGTCCTGATCAATCAAAAGCAGGCTGCGCTAGAACTCGGCTGTTCCGAAGATACCGTCGCGAGACATCTCAAAGCGTTCTCCTTGAAGTCAGATCGACCGAACGACAACAAAGGAGCGATCAGATACAGAGCAAAGGATATCGCGTCGGTAAAAAGGGACTGCGGGTTGATGGTGCCTTTTTCCACTGCCGAACTTCGGTTGGGTATCCCCTATGCTGACATGACGAACTTCGTTGACGCGGGCTTGCTGAAAGCCGGGAGGCACCCGTTGAGGTCACCACGGGCGATGTACGATTTCGACATCCAGACGATAGAGGATCTCTGCCAAGCTATCAGCGGGAATGCTGACAAGCCGCATTTCGAGGGGAAGGGTCTTACCATAAGCGACGTCGTTCTACGCTTAGCGGAGAGGTCGCCAACGACATGGCTCGACATTGCAAACTGCATTTTATCCGGGAGGTTGAGGGTGTGGCAAAAGAAGACCTTTCGCCTGCTTGCAAACCTGTGCGTGTCCTCGCCTCTAGCTGTCACCAAAGCGTTGGGACTGTCCAAGCGCGCCATACCTTTACGTCAGACAGAAGTCTTTGCAGACTTCGGTTGGCACAAGTTTCAGGTTCGTACACTAATCGAGCTGGATCTCATACCGACTGAATTTTACGAGGCCGACATATTAAAAATGACCGAACTGTACCTGTTCTCGACCGATGTGCAGTTGCTCCTCAAGGAGCGCCGTTTGCCCTACACCAAGGAGGATGCAATTCGCTGGTGCAAGACGGCCGGCATAAAACATGTGTCGCGCGACGTCGCGCGTGAGATATGGCGTCGGAAAGACGTGTTGAGTAGCCTTGACAGGTGAGCGACGTGCAAGATTGCCCATTCACAGCTTTGCGCGCCTTTTCAAACGTTTAATTCTTTCGCGACATATCCCCAATCCGCCCCAGCCATAAGGGCCGCTTAGTCAAATTACGCTACCTTGCGGCTTAGTCGTCTTGCACAGTTATCATGTCGACGATCCGCGCTTTACCACCAACCTCATTTGTTTTTCATCGGCATTTCCTCTGATCGAATTACGCGATAGCGACCATTGATGTTTCTCTGAGCCAAAGTCGGAAAGTGTGAACTAGCCCAGATTTTTTTGATCCGCCGTTCGGTAGCCGGGTCGTTCCCTCAGATTCAGTTTTTTGCGGCTCGTGATTCGAATTTTTGCGGAAGGTCGAACGATATCAACTGCTTGCGAGATTCACCTTAAATGCGGGCGGTCAGTTGCGGCGAGCTTTCCCGGTTGCATTTCGCTCTTTGTTTCGCGCATGCGCTCTGTCGAGCGCCTGATAACCTCGGAGATTTCTCGCAATTGCCTGCTGAGAGGCGTGGAGTTTCGCCAGATCATGCCGATGCTGCGAACCGGGGCGGGGGCTTCGAAATGCGAGACGGAAACATGGGCGGAGCGGGTTTCCATTGACACGGCCATTTCCGGGATGAGGGTGATGCCGATACCAGCGCTGACCATCTGCACAAGCGTGGAGAGTGAGCTGCCTTCCATGACTTCGCGCGGCTGCGAAGAGCCGACATGGCAGAAGGACAGAGCTTGATCACGGAAGCAATGGCCTTCTTCCAGAAGCAGAAGCCGCATCTTCGGCAGCGTGGTCCGCTCCGGCACCGGCTTGCCCTCATCCTCGCGGCCCCTGACGAGGACGAATTCCTCATCGAACAATTTCAGTTCGGTCAGGGACGGTTCGGATATCGGCAGCGCGACGATGGCGAGATCGAGATCGCCCTGCTTCAACTCCTCCAGGAGACGGGCGGTCTGGGTTTCCCGGATCTGGATTTCGATGCCCTCGAAGGTTCTGTTGAGGTCATTGATGATCGTAGGCAAAAGGTATGGCGCCACGGTGGGAATGACGCCGATCCGCAGGCGCGACAGGAAGGCGTTCTTGGAGGCGCGCGCCAGTTCCGCTAACTCATCGACGGCACGCAGGATTTCACGCACACGCACCGCAAAGGTCTCGCCGAATGCCGTCAGCTTGACGTCCCGCGCGCTGCGCTCGAACAGCTCGTGACCAACGTCCGCCTCCATCTCCTTGATCTGCATGGAAAGCGCGGGCTGGGAAATGGCGCAGGCATCGGCGGCCAGCCGAAAGCGGCGGTGACGCGCAAGCGCTTCGAAATAGCGCATCTGCTTCAGTGTCAGATTTTTCATAAGCTGAGATTATCGCATCGATCAGTAAATCCAACTTAAATTTATCGCCGTCAGTCGTTAAAAGGTCTTGAGGCGAGGTTACATTTTCGCTGAGGTCGTGGAAACGCGATCAAGGTCGACTGAAATCCTGCAATTTTAACAGCAAGAGCCTTTTCAAACGCCCACTCAAAAGTGATATGGAGACCATTATGGACCAGAAAACCGACAGCGCGGGCCAATGTCCCGTAGCCCACGGCCAGACACCCAAAGCCGTTCGTGCAAACCGGGACTGGTGGCCGAACCAGCTCAACATTCAGATCCTGCACAATGGCTCGTCCCTTTCGGACCCGCTGGGCAAGGATTTCGATTACGCGGAAGCGTTCAAGAAGCTTGATCTGGATGCGGTGAAGCGCGACCTGCATGCTCTCATGACCGATTCCCAGGAGTGGTGGCCAGCAGACTTCGGCCACTATGGCGGTCTCTTCATCCGCATGGCGTGGCACAGCGCGGGCACGTACCGCATTACCGACGGTCGTGGTGGCGCCGGTGCCGGTCAGCAGCGTTTCGCGCCACTCAACAGCTGGCCTGACAACGCCAACCTCGACAAGGCCCGCCGCCTGTTGTGGCCGATCAAGCAAAAATACGGCAACAGCATTTCCTGGGCCGATCTGATGATCCTGACCGGCAACGTCGCGCTGGAATCCATGGGCTTCAAGACCTTCGGTTTCGCGGGTGGTCGCGCCGATGTGTGGGAGCCGGAAGAGTTGTTCTGGGGCCCGGAAGGCACGTGGCTGGGCGATGAGCGCTACAGCGGCGAGCGTGAATTGGCAGAGCCGCTGGGCGCTGTGCAGATGGGTCTGATCTACGTTAACCCCGAGGGACCGAACGGCAACCCGGACCCGCTGGCGTCTGCCCGCGACATTCGCTCGACCTTTGCCCGCATGGCGATGGACGATGAAGAAACGGTGGCCCTGATCGCAGGCGGCCATACCTTCGGCAAGACCCACGGCGCGGGCGATCCGTCGCTGATCGGTGCGGAGCCGGAAGGCGGTGAGCTGGAAGCGCAGGGTCTGGGCTGGAAGAACTCCTTCGGCACCGGCATCGGCAAGGATACCACGACCGGTGGCCCTGAGGTGACGTGGACGCAGACACCGACGCAGTGGAGCAACTTCTTCTTCGAAAACCTCTTCGCTTTCGAATGGGAACTGACGACGAGCCCCGCCGGTGCAAAGCAATGGGTAGCCAAGAATGCCGAGCCATCGATTCCTGATGCCTATGATCCAACGACCAAGCATCTTCCAACAATGCTGACGTCCGATCTGGCTCTGCGTTTTGACCCGGCCTACGAGAAGATTTCGCGCCGCTTCCTCGAAAACCCGGATCAGTTCGCTGACGCCTTTGCCCGCGCCTGGTTCAAGCTGACCCACCGCGACATGGGCCCCAAGGCACGCTACCTCGGACCGGAAGTGCCATCGGAAGACCTGATCTGGCAGGACGTCGTTCCCGCTGTCGACCATCCGCTGGTGGACGATGCCGATATCGCGCATCTCAAGGCAAAGGTTCTCGCGACCGGTCTCAGCGTCAAGGAACTGGTTGCGACGGCCTGGGCCTCCGCTTCGTCGTTCCGTGGTTCGGACAAGCGTGGCGGTGCAAACGGTGCGCGTATCCGTCTGGAGCCGCAGAAGAACTGGGAAGTCAACGAGCCTCAGCAGCTTGCAAAGGTGCTCAGCGTTCTGGAGGGCGTCCAGCGCGACTTCAACGCGGCCCAGAGCGGCGGCAAGAAGATTTCGCTCGCCGACCTGATCGTTCTGGCCGGTGCGGCCGGTATCGAGAAGGCTGCCAAGGCAGGCGGAAACGACATCACCGTGCCGTTCACGCCGGGCCGTACCGATGCATCGCAGGAACAGACGGATGCTGCGTCCTTCGCAGCGCTCGAGCCGCGTGCGGATGGTTTCCGCAATTATGTCAGCAAAACGCGCCATCAGTTCATGAAGCCGGAAGAAGCACTCGTGGACCGGGCCCAGCTTCTGACGCTTACGGGACCGCAGATGGCTGTTCTCGTGGGTGGTCTGCGTGTGCTCGATATCGGTGAGCCTGCCAGCGGCGTGTTCACCGACCGCGTGGGCGTGCTCAGCAACGACTTCTTCGTCAACCTGCTGGATATGGACCTCGAATGGTCGCCGGTGGCTGGCCAGACGGGCGTTTACCAGGCACGCAGCCGCAAGACCGGCGAAACGAAATGGACCGGCACACGCGTCGATCTGATTTTCGGCTCGCACTCCCAGCTTCGCGCCCTGTCGGAAGTCTATGCGTCCTCGGATGCGAAGCAGAAGTTCGTCAAGGACTTCGTGGTTGCCTGGAACAAGGTGATGAACGCAGATCGTTTCGATCTGGTCTGATGCGGCGCTGGTAACAGCGATTCGCTCAGAGTGTGCCGTTGCTGGAAGGCAGCGGCACGATACCCCCCTCAGATTTAACCGTAGATAGCACCGGGCGTGGCGACTGCCACGTCCGGTGGCTATGTCTTTAATTTTCCTCAACCATTTTCAGATTTTTTTACGATTTCGCTAACCGTGATCACAAACATTAGATATCCATTATCATGCTTTGGTGCTGTCGCGGTCTCGGCTGAATGCTCGATCTGACGTCCGGTTCTTCAGCCTGCACTTTGGGAAAAAATCTCATCACGCATATCGTGAATTGCTGATATAAGGTTTGAGCAGGATCCGATGTTTGACGGAAGTCAGCCCGGGCGGTTCTATCGAGGGAACAAGTCTATGCCTATCGTGCGGTTCATTCTCAGCGCCATGTTGGCACTCACATGGCTGTCTTCTGCTCATGCGGACAGTTTGCCACAGCCAGCGGGCAAACCCATTCTGTCGATCTCCGGCAACATCGCCAACACCAACGGCAAGGGTGTCGCGACATTCGACCGCGACATGCTGGAGGCGATCGGCCTTGTCACGGTCGAAACGCATTCGCCATGGTATGACGGGCTGACGCGATTCGAAGGCGTGCCGTTGAAAAAACTGTTGGAGTTCGTGGGTGCCAAGGGTACGACAGTGACGGCAGTTGCGCTCAACGATTATGTCAGTACGCTGCCCATGTCCGACATCGACAAATTCAATGTCATATTGGCCATGAAGCGGGACGGAAATTATATGGAGGTCCGTGAAAAAGGCCCACTCTTCGTGATATATCCCTATGATACTTCTGCAGAGCTTCAAACACAAACATATTACACCCGCTCCGCGTGGCAGGTTGCAAAGCTTAAAGTCGAATAAAGGTGCCGATTGCGCAAAGTATTGGCGGTTATCATTTGCTGCTTCGTTCTGGCGACGGGCTATATAGCCTATGTCATTGCGCAGCGGCAAACCGCGCTACAGAAATTTGCCAGATATAATGACTCATGGGCGGTAAGCCAGACCGTTTCGGAATATCTGCGCCTCCAGAACAATCTCTATGGCTTCCTGATGGACCCGGAGCTAGTCACGCGTGACAATCTGCGCCTGCGCATGGATTTGATGCTGGGTAGGCTGGAGCTTCTCAACCAGGGCAATCTGGGAGCCTTCATTGCCGAGCGACCCGAGTGGAAGGAACTGGTCGCTTCGCTGAACACCGTTCTGCATGATCTCGACGGCCAGATCGACACGCTACAGCCCGCCGCCGTCAAGCCGATACTGGAAACGATGCGGGAGCTGGATGGGCCCCTGACGACCCTTGCGTCCTCCTCCGTTGCCTATGATGTCGCCGTTGTCGATAACGCGCATTCCGAAGTGCGCGCGTTGCACATGATCTTCACCGGGCTGGCTGGCGGCCTGATCGTCTGCGGTGTCGCGCTCATTCTTCTGCTGAACCGCCACAACAATCTTCTCGACCGCGCCCACAAGGATATGCGAGGCCTCACCGACGATCTGCGCGCAGCGACGCTGGAGCTGAAGGAAAACAATGCGCGGCTTGAGCACGACGCCTATCACGACGCGCTGACAGAACTGCCCAACCGGTCCTTGTTCCGCAAGGAATTGAACGACAGGCTGGCATCGGCAGACAAGCGCACGGCGACCATTCTTTTGCTGGACCTCGATGGTTTCAAGGACATCAATGATACGTTGGGTCACGACGTCGGTGATGCGCTGTTGCAGGCGGTCGGAACGCGGTTGTCGTCGCTGTTGGGCAATGGGGATATGGTCTGCCGTCTGGGTGGCGATGAGTTCGCTGTCATCACCAGCGGTCTAAACGAAGACGAGGCGATTGGCTTTGCCGACACGCTGATAGCGCAGATCAGTCACCCCTATAATCTGGGCGAGCTTGAAATCAAGATCGGCACCTGTGTGGGCATTGCCGTGTCGAGCGATGTCACCAATGCCGACGAGCTGTTCAAGCGCGCCGACCTTGCGCTTTACGAGTCCAAGCGGATGGGGCCGGGACGCGTCAGCGTGTTCAAGGTCCATATGCAGCAGCAACTGACCGAGAAACGCTCTTTCGAGGCGGATTTGCAAACGGCTGTGCAGAACAATGAGATGGAAGTCTATTACCAGCCGCAAATGCTGACCAATAGCCGCGAAATATGCGGCTTTGAGGCTCTGCTGCGCTGGACGCATCCCGTGCGCGGCAGCGTGCCGCCATCCGCCTTCATTCCCGTGGCTGAGCGAACCGGCCTGATCCATTCGCTGGGCAAGTGGGCGATGGACACGGCCTGTCAGGAAGCCAAATCCTGGAAGGGTGATCTGAAGGTGGCGATCAATCTGTCCCCCGTTCAGTTTCACAGCACGAGCCTGATCAACAATGTGGTTGATGCTCTGGACAAGAGTGGGCTGGATGCCAGCAGGCTGGAACTGGAAATCACCGAATCCGTGCTGCTGAACAGGAGTGAACAGACGCTCGACACGCTTCAGAAGCTGAAGGATGTCGGCATCCAGATCGCCATGGACGATTTCGGCACCGGCTATTCGTCGCTGGGCAATCTGCGCGGTGTGCCCTTCGACAAGATCAAGATCGACCAGTCCTTCATGCGCGATGTTGCGACCGACACGGATGCGCTGGCGATTGTGGAGTTCGTTGTCGGCATGGCCAAGAGCCTGCGCATGACGACGATTGCGGAGGGGATCGAGACGCAGGAACAATTCGACTGCATGACCCGTCTTGGCTGCGATCAGATGCAGGGCTATCTGATCGGAAGACCGTCACCTGCCGACAGGCTGAATGTCTTTCGCCGCGCGATTTGAACCATCGATAACTGGCTTATATCAGGGCGCTGCCCAAAAGGAATTTTGAAAATGGAACGGCTTGACGTGCACGGGGTGAAACTGGATCTGGCAAGAACAGAGGTTTCTCCCGTCATCTGGAAAGCGCTGGAGGATGGCAGCTACGAGGCGAAAGAAGCCCGCAGCATTTTCAAAGCCATCAAGCCCGGCGACCGCGTGCTGGAACTGGGCTCCGGCATAGGCATCATTACCTCCATCATTGCCGGCATCGAGGACGTGTCGGTCTGGGCTTTCGAGGCCAACCCGGGAACCGCAGCGCTGGCTGAGCGGGTCATCAAGGCCAACTGCCCTGACAATGTGGTGTTTTCGCAAGGCTTGCTGACGGCCCACGCGCCGCATGTGCATCCGTTTTACGTGCGCAAGGACCTGTGGATGTCATCCATGGATGAAAATCAGGGGCCTTACGAACACCGGATCGAAATCCCCTCAGAGAATATCGACGCGTTCATTGCTCACCATCGCATCAATGCGCTGGTGATGGATATCGAAGGGGCCGAGCACGACCTGTTGCAGAATGCCAAGCTGGAGGGCGTGGAGCGCATCTTCGTAGAGTTGCACGACCACCTCTACCATCTGGCAGGCATCCGCGACATTACACAGGCGCTGGCGCTGAAGGGCTATTCCTATGATCCGCGCGGCTCACGCGGACCCTGTGTGCTGTTTTCGAAAGACGACACGCCGAGAGAATACGATCCCGACGTGGATTGAGGCTCGTCTCTCAAGCGTTCGCGCCCTCATATTCCAGCGATGCGCCGATGAGCTCGCGGGCGTAAGGGTGCGTTGCGCCGTTATCGGCAATCGCGCTTCTTGGCAGGATTTCGGTGACTTCGCCGCGCAGCATCACCGCGAAGCGGTCGCACATGTGGTCCACCACCGCCAGATCATGGGTGACCATGATGTAGGTGAAGCCGCGCTCTTCCCGCAGGCGCTGGAGCAGGTTGAGGATTTCCGCCTGAACGGAGACGTCGAGCGCCGACGTCGGCTCGTCCAGCAATAGCAGCGATGGTTCGAGAATAAGCGCGCGGGCAATGGCAACACGCTGGCGCTGACCGCCGGAAAGCTGGTGCGGAAAGCGGTCCAGAAACGACACCGGCAAACCGACATCGGTGATGACCTTGCGCATCCGCTCTTCCTTGTTGTCGAGCTTGTGGATGGTCAGGGGCTCGTTCAGAACGGTGCGCACCGACTGGCGCGGGTGCAGCGAGCCGTAAGGGTCCTGAAAGACCATTTGCAGGGTGCGGCAACGGTCTATCAGCGGGATGTCGCGGACCGATTTTCCGTCGATCAGAACCTCGCCCTTCCAGAAATCCGTGAGCATGGAGACACAACGCAGCACGGTGGATTTGCCCGAGCCTGATTCACCCACCAAGCCGAAGCATTCGCCTGGTTTGACCGAAAAGGACACCGAGGGCAGAACTTTGACGGCGGCCGGGCCATCGCCGAAGGTGATCGACAAATCTCTGATTTCGACGGACACTGACATCAGACTTTTTCCTCCAGCCATTCCGGGCGACGGTCAAGCACGGCAAGCGGCGAACGGCTGCCGCCGATGCGGGGCTGGGCTGCCAGAAGGCCGCGTGTGTAGGGATGTTGCGCGCTATCGAGATCGCGGGCCGACAGGGTTTCGACCACCTGACCGGCATACATGATGAGAACGCGATCGCAGAAATTGCGCACCAGATTGAGATCGTGGCTGATCATGATCAGGCCGATGCCACGGTCGCGGACCAGCCCGTCGAGAATATTGAGAACCTGCAAACGCACCGTGACATCCAGCGCCGAGGTCGGTTCGTCGGCAATCACCAAATCGGGGTCTGCCAGAAGCATCATCGCAATCATCACGCGCTGGCCCATGCCGCCGGAAATCTCGTGCGGATATTGCGCATAGACCCGTTCGGGATCACGGATTTTGACCGCTTCCAGCATGACCAGCGCCTTGATCTTGGCTTCCGCTTTCGTGCATCTGAAATGCCGCAGATAGGTTTCGGCCACCTGATCACCGACGCGCCTGATAGGGTTGAGCGAAAACTTCGGGTCCTGAAGGATCATCGACATGCGTCTGCCGCGGATCTTCAGCATCTCTTTTTCAGACAGCGACAAGAGATCGACATCGTCGAACCGAAGCGTATCGGCAGTGATTGTCGCACCCGGCAGGAGGCGCAAAAGCGCACGTCCGACGGTGGACTTGCCGGAGCCGCTTTCGCCGACGATGCCCAGTCTCTCACGGCCCAGTGTGAAAGACACGCCGCGCACGGCTTCCGTTGGGGAGCCGCCATACCGAATGCGGAGATTTTCGACGTCCAGAATGGTCCGTTCCATGGCTTATCTCCGGTTCATCTGCTTGGGATCGAGCGCATCACGCAATCCATCGCCCAGAAGGTTGAAGGCAAGGCTGACAGAGAGGATGGAGACGCCGGGGAACGTGACCAGCCACCAGTTATCCAGCATGTAGCGGCGGCCCGTGGCGATCATCGCGCCCCATTCCGGCAAGGGTGGTTGTGCGCCAAGGCCGAGAAAGCCGAGACCGGCGGCGGTCAGGATGACGGTTGCCATGTTGAGCGTCAGGCGGATGAGGACCGACGGTAGGCACATGGGCATGATCGACTTGACGATGATGCGCATGGGCGATGCGCCCTGAAGTCTTGCGGCGGCGATATAATCGGCGTTGCGGAATGTCATCGCTTCGGCGCGGGCAAGGCGGGCAATCGGCGGCCACGAGGTCAGCGCAATCGCGATGATCGCGTTGTTGAGGCTAGGGCCCAGTGCGGCAACGAAGGCCAGGGACAGGATGAGGCTGGGGAACGACAGGAAGATATCGGTGATGCGCATCATGACCGTATCGAACTTGCCGCCGAGATAGCCAGACGCCGTGCCGATGATGAGCCCGATGGGGCCGACCACGATAGAGACGAGAAAGATGATGGTGAGCGTGATGCGTGCACCGAAGATGAGGCGGCTGAAAATGTCTCGGCCCAGTTCGTCGGTGCCGAACAGATGGCCATCGCCCGGTGCTTTCAGCACATTTGTCAGATCCTGCACGTAGGGGTCATGCGTGGCGATCAGCGGTGCGAAGATGGCGGCGAGGATCAGGATGGCAAGGACGATGAGCCCGAAGGTCGAGGTGGGGCTGCGCAACAGGAAGAGAAAGATGTTCTTCAGCGCATTTACGGAGGCTGGGAGCCTGATTTTTTCTGCTTGCGCGGTCATCAGCGTGTCCTCGGGTCGAAGAAGCGATACAGAATATCGGACAGGAGATTGAGGCCGATGAAGATGACGCCGACGATGAGAACGCAGGTCATCACGGCATTCATGTCACCGGTGATCAGGTTGCTGGTGAGGTACTGGCCAAAGCCCGGCCACGCAAACACCGTTTCGATCAGCACCGCACCTTCCAGAAGCGAGCCGTAGGCAAGCGCCACGATGGTGACGAGCTGCACGCGAATATTGGCAAAGGCATGCCGCCAGATGGTTTGGCGGCTGGAAAGCCCCTTCACCCGCGCCGTCGTTACGTATTCTTGTCCCAACTGGTCGAGCATGAAGCTGCGGGTCATGCGCGTGATGTAGGCGGAAGAGGAATAGCCCAGCAGTGAGGCGGGCAGGATGAGGTGATTGACGGCGGACCAGAAGACATCCATGTCTCCCGCCAGAAGGCTGTCGATCAGCAGGAAACCCGTGCGCTCATCGACAAGGCCGATGTAGAACTGGTCCATGCGACCGCTGCCGCCGACAAGGTCCAACTTCGCGTAAAAGACGATCAGCGCGATCATGCCTGTCCAAAAGATGGGCATGGAATGACCGAACAGGCTGACGACACGAACCAGATGGTCGGGCCAGCGATCCTTGTTGACGGCGGCAAAGACGCCCATGGGCACGCCAAGGCCTGCGCCAATCATGATGGCGAAGGTGGCAAGCTCGATGGTGGCGGGCATGACATGCAGGATATCCTGAATGACAGGTTGGCCGGTTCTGATGGATGTGCCGAAATTACCGGTGAAGACATCGCCGAGATAATAGAAGAATTGCTGCCAGATCGGCTTGTCTAGACCCAGCGAGCGGAAAACCTGCTCATAGGTTTCGCGGGTCGCATCTTCACCGACGATGGCGCGAACAGGATCCGCAGGCATCAGGCGTCCGATGAAGAAGGTGAGCAAAAGCAGGCCGAGCAACGTGATGGCGATGGTGCCGATTTGCCCTACCACGCCGGCAAGGCGCGGGCTCCGAATGGTCATTGTTCCTCCCTCTGCCAGTCCTCCGGAAGCGAACGCTTCATGTCTGACAAGTTTTGCAAAACCTGTCACATGTCGTCTTATCTGTCAAGCGCGGCTCATAGGGTGGTGACATGTGTTGGAAAGACGTTGCTAGGCAGGGGTCTTGCGGTTTTGCATTTCTCCCTTCCCGGTAGAAGAAAGATTCCGCGCGGCATTGCCATGTGCGGGTCAGAGACCTGATACCATGGGTGTCGGTGAAGCTTTTTGAGGCTAGTCGGCTGGTATCAGGCCTTGTCTTCCACATGCGCGGTTTTGGAACGCAGAAGAACCTTGTAGCGTTCCAGACTTCCGCGCAGATGGATGCGCATCTGTTCGCGCGCGCCCTCCGCATCGCCCTCGATGATCGCGTCCACGATGCGGGCGTGTTCTTCCTGCAAGTGCAGATTATAGTCTTTCGGGCGTGAGCCGGGCTCGGCACCCTGCAATTCGCCACGGGGGATGATGCCGGACCGAATAAGGCGCAAAAACTCTGGAAAACGGCGGTTCTGCGTGGCTTCGGCGATTTTGAAGTGTAGGTCGAAGTCGCTGTCTCGCGTCGGGTTTCCCTGCGCAAGACAGTCGCCGATACGGTTATGCGCATCCAGAATGGCTTCGATCTGCGTGGCGGAGCGGCGTGATGCGGCAAGACCGGCGGACTCGACCTCAAACACGGTCCGCAATTCCAGAAGCTCGATGACGGAGGAGATGCGCTCGGTGGTCAAATCCTTGAAGGGCTCGTCCTTTTCCTGGCGAACCTGCAAGGCAAACACGCCAGCGCCCTTGCGCGCTTCGACCAGACCATCGGCACGCAGGATGGCGATGGCTTCACGCACGACGGTTCGGCTGACGGAATATTCCCGTGTCAGCGCACTCTCGCTCGGCAGCCTGTCGCCGGGCAGAAACACGCCGCCCACCAGATCACGCCGTAAGGCGGTGCTGATCTTGGACGCGAGGGAAGTCCCTCGCTCAGTCGTGCTTGCTGCGTCCATTGTGTGCCTCACCTGCCTGTTACCTGTCTGGCATGTTAGCGACTCAGCGCCACAATGCAAGTTTTCTTGTCTACCTCAATTTCCACTGACACGGTATGAGGGTTTACAGCGCGGGCAGGCGGCGACTACCCTGACTATGCGCTGAAAAATCCGTGGCCCGCCGGTTCGTTACATCCACGGTGCGCTCTCGCGATGATGCATCTCGGTTGGGCCCGGGGCCATCCTGATCGCGGATGATGCCGGAGCTGTGTGGATTGCCGGTATCGTCGAACATATTGCTTGGGCCCGCGGAATTTAAACTTGGTCGAATTTTCGAAGCGGTCACCGTTGCAGCGTGAAGCTGCCGCGGCAACGCCTGCTCTCAAATGGGTTATCACGGCAACGGCCCTGATCAGCGGCGTCGTCAACCTTCTGGCGCTGACGTCGCCGCTCTTCATGTTGCAGGTCTATGATCGGGTTCTGGCGAGTGGCAGCGTGCCGACTTTGGTGGGGCTTGCGGTGCTGGCTGCGGCGATGTTCACGGTGCAGGCGGCGCTGGAAATCATCCGCGCCCGCGTGCTGCTGCGGGTGGGCGAGCAGTTCGACAACAGATTATCGGGCCGCGTCCATGGTGCCGTGGTGCGCCTGCCATTGCTGACACGCATGCCGGGCGACGGGTTGCAGCCGCTGCGGGACCTCGACAATGTCAGGAGCTTCCTGTCCGGCCAAGGCCCCAACGCCTTTTTCGACCTGCCATGGATGCCACTTTATCTCGGCATCTGCTTTCTCTTCCACTTTTGGATCGGCATGACGGCGCTGGTCGGCGCCGTGGTTCTGGTTGCGCTGACGCTTCTGACCAATGCGCTCTCCAACCGGCCCGTGCGGGAAACCATGACGCACAACATGCGCCGCAATGCCCTGCTGGAAGGGGCGCGTCGCAATGCCGAGGTGGTGCAGGCCATGGGCATGGAAAGGCGCATCGCGGCGCGCTGGAGCATGGCCAATGGTGATTATCTGACTGCCAACCGTGCGGCGGGCGATATTTCCAGCGGGCTTGGCGGCGTGTCCAAGACGCTGCGCGTCATGCTGCAATCGGCCATTCTGGGCGTCGGCGCCTATCTCGTCATCGGTCAGGAGGCGACCGGCGGCATCATGATTGCCAGTTCGATCATGATGGGTCGGGCGCTGGCGCCTGTCGATCTGGCCATTGCCAACTGGCGTCCGTTTCTGATGGCGCGGCAAAGCTGGAGCCGTTTGCAGGACCTGCTGGCCAATGTGCCCCAGGACACGGACCTGACGGCACTGCCGCCGCCGGTGAAGGAATTGCGCGCCGAAAACCTTGCCATCGTTGCGCCCGGCGAAAAGCGGGCGACGGTCATCGGCGTGAATTTTTCGCTGCGGGCGGGCAGCGCGCTTGGGATCATCGGTGCCTCAGGCTCGGGCAAATCCACGCTCGCTCGCGCCCTCGTCAATGCCTGGGCACCGGCATCGGGCAAAGTGCGGATCGATGGCGCAAGCCTCGACCAGTGGGACCGGGAAATGCTGGGTCGTCACATCGGCTATCTTCCGCAGGGCGTGGAATTGTTCGATGGCACGATTGCCGAAAACATCGCCCGTTTCGATGACAATGCCGAAGACAAAGCCATCGTCGATGCCGCAAAGGCCGCTGGTGCCCATGATCTCATTCTTCGCTTCGAGAAGGGATATGAAACCCGCATCGGTGAGGCGGGATCGTCGCTTTCGGCGGGGCAGCGCCAGCGCATCGGGCTCGCCCGTGCGCTCTACCGGCTACCGTTTCTGGTTGTGCTGGATGAGCCCAATGCCAACCTGGATTCGGAGGGCGAGGCTGCCGTCGTCAACGCTATCGCTGCCGTTCGCAATCGCGGTGGCATCGCGGTCGTCATCGCCCACCGTCCCAGCGCGATTGGCGTGGTCGATCTGGTGCTGGTCATGGATGGCGGCCAGCAGAAAGCGTTCGGGCCGCGTGACGAGGTTCTTGCCAGGGTGCTGAAAAGCGCAAATCCGCCTGAACCAGGGCCATCCAAGGGTTTTCCGGTCACTGCCTATGGCGTCAAGCCGCTGCGTGCAACAGCGCAAGAGACCATCGAAACACGGGAACGCGACGATGCCAAATCATAGGGTTTACGACATCAGCCGCTCCATTCGCCACCACCTTTTGGCCGGTGCGTTTGCTGGTGTCGTGCTGGTGGGCGGAGCAGGTGCATGGGCAGCGGGCACTTCGCTATCCGGTGCGGTCGTTGCATCAGGCCATTTCGTCGTGGATTCCTACGTCAAGAAAGTCCAGCACCCGACCGGTGGCGTCGTTGGGGAAATTTTGGTGAGGGATGGCGATATCGTCAAGGCCGGGGATGTCGTCATGCGGCTGGATGCGACGCAGACCCGCGCCAACCTTGCCATCGTCACCAAGCGGCTGGATGAGCTGACGGCACGGCTGGCGCGGCTGGAAACCGAGCGGGACGACCTGCCGCAGATCGACTTTCCCGATGCACTCGCAACGCGGAGCGATGACCCGGATGTCGCCGCCGCCATTCACAGCGAAATGCGGCTGTTCGAGTTTCGCAGACAATCTCGTGAGGGCAAGAAGGCGCAATTGCTGGAGCGCGTTGCGCAATTTCAGCACGAGATCGACGGGTTGAAGGCGCAGGAAGTGGCGTATACGGATGGCATCGCGGTTTTGAATACGGAGATCAACTCGCTCACCAATCTGAAGCAGCAGGGCATCGTTTCCGACCAACGTCTGAACGGCTTGAGGACGCAGATGGCGACATTTGGCGGCGAGCGGGGCGAAAAGATCGCCTATCAAGCGCAGGCGGCGGGGCGCATTTCCGAGACGCGGCTGCAAATTCTACAGGTGGATCAGGATCTGAAATCCGAAGTCGGGCGCGAACTGAGCGACGTGCAGGCGCAGATGGGCGAATATGTCGAGCGGCGGATTTCTGCGCAAGACAGCCTGAAACGCATCGATATCATCGCACCGCAATCCGGCATCGTCCATCAGCTTGCGGTTCATACGGTGGGCGGAGTCATCAGTCCGGCGGAGGCCATCATGTCCATCGTGCCGGAAGATGATCAATTGACGCTGGAGGTGCAGATCGCGCCGAAGGATATAGATCAGATCAGCCTCGGACATGAAGCAATGTTGCGATTGTCTGCTTTCAACCAGCGAACGACGCCGCAGGTGAAGGCGCATGTGACGCGAATCGCAGCCGATCTCGCGACCAACGAGAGGACTGGTGCTAGCTACTACACCGTCCGGCTCATGGTTACGAAGGCTGAACTGGACAAGTTGAAAGGCTTGCGGATCGTCCCAGGCATGCCCGCCGAGGCGATGATCAAAACGGAAGATCGAACGGCGCTGTCCTATCTGGTCAAACCGTTGACAGACCAGATCAACCGCGCCTTTCGAGAGGAGTGAGGAACGTCCTCATGCTGCGCTTGGCTTTGCCTCGCTCAATATGTTTTCAGTCTTGTTTCCACCGCGCAGTTTGTCGAGCAGAAGATAGATGACCGGCGTGGTGTAGAGCGTCAGCAACTGGCTGACGAGGAGCCCGCCGACGATGGCGTAGCCGAGAGGCTGGCGCAGTTCCGAGCCTGAGCCGTGGCCGATGGCGAGTGGCAGCCCGCCCAGAAGCGCTGCCATCGTCGTCATGAGAATGGGGCGAAAACGCATATGGGCTGCCTTCATGATGGCGTCTTCGCTGCTGAGGCCCTCTTCACGTTCTGCCTGAATGGCGAAGTCCACCAGCATGATACCGTTTTTCTTGACGATACCGATCAGCAGGATCACCCCGATCATAGCGACGAGCCCGAAATCGAAGCCTGCGATCTGGAGGGCAAGAAGCGCGCCGAGGCCAGCCGAGGGCAGGGTGGACAGGATGGTCAGCGGATGGATGAGGCTTTCGTAGAGAACGCCGAGGATGATGTAGACCACCACGAGCGAGGCGAGGATGAGAAGGGGCACGGTGCCGAGCGAATCCTTGAAAGCCTTGGCGCTGCCGGAGAAACTGGTTTGCAGTGAAGCTGGTGGCTGCATCTGCGCAACCGCGTTTTCAATGGATGCGGTGGCCTGGCCCAATGCGACGTCTGGTGCCAGATTGAACGAGACGGTAACGGCGGGTGACTGGCCCTGGTGCGAGATGGAGACCGGCGAAACGCCGTCCGTTGACCACTTCGCAACATTGGAGAGCGGCACCAGCGTACCATTGCTGGCGCGCACGGAAAGTCGCTCAAGGGTGGCGATGTCTCGTTGCAGACTGGGCAGGATTTCGAGGATGACGCGGAACGTGTCCGTCTGTGTGGAGTAGGACGCGACCTGCCGCTGGCCGAAGGCGTCGTAGAGCGTATCGTCGATGGCAGATGGCAGCACGCCGAAGAGCGTGGCGGCGGCGCGGTCGATCTTGATGGACAGATTGGGCGCTTCGGCCTGCTGGTCACTGCCCACATCACGCAGTTGGGACAGGCCCTGCAACTGGCTGGTGATCTTTCCGGCCCAATCCCCCAGTTCCTCGATATTGGCATCCTGAAGGGTGAATTGATATTGCGTCTTGGCAGGGCGGGCACCGATATTGATGTCCTGCGCGGATTGCATGAAAAGCTTGATGCCCTGCTGCACATTGAGCGCTGAACTCAGCCGGTCGATCACCTGCTTGGCGCTGGCATCGCGTTCTTCCAACGGTTTCAGGGTGATGTTGACGTGACCCTGATTGAGCGCATTGCCGCCATTGCCGCCGCCAATATCCATGAAGACGCTGTAGACCGCTGGGTCCTTCATGATGATGGCACTGACGCGCTCCTGCAACTTGGCCATTTCGGTGAAGGAAATGTCGGGCGATGCCTGCGAGAGACCGGCGATAAAGCCGGTATCCTGTTCGGGAAAGAAGCCCTTCGGCGCGATGACGAAGAGGTAGCCCGTAGCCGCAATGGTGGCGAGAAAAACCGTCAGCGTGATGTATCTGTGGCGTATCACGGGTTTCAGGCTGTGGATGTAGAGCGTAGTGAGGCCCTCGAAAAAGGCTTCACCGGCCTTGTAGAAACGGCCTCGCTTGCCCTCATCGACTGGGCGGATGAAGCGCGAAGCTAGCATGGGCGTCAACGTTAACGAGACGACGGCGGAGATGATGATGGCGAGGGTGAGCGTCACGGCAAATTCGCGGAACAGGCGTCCGACAATGCCGCCCATCAACAAAATGGGGATCAGTACCGCAATCAAGGACAGGCTGATGGAGACGATGGTAAAGCCGATTTCGCCCGCACCTTGGCGTGCCGCTGCCAGCGGTTCCATGCCGTCTTCGATATGGCGCGTGATGTTTTCCAGCATGACGATGGCATCGTCCACCACGAAGCCGACGGCAACGACGAGCGCCATCAGGGACAGATTATCGAGGCTGAAACCCAGCAGCCACATCGGCGCGAGCGCACCGACCAGCGCAATGGGCAGGGTGAGAACCGGAATGATGGTGGCGCGCAGATTGCGCAGAAAGAGGAAGATGACGACGACCACGAGGCCGATGGTCAGGATGAGCGTGAACTGAACGTCCTCCACCGACGCGCGGATCGTCGAGGTGCGGTCGGTGACGAGTTCGAGTTTGACGGACTTGGGCAGCGACGCCTGCAACGCAGGCAGTTGGTCCTTGACTGCGTTGACCACCGCGATGACGTTTGCACCGGGTTGGCGGAAAACGTCGAGCGCTATGCCGCGTTCACCGTTGGTCCAGTGGGCCATCTTGTTGTCTTCGGCGCCGTTGACCGCCTGTCCGATATCGCGAATGCGCACCGGACCGCCATTTCGATAGGCGATGACGGCATCGTTCCATTCGGCGGCGGTGCCGATCTGGTCGTTGGTGTAGATCGGGAAGGTGCGGGTGGCATCGTCTATGTTGCCCTTGGGGGCGCTGAGGCTGAGATTGCCGATGGCGGTTCTGACGTCTTCCATGGTGACATCGGCCTGCGCCAACCGGCCCGGATCGACCGCAATGCGGATTGCGGGCTTTTGCTTTCCACCGATATTGACGAAGGCAACGCCGGAGACTTGACCGATCTTGGAGGCCACATTGCGTTCGATATATTCATCCAGTTCCGGCAGGGTCAGCGTGTCTGAACTGGCAGACAGCTGCATCACGGGCGCATCGGCAGGGTTGACCTTGCGCACGGTCGGAAGCGAGGTCATGTCCTTGGGCAACTGACCGGCGGCTTCGCTGATGGCGGTCTGAACATCGCTTGCCGCCGTCTGAATGTCCTGATCCAGCCCGAATTGTACGGTGATCGACGTGGTGCCGAGCGAGCTGTTGGAGGTCATCTCGGTAATGCCACTGACGCGCGACAAGGCCTCTTCTATGGGCTGCGCTACGCTGGAAGCCATTGTGTCAGGTGATGCGCCGGGAAGATTGGCCGCGATTTGCACCGTGGGGAAATCGATTTGCGGCAGTGCCGATACCGGCATGAAGGGGTAACAGATCGCCCCGAGCAGAAAAATGCCTGCCATGATCAGGCTGGTGGCAATCGGGTGCAAAATGAAGAAATCGAAGAAACCTGCCTTGGTCTTGTCTGGTGCTGGCTGCGGCGTTTCGGTCATGGCTTTGCCTGTTCCGCTAGCTCGCCGGTCGGCGATCCCGTCCATGGGGTGACAGTCACCTGATCGCCGTCACCGATGCGCGACTGGCCATCCATGACGACCTGATCACCATCGCCGATACCCTCCGTCACCAAAGCGCGCGCATCCGTGACATAAGCCGTCTTGACGGTTTTCTTCGCGACCTTTCCCTTGGGGTCGACAACATAGGCGTAGAGCCCGTCACGGCCTCGCGCCAGCGCCTTGTCGGGAACGACCACGCCATCCTTTTTGTCGACGGTCAGGATCGTTGCCACTGGAAGGCCGGGCCACAATTTGCCGTCCTTGTTGTCGAAGGTGGCGCGCAGGTGAATGGAGCCGGTGGAGGCATCCACTGCGTTGTCCATGGTCGTGAGGTTGCCCGTGGCCAGCGTCTGGCTGCCGTCCGTGCTGACCAGCTTCACCTGCGCAATGCCGCGCTTCATCGCTTCGCGGATATCGCCGAACCGGTCGCCGGGTGCGACGAAGGATACGGCAATGGGATCCATCTGCGTGATGGTGACGATGCCATCGGTGGAATTGGCACTGATGATGCTGCCGACATCGGTTTGCTTGAAGCCGGTGCGGCCCGAGATCGGCGCGGTGACGGTAGCGAAGCTGAGTTGCGTTTCGGCGTTCTTGATCTGCGCATCGTCATACTGCACCGCTGCCGCATATTGCTCGCTGGCTGCGTTTTTCTGCTCCAGCGTCGAGGCTGAGGCGACACCCTTTTCGGCAAGGGCTGCATAACGCTGGGCATCCGTGCGTGCGCTGTTGAGCTGCGCTTCGTCCTGCGCCTTTTTGGCCTTGGCGGAGGTGAGCGAAGAGACCAGTTCGCGGTCATCGATCGTCAGCAGCACGGCTCCCTTTTCCACGAATTGGCCTTCGGTGAAGGCGATATCCAAAACCTGACCATCGATGCGCGGGCGCACATTGACGGACTGCAAGGGCGCCACCGTTCCGATACCGTTGATGACGCGGTCGAGTGTTTCGGTGGTTGCCTTTATGGCGGTGACAGGAACTGCGGGGGCGTCGTCGGCATGCGATGGGCTGGGGAGGAAGGCCGCGATTCCAGCCAGAAGAGAAACCCATTTGCCCGTGCCTGACAGTGCACGCAATTGAACCAAAGGTTTTTTCATGCATGCCACTCCGTGAAAGCGCTCGATAAACGCTGCGGCATGGCATTTGGTTCAGCCGGGTGGGTGCCGGATAGCCCGAATTCTGCTTTATGACCAATAATTTAGAAACGCTTCAACCCTCAGATGCTCAATTTGCTGAAGGCATGGTGAAGCTGCAATTCTGGGCGGTGGGCGCGCTTCGGGTGCGGCTCAGAGCACACCCCATGCGCGGAAACGACCGCGCCCTGTCATCTCGCGCAACTCGAGCTGGTTGGCGAGACCCACCGCGCCCTGCGGCGTGGTGCCCAGTGCTTTGACAATCATCGAGGTCGAGACGACCGGGCGGGCCAGAACGAGGGCGATAAGATCGGGCAGGCGCGAATTGGAGCGGCGCCCGACGAGCTTTCGCTCCATGCGGCTGCGGGCGTTCAACAGACGGTCATGTTCCTTCATGCCGAGCGTTGCTGCTTCATGAATGGCATCCAGAAAAGCGGTGAGCCGTTCTGGCAGGCTGGCGGCATTGCGCCGCTCTCTGGCAATGGCGCGCAGACCGGTATTGAGTGTGATGAGATGCGCCTGCGTCAGCCCATCCTCCCGCAGCAGAGCCGCCGCGAGCTGACGCCCGAGCCATGGGCTGCGTTGAAGCACTTCCAGCCGCTGCCAGGCATCAAGAGCGATAACGGCACGCAAAGTTGCCGGAAGCCCTGCCGTGGATTTGAGGATAGTTCGCCACTCATCCAGCCGCTCGTCTTCGTTCCAATCAGTATCACGCGTCAGAGGCTCTGGTGTTGCGTGAGATGGCGGGCGCTCGTCTCTGGCGATGGTTTCCAGCGTGGCGGTGCTGCGCGCAATGAGCCGGTCGATAGCGGAAAGCTCGTCGCTGAGGAGGGTGTCCTCGGCGTCTTCGTCCAGATATGCGATCTGTTGTGGAACCGGTGTTGTCTCGGCCACCGGCTCTTCACCGCGCAGACGCGACAGGCCCGGCGGGCTCAGCGCCCATTTCGGTTCATGGGTGAAAATCTGCCGTCGCGCCCGCAATATGCGATTGGCGATGGTCAGCTCGTGGGTTGGTGCGCGGATGTCCATATGGGAATCGTGGAGAACGAGGTCTTCGATATGGACAAGCTCGCCATCCACCCACATGGAGGCCGCTGCGTCCTGGAAATCCTGCCGTTCCAGAAAGCCTTCCCTGAAGGGTGAGCGTGAGATGCGTTCATCCAGCCGCGCCAGTGCATCCGTTGCGCGGGCGCAGGGCGACATCAAGGTGGCGAACGGCAATCGGTTCACATCGTAAAGCATGGGATTTGATAGAATGCGGGCGATATGAAAACAATCTGGGAATTGACTTTCATAAGCTTTATGCCCGTCTTTATCAGTTGGGCAGTGTGACTTTCACTTCAAAACCGTCATTGCGGCCGGTGGCGGGGGAAGCGAGGTGCAACGTTCCATTCATCTGCTGAACGAGGTGGTGGACGATGGCTAGCCCAAGCCCGGAGCCGGAGGCCTCGGTTGCGCCCCGCATGAAGCGGGTGGTCAGCTTCGGCAACAGCGCCCTGTCGATGATGGCGCCGTGGTTGACGACGCGCAAGGTATTGTCCGTGCCGATGTGGACATCGACGGTGCTGCCGGACGGGCTGTGGACCAACGCATTTTCCAGCAGATTGCGCACCACGATGCCGAACGCATCGGCGTTGATCATGCCGCGAAGCTGGCCCTCCGCGGGCAGATGGAGCTGAATGCGTTTTGCGCCAAGTTTCGAGCGGCCAATGTCCTCCAGCACGAGTTCGACGATCGGCAGGAGGTCCGTCTCGGTATCGGCGGCCCCGATGCCCGCTTCGGCTCGGGACATCTGCAACAGCTTTTCCGCCAGTTGCGCAAGATGCGACAGCGACCGCTCGATCTGGCCGACGCGGGGGGCAAATTCAGGGGGAATATCTGCCTGCAAGCGCTGCGCCTGTGCCAGTGCACCGGCAATCGGCGTTCGAAGCTCATGGGCGCTGTTGGATGCAAAGGCGCGCTCCGATTCCAGTGCCGCCCGCAATCGCTCCAGCAACAGATTGACCGAGCGGGCGATGGGATGCAGTTCGGCGGGCAAATGCGCGTCATCGACTGGCACCATGTTGCCGCTGTCCTTGCGTCCGATTTCGTCGCGAAGGGTCTGCACGGGCGCAAGCGTTCGCCTGACGACGAGAACAACCGCGATGATGCTGGCAGGAATGAGAAGCAGCAGCGGCAGGATGAGCGCCGTGCCAGCCTCAATGATGGCTTCGCGACGATTGGCGAAGGCGTCCGCCATCTGAAGGACCATGCTGCCGTCTTCCGTCGCGACCGTGTAGATGCGCTGGGTCGCCGTATCGGCAAAGCCGGGTGTCAGCGGCACGTCGAAGGGTTCGTAGGCGCTGTCGCGGGAGCGCAGCAGAACCTCACCCTCGCTGTCGCGCACCTGATAGGTCAGGTATTCCTCGCCGACGGTCGGCTGAACCAGCGCGCGTTCTGCTTCGGGTGTTCGTTCCTTGAGATCGTCGGCGATCAAAGGGAGCAATCTTTCAGCGGTTTCCTGCACGCTGCTGTCGAAGATTTCGGCGAATTCGTCCTGCATGACCATGATGCCCAGAGACGATGCGACGAGCCATGAGAGCGCCACGACGCTCGTCAGCGCTATCACCATGCGGCGGGTCATGCTGTCGCTACGCTTCATCTGTCTACCTGATCGTGTAACCAAGGCCACGCACTGTCTCCACCCTGTCGGAGCCGATTTTCTTGCGCAACCTGCTGACATAGACCTCGACCGTGTTGCTTTCGATCTCAGCGCCGAATTCGTAAAGCGTCTCGTGCAGTTGCGCCTTGGACACCACGGCACCGGGTCGCTCCACCAGCTTTTCCAGCACGGCCCACTCTCTGGCGCTCAGCGTCAGCGCCGTGCCATTGACGACGATGTTGCGGGCCACCTGGTTGATCTCGATGCCCGGCAGCTTGACCACCGGCGCGGAACGCCCCTCGTAACGACGCGAAACCGCCAGCATGCGCGCGGTGAGTTCGCCCAGATTGAACGGCTTCACGAGATAGTCGTCGGCACCGGCATTCAGGCCCTCGATGCGGTCGGATACCTGATCATGGGCGGTGAGAATGATGACCGGTACCGGATCGTTTCGCTGCCGCAACTGCCGCAGGATCGTCAGGCCCTCGCCATCCGGCAGGCGAAGATCGAGCAGGATCAGGCCATAGCCGACGGTCTCGGTTGCTGCGATGGAATCTGCCACGGTCTTGAACCAGTCCACGGCGTGCCCGGCGACGGCCACGTGGTCGCGCAGCGCTTCACCCAGAACATGGTCGTCTTCGACAAGCAGAACACGCAAGCATACCTCGCTTTCAGACCAGAATATCCATGGCCCTGATAGTGGGTATGCTGCGTGATTTGCCCCGTCAAGCGTCCTGTTTCTAAGCCGAGGGTCGGCTTTTGCAGGCACTGAACACATCCAGCGATGGATCGTAGACCGAAGTCGATATGTTCATCATGCCCAGAATGCTGTGAAAGAAGTTGTCGTGCGAGCGTCCGCCTGCCTGTGCTTCCTTCATCATGCAGGAGGCATCCAGACCCATCGACTTGGCAAAATCGTCATCGAACCAGACCAGGAATGGAACATGGGTCTGTTCGGCAGGGGCGAGAAGATAGGGCGCGCCGTGCAGGTAGATGCCATTTTCGCCGAGCGACTCGCCGTGGTCTGATGCGTAGATCATGCCGGTTGCCAGCTTGTTGGAGCGTGCCTTCAGCTTGTCGATGACGCTTGCGAGGAAATGGTCTGTATAGAGGATGGTGTTGTCGTAGGCGTTGACGATTTCATTGTCCTTGCAGTCGGGCAATTCGGCGGTCTGACAGTCCGGCGTGAACTTTCTGAACTCGTCCGTATAGCGCAGGTGGTAGGTCGGGCCGTGGCTTCCGAGCTGGTGGAGAACGATGACACTGTCCTTAGTGATGCCATCCAGCCAGCTATCCAACCGATCGAGGAAAATGTCGTCACGGCATTCGCCGGTGGGGCAGAATTTTGGATCGAGCGACGCCGTCAGATCGAAATAGGGTATGCGGTCGGCCACATTTTTGCTGCCGGTGTTGTTGTCCCACCAGCGCGCATCGACGCCTGCATGAACCAGCACGTCGAGCACGTTCTCGTTGGAAAGCGCCTTGCTGTGGGTGTATTCCGAACGCGGAAAGCGGGAGAACATGCAGGGGATGGAGATGGCGGTGGAGGTGCCGCAACTGACCGTGCTGGGGAAATAAACGACGTTGCGCTTTTTCAGTTCGGGGTTCGTTTCGCGGGCATAACCGTTGAGCGAGAAGTTGACGGCACGTCCGGTCTCACCAGCTACGATAACGGTGATGCGCGGTTTGGTAACGCCGCCCAGCGCTGGCATGACCTTGGCATCCTGACCCGTTGGTGAAACGGTGAGCTTCGCTTCCTTATCCGCCAGCGAGAAATAATGGACAGTCGAGGAGATCGGCGTCATCGGGTTGAGGCTCTTGACGATATCCTTGTGCTGGCGGACGGCGGTGGTGAAGGTCTTGGAGTTTGCCGCAGCAACGGCAACCACGACGGCAAGGCAGCAGATGATACTGAGCGAATTCCACAGGACCTTGCTGAAAAACGGCCTGTGATCGATCTTCACGATGGCTAGTAGGAGAAGCGGAACGCCGGCAAAGAGCGCAAGGTGCAGCGCGAAGGCTGGCGTCATCAGGTTGCCCGCTTCGGCCTGCGTCGTCTCAAACGCATTGCGCACCATATCACTATCGATAACCGCGCCGAACCGATCCATGAACCAGGACGACACCGCTGAAATAACGATCAGTATCGCGAAGATGGGCTTGGTTAGATACTTGACCGAAAAGAAGATGAACACCGCAGAAAAGGCTGCGATCATTGCGACGTATAGGCCGAAAATCGCTACGGGATAGGCGGAGAGATAGGTGTGAACCTTGGCCCAGAATGTGTGATTGGTGAAAAACAACAGGTAGAGAGCAGTGATGACGCTGAGTGTCACGCTGCCGACAACCGGGCGTCTGACCTCGCTGCGCCCGCTTTTTATTCCCTGAACCGAAAGTGCCATATGTCTTATCTTTCCACTGCCTGTGCCGTGGGATGCGCAAGGCACTGAGTGCTGGCATCATCGGCGAATGAGCACGGGATGTGTCATCTACCTGACATGAAACTGAACGAACCTGTCAGGTGCAGGGTCGGTGCATGCTGCGCTGCGGAAAATCGGCCTGTTAAGGATTGTTAAAATCTACCCTTCAAAACGCGCCGTTTTCCTTTGGCGGCATATCTGTAAAGTCATTTCTGCGTGATCTTCCCGTCACTTTTTTGCATTGCACACACGGCCAAACTTCTCAGGTCACGTCCCGCCGCTATGAATGGAATTCAGATGGCTCCGTTGGTTCTGTCAAAAAAGCTGCTTTTGCTCGCCCCTTTGCTGTTTCCGGTTGCGGCGTCTGCGTTCGATGAAGTGCCGCGCAAGGACCAGATTGCGCTGATGGCAGAAGCCAAGAAAACCGACATGACAGGCGTTGCGCGAAAGACGAAATTGGTCGATGCGCGTCCGGCATCGCTGGGTGAAATCGTCATAACCTTCATTAAGGGACAGGGCGTGGAAACCCGATCGAAGCCTGCCGAAGACGGCGATTGGGTGGTGCGCAATCGCTGTGAGGAAACCGGAAACGAAGAAATTCTGGTCAAGGCGCGGAATTTTCCGACGCGCTATGGCGAACCTCTGAGTGAGGCCGACGCGGCCGGGTATCGCACTTTCGAACCCAAGGGCGGCAATATGCGCTACTTCATCGTGAGCGATGAGATTGGCCCATTCAACTTCCGCGCGCCGTGGGGCGAGACGATGATCGCGTTACCCGGCGACGCCATCGTGCAGGTGGAAGACGATGAGAGCGATACTTACCGCGTCGCTGCCGAAGCGTTTCAGTGCACATACGAGATTATCGATCCCGCAAAGATGGTGGTGGACGTGTCGCTCCGTTAATGTGGCTTATGGCAGGAATTCCAGCAGCCTGCGCTCATCGGCCCTGAGCCCGGTTATCGCTTTCAGATCGCTGCCCAGAATTTTCTCCAGACGCTTCACCGACTTTTCTTCCGTCGCAAGGTCCAGCACGGCGGGGTGGACATAGCTTTTGCGGCAGATGGCCGGTGTGTTGGAAAGCTCTTCGGACGCGGCCACGCACATGCCCTTGATGGTTGGGCGCTCGGCGCTGCCAAGGGCGCGGACGGCGTGGCCAAACGCGGCAAGCGTGCCGCCCCAGGTGCGGAATGTCTTGGCCGAAATGCCTTCGCCAGCGCTCTGCGAAATATAGGCGTTGAGCGCGCTGGAATCGACGGGATGGACCATGCCGCTCTCATCCTGCCAGACGAACAGCTGCCTGCCCGGTAAATCAGCGATGTTTTCGAGAATACGTTGGAGGCGCGGATGCTTTAGCTTGCGCTGAACCTTCTGTCCGCCCTTGGCTGCAAAACGCAGTTCGATGGTTTCTCCAAACGACACGTGCTTTTTCAACAGCGTGGTTGCGCCGTAGGTGCCATTGGTTTCGAGATAGGTCTTGTTGCCGACGCGCAGATAGGCGGCATCCAGCAACAGCACGAGTGCCGCAAGAGTGACATCGGCGCTACGTTCATTTTTCGAAAGATCAGCGGTTGCGCGTCGGCGGATGGCGGGCAGCGCTTCTCCAAACGTTTTGAGTTGATAGAACTTGTTTTCGCCACGCAAAGCATGCCAGTCCGGGTGGTAGCGGTATTGCTTGCGACCCCGCGCGTCGTAACCGGTGGCTTGCAAGTGGCCAGAGGGATCGATGCAAATCCAGACCCGCTCGTAGGCGGGCGGCACGCCGAGAGATTTCAGGCGGGTAATCTCGATCTTGTCGGAGAGAAGACCGCCGTCCGGCAGGCGGTAGGAAAAGCCCTTGCCGCGTCTTTCTCGCGAAATACCAGGCTCCTGATCGCTGACATAGGTCAGGCCGACTTTTTTCAGGATGCGAATTGGAAGCTCGTTCATTGGATTGTTTTGCTCCTCACCATTGTGAGGAATAATGCGCCTGCCCCTGCGTCAGTTCCCGCCAGCGGGCAGAAGGGAAGCGACCTTGGCCGCTTCCTTCGTTTTCATGTCTCAGGCGTCGGGTGCGAGCTTGAGAATCTGCGACTTGCCACCGCCGCGTTCTTCGGTCACGGCGTAGACGGCGCCATCGCTGCCGATCTTCACATCGCGAATGCGGGCTTCAAGAGGGAAGCGTCCCTCGGAGACGACCTTGTCGTTTTCGATCTTCAGCACGACGATGCCTTGGCTGACCAGCCCACCGATGATCAGCGAGCCCTTCCACTCGGGAATGGCGTCCGAATCGTAATAGGCCATGCCGGACGGCCCGACGACGGGGTCCCAGTAATAGACCGGCTGTTCCATACCGTCCTTAGCCGTCGCGCCCTCACCGACTGCGCCGCCGCTATATTCGATACCGTAGGTAATTACGGGCCAGCCGTAGTTGAGGCCAGCCTTGGGCAGGTTCAGCTCATCGCCGCCCTTGGGGCCATGCTCCACCGTCCACAGACGACCCTGCCCATCGATGGCCGCGGACTGGATGTTGCGGTGGCCGTAGCTCCAGATTTCCGGCAGCGCGTTCTGCTGACCAATGAAGGGGTTGCCTTCGAAAGCTTTGCCGGATGTGTCGATACGGAAGACCTTGCCGAGACCGCTGGCCAAATCCTGAGACTGGACGCGCGGTTCCTTGTCGGAGCGTTCGCCCACGGTGACGTAAAGCTCGTTGTTCGGTCCGAAGGCGAGGCGAGAACCGAAATGCTTGTCGCCATCATAGGTCGGCATCTGACGGAATATGACTTTGGTATCCTCCAGCACGGCCTTGTCGCCGCTCCCGACCAGTTTGGCCGATGCGACCGACGTACCGTTGCCACCTTCACGGGGCTCGGAGAAGGAAAAATAGATCATTTTCGAGCTGTCGAAATCGGGGGCGAGTGCGATGTCGAGCAGACCGCCCTGTCCGGCAGAGGCGACCTCGGGGACACCTTCAAGTGCCGGGCCTGCTTTGCCATCCTTGACGATGTGCATCGCGCCTTCCTTGGCGGCGACGATCATGCGGCCGTCGGGCAGGATTTCCATGGACCACAAATGCGGCAGGTCATCTGCAATGACGGTCTTCTGGAGCGATGGCATCTTATCCGGCTGGGCCGCGCGGGTCTGGCCTTCGAATGCGGGCTTCTGGTCCGGCGCATTGGCCTGCTTGGTTTCTGCGGGCGGTTGCGATTGAGCGTGGGCCAGCGGGGCAATGAGGCACATCGAAAGAACTGTCGTCGTCAGCAGATGGATAGCGCGTGGCATAGGTCTCCCTTCCATGGATGAGTTGCGAGCAGCAAACATGTAGGTGAGATTTTCGTTTCATTGCCCGGTCTCAACAAAACTTGATTCCAAAGTGTAAATGATCGTTCGCTTATATTTTGCGGGCGAGAACTGGTGAGGAACATAACGGGCCTGAAATTGTTTTGTGTCGTCGAAATACGCAGGAGGACACCATGCAAGTCATAGACAACAGGGAAATAGAGGCGACAGAGATAAAGCCTATTCAGAGCGTGGTCGAGTTTTGCCGTCGCTACCGCCTTGATAAGACAGAGGAATCACGGCTTCGCACACTGTTTGGCGATTTCGCATCGCGCCACGAGCTTTTGATGAATGCGCAACGCAAGGCGACGTTCCGCTGAGACGAAGTCAGGCCGGTTTTTCGACCAAGATCATAAAGACGTCATAACGCGTCGATTTTCCAGGAAGCTGATGAGAGGGTTTGCGGATGCCGGGCATAGGCTCGGCACGCAAGGGCCACTTCAAGACGACACGCTTCGCAGCATGGGCCAAAGCGATCTCCATCAACTCCGCCTGATCCAGATCAGCACCCACCAATTCCCGCAGAACCCGCATTTCTTTTTTGACCAGCGCCGTGTTTTGGCGTGGCGGATGCATGGGGTCTATGACCACCACTTCCGGCGACAGCGTGGGGATGAGCGCACGGGAATCACCATGCAATAGGTTCATACGCGAGACGATCTCGCGGTATATGCCGCCTTCTGCGTCTGCCCGTGCCATGGCATCGGCCAATAGCGCATGCATGCCGGGTGATCGCTCGATCAGCGTCACCTCTGCGCCGAGGGACGCCAGCAGAAATGCGTCCCGTCCCAGGCCCGCCGTGGCATCCACAATTTTCGGGGTTTTGCCGTTTTTCAGACCTGCGGCCTTTGCCAGTGCCTGACCGCGTCCTTCGCCCGACCGCAGACGATGGCCCACGGCGCCGCCTACGAAATCGATGGTGAAGGTCTCGTCGCGTTGTTTGTCCGTCATAGTCATCTCAGAAGGGGCAGGGCACGGTGAACGTGACATCGTGGCCATCGGGTTGGCGGAAACCGAGTTCCTGCGCGTGCAGCAACAGGCGGGAAGAGGCAGCAAGCGCCTCGCCGTCGGCGTAGAACGCATCGCCCAGAATGGGATGGCCGATGGCCTGCATGTGAACGCGCAACTGGTGGGTGCGACCTGTCAGCGGGTGAAGCCGCAGGCGTGTGGCGGGCAGTGGCAGGCGTTCGATAACGTGCCACTCCGTCTGCGCGGACTTACCGCCTGCATGGTTCACACGGTGGCGCGGCTTGTTGTTGGGATCGATGGCCAGCGGCAGATCGATATGGCCGTCGTCTTCGGCAATGTGGCCCCAGACCACAGCGGTATAGGATTTGCGGGTGGTGCGGTTTTCGAATTGGGCGGCAATGAAAGCATGCGCCTTGCGGTTCAGCGACATCAGCACGATGCCGGATGTGTCCTTGTCCAACCGGTTGATCATCAACGCTTTGGGAAACGTCTTCTGGACGCGCGTGGCCAGACTGTCGAACAAAGCGGGGTCGCGGCCTGGAACCGACAGCAATCCGCTCGGCTTGTCGAGAACGAGGAAATCCTCATCCTGATGCACGATGGACACATAGGGTTCCATTGGGGGATTGTAGACCGGATTATCAAGCTCAGATGTCATGCCGCCTCATAGCATGGTTTGTGGCCGTGGCGAGTGCCGTTTGCTCATCGTTCTGGAAGCGGAACGGTAACACGCCCGCTGGTGAGGTCCATCACCATTCTGGCGACATCGTCAGCGCTGGCGACGGGAATGGAGAGGTTCAGCCGCGCGCCATCTGCCGTGAACGCTTCCTTCTCGATGGTCAGGTCGGGCACTCCAGCCAGTCTCGATTTCACCAGCGCCAGATCGGAGAAGCCGCACTCGATTTCGGTGGACAGCGTGGGGATGACAAGGGTTTTCTCGCCGTTGCGAAGGCAGGTCGCAGCGGTGCCGCCATAGGCCCGCATCAACCCGCCGCTGCCCAGCAGAATGCCGCCGAACCACCTGATAACGACCACGGCAACGGCATCCAGCGACTGCCCGTCTATGGCTTGAAGGATCGGCTTGCCTGCGGTGCCGGATGGTTCGCCATCATCGCTGAACCGATAGACCTGCCCGATCCGCCACGCCCAGCAATTGTGGTTTGCAGTAACATCCGACTGTGCTTCGATAAAACGCTTCGCCGCCTCTTCATCCGCGACCGGGCTGGCGAAGGCGATGAAGCGGCTTTTCTTGATGTCTTGCGAATAGGTCTCGAGGCGATTGAGCGTGAACATGGGACCGTCAATAGCGCATGTACCGCAGCGGGCAAATCGTTATAAGGCGGATGTAGTCAAACCGCGTTGGAAATTGTGTCATGCATGGCAGGCAAGTGGCAATCATTGGGGGCGGACCCGCAGGGCTGATGGCGGCGGAAGTGCTGTCGGCGGCAGGCGTTGCGGTGACGGTCTATGAGGCGATGCCGACGGTGGCGCGCAAATTTCTGATGGCCGGTAAATCCGGTCTCAACATCACCCACGCCGAGGCATATGCCGACTTCGTCACCCGCTTCGGACAGGCGGGCACACGACTTCTTACGGCGCTGGATGATTTTACACCGGCCATGCTGCGCGACTGGGCGCTGTCACTCGGGGAGGAAACATTTACCGGCACGTCGGGTCGGGTCTTTCCGGTGGCGATGAAGGCGTCGCCGCTGTTACGTGCCTGGCTGGCGCGGCTGGACGGACAGGGCGTGCAGATCAAAACCCGGCATCGCTGGACCGGCTTCGATGGCGATGCGCTGGCCTTTGAGACGCCAGCAGGGCCGGTAACGGTCAACAGTGACGCGGTGCTTCTGGCGCTCGGCGGTGCAAGCTGGCCCAAGCTGGGCTCGAATGCGGAGTGGGTGCCCTGGCTGCGGCAGCGCGGTGTCGCGGTCAACGACTTCCAGCCCGCCAACTGCGGCTTTGACGTGCGCTGGAGCGATTATTTCCGCGAGCGGTTCGCGGGCGTGCCCGTGAAATCCGTTGCCATCACATCGCTTGCCGGACGTTTCGAAGGTGAGTTCGTGGTGACCCGTCACGGCGTCGAGGGCAGTCTGGTCTATGCGCATTCGGCGGTGTTGCGAGACGCTTTCGACGGTTCGCACAAGTCTGATATGATCGTTGATCTGATGCCGGGGAGAACGGTGGAGCGGTTGGTGACGGATCTGGAGCGGCATCCACGCAAGGACAGTCTTTCCAACCGGTTACGCAAGGCTGCCGGCCTCTCGCCGGTCAAAGTCGCACTGCTGAGGGAATGCCGCCCAGACCTGACCGCCCTTTCGCCGGCTGAACTGGCCGCACTCATCAAGGCCGCGCCGATTGCTCTCGACGCGCCAAGGCCGATTGCCGAGGCGATTTCCAGCGCTGGCGGCATCGACTGGAAAGAGATCGACTCACATTGTATGCTGACCTCCAGCCCGAATGTTTTTGTCGCAGGCGAGATGGTGGATTGGGAGGCGCCAACGGGCGGATATCTCTTAACCGCTTGTTTTGCGATGGGAAAATCCGCCGCAAAAGGCATTATTGCACAGCTTGATCATGCGCGATAACCATATCGTGCAGGTGCCTATTGCGTCCGGCCTAAAAAAACGCTTGATAAGTTTCTTCGAATAAAGTGGGTAAGTTTCTGGCCAGTGATTTGGCCGGAGCTCTGGGTGGATGAAAGCCTCGGCTTTCGTTGGTGATGATGATGACTGATATTTCTGTATTCGGCACATGGCCGATTGGTGGCGGTGTGGCCGGTGCGCTGGTGCGCGCCTTCGACTGGTCGAAAACCTCGCTCGGTCCCATTGCATCATGGCCGGCCAATCTTCGCCACAAGGTCAATTCCGTCGTCAACTCGCCCATACCCCAGGTGCTGATGTGGGGCCAAGACCACGTCATGATCTATAATGACGGCTACATCGAAATTGCCGGGAATTATCACCCTGCCGCACTGGGCAGCACCGTGCCTGCCATATGGCCCGAAATCTGGGACTGGAACCAGAAAATACTGGAAGCCGGTTTTCAGGGAGCCGTGCAGTCCTACCGTGACCAGACGATGGTGCTGAACCGCAACGGCAGGCCGGAGGACGTCGTATTCGACCTGTTCTACACCCCGATTCACAATGAGGATGGGACTGTTGGGGGCGTGCTGTGCACGGTGCTGGAAAACACCGAAAAGGTGCGCGCCGTCTCCGATCTGGCCTCAAGCCGCGAAGAACTGAGCCGTCTTACGGACGCTTTGCCCATTCTGGTGGGCTTCATCGATCGTGATCACGTCTACCGTTTTGCTAATCAGGGTTATCTCGACTGGTTCAACCAGCGGCCTGAAGATGTGCTGGGTCGCAAGGCTGCGGATGTGGTTGGCGCGCACTTCTATCAGGAACGTCTGCCGTTCATCGAACGGGCGCTTGCTGGCGAGACCGTCATCAACGACACGACGATTCTGTGCCCGGATGGAACGTCGCGGGCAGCGGAAATTCGCTATGTGCCGCGCTACACCTCCAAGGGCGATATCGACGGCAGCTACGTTCTGATCATCGACATCGACGCCCGCAAGCGCGTGGAAATGGAGCTGACCGTCAGCAACAACCGCTTCCGCGCCGCCGTTGACGCGGTTCACGGCGTGTTGTGGACCAACAGTCCCGATGGCAAGATGCTGGGCGTGCAGAGCGGCTGGGCCGGGCTGACCGGCCAGACGCCAGAAGAATATCAGGATTATGGCTGGGCCGATGCCGTCCACCCGGATGACCGTGAGGGATCGCTGGCAAGCTGGAACGAAGCCGTCGCCACCAAGTCCACCTATATCTGGGAACACCGTGTTCGCCGCTGCGATGGTGTTTACCGCACCTTTGCCGTGCGCAGCGTTCCCATTCTGGATGCGAATTTTCAGATCATCGAGTGGGTGGGCGTTCACACCGATATCACCGACCAGCGTGCCGCAGAATCTGCCTTGCAGGAGCACTCGGCCAATCTGGAGCGTGAAATTCGCCATCGCAGACGCGCGGAAGACCAGCTTCGGCAGTTGAACGAGGGGCTGGAAGCGCGTGTTGCCTCCGAAATCGCCGAGCGTCGGCAGGCCGAGCGCGCCTTGCAGCAGGCGCAGAAGATGGAATCCATCGGCCAGTTGACCGGTGGAGTGGCGCACGATTTCAACAACCTGTTGCAGGTGGTTGCGGGCAATCTCCAGCTTCTGGTCAAGGATGTCGCAGGCAATGAACGCGCCGAGCGGCGGGTGGGCAATGCGCTTGCCGGTGTCAGCCGTGGCGCGAAACTGGCCAGCCAGTTGCTGGCCTTCGGTCGCCGTCAGGCGCTGGAGCCGCGCGTCATCAATGTCGGTCGTTTCGTGGCGGGGATGGACGATCTGCTGCGCCGCTCCATCGGTGAGGCTGTCGAGGTAGAGGTCATCACGGCGGGCGGTCTTTGGAACACATTCGCTGATCCGGCGCAGGTGGAAAACGCGCTGCTGAACCTTGCGATCAACGCACGTGATGCCATGGATGGCTCCGGCAAGCTGACCATCGAAGTCGGCAATGCATCGCTCGATCAGGATTATGCGCGCACCCATGCCGAGGTTGAGGCCGGGCAATATGTCATGCTGGCGGTGACCGACACCGGTTCCGGCATGGCCCCTGATATCGTCGACAAGGTGTTCGAGCCGTTCTTCTCGACCAAACCGGAAGGCAAGGGCACGGGTCTTGGCCTTTCCATGGTCTATGGCTTCGTCAAACAGTCTGGTGGGCACGTCAAGATTTACAGCGAGATAGGGCAGGGAACGACGGTCAAGGTCTATCTGCCGCGCTCGCTCTCGGATGAAGATCGCGAAGTCGTGGTGCAGGACGGCCCTGTCGTGGGCGGTAACGAGACGGTTCTCGTGGTCGAGGATGACGACGAGGTCAGAAGCATCGTTGTCGAAACCCTGACGGATCTGGGCTATCGGGTGCTGACCGCGCGCGACGCGCAGGCTGGTCTCACCGTTGCGGAAAGCGGCATTCCCATCGACGTCATCTTTACCGACGTCGTGATGCCGGGTCCGTTGAAGAGCAGTGAAATGGCACGGCGCGCCAAGGAGCGACTGCCCAACCTCGCCATTCTGTTCACCTCCGGCTATACGGAAAACTCCATCGTCCACGGTGGCAAGCTGGATGCGGGCGTAGAACTGTTGTCCAAGCCCTACACGCGCGAAGCCCTGGCGAGACGTCTGCGCCACGTCATTGCCAACCAGAGGCAGCGAGCCGAATCGAGCAAGGACCGCGAAGCCAATCAGGATGCGATCGCCAAATTGCGCTCGCGGCCTGCCGTGCGGGTCTTGCTGGTGGAAGACGATGACCTGATCCGCATGAACACCACCGACATTCTGCTCGAGGGTGGCCACATCGTGGTCGAGGCGGCGAACGCCACGCAGGCCATCGATCTCATCGACCGCGAAAATATCGATGTGCTTGTGACGGATGTCGGCCTGCCTGACATGAGCGGCGCCGATCTCGCGGTGCTGATCAAGGAACGGAAGCCAGAGATCGGCGTGGTTTTCGCCACCGGCGACAACTTCCTGCCCAGCAATGCGCCAGCCGGTTCGGTACTGCTTTGCAAGCCATACAATGAGAGCGACGTGCGCTCTGCTATCGGGCAGACGATGGGCGCGTGATCATCTCGCGCATGGCGCGGTTCCTGACGTGTCAGTAGCCGCGCGTCATATCCACGGTCGCTGGCAATCTGCCAGTCTCCCGCCATGCTCTAATGTTTCCGGCCACGATGCCGACCGATGTCTTGCGGTTGGTTGGCGCGGAGATGTGAGGAAGCACCGTGACTTTCGGGTGGGTCCAGAAGGGGGAGGCGCGATCCAGCGGCTCCTGTTCGAAGACATCCAGAACCGCATGCGCGATATGGCCGCTATCCAGAGCGTCCAGCAGATCGTCGGCCACGATCACGGCTCCACGCGCGAAATTGATGATAGAAGCCCCTGATTTCATGGCGCTGAGACGGTGCCGGTTCAACAGGCCTTTCGTATCGGCAGTGAGTGGGACGAGGCAAACGAGGATATCGCTGCGTGGCAACAGCGCCGTCAGCCCTTCCTCGCCCGCCATGCTCTCCACGCCCTCGATCTCTTTGGGTGAGCGGCTCCAGCCGATGGTGTTGAAGCCAGCATCAAGCAGCCTCTGCGCCGCGACCGCGCCCAAGGTGCCGAGCCCGAGAATGCCGACTGTGAGTTCGCGGGGGTGTCTATATTCGATCTCTTTCCACACTGTGCGCTGCTGGTTATCTCTATAGGCTGGCATGTCGCGGTGCAGATAATAGGTCCATGCCAACACGGCTTCTGCCATAACACGGGAAAGTTCCGGGTCAGTCAAGCGCACGATAGGGGGGGCCGATGTGCCGAGTTCAGCAACGAGACGCTCGACGCCAGCCCAGAGGCTGTGAATCCATTTGAGCTCAGTCAGCTTTGCAATATCGGCAGGATCAGGGTTAGCGACGATGGCGATTTCCGCCTGGGCACGCTGCTCTTCGCTCATCGACTTGATCGACATGACGGTCTCGCCCGGCAGTGCTGCCGACAACATCTCCAGCCACTCCGCCTCATTTTCTGGCGTGGTGCGGGCAACGAAAGCGATGGGGGAGGCCATGGGGGAAATCCTGCGCTGGTGTCTGTACCGCGACATCAATGCGGAAAAGCCGGTGTCAAATCCAGCAATATTGGCTGACAGCGCTCAAAAAAATGCCCGCTGGATGCGGGCATTTTCGTTTTGATGATCAGGCCGGTTCTGTCACCGGCTTTTTGGCGTCGCCATAATAGGCCGAGAACTGCTCGTGATAATGTTCCGAGCCACCCGGGTCTGCGTAGCGCTGCAGCTCGGTCATATCGGTCTTGTTCAGCACGATACCCAGCGTCTTGTTGGCGATCTGCGGCTCGTGGCTCATGAGGTTCTGGACCATCTGGATCGGCGTCTTGCCCCATTCCGTCACGAACACGAAACCATCCACCTGCGATGCGAAGGCCTTGGCATCGATGACCGGTACCACGGGTGCAAGGTCGACGATGATGTAGTCGCAGGCTTCACGCGCCTGTTCCATGAACTTGCGCATGCCGGAAGAGGCAAGCAGCTCGCTGGAATGGGCAAACTGGTTGCTGGTCGAGACCGGCAGAATGCCCATTTTGGTGCGGCTGTCGACCTTGACGGCCTTCGTCCATGGGACTTCATCGAGCACCACTTCCACCAGACCGGCGGACTGGCGCGTGGTCAGCATGCGGCTGAGGCCGGGATTGCGGATGTCGGCATCCACCACCAGTGTCCGCTTGCCGGTCGTGGCGATCAAGCCAGCCAGGTTGAGGGCAACCACGGACTTGCCTTCGTTGGGAAGGCAGGACACCACGCCGATCACCCGGCATTGCTTTTCCTGAATGACCACATCAGCCGTTAGTTTGACGTTGCGCAGCGTCTCGGTGAAGCTGGAACGAGGGCTATCCACCGCAAGCCGCAGCATTTTCTGGAACGAGACCTGACCGTTATCCTCGATATCGCTATCGGGAATTTCCGGCGTCGCAGCGCCTGTTTCGGACTTTCCAGTATCGACGCCCTTCTCCCCGATGAAGGGCAGGTAGCCGAGGAAACGCATGCGCAGATTATCGCGCACATCGTTTCCGGTGTGGAAATACCGGTCACGGAACTCTAGGACGGCTGCCACGCCACCACCCAGCATCAGACCAAGCACGATGGAAAGCGCCATCGTCATGGTTTTCTTCGGGCTGGACGGCGAGGTCGGTAGACCTGCCTCGGAAATGACGCGGGCCTTGGCAATCGGGAAGGACTGCTTCTGCGCGGCTTCCTCGAAGCGACCGAGATAGGATTCGTAGAGCGTCTTAAGTGCCGCTGCCTGCTGCTCGAGCTCGCGCAGCTTGACCAGCGTCATGTTGGCTTCGGAATTACGTCCGGCCACGCGATCGATATTGTCCCGCAGGGACTGAACGCGGGACTGCGTCACGTCGTAGTCATTCTTGAAGCTGCCGGTGAGTTGCTGCAATTCCTGGAAAATTTGGCGGGAGAGATCGCCCTTTTCACTTTCAAGCGCAATGGCCTGCGGATGGTCCTTGCCGAACTGCTGCACCACGCCGCGTTCCCGGTCGGAAATGGCGATGTAGCGTTTGCGCAAATCCTGAATCACGGTGTTATCCGTATCACGCGCCGAGACGATGGCGTTGTTTACGGCATTGTCTGGGCCCTGATCGATGATGGATTTGTACTGGGTATAGCGGGCGGACGCCGTGGCGGCATCTGCCTGGGCGGCGATGAGTTGGCCGTTCAGGTCGGATAGTTGGCTTTCCGACATCAACTCGCCGCGCGACGAGACAATGTTGTTGGCAGCCTTGTACTTCTCCACCGCAAGCGAGGCGGCCTGCGAACGCTGGTTCAGGTCTGTCAGACGTTCCTGAAGCCAGACGGACGCACGTTCTGTTGCATCGAAGTTGGCGTTAAGCTGTTCCGTCAGGTAGGAATTGGCATAGGTCTTGGCGATTTGGGCTGCCAGTTGCCGGTCGATGGAGCGGATGGAAATGGCAATGACGGAGCTTCGGCCCACGCGCTCGACAGTCAGCGCTTGCTGAATGACGGCGGCTGCCTTCTCACGACGGCCATTGCGCATCGCATTTTCGGAAGCAGGTGGGTCGCTCGGGGTCAGAAGATCGACCAGACCCTTCACAGACGCCTTGACCAGATCGGCAGGCGACATGGGCGGGTTGACGATGGTTTCGTTTTCGTCCAGCCGCGCCTTGTCAACGACAGTGACGGCCATTTCCTTGGATTTCAGGATTTCGACGGCACTGGCAATGCGGTTATCGATGACCTGCGCCGCAGGCACCGGCGATTCTTCTTCTGCGTAACGTGACAGGCTGTCATCGAGCAGCACCTGCGTCATCGCCGTATAGACCGGCGTTGCCATTATGAGATAAGCCCCGGCAAGCACCATCGTTGCGATGACGCAGGCCGCAATGATGTTCGCACGTCGCACCACGGCGGCCCAAAGGCGGTCGAGGTCGATAAACGTGTCGGAATCCTTGGACTGATCCGGGAAATTCATGTTCGATTTAAAGGTCTTGTGGTGCATGGACCCACCTTGTGATTAAAAACGGCGAACGGGAAGGCCGTTCTCCTGCCTCCCCGTCTCCCACTACTGTTTGTTTCAGGCCGCTTTTACACGGCTTTCATGGTTCAGAACCAGCTCCTTGATGGAGGCCAGAACCTGGGCTTCCATATCCGAGCGCATCAAGGAAAATGCAACATTGGCGGCGATGAAGCCCTGCTTGCTGCCGCAATCGAATGTACGTCCTATAAATTTCTGGCCATGGAATGGCTGTGTTTCGGCCAGACGCTTCATACCATCCGTCAACTGAATTTCATTGCCCGCGCCGCGTTCCTGCTTTGCGAGAATATCAAAAATTTCCGGTTGCAGAATATAGCGACCGTTGAGGTAGTAATTCGAAGGGGCCTTGGATGGTTCCGGCTTCTCCACCATTTCAGTGACACTGAAACCATGGCTGACCGTGTTGCCGACGCCGACGATGCCATAGGACGAGGTTTCCTCCGGCGAGCATTCCTCTACTCCGAGAATGTTTCCGCCCACTTCGTCGTAAAGTTCCATCAGACCAGCGATGCAGCCGCGTGCGCCATAGGACACCATGTCCGGCAGCAGCAGCGCGAAGGGCTCCTTGCCCACCAGTTCGCGCGCGCACCAGACGGCGTGGCCAAGGCCAAGCGGCACCTGCTGGCGGGTGTAGCTGACCGTACCGGCAACCGGCAGCATCTTTTCGAGCTGAAGCACCTGCATGGTCTTGCCGGATTTCGTCAGCGTGTTGACGAGTTCGGGCGCGCTGTCGAAATAGTCTTCGATGGCGGTTTTGTTGCGACTGGTCACGAAGATGATATGTTCGATACCGGCCTGCATGGCTTCATCGACGGCATATTGCACAACGGGCCGGTCAACGATCGTCAGCATTTCCTTCGGCATCGCCTTGGTTGCGGGCAGGAAGCGGGTTCCGTTGCCGGCAACAGGAATAACAGCCTTTCTGACAGTCCTATTTAGGTCCATGGCATTCTCCTTGATCATGTGTCGGTTTAGCGGGCTCAAGAAGCCTGCCTTTTCACGTCTGTCTGGACAGAGGGCGTAAAGATGGTGTCCCGTAGCTTTCTCAACCGCACCTCGATCGGCATGCGCAGATGCCGCAGGGCGACAGGATCGCGCACGGCGATCTTCAGCACATCCGGCAGAGACCGGCGTTTGATGCCGGAGACGAGCATGAGAAAATGCCGCGCTTCGATGAGGCTGCGGCTGCGCTGCGTTTGTGCCATGCGGGCGGCTGGTGACAGCGGATACCGGGCGAGAAATTCCGCGTCCGCCGCGATCATCGCATCGACATGGCGAAGCTCCAGAACCCGGGAAATCGATCCCTCACGGATGTTGTAGACGTAGCCGGATGTTGGCTCGATCGCGCAGATGCCACCCGCCGCCAATGCGGAGGCCAGCAGGAGGTAATCTTCGCCAATGCGCAGGGTCGAGTGGAAGCGCAAGTCGTTGGCGGCGAGAAACGCGCGGTCAAACATCGGCTTCATGTAGCCGAAATTGAAGGTGGAGCGGAAAAGGATGTTAGAGGCTATGAAATCCTCCAGCGTCAGCGTGCCACGCTGCTGGAGGAACGCCTCTTCGAACATCGTTTCGGTCGGACGCCCATCGGTATAGACGACATCGAGATTATCGACCGCGATCTGCGCCGACATCTGTTCTGCCCGCGCGATCATCCGCGCCGTTCGGTGTGGATGAATAACATCGTCCGAATCCAGCACCGCGATCCATCGCCCGGTTGCCGCATCGATTCCAGCATTACGCGCGCCGCCGGGGCCGAGGTTGGTTTCGAGCGCGATTAACCGAACGCGTGGGTCACGCGCTGCAACTGCGCCGACGACATCGCGCGTGTCGTCTGCCGAG
Organism: Agrobacterium sp. lyk4-40-TYG-31; assembly: GCF_030209855.1. Taxonomy (NCBI): domain Bacteria; kingdom Pseudomonadati; phylum Pseudomonadota; class Alphaproteobacteria; order Hyphomicrobiales; family Rhizobiaceae; genus Agrobacterium; species Agrobacterium sp. lyk4-40-TYG-31. Next base: position 54,427 of record NZ_JARVRE010000019.1, read on the forward strand.
CAGTCGTCAACGACGATGACTTCCAGTGTAACCGACTGCTGCGCGAGCGCGCTCTCGATGGCCGGAACGATGCAATCGGCGGAATTGTAGGCTGCGATGACGAAGGTGACGTCGGGATTTACAGATGCATCCATCACGTCGCCTCCACCGTGCCGTACTGGCGGATTTCCCGCACGCCGATGGCGCCGCTGACGGAACCCATGTGCAGGGCAACGCGCAGCAACTGTCGGCTACGGCGGACAGGATCGAAGACGGCTATCAGCGCAAGACCTGCACAGGCGACGACCTTGGCGCTCGCCGTCAGTACCTGCGCGATGCGGCGAATGCCGGGCTTCATCTCGGCCAGCAGACGACCATGGGTCTGCCCGGAACGGAAGCGGCGCTTGGCCAACCACATGAAACTGGCGCGCGTGTCCGGCACCGGTTCGGTCAGCACAGCCTTTTCGGCAAAGGCGATGCGGCCACCGGCAGCATGCATATGCGAGAAGAAATGCGTGTCTTCACCACCGCTCTGGCCCAGTGAAAGGGCAAAACGACGACCGGCCAAAGACGGCGCGGCCATGCGCAGCAGTGTGTTGCAGGTGTAGCCGGTTATGATCTCGCCATTCACCCAGACGGGGGCCGTAGAATGGAAGTCACCGTTGCGCATCCAGTCCGGCACCGAGGGTTTGTAAACGGCGGTTACGGGACCGAGAACGGTTTCCGCACCGGTTTCCTGCGCGGTTTTCAGCAGTTCGGAAAGCCACTCGCGGGGAGCGGTTTCATCATCGTCGATGAAGGCCAGGAAGTCTGCGTCGCACGCGGAAAGGCAGGCATTGCGGGCAATCGAAATATTCGACTTGGGGCAATGGACATAGATGATCTCAAAGGGTGATGCCTCGCGCAGGCGTTCTATCGATGCCTGGGCCGTCGGTTCTGCGTCGTTGTCTGCAACGATCAGGCGCACCGTCACGCCTTCGGGGATGTCGAGATTGAACAGCGATTGCAGCGTCGCGACCACGGCGGGGCGGCGGAAGGTGCAGGTGCCGATGTCTACTCTCACGGGGGCGGTTGCGAGCGATGTGCCGGTCATGAAACTGCCTTTCCCGGTACGGGGGCCGGTGCACTGAACGAGCCCGCAAGTTCCAGCCAGAAGCCGGTGGACCAGGCGAAATGCATGACCATGGCTGCAAATGCCGCCAGGGGGCCGAGGGGATTTTTCTGCGCTATAGCCATCCACAGGCCGTAGCCGAGGCATGCGGCAATCCAAAGGCAGAGCGGAATGACCGCCGCCCAGTGGAAAACACCCAACAGCGCAAACAGCGCGACCGGCATGACAGCCAACGGAATCATCTGGCGCACCTTCGGCAATGAGCGGTGCTTGATCAGGTTTTTAGCCCGTCCACGACCATAGGCCATATATTGTTTGAACAGTGGGCGCACATTGGAGCGGGGATAATAGGTCATGCGCGTCTTGTCGGTCATCCAGATGCGGAAGCCGGCCTTGCGCAGGCGATAATCCAGCTCGGCATCTTCGTTGTGGCTGAAGCTTTCATCGTAACCTCCGACCTTGGTGAAGGCCGATATACGCATCAAGGCATGGTGGCCGTGATCGATCCAGTGACCCTTGGCGCCTTCGCGGTGCTTGGAGCCGCCATTGCCGAGCTTTGAATTCTGGGCGATGGCAGTCGCCTTCTGGAACGTTCCGTGGCCGACCGTATCCATGGCAACAACGACCGAGTCCGCGCCGGTTTTGACGGCATCCTCGATCAGGCGATGGCAATAGTCATCGGGATAATCGCCGTGGGCATCGATGCGGATGAGGTAGTCGTATTCCGCGCCGAACATTTCAATCGCGAGGTTGATACCGGCGCTCTGGATACGCTTGGGGTTGGCCAGCAGAATGACGCGTGGGTCCTGCATAGAGAAGTTGGCCACGATATCGCGTGTGCCATCCGTGCTGCCGCCATCGGCGACGATGATACGGTCCTGGGCATGGTTGAGCGTGCTGGAAAACTTCAGCAGGAGATCGTCAATCGTCCGTGCCTCATTGAGGCAGGGGATGACGATGAGCGTTTTGACATCTGGAATACTGGTGAGTTTCATGGCTTTAACCCCCGTCAAGCTGGTGAGAGAGACGCTTCCACGGCGCGGCCATCATGCGGCGCTGCCAGGGAAGCGAGTTTATGAACGAGCTGAATGCAATCCGACTTGTCAGTGACCCATTGCTGACGGTCGATTGCTGCAAGCTTGTGACAATCATCGAGATAAACCTGTTCGCTGAGGCCCCGGATCAGAGCTTCGAGCGTGGCGGCATCCGCTGATGGCAGGATACGACCGATACCTCTCGTCTCAAGGAAGCGAGCCGTCTCCGTTTGCGCGACTGCGATGGGCAACGTGCCGTAGAGGCAGCCCTCATAAAGACGGTTGGGCAGCAGCCAGCTGGAATTCTGGCCTTCCTCAAAGAAGTCGATGGCCCAGGTGAATTGCACCTCGTTATAGATCGACGCGAGATCCTCGGGGTTTTTGTAAGGACCCTGAAAGCTGAGATGCGGCGCGTTGGCGACGAAGCCATCGAAATCATCGAACTCAGAATAAGCCGGACGTCCGCGCAGAATGACTTCCACCTTGCCATCCATACGCTTTGCGAAATCAGCGAGAATTTCGAGGGACTTGCGGCAGCGAAGTGCGCCGAACCAACCGATTTTCCAGGGCTCTCCGGCCTTTGGCAGGCGCGGGGTGGGTGCCGCCAGCGTGGTTTGATCCAGCATCAAAACCTTGTTTTCCTGCAGCAGGACCGGCAGTTGCAGGCCGGAGCGCGGCGCAAAATATTGGCTGACGAAGGCGGGTGAACTGGTGATCAGCAGTTTTGCATCGCGCGCGAAATAACGCTGCGCCGCATTCACCAGCTTGCCGACAACACCATCATTCAGCAGCAGACGGTGGATGTCGAGGCACTCGTAGACAACAGGAACGCTGCGACCGTAGATAGCCGATGCCCGACGTGCGAGCGCCAGCATTTCGAGATTGCGAGCGATGACGACATCCGGCTTGGCCACACCCTTCAGCGCGCTGCGCAGCGCAAGGCTGGACTTGAGGATAGACAGGATGCGTTGGGCAAACCGTCCATCCGCCGTCTCGCCCAGCACGATGGGGGAGACACCATCGACCGTAGCGAGCTTGTTTTCACCCCGGGTGAACCCGGCAAGGCTCACACGTGCTCCACCCGCCTGCAACGTCATGACGCGCCGGCGGATGGCCGGATCGGCAAGGTCGTGAGCGAGGTAAAGAACGTGCGTCATACAGATGTCCTGGGTGCTGGGCTGAAAAGGGCGATCGAAGTTCGTCGTGTCGTCAGTTCGTCACGCATGCAACGGACTCAGGAAACTGGCACTTGTCGCCAATCGCGGTAAACGCCATGCGGTCGACACTCATGATGGTCGGGCCGCTATAGGCGAACTTGCCCATCCAGCTTTTCAGGGTGTCCGTTCCCCAGAGGCTAAAGAAAATCTTCTGCGGGTTTTGCGGAATCTTCGAAGCGTCCGTCACTTCGTGAACCATCTTGCCGTTGACATAGTAGCGCAGGCGCTGCGGCTCCCAGACGAAGGCATAGTCATTGTAGGCTTTGTCGGCACCGCCTGCGACATCCACCAGCTTTTCATTGCCGCCCTTTGCGGAGACATACTGGTTGAGCTGGACCTGAGACGTGTTCTTGCCCAGTACCTCCATGTCGATCTCGTCATGCGGCTTCTTGTCGGTTGGACCGATGTAGGTGAAGAAAGCCGAATTCAGGCCCGATCCGGTCGCGGTTTTGATGCGCGCTTCATAGGTGCCATAGCGATAGCGGCCCTTGGTCTGGATTTCGCCGCAGGAAAAATTGCGGTCGCCCGCTTTACCTTCCTGATAGCCTAGCTGGAGCTTGCCCTCTTCGAACTTCACCAGCTTTTTCGACCAGGTGCAGTTCTGGTGCGGGCCATTGTTCCAGCCATCCGACACGTACCAGAAGGACCGGTCCATGCTGTCGAAATTTTCGACGAAGGATTTCCCATTGTCTTCCTGCGCCAGCGCGGCGGGTGCGCCGAGGCTGAGGGCCAGAAGAGTGGATGCAATCATGCGCGATGGAACGCCGAGATATGCAGTCATGAGTTCACCTCTGTCTTTGATAGGCTGTATCCGGTACGGGCTGCGCTGGCGCGGCTTTCACGGACGTTGAATTCGGAGCGAGTGGTTTCTGCTTCTTGCTTCTGCTGCCCGTCAGCACGCCGTAAAGCGTCGGCAGCCGCGCCCGGACCTGCGCATTGCTGACGATGAGAATGGCGAAGGACAGCAGAACTGCACCGATATAGAATGCAGGATAGAAATCCGGGCCACCCCTGTTCCAGACCATCCACATGATCACGAGAAGCGGATAGTGGGCGCAGAAAATCCAGAAGCTGAGACTGCCCGTTTCAGACAGGCGACGCCCGGTGCGGCTCTGGATGAGCAGCGAGGACGATGCCCACAGACCCATTGCGCCAAATACGGCGAGCAGGTTGCGCAGAAGGTTCAGCTCGAATGTGAATTCCGGCCCTGTGAAATAAAGACCCGTCGCCAGCGAAGCGGCGGCCACGAGCACCGCGAGCGTGATACGGCCGGCATAGGGATCAAGTGTCTTCAGATCCACCTTATGCAGCGCAAGTGCGATGCCGAGGGCAAAGCTGAACAGGATCGATTTCTTCTGCACAATAAACAGTGTCAAATCCGGCCATGCGGTGATGATCAGCAGCACTGCCAGCGTCACCAAGGCGAAGCGTTTGACGAAGAATGCCAGAATAGGTGACAGCAGAATGCAGACGAACAGGTCCCGTAAGAAGTACAGGGGAACATTGACCGGAAGCTCTTCCAGGGCTGCGCCATGGCTGATGATTTCACGCGTCGTCGCGTTCCAGAGATCAGGGAAGTAACCCAAGCCGACTTCGAAACGCTGGAGCAGCAGCACGGCAAGAAACAGCGCGCCATTCCATAGGATGAACGGCAGCAAAACGGTCTTGGCCTTGGACTTCACCGTCGCCAAATAGTCGAACGCCTGCATGCCACGACGAAACAGCAAATAGCCGGAAATCGCGCTCAGGCAGGGAACGCCGATGCGAAACAGGGCGTCGCCGAGAAATACGCGTATCCAATCAAAGAAACCGTACACCCCGAGAAAAGGGCTGGTTTCAGGATTATGCGGCACGTGAACGAAGACGATGCCGGATATCAAAATAATACGCATCAAGTTGATGCGGGAAGATAGGTTCTGATCAAAAGTCACATCAGTTCCCCTTATTGGGCGGCGTCTCCCTTCACCGCGTTACAACCAGAGCGAACGTAAGCCCGATCCAGAGTCTGGTTTCCACTTTGGGGTAAAATGTGGCGATGCGGGAAAAAGACAATTTGAAATATGAGGGGTAAATCTCTGGCGCGGCACGACTTTCGTAACGTAATGAAACTCAAGTCGATGATTTTAAATCGTTTTTATTTCAACTGTTAACCGGTTTGATGACGACAGCCCGCTGTTGATAATCGTGTTTTATGCTGCGCTGCAAAATGAAATTGGAGATTTGCTCACGAACGCGTGAGGAAGGGTGTTCCAAAGCTGGCGGATTTGTGGCGAAATAAGGCTTGTAAAGGTTGCAGATATTACGCCACGGCCTGCTTGGCTTTCCTGTCTCGCACCATGCCGATGATTTTACGCAGCAGTGCACGTTCGGTCAGCAGAATCAGTACGGCATAGATCACGCCACCAGCGACCGATCCGACGGCTACCTGCATATAGGCGTGGGGCAGGCTGTCGGCGAAGACATAGAGGATATAGCGGACCGCAAGCGCCATGACGAAGGACGCAATCATGGGACGGCTGCTGATATAGAGGCCTTTCAGCAGCGGCATTTCGCTGGCCTTGAACACGGCCCAGGAATAAGCGAACAGCGTGACAGCATTGACGATGCAGAGCCACACCATCGCATCGATCAGTGTGCCATAGATCGCGGCGAGCCAGACGGCGGCTGTTGTGACAACGGCACGGATCGTTGCCGACCAGAACAGAACACGGCCGTAACCGGCACCTTTCAAATACGGAATAAAGGTGCTGCACGGCGTCAATATTGCCTTTGAGAGTGCCAGAAGGCCAAGCACAGGCCAGGCATAGGCCCAGTTTGGCCCGAAGATCACCAGCATGGCGGGTTCTGCAATCGCCCACAGGCCGAACATCATTGGTGCCAGCAATACGGTCAGCACCTGTGTGGAGAACATCAGCGCATCGCGGCGGCGCTGCTTGTCGTCCATCATGCGGCTAAAAGCCGGAAACAGCACGCCCATGACGGCAGACAGGACGACCTGGTTGGGAATGCTGGCGAAGCGGTTGGACGCGGAGTAGGCACCCGCATCTGCAAGGCCGAGATAACGCGCGATGATGACCATGGGTGACTGGAAGGTCACGAAGTTGGCGATCTCGGAGCCCATCAAACCGGAGCTGAAGCCCAGCAGCGGAATCAACCGCTTCGGCTTCATCACGAAAGCAGGCTTGTAGCGCGACACGGCATAAAGACCGACAAGGCGAATGAGCGCTGCGGAGAAAAGCTGGATGATCAGCGCCCAGACGCCGTATCCAGCAAGGGCAAGACCAACGGCGAGGATGGCGGCGGCACTTTCAGACGTCATGCTCCAGATGGCGTCCTTGCTGAAATTCATGCGTCGGGCCAGCAGCGAGTAGGCGACATCGCCCGCCAATTGCAGCGGAATGAGAAACGCCATGATGCGCAGCAGATAGGCGCTTTCGACCGCGCCCAGCAATTCGCCGAAGAACTCAGCCCCGAAATACAACATCGCGGCCATGGTGCAGGAAATCGCCAGATTGGCCCAGAAGACGGTATGGATCGTGTCCATATCCTCTTCCTTTTCCACAATCAGCGCGGATGTCAGGCCAGCGCCTGCAATCATGGTCAGGAACTGCACGACCGTGAGACCGACAGCGACGACACCGAACTCTTCGGGTGTCAGCAATCGGGCGAGAATCGGAACCGTGACAAACTTAAGCCCGAATGTGCCTGTTTTTGATAAAACGCTCCAGCCGACATTTGCGGTAATCGTCTTGACGCTCGGAGCTGGGGGCATTCGTGCATCCTATATGGTTTGGAGGCCAGCAGGGTAGTGGGCTGGCGGGAGATTTGCCACTCATCGGGGCCGCTCTTTTATCGGGCCCGACACTTCTTGATCAACACAAGGGGCGAAACAATGGCGAAATTTACAGTCGTTATTCCTTATTATCAAAAACAGCATGGCGTACTTGGTCGTGCATTGGCATCGGTTTTTTCCCAGTCTCTTCAGGATTTCGACCTCGTCATCGTCGATGATGAATCGCCTTATCCCATTGAAAAAGAACTAGAAGAGCTGACTGAAGCGCAGCGAAACCGCATCAAGGTCGTCAAGCAGGCCAATGGTGGCCCGGGCGGTGCGCGCAACACCGGGCTCGACAACGTACCAGCGGAAACTGCTTACGTCGCCTTCCTTGATTCGGACGACATGTGGACGCCGGATCACCTTAAGAACGCCGCCTACAGCCTCGAAACCTTTGGTGGTGAATGCTATTGGGCATCGATGCAGGCGAGCGACGAGTTCTATTATCACTTCGCGATTTCCGAACTGGAAAACAACGAGGGTGCGACGCGGCTGAACGAATCGCCCAAGGTAATCGAGCTGCCGGATCTGGCCAGCGTGATGCTGCGCAATTGGAGCTTCCTGCATTTGTCCTGCATGGTCATCGGCAGGCCGCTGTTTGAAAAGATCCGTTTCGATCCCGTTTTGCGGCTGGCGGCGGAAGACGTGCTGTTCTTCTGTGATTGCATTCTTGCGTCGAAACGCTCGCTCTTGTGCGACGATGCAGGCGCCATGCGCGGCATGGGTGTCAACATCTTTCACAGCATCGACAACAGCTCGCCGGAGTTTCTGCGCCAGCAATTCAACACCTGGGTCGCGCTCGACACGTTGCAGGGCCGGTTTGCCAAGCGGCCAGCCGATGTCGCCTCCATTGCTTCCTATAAAAACACCGCGCGCAAGCAGGCGCTGTGGAGCCAGGCGGGCAAGTTGAAGCAACGCAAGGCACCGGAACTGGGCCTGCTGTTCAAATGGATGATGCGTGATCCTGCCATTTTGCGTGCAGCACTGGAGCTTGGGACTGGCAAATTCGCCCGCCCGAAGTGACCCTGACGCAACCACATTCTTATTTCAGGAGTAGTCCATGAAACCATATCACTGGGAATCACACCACGGTAATTTCGGCGATGACCTCAATCTCTGGCTTTGGGATTTTCTGCTGCCCGGCCTGCGGGATGTCCACCCGGATGTGCTGCTGGTGGGTGTCGGCACGGTCCTGAACGACGTTCTGTTTCCGCCGCAGCAGCGCAAGCTGATCATCGGCAGTGGTTATGGCTACGGTGCCGTACCGGATATCTCCAATAAGGAATTGTGGGATATTCGCTGCGTGCGCGGTGAGATGACGGCTGGCAAACTCGGTCTCCCCGCAGAGATGGGTATCGTCGACCCGGCGGTGATGGTGACGGAGATGCCGGAATTCCGCAACCTGCCGAAGCTTCATAAGAAGACCTTCGTGCCCCATTGGGAATCTGCGGAATTCGGCATGTGGGAAACGGTTTGCGAGCCTGCGGGCCTGACCTATCTCGATCCGCGCGGCGAGGCGAAGGCTGTTATCAAGCACATTGCCCAGTCTGAATTCATCGTGGCCGAGTCCATGCATGGTGCTATTCTGGCAGATGCCTTCCGCGTGCCTTGGGTCGCCGTCAGCACCTCAACGTCCATCAACAGCTTCAAGTGGAGCGACTGGGCGGGCACCGTGGGTGTGAAGTACGAGCCGCGTTATGTGCCGGTTTCCACGCGTGCCGAGGCTGCGAAGAAGGGCTCCAAATTCTGGGGCATGAGCTTCCCGCCGCCGCCGCCAGCACCCGTCGTGGAGCGGCCAGCCGAGGCGTCGCATGATGGTGAGCTGCTGGTGCGTCCGCATCAGGAGCAGCGCTCCCTGCGTAAGCTGGCAAAGCAGGTTCTCGCAGCACCTTCGACGCTTGCCCTATGGCAGGCAAGCCGGGCAGAGCCGCGGCTCAGCCCCGATGGCCGGTTGGAAGAGCGCAAGGAACGTTTCCAGGCCGTGCTGGAAACGATCAAAAGAGACTATTTCTGATGTCGGCTGACGCCGCTCGATTTCTTAAGGATTGAGCGGCGTGGCGTTCAACAGATAGCGAATATCCGCCACTTGTTTTGGCGCTGGGCGATAGCGGGCGGTTTTATCGCGAAAGATACCTTGTGCGATAGCCGGGACGGCAGGCAAGCGCTTCAAGGCGTGGGACAGCGCGCCACCCATGCCGCCCTTGGCCTTCGCATCGAGAAAATCCCGCAGCTCGAACTTCTCGCGAATATGCAGCTCGTGTTCTTCAAGAAGCGCCTTTTCAGGCGGCTTCAGCGAATATTGCGCAAGGATTTTCCGGTCCGCTTCATAGAGTTGGCGCAAGTCATCCGTGCGGTGGCTGCCACTCAAGGAATCGCCACGAACGATGGCGCCATAACCGCAGTTGCGGATGACCTTGTAGCGCGCACCGCAGGCCAGTGCCCGAACGTATAGCTCGTAGTCTTCACCCAGCCGCAGGGCTTCATCGTAACGCAGGCCATTTTTTTCAAGAAACGCGCGGCGTATCACCGGTTTCAGAAAGCCCGTCTCCCCACGCTCTATACCGCGCTTGGAAATGTTGCCCTGAACGAATTCGGACAGTGTCAGGAAATGCTCTTCGGGCGCAAAACGTGCGGGCTGCATGGAGGATGCGCCCGATACTGACTGCTGGATGAAGGCAATATTGTCCGCGACCAGATCCCAATCGTCGCTTTCCAGCATGGCAGCGAAGCGGCCCCGGAAAAAGAAATCGTCCGCATCAAGAATGCTGATGAGGGGGGCAGACGAAATGGCGATGGCGTGATTGCGGGCAGCGGAGGGGCCACGGTTGACGTCGAAACGCTCTACCTTAAGGCGTCCGGTGCCATCATCGCAGGCCGACGCGATAGCGGCTGTCGCGTCCGTCGAACCATCGTCAATCACGACGACCTCAGACACTTCTGGCTCGGTTAGCGCGGATTTGATCGCCGTCGCGATGGTGTCGGACGCATTTTTAGCAGCGATAATCACGCAAATGGATCGCAAATCCCCAGTCATGCCAACTCCTGCTTCGTTACGTTGCCGTTTTTTCGGCGCAGAAAATGTCAGGGATAAGGACGCCGCACGATTATTTCGCACCTGCGAGAAGTTTGAGGTCGGCGGCGGGCAGGCGGTTTAGAAATCGCTGAGTTTCGGGGAAGCGACGGTAATGGCCTCCGTCACTGATTTCTCCGGCAAAGGCGTCGCTTCCTTCTGGAAGTTCAGCGTGGCGCGCATCTGTCGCTTCTCTTTTGCTACAAGAACAAGCACGCCTATAAAGTAACCAACTTGTATAATGACAAGACAGATCAGCGTCTGGACGAAAGTGGTCAAGAAAGAGCCATGGATAAGATATGTCGCGACAGCGAACACCAGCAACGCGCAGATCATACTGATGAAAACGCGCGGGGCGTACATATCTTTCTCCTCCGCTAAGCATTGTCCCTCGGTGGAGAAATGCATGTTCTTGGCTTTCTTTTCTAGAGAATTGTATTACGAAACGCTTATCGTTTCAACACAGTTATACTTCTCTTAGAGCGTGCAGCATGAAATTTCAGTAATCTTTATTGGTAAAATTTGCCCAAATTTTTGAGATTTGGACGGATGTCTACCGTTTTGATCTGCGCACTGTTCTCGCAAGGTTTATGAAACGTGAATACTGCGCGATTGCAGAGCAGCACTTGCGGCCTGACAGTAGCATTCCATAACGCGATTCTGCGCTGACGCTGGGCGCAATGCGCCCGGGCTGCAGACTTCGTTAACTATGTCACCGGTAAAGATAGGTGGTTGATTCCCGAAGCAGTAAGGTGTGCGTGTGACAGAGCGTTCAGAAGTAATTGCGTTTCCAGCCAAAAACCGCGTCGCTGACATAAAGCGCTGCGTTCAGATGCTAGAATCGCTTCACGGCGAAGAAGCAAACCGCTTCTGGCGGGATGAGTGCCAGGCCCTTGCCGCGCGTCTCGTCAATCTGGGTTATGACGATACGGCCATGCGCCAGGAAGTCATGGAGTTTCAAGGTGCGGTGCAAACCGAGCTTTGGGGCCGCTGCCAGCAGGAAGAACCTGCACGCCGCGACGCTTACTAAGACAAGTCACCGCTTGCATTATCTGTGGGTCAGCCGCCATGCTGGCGCGCCCACGGAATTGCGAACGATAAGGTCAGGTGTGAGCAGGATTTCCGGCTCGTTCGCCTGCCCACCGCCTAAAAGATCAAGCAGCAGCGCCATGGCGTGTTTGCCGATGGCCGTCCTGGGCTGACGAATGGTCGTCAGGGCAGGGGACATGAAGACCGCCTGCGGAATATCGTCAAAGCCCGTTACCGAAAAATCGCGTGGAATATCGTAGCCGCGCGCAGTTAGCCCGACCATAACGCCGATTGCCGTTTGGTCGTTAACGCACATGAACGCTGTCGGCAGCGTATCGCGCATGAACAGTTGCTCGATGGCCAGCCGCCCACTCTCCAGCGTTCCATCTCCCTCGATAATCAAGGCAGGCGCCGGTATCAGCCCCGCCGCCTGCAAACCCTCGTCATAGCCCTTCCGTCTGCGGCTATAGGCGAGCCGGACGCGGGAATCGCCGATGAACGCGATCCGCTCATGCCCTTCGGCAATCAGCATATCGATGATCTTGCGGGCACCCTTGGTGTCATCGACGCCGACATATGGAATGCCACCATTATAGATGGGTTCGAAAACGCCGACGCTGGGCGGTAGTCGCGCCGTCATGGCCTGATGGCCAAATGGCAGGATACCCGTAAACAGGATGAGCCCCGCAGCCTGGTTGGAATTCAGGAATTTCAGATATTCGAGCCCGCGCTGCGCATCGTTCTGCGTATGGCCGATCAATATGCCGTAGCCATGCGAGCGCGCTTCGTTTTCCAGGCCGACGAGAATGTTCGAAAAGTTGGGGTCGCCGATGTCAGGCGCGACAACCAGGATCATATTGGAGCGGCCTAGGCGCAGGCTGCGGGCCATGGCATTCGTCGTGTAGCCGGTGACGGCAATGGCCTGATTGACCTTCAGTCGCGTCGAATTCGCTACCTTTTCAGGCGTGTGGATGGCGCGCGACACGGTCGCGATGGAAACCTCCGCGATCCGGGCGACGTCTTCAATTGTGGCTGATGCGGGAATGGACAATGAGGGCCTCGGATGTATGCGCGACCGGACACTACACAGACTTTGCGCTCCGTCAAATACGATCACGCAAATCTGTTCTTAAGCGCTTATGTAAACCTTTACATCGCCAGTGTAAAGGTTTACATGGATTTCAGACGTAGGGAGACGTCTGGAGGAAATCATGGAAAATGAGATTGCTGACGTCGGCGGTACGTTGCTGTCTGCGCGTCGTATTTCCAAATCTTTCAATGGGGTGCAGGTCCTCTTCAGCATCAATTTCGATCTGAAGGCTGGGGAAATCCATGCGTTGATGGGTGAGAACGGCGCGGGCAAGTCTACTCTCGTCAAGGTTCTCTCAGGTTTCGAACAGCCAAGTACCGGCGAGATACTGCTGGACGGCAAACCCGTGAAGCTGCCGCCTAATGGGCTGGCTGAAGCGCTGGGTATCGTCATCATCCATCAGGAATTCAATCTGGCCGAACATCTGACAGTGACCGAGAGCCTGTTTCTGGGCCGGGAACTGACGCATTTCGGCGTGCTGGATCGCAAGGCAATGCGCGCTGAGACGCGCCGCGTGCTCGATCTTCTGGGCTGCCATGTCGATGAGAACGCGATGATCGGCACGCTGTCTGTTGCTGAAAAGCAGATGGTGGAAATTGCCAAGGCGATCAGCCGCGATGCGCGCATCGTCTTCATGGATGAGCCGACAGCTGTTTTGTCGCGTGAGGAGACCAACTATCTATTCCAGCAGGTCCGCAAGCTGCGCGACAAGGGCACGAGCTTCGTCTTCGTCTCGCACAAGCTGGATGAAGTCATGGAGCTGACTGACCGGGTGACGGTGCTGCGCGACGGACACTGGGTAAAAACCGCGCCAACTGCGCTGCTGGATGGCGAGGCGATTGCCCAGTTGATGGTCGGGCGTGAGTTGTCGAGCCTCTACCCTGCCAAACGCGAGCCTGATGTGGACGAGAAGATCGTCCTCAGCGTTCGCAACGTTTCCACCAAATATGTGCAGGATGCCAGTTTTGATCTCAGACGAGGCGAAATCATCGGCTTTTCGGGTCTAATCGGCTCTGGCCGCACCGAGTTGGCGGAGGCCATCGTCGGGCTGCGGTCACGTCTGTCGGGGGAGGTCGAGGTCAACGGCAAGATATTGCCTCCGCATGATCTCCATGCGACCATCGACGCCGGGCTCGCCTATATGACCAAGGACCGCAAATCCAAGGGTCTGCTTTTGAATTCTGGTATGGCGCTGAACCTGACGCTGCAATCGTTGGAGCGTCACGGAAAATTCGGTTACCTCAGCTCATCCAGCGAGGCGACATCTCTGGAGCGCGCGCGCCGTCGCTTCGACATTCGCGTGCGTGATGGCAGCGTGGTGGTGGGGCGCATGTCCGGCGGAAACCAGCAGAAACTGTTGCTGGCCAAGGTCATGGAGACGGAACCAAAGATCATCATCATCGACGAGCCCACGCGCGGTATCGATGTGGGGACCAAGCAGCAGATCTATCATTTCATTTCGGCGCTTGCGCGCGATGGCCACTCGGTCGTCGTGGTGTCCTCGGAAATGCAGGAGGTCATCGGCCTTTGCACCCGTGTCGCGGTCATGCGCGAAGGTCGCGTGGTGGGCATGCTGGAAGGCGACGAAATCAACGAGCGGGAAATCATGCGCTATGCGGCGGGTCTGAAAACAAAGGCGGCGGCATAGCGGCGGCTGAAAAGCCGATGTGACAGGGCGGGAGGTCTGTTTTGGGTATGAGTGTAAGCGAAGACAGCAAGGAAAAAAGGGCAGCACGGTCGCTTCGCGATATAGATTTGCGGGCAGTTGCGCCTTTCATCGCACTGTTTCTGCTGTTGATTGTCGGGGCGATGGTCAATCCGAATTTCATCAGCATCAACAACCTCGCCAATGTGGCGACACGCAGCGCCTTCATCGCGATCATCGCTGTCGGCGCGACCTTCGTCATCTCGGCGGGCGATCTAGACCTGTCGGTGGGCTCGATGGTGGCCTTCGTCGCCAGTTTGATGATCCTGCTGATGAACTCAGGTGCGGTGGCTGACCCGGCGCAGATGCTGGTGCTGGCGGTCGTGTTCACTCTGGTGGCGGGGGCATTGTGCGGTCTTGCCAACGGATTGATCACCACGGTCGGCAAGATCGAACCTTTCATCGCGACGCTTGGCACCATGGGTGTGTTTCGTGGCTTGACCACGTGGCTTTCGCAGGGTGGAGCGATCACGTTGCGTGAACCGCAGTTGCAGACCTTGTACCGTCCCGTCTACTTCGGATCATTCATCGGTATTCCGATTCCCATTCTCGTCATTCTCATCGTGACCGGTATTGCAGCCTTTATTCTGTACCGCACCCGCTACGGACGGCATGTGACCGCGGTCGGGTCCAATCGTGATGTCGCCAAATATTCTGGCGTTGCGGTCAACCGTGTGCGCACCATCGCCTTCGTCATTCAGGGCCTTTGCGTTGCCATCGCTGTTCTTCTCTACGTTCCGCGCCTTGGCTCGACGTCTGCCACAACGGGCATGATGTGGGAGTTGCAGGCCATCACGGCAGTCGTCGTGGGTGGAACGGCGCTCAAGGGCGGGGCAGGCCGGGTCTGGGGCACCATCTGTGGTGCATTCATTCTGGAACTCGTCGGCAACATCATGCTGCTGTCCAACTTCATCAGCGAGTATCTGATCGGGGCAATTCAGGGCGCCATCATCATCATCGCCATGCTGGTTCAGCGGTCGCTGATGAGGCGTTCGTAAGGTTACCGGGTCAACGGGTCGCCCGGTTTAGAAAATCGAGACCTTTGTTTGTGTGGGAGGAACAACACATGCGAAAGAGACTGTTGGGAGTGGCTGTGGCGCTGGTAGCGCTGAGCGGGGCAGTGCAGGCACAGGACAAAAAGGTGACGATTGGCGTTTCCATTCCTGCGGCTGACCATGGCTGGACAGCGGGCGTGGTCTATCATGCGGAACGTGTGGCGAAGCTGCTGATGCAGGAACATCCGGGCCTCAATGTCATCGTCAAGACATCGCCAGATGCGGCCACGCAGGCAAATGCCGTGCAGGATCTGGAAACACAGGGCATCGATGCGCTCGTCATCCTGCCATCTGATCCCGATCCACTGGTCAACGCCATCAAGCAGGTCAAGGACAACGGCAAGTTCGTTGCTCTCGTCGACCGTGCGCCGAGCGTCAATGACGACACCGTTCGCGATCTCTATGTTGCTGGTAACAACCCTGCTCTGGGTGAAGTGGCGGGGAAATATATCGCCGATACCACGCCGGATGCGCAGGTCGTAGTTATCCGTGGTCTGCCCATTCCCATCGACCAGCAGCGTCAGGATGGGTTCGACAAGGGTATCGCCGGTTCGAAGGTGAAAATCCTCGACCGTCAGTTCGGCAACTGGAACCGCGACGATGCCTTCAAGGTCATGCAGGACTATCTGACGAAGTACCCGAAGATCGATGTGGTCTGGTGCCAGGATGATGACATGGCCGTTGGCGTTCTCCAGGCCATCGAACAGGCCAAGCGAACCGACATCAAGTATGTCGTTGCCGGTGCAGGCTCCAAGGACATGATCAAGAAGGTCATGGATGGTGACAAGATGATCCCGGTCGATGTGCTCTATCCACCGGCCATGGTGGCAACGGCTATGCAACTGACCGCCGCCAACTTCTACGATCAGGTCCCTGTTCGCGGCACCTACATCCTTGACGCCACACTGGTGACCAAGGACAACGCCGAGAGCTTTTATTTCCCAGACTCACCGTTCTAATACGCTGAAATCGATAATGAGGCCCGTTCGAAAGAGCGGGCCTTTCGTTGTTCAGGCGAAGCGTCCGGGTCTGAAAGGATCGACCGAAATGGCGGTTTCCTCGTCCTTGACCAATTGCGTAACAAGCCGTGCGGTGGCAGCAGATTGGGTGAGCCCGAGATGTCCATGGCCGAAGGCGTATATGACTGAATGGTTGTTGCGCGACGGGCCGATGACGGGCAGGCAATCTGGCATGGATGGGCGGAAACCCATCCATTGTTTGCCACCTTCAGTTTTCAGGCCCGGCAGGAATTGACTGGCCTTCTTCAGCAAGGCTTCCGACCGCTTGAAATTCGCAGGCAGATCGAGCCCGCCGAGTTCCACCGCGCCGCCCACGCGAACGCCCGAGGAGAGCGGCGTGACCACGAAGGCATGGTCGTTGAAGTAAAGCTGGCGGCTGAGATCGAAAGAGCCTGCTGGCAACGTGGTGTTATAGCCGCGCTCAGTCTCCAGCGGGACCATGTTGCCCAGCGATGCCGCAAGCGGCTTCGACCATGCGCCACAGGCAATCACCACCTTGTCGGCTCCGATTTTCTCTCCACTGGAAAGTGTCACGATGGTGCTTTCGCCGACAGTATCGACGCTGACGGCTTCGCCTTGGCGAAGCGTCGCACCACGGGCCATTACCAGATCGGCGATCGCCTTGGTGAATTCGTAGGGGTCTGCGACCTGCAAGCCGCCGGGCGTGAACACCGCGTTCTGGAACTGCGGTGCAAGACCGGGCTGTAGTCGCTCGATCTCCTCACGTCCGATCCGGGAGAAATCGAAGCCTGCGCGCTCCTTCTCTTTCCAGTCTTTTTGCGCGGCATCGAAGCTCGTTCTGGTATCGTAGAGGTCGAGGGTGCCGGTGTTGGTGATGAAGCGGGAAAGCTCCGGCATATCGGCAATGGCCTGCATCTCGCGTGCTGCCAGTGTCATCATTGCGATCTGGACATTAAGGCCGTGGCGAAATCTGTCGGGAGAGCTGGCTTTCCAGAAGCGCCACAGCCATGGTGCAATCTTCAGGGCATAGGCAGGCGGCACGCTGAGTGGCCCGAGCGGATCGATCAGCCATTTCGGCGCTTTCTTGATGATACCAGGTGCCGGAATGGGGATGATTTCGGGAAATGCGAGAATACCGGCATTACCGGCGCTGGCCCCGCGCGCGATTTCGCCCCGTTCCAGAAAGGTCACAGACTTGCCGGCATTTTGAAGATACAGAGCAGACATCACGCCGATGATGCCGGTGCCGATAACCAGCACTTCGCATTTTTCTGATGAATTCATGGAGCATCCCGCCAATTGATGCCTCCAGATATCACGGTTAAATGCAAACTGTCGACAGGATTTAAGTCTAGTCCCTGACGATGTTGGCCGGTCTGACGACCGCATAGTTCAGCCGCAGCATTTTACCCTTGATTGGGTAATACATGGGTACGCTCAGCGTTGATGTTTTCACATCCTTCACCTTCACGTTCAACTGGCCTTCGATCCATTTAGACAGTTCGGGCGACTGATCGTCATCACCGATCCAGGCCATCAGCGCCGGATGCTCATCGGTGATCGTGAACGGCGGATCGTAATCGTCGTAGATGGCGGTGGCGACGGGGACGTCATTGAACAGGAAGCGCAAGTTGCCGCCCGTTGGCCAGTTCAGCGTGACGATAACAGAGGGCGACAGTTTCTCCGTCTCGACGATCTGGTGTTTGAAGGCCTGCCAATCGTAATTCGAGCTGGATGTTCTGCCCAGCGAAGCCATCAGCGGATACGAAATCAACAGCGCGACCGGTACCAGTGCCAACATGATGAGCGGAATGGGCAGGAAGCGGACGACGAAGCGGTCCGCATCGGCCACGTAGCGCTCCAGATAGAGCGCAGCCAGAATGGGTGCTGGCAGAAGCAATGGCAGCAGCCAGCGGTCGCGCAACTCTGTCATGGTCGTCATGAAGATGACGAGCGCCATCAATGTTGCAATGGCGACGAAATAGTGGAGGAAAAACCTGAACCACGCACTTTGGGTTCTGCGGGGCAGCTTCTGCTCCCGAAGGGCGGTTAGCCAAAGCAGGAGTGCGGGAACCGCGACGATAATCAGCGACCCGGCAACGAAACGGGCAAGGCCGCGACCGACCTGTAGAAAGCGGTTGTCTGGCGCATCTTCAGCCATGCGCTTCAGTGTCACTTCGGAGGCGAAGACGATGTTATCGACGAGCCAGAAGAGATGGGGCAGAAACACCACGACACTGACGAGGACGGTCAGCAAAAAGCGCCGGTCAAGTAGTCTGGCGCGGCCCTGCGGATGGAACCACACGGCGACCAGCAATGCTGGAAGTGCCAGGGCGAAATTGTATTTCGACAGCATGCCGAGGCCTGCGACCACGCCAACCAGCACATAGCCCATCAATGAAGGGCGCTGGATGAGCCGGATGCTGCCGTAAAGCAGCATTGTGAAGGTCAGCATCAGCATAGCGGTGTGGGTCAGGTCACGCTGCGCCTGCCAGAAAACCTGCGGGATGACGAACAGCGCCAGCGCGGCGACGACCACGAAGCGCTTGTTTTCCAGCACCAATTCTGCGGTTTTTACAAAGGCGGCGAATGTCAGGAACAGGATGAAGTTCTTGGCAAGGGCGATGGTCGCCATCGACGTGCCGAAAACCGCGAAAACGGCCTGTTGATACCAATTGTACAAGGGCGGCTGCGCGTCGTAACCGAGCGCAAGCCATTGCGCGAACAGGACTTGTTGGGCCTCATCGACGCGCAGTGCCGGAGGAACCAGCTGACGGACGATGATTTGCAACAGGAAATAGGCTCCGAAAAGCGCAATAACGGCATTCGGATTGCTCGTAAGGCAAAACGCAAACCTTTTCAGCGTGCTCTCGGTCTCGATCTTCACCGGCGCCCCCGCCGATTTTTCGTACATGTCCATGCCCGTCCGTCTCATTGCCAGCGGCAGAATCCTTTGCCGCCCATTTTCGTTGAGTGACAAAACTGAACTATGTGGCCGAACCGTGGATGAGAACGGTTACCCACCGGCTTTTTGGCAATTCTGTGGAGGGCTGTGCCTTAAATGCATTCGGCAGGCGCAATTTGCTGCGCCTGCGCAAGCGGATCGTCTGGGATCAATGACCGGCGTTGTAAGCAGCAATCGCGGCCATGTTGACGATGTCGCTGTCCTTTGCGCCCATGGCCGTGATCTGCACGGATTTGTCCAAACCGACCAGCAGCGGGCCGATGACGGTGGCGCCACCCAGTTCCTGCAACATCTTGGTGGAGATGGATGCAGAATGGATCGCAGGCATGACCAGCACGTTGGCTGCGCCGGAAAGACGCGCAAACGGATACTGGCTCTGCATCTTGTGATGATTGAGCGCAACATCCGCCGCCATTTCACCGTCGATCTCGAAATTCACGTTGCGCTTGTCCAAGATGCGCACCGCCTCGCGAACCTTTTCGGACCGTTCGCCCAGCGGATGTCCGAAGGTGGAGTAGGCGAGCATCGCAACCCGTGGCTCGTAGCCAAACTTACGAGCCAGACCTGCGGCTTCCACGGCAATATCGGCCAGATCTTCGGCGGAGGGCATGTCGTGAACGGCGGTATCTGCAACGAAGACCGTGCGGTTGCGCGACACGACCAGGGAAACGCCGATGACGCGATGGCCCGGCTTGGTGTTGATGCAGCGGCGAACATCCTCGAGCGCCGTCGCATAATTGCGAGTCGTGCCTGTAACCATAGCGTCGGCATCACCCATTGCCACCATGCATGCGGCGAAATGGTTGCGGTCGTTGTGCACCAGACGCTGCACGTCGCGCAGCAGGAAGCCCTGCCGTTGCAGGCGCGCGTAGAGATAATCGATATAGGTATCGACACGCTCCGAAAGACGCGCATTGGTGATCTTGATGTTCGGGCGGTCCAGATCGATGCCCGCACGTTCGGCATTCGCCCGGATGATATCGTCACGGCCTAGCAGGATGGCGGTGCCGAGGCCCTGCGCGGTGAACGAAATCGCCGCGCGCATGACCTGTTCTTCTTCCGCCTCTGCAAAGACGACGCGCTTTGGCGAGCGGCGAACACGCTCGTAAAGGCGCTGCGTTGTCGACGCCATCGGGTCGCGACGGGCAGACAGTTCGCGGGCGTAGGCTTCCAGATCACCCAGCTCCCGACGCGCGACACCCGTTTCGATGGCGGCGCGGGCAACGGCGACCGGAATGGCCGAGATGAGGCGCGGATCGAAGGGTACGGGAATGATATATTGCGGCCCAAAGCGCGGACGCACCCCCTGATAGGCGGCAGCCACGTCGTCTGGAACATCTTCACGAGCGAGATCGGCCAGCGCCTTGGCCGCCGCTATCTTCATCGCGTCGTTGATCTGGCTTGCACGCACATCCAGCGCACCGCGGAAAATATAGGGGAAGCCGAGGACGTTATTGACCTGATTGGGGTAATCGGAGCGACCCGTCGCCATGATTGCGTCATCACGGATGTGGGCGACCTCTTCCGGCGTGATTTCCGGGTCTGGGTTGGCCATAGCGAAGATGATCGGCCGTGGCGCCATGGACCGGATCATGTCTTCCGTAAAAGCGCCCTTTTGCGAAAGACCGAAAACGACATCTGCGCCCTTCATGGCTTCCGCAAGCGTGCGGTTATCGGTCTTGACGGCGTGTGCGGATTTCCACTGGTTCATACCTTCGCTGCGGCCCTGATAAATCACGCCCTTGGTGTCACACAGGGTAATGTTGGCCGGGTTGAAACCCATGGCCTTGATGAGGTCCATACAGGCGATGGCGGCAGCACCGGCGCCGTTGCACACCAGTTTCGTCGTCTTGAAATCGCGGCCCGTCAGCGCAATGGCGTTGATGAGACCGGCTGCGGCGATGATGGCCGTGCCGTGCTGATCATCATGGAAAACGGGAATGTCCATGAGTTCGCGCAGACGGCTTTCGATGATGAAACATTCCGGCGCCTTGATGTCTTCGAGGTTGATGCCGCCGAAGGAAGGGCCGAGATAGCGGACGCAGTTGATGAATTCATCCGCGTCCTCGGTATCGACTTCCAGATCGATGGAATCGACATCCGCGAAACGCTTGAAGAGAACGGATTTGCCTTCCATAACCGGCTTGGACGCCAGCGCACCCAGATTGCCGAGGCCTAGAATGGCGGTGCCGTTGGAGATGACGGCGACCATGTTACCGCGTGTCGTATAATCATAGGCGGTATCAGGGTTTTCGGCGATTGCCTTGACGGGTACGGCAACGCCGGGAGAATAGGCGAGCGACAAATCGCGCTGCGTCGCCATCGGCTTTGTGGGGGTAATTTCCAGCTTGCCGGGCCTGCCCTGCGAGTGGAAATCAAGCGCTTCCTGGTCCGTGACAGATGTTTTGCCAGTCGTGGATTTCGTTTTGTCGGACATGTCCCCCACCTTTTCTCATGCTTCGTAAAATGTTGGACGTAACTATTGTACTTTCTGGCCGCACGCCAAGCCTCGAAGGCGTTTTAAGTGGAGAAAACAGAAGATACAGGGGGTTGGCGAACGCTTCAATCGATTAGCCGTCTCCGGTTTTTCGGGAACTAGAGCCGAAAATACCCGTTGGCTGTCTGCCGCCTGAGCCATCACCTCTGTTTGTGGTACAGGACAGGGTTGTATTGTCCTTGGGAAATACGACCTTGGCAATTGTATCAGCACATGTTTTGCTGGCTGGCGTTACAAAGTGGACGAATTGGAATTTGAAAGGGCATACCGTGAACACACAAAATCGAAGAATTATCCCCGTACTTCTGGCAGGCGGGGCGGGATCGAGATTGTGGCCGGTGTCGCGGGATCAACTGCCGAAACAGTTCCAGCCGCTGGTCGGTTCGTTCTCAACTTATCAGCAAACGCTGAAACGCGTCAGCGACGCGGCGCTCTACGATGAGCCGCTGGTAATTACCAACGAGGATTTCCGTTTCTTCGCCCGCCGTCAGGCAGAAGAGGTCGATGTGACAGCGACCGTCGTTCTCGAACCCGCCCGCCGCGACAGCGCCGCCGCCATGGCCGCCGCTGCCGTTCTGGCAGAAAAACGTGAGCCGGGTTCTCTCGTTCTGGCGCTGGCCGCCGACCACGTCGTTCTGGACAATGACCATTTCACCAATGCCGTCAAACTCGGTGCTGAAGCCGCAGAACAGGGCAATATCGTCGTTTTCGGCCTGACGCCCACCGAGCCACGCACGTCCTACGGATACATCAACCCCGGCCAGCCAATCGATGGAAACGAAGACCTGTGTGTCGTCGAAGCTTTCGTTGAAAAACCCGATGAAGAGACCGCCATTTCCTACGTGGAAAAAGGCTATCTCTGGAATTCCGGTAACTTCCTGTTTCGCTCAGATGTGATGATTGCCGAACTTGCGGCCCATGCTCCTGAAATTCTTGAAGCCGTTACCCAATCGGTGGAGAATTTCGAGAGCGATCTCGGTTTCGTGCGCCTGCACAAGGAGAGCTTCGAAGCGTCGCCAAAGAATTCCATCGATTATGCTGTAATTGAAAACACCAAACGGATGGCTGTCGTGCGCGGGCATTTTCGCTGGTCGGATATCGGCAGCTGGGATGCAATCTGGGAGATCGCCGACAAGGTAGAGAACGGCAACGCTGTCGAGGGGCAGGGCATTTTCGTGGATTCGGAAGGTTGCCTCATCCACTCGAACAGCCTTTTGACGACGGTGGTCGGAGCCAAGGATCTGGTGGTGGTGGCGACCAAGGACGCGGTTCTGGTGACACCCAAGGACAGGGTGCAGAGCGTGAAGGGACTGGTGGAGGCGCTGAAGGAAAGCGACCACGCCCGCAAAACGGAAATCCACAAGCGCGCCTATCGCCCTTGGGGCCATATCGAGCAGACAGATTCCGGGGCCCGTTTCCGTGTCAACCATCTGAAGGTCGAACCGGGCCACAAAATCTCGCTTCAGCAGCACCATCACCGCTCCGAGCACTGGATCATCGTCAGGGGTACAGCGACGGTGACAATCGACGGCGACACGCGATTGCTGACGGAAAACGAGTCCGTTTATATTCCATTGGGTAAGCCGCACCGTTTGGCCAATGACGGGAAAATTCCGCTCGAGATCATCGAGGTACAGACGGGCTCGTATTTCGGCGATGACGACATCAACCGTTTGCAGGACGATTACAAGCGCGCTTGACCCGAGCGTAGGCGTCGCTGACCGCGTGTCGGCGATGCCCAACCGGATTTTTGAAATAACCAGCCCCAACACCAGCTGCCCTAACCGCGCCCTAAAGGGCTTTTAGCCGTTCGTCATTCTCGGCTGTTTCGAAAGAATCGATCAGTCACAAATGAAGTGGATCGATTTTTCGGAACAAACGTTAACACTGCGCCATTCAATATCCGAAAAGGGTAAGCGGGCTGCTGCGGGTTAAATAAAAAAATTCAACAGGAGAAAATACAACATGAAAAAGGCTCTAGCCGTAACCTTCGCCGCAATGACAATGGGCCTCGGTGGCACTGCCAGCGCAATTGCCGCAGACTTGGCATATCCAGAAGCCACGTATCAGGACCAGGACGACCGTAACGGCGTCAAGATCGGCTACCTGACCTGCGAAGTAGGCGGTGGCGTGGGTTATGTCATCGGTTCCGCCAAGGAACTCGATTGCACATTCCAGTCCACAGTTGGCGCACGTCGCACCGATCATTACAGCGGCGCAATCCGCAAGATGGGCGTAGACCTCGGCTTCACCACGCAGGGTAAACTCGTTTGGGCCGTGCTCGCACCGACAGCCGGTTACCACAAGGGTTCGCTCGGCGGCCTGTATCAGGGTGCAACGGCTGAAGCGACAGTTGGTCTAGGCGTCGGCGCAAACGTTCTGGTCGGTGGTACCGCCGGTTCAATCCAGCTTCAGACGGTGAGCGTTACCGGTCAGGTCGGCCTCAACCTTGCTGCGACAGGCACCTCGGTTACGTTGAACCCAATCAACGGCTGATACTTGCCTCAGTCAATCTGACGCATTCAACGACACGCCCTTTTCGTCCTATAGACGGGAAGGGCGTTTTGCATTTCGCGAAACAGACGGATTCGGGATGACGATCATGCGGATATGGATATCAGCTACGTTCCTACTGCTTGGTGTTTCGTCCGCGTTTGCCGATGGTGATGTGGCCAATGGGGAGCGCGCATTCAGCAAGTGTTCCGCCTGCCATAGCATCGAAAACCCACGCACCCGCATGGGGCCGCATCTTATGGGCGTTGTCGGACGCCCCGCTGGCTCCGTTGCCGATTACAAATATTCGCAGGCCATGACAGACGCGGGAGCGGGCGGCATGGCGTGGACGGAGGATAATCTTCGAGAATTTCTCTCAAGTCCCAAGAAGAAGGTACCCGGCACCTCCATGCGTTTTTTCGGCCTGTGGAGCGAAAGCGAGATCAACGATCTGATCGCCTACCTCAAGACGGTGCAGGCGCCGCAATAGGACTATAGAACGCCGTTTGAGAGGATGTCCTCGGCCTCGTCGGTTCCCATCCTATAAACACGGCTGGCGATTTCGAAGCTATATCCATTGCGTGCGAAGGCCGAAATTTCCTTGTTCATACGCTTCTGGTCTGCCTCTTCCCGGCGAAACGGGCCGAAACGGCGTTTGCGCGCCATGATCACGGCGGAGTAGAGATCGTCCTTCTCGCTCAGCGCCTGTTCGGTAATCTCTTTGGCCACGCCCTTGATCGTCAGCTTCTGCGCAATCGCCCTTCGGGATTTGCCGCCCCGAATAGCAGAACGCGTGGCGATTTCGGCGTAAGCCACGTCGTCCAGCGCCTTGATATTGTAGGCGAACTTCACTGCAGCATGGGCTAGGGCCTCGATCTGCTCGGGGCTGATACCCTCGAACTTCTGCTTGGCCTTGCGCGTGATGGCGTCGAAAAGCTGCCGCTCGGTCATCATGCGCCGCTCCAGCCGGTAGATGGTGGAGTTGCGAACCCATGTCAGCATTCTGGCTGTCGGCACCGTCGATGGTGCTTCCATGTCTTCCGTCACCAGCACTCGATCTCCATGCGTCTTCGTTTCGTCAGATTATGTCTAACGCAAAACAGGCGAT
The DNA here is from genome assembly GCF_030209855.1 of Agrobacterium sp. lyk4-40-TYG-31. NCBI lineage: Bacteria > Pseudomonadati > Pseudomonadota > Alphaproteobacteria > Hyphomicrobiales > Rhizobiaceae > Agrobacterium > Agrobacterium sp. lyk4-40-TYG-31. The sequence goes on from NZ_JARVRE010000019.1 coordinate 79,595, forward strand.
GCGTTAAAGTTCAAACGACGAAGTGTTAAGGGGAGACCGGTTGCGGCAGCGCGAATACGTTGACCGGCGTATCGAGACCGCGAAGCGTTTGCGCGCCGATGCTCTCGAAATTTCGGATATTGCCAGCCATTTCCACGAAGGTTTCCGACATCAAGACAGGCCGCTTGATGGTCTTGGTCAGGCTTTCCAGCCGCGAGGCAATGTTGACGGCAGGGCCGATGACGGTAAAATCGAGACGACTTTTCGAGCCGATATTGCCGTACATGACATCACCGACGTGAACGCCAATGCCGTAGCCCAGAGGCTCGTGACCCCTGGCGATATTGGCAGTATTCAACGCCTCCAGATGCACCTGCGCCTCTTCGATGGCGGTAATCAGGTTCGAACATGCGTCGGGATCGCTGAGCGGGAAAATCGCCAGCAGACCGTCTCCCATGAATTTCAGAATTTCGCCGCCGAACTTTTCGATGGGGTCGGACATGGCGTCGAAATAGGCGTTCAGCAGTTCGATCACGTCGTCGCGCGGCCATAGATCCGAGATGTGGGTGAAATCCCGCAGGTCGCAAATGAGAATGGCGGCGCCGACTGTCGTGCCGCTGCCGCGCGTGGTTGCGCCATCCAGAATGGCCTGGCTGGCATGCGGACCGACATAGGTTTCGAGAAGCGTGCGGGCGATCCGGTTCTTGAGCCGAATTTCCGAAACCAGCGAAATTGCTGGAACCAGCGTCCGCAAAAGCTCGATCTCTGAATCGGTAAATCCGCCGGGTCTGTCGCTGGAAAAGGTCAGGACATGGCGCTTGCCGAGAGTGTGTTGCAGTGGCCAGGCGCAATATTCGGTCAGTCCTTCGGCGCGCAGATCGGAGTAGATGCTGGATTCGCCCGGCTGCGGCGGCACATCCAGTCGGTAACGGATTTCCGCTGCCCCGGCGTGGATTTCGTAAATCGGGCTGTTGCGATACTCGGTGGTGTTTTCCATGCCATAGGCATAAGTTCTGAATTCAGCTTCGCTGAGGCCACGAGACCACAACATACGCGCGCCGCGCCACTGCGGGTGCTCGACCATGAAGCTTATGGAGCCCCGCGCAACGGAGATGCCCGCATCATTCAGCCGCTCACACAACTCTACGAAGATATTGTCGATGAACCGCTGGTCGCTGGTTTCCAGCAGCAGCCAGTTCAGGATGTCATGGCGCCGGGATGGCCAAAGATTTTTCGAATCGGGGGTGGTGGACAGGTCAGCGGAATGTGCTTCTGCCATGGGGATCTCACAGTCAGGTCTCGAAAATGAATGCGCCCTGCATGTGGTATGGGGAAATGCGGATTATAAGAGGCGTGATGAAATCGCCGAACGATTTGGTGGATTTCTCGCCCGCTCTACACGGAGCAATAAAACTCCGGCGCGACGGGCGAGGCATGACCCTCCGATGGGAGAGCGAAAAAAGCCGCTTAGACGACGGTCGAAAGCGGGATTTGCAGAGCAGCAGCAACGCGCTGGATATGGGACGGATTGATATCGGACCCATCCTCGAGTGCGCTGATTTCCTGCGCGGTCAGACCGCAGGTGATGGCCAGCTGATCGACAGTATAGCCACAGCTGCTTCTGGCCTCCGCGATTTTCGACGCAAATGGCGCATGGGTTTCATTGCTGGAATAAGGCTCGGAAACAGATATTGTCATTATAATCTCCCTAGAATGGACATTGAATGGAACCGGGGTCCATGGAGCTACCGGCATTTAATGCGACAGCGCTGCGTAAGGAGAGGCTATGCTGCAGCGCAAAACGGAAAATACCCATCTTTCCCCCGTGAGCAACAGTTAAATTTTCGTAAGGATTTTACGGCTTGCACGGAGTATGGCGCAAGCCTTTGAATTTTTTACCAAAAGTTACATCAAATCCTGCTTCAAAACCTCGTCCAGCTCATAGATCGCGCAGACAATGTGGTAGAAGGTGCTGGCCGGTGCCGGTTCATCGATCATCGGCGCGTCATGCGGCCATTTGTCGAACCAGAGGCCTGAGACCGGGGTGTGCAGAAATGGCTGCAACGCACCCACCGCCCGCAATGCCGAGGACAGATAACGATGGCGCTCTTCACCGTGCGTGGCGGCTGCCAGTCTAACAGCGGCCTTCAGCCATTCGGTTTGTGGCCACAGACGGGCGAGCGCGTCATGGACGGTAAAGTCGTCGTAGAGGCTCATCATCGCCACCTTGCGACGCGGGCAGATGCCGTATTTTTCGCCGATATCGAACATGCGTTTGGCTTTCGACAAGGCAGAGCTATCGCCGCGCAAGCTTCCCCAGCGCGTCAGCAGCCAAGCCCATTCGAACTGGTGACCCGGCTCCATGATACGGCCTTTTTCGCCCGGCATCGGATTCCAGTCCCGGTCGAAGAACTCCCGCAAACCGCCGGATTGCGCATCGATGAATTTGTCCATGGCTAGGTGCGCGACGTCATCTGCCAGCCCACGCCAAGGTCCCTCGGGGTCCACCTTTTCCCATGCCAGCATCGCCTCGAAGAAATGCATATGCGGATTGGAGCACAGCGGCTCAACCGGCGGATTGGCTTCCTCGAAGCCTGTAACAGGGTGCGCGTAGTCCCGCTGCAAGACGTCGAGAATGCCATGCGCCCTTTCCAGCATTTCGGCTTTGCGCTCTGGAAAGACCCTGGCGGTCTCGGCGGCTGCAAACAGCGCGAAGGCCTGATTATAGAAATCGAATGTCGGGTCGATCAATTTACCGGAGGAGTCTGCGAGGTTGCCGTAGAGGCCGTTTTCCAGCCGGAACACTTTGTCGAACCAGTGCAGACCATGATCGACGGCCTTTTTCCATTCGCCGTTCCAGCCCTTTTGTCCGGCAGCAGCGTAGCAATAGGCCTGTCGCGGCTGAACGCGCGAACGGCGATTATCGCCGAGCATCGGCTTTCCGTTCTGGTCGATGCGCTCGTAAAATCCGCCATCGGGCTTTCCGGCTCCCACTTTCCACCACATGGGCAGGGCGTCCTCATCGAGCCAGCGCCTTAGTCTCTTGGCTTCGTCTGAAAGTTGGCTGGTTACGCTCATCACTTGATCTGCCATTTCCATTCCATTTCGACATGCGTTTTAAAGCGGCTTCGCTTGCCTCCCACAACCCCCAATTCCTGTCTTGCCGCAAAGTTCCATTGGCACGGCACGCATCGCGCTGCCGGAACCACAACATACGACCAAGTTTTCATATTGCTAAATCGTGGTGCTCACGTATTTCATGAACATGGTTTGGTCATCTCTGATTCGTTGTGCGCGCGACCTTGCCGGCATGCTAAATGCGGCGGGCGCGGCGGTGGGAAAGCCCGCTGCCTATGTTCTATTGCCTAGTATTGCACTGGCGCTGACCGGCTGCAACAATCCCGGCGGCATCCGCGCATCCGGCGCGCCTAAAATGCTGCCACCGGAAGAAGCACTGATTTTTCCGCCTCCCGGTGGGCCGGAGATTATCAACGTCATCAGCCGCACCTTCTCCAATGCCGTGCAGCAAGAGGTCATCCTGCGCTCGGACGCGAGAACGCCGGGACAGAACTATTTCAAGATCGAACTGTTCGGCCCGCAGCGTGCGGAAGATACCGGCGAGGATGGTCTGGCGAGCAGCAGCCTGCGCGCCTCTTCCATCTCGCGTGAGATACGCTCGGCCTTTCCCGGTGCGCAACTGGCAACATCAGCGGAATATCTGCAAAACGCATATGGTGCCTTTTCCTACGCCTCCGGTCACGGCGCGGGTGACGATTCCTGCATTTACGCCTGGCAGCGCATCCGCTCGCCGGAAGATATGCGACAGGGCTTTAAAAATCTCGGGCGTATCAACGTCACGCTCAGGCTTTGCCAGTCGGGTGTAACGACACGCGACCTGCTGGCGGTGATGTACAATTACACGATTACCGGCAGCTACGATTCCGAAGGGTGGAACCCCTACGGCACGGCGCAGAAACCGCCGGAAGGCATGGGGCGCTCCGGCAATCCGATCTATCCGGTCACTGCAACGGAAGTCCCGATGCAGCCGGGCTCGCAGACACCAAGCCGTCCGCCCGCACAGGCCGCTCCATCAGTCGTGCGCCGCGTCGTCGTTCAGCCCGCACCTCAGCCGCAACTGCAGCCCATCGTCTCGCCTGCACCAGCGCGGGTGGTGATCCCGTCGCCAACGGGGGCAGCGCCTGCGTCCACTCGCCCCGCAGATGTGCCCCCACCGGCCAATCGTGCGGAAACGAGACGTGTTGTCATTCCTTCTCCCGACTGCGTGTCGTCTGGAGAAGGTTCGCAAAGATGCAATTAACCAATTTAGTATTGTCTTGGGTATAAGGCATCATCCCGTGGCATCGTCGCAAGGCGGTGAGTCGGGAATCGAGGCATGTAGCCTCAGAGCGAAACAAGGGTTTGCAGATGAGCAAGGCCATCTCCGTCATCATCTGGATGATCGTGTCGATTTGCGTTCTGGTCATCATAACGCTGCCGGTCAGTTTGCAGACCCACCTCATCGCCACGGCAATCTCGCTGGTCCTGCTCGCCACAATCAAATCCCTCAACGGCAAGGGCGCGTGGCGTTTGATCGGCCTTGGCTTCGGCACGGCCATCGTGCTGCGCTATGTCTACTGGCGAACCACAAGCACACTTCCTCCCATCAACCAGCCGGAAAACTTCATTCCTGGTTTTCTGTTGTATCTGGCGGAGATGTACAGCGTGCTGATGCTGGCGCTCAGCCTTGTCATCGTGTCCATGCCGTTGCCGTCCCGCAAGACCCGGCCCGGTTCGCCGGGCTATGTGCCCACGGTCGATATCTTCGTTCCGACCTATAATGAAGACGCTATTCTGCTGGCCAACACGTTGGCGGCGGCAAAAAACATCGATTATCCCGCCGACAAATTCACCGTCTGGCTGCTGGATGATGGCGGGACCGTACAGAAGCGAAACGGTCCCAGTGTTCCAGATTCGCAGGCCGCTGCGCGCCGTCATGAAGAACTGAAAACGCTGTGCGACGACCTCGGCGTCAACTACCTCACACGCGAGCGCAATGTTCACGCCAAGGCCGGTAACCTCAACAACGGTCTAGAGCACTCCACCGGTGAGCTGGTCGTGGTGTTCGATGCCGACCACGCGCCCGCGCGCGATTTTCTTCTGGAAACCGTCGGCTATTTCGAAGAGGACGAGCGGCTGTTCCTTGTCCAGACCCCGCACTTCTTCCTCAATCCCGACCCCATTGAGCGTAACCTGCGCACGTTCGAGACGATGCCGAGCGAAAACGAGATGTTCTACGGCATCATCCAGCGCGGCCTCGACAAATGGAACGGTGCGTTTTTCTGTGGCTCCGCGGCTGTTTTGCGGCGTGAAGCGCTGAAGGAGACCGAGGGTTTCAGCGGTGTTAGCATTACCGAAGATTGTGAAACGGCGCTGGCGCTGCATTCGCGCGGCTGGAACAGTCTCTATGTCGACAAGCCGCTGATTGCCGGGTTGCAGCCCGCAACCTTCACCAGCTTTATCGGTCAGCGCAGTCGCTGGGCGCAGGGCATGATGCAGATTTTGATCTTCCGCCAACCGCTGTTTCGTCGCGGATTGTCGTTCACGCAGCGCCTTTGCTACATGTCATCGACGCTATTCTGGTTGTTTCCTTTTCCGCGCACGATCTTTCTGTTTGCGCCGCTGTTCTATCTGTTTTTCGACCTCCAGATTTTCGTCGCCTCCGGCGGCGAGTTTCTGGCCTACACCGCTGCATACATGCTGGTGAACCTCATGATGCAGAACTTTCTCTATGGCAGTTTCCGCTGGCCGTGGATTTCGGAGCTGTACGAATATGTGCAGACGGTCCATCTTTTGCCCGCCGTCGTCTCGGTCATCTTCAATCCGTCGAAGCCGACGTTCAAGGTCACGGCCAAGGACGAGTCGATCAGCGAGGCGCGGCTGTCCGAAATCAGCAGGCCTTTCTTCGTCATCTTCGCCGTGCTGATCATCGCCATGATTTTCGCCGTCTACCGCATCTATGCAGAGCCCTACAAAGCCGACGTCACGCTTGTGGTGGGCGGCTGGAACTTGCTCAACATCATCTTTGCGGGTTGTGCTCTGGGTGTGGTCTCCGAGCGCGGAGAGAAGTCTGCGTCCCGCCGCGTTACCGTCAAGCGTCGGTGCGAATTGCAGATCGGCGATAGTGATCGCTGGCTGCCCGCCACCGTCGAGAACGTTTCGGTCAACGGCATGCTGATCCATATTTTCGAACAGGGCCTGTCACCTGTCGAGCAGGGAACGAAGGCGACCATTCGCGTCAAGCCGCACAGCGAAGGTGTGCCGGAGACCATGCCGATCAACATCGTTCGCTCCGTTCGCCAGGATGGGTTCACCTCCGTGGGGAGCACGTTCTCGCCGCAAAAGGCGGTCGATCACCGCCTGATCGCGGATCTGATTTTCGCCAATTCGGACCAGTGGAGCGAATTGCAGCGCAGCCGCCGCAAAAATCCCGGCCTTATCAAGGGCACTGCGACGTTCCTTGCTATTGCCGTGTACCAGACGCAGCGCGGTCTCTTTTACTTCTTCCGTTCCTTAAAGCCGCAACGGAAGGTCAAGCCGGTGCTGGGAAGGGCGAAATCATGATGGAGCCCTCGCTTTTCGTCGCGGTGCTTCTGACCTCCATCTCAAGCATTGCCCTGGCGCAGACCACACCCTTCGATATGTCGCCGGAAAAACCGGATTCGCCACCGCCTGCCGTCCGCCCGGCACCGGTTGCGCCCCAAGCGCCGCCGCTCACAGCGCCTGTCCCTCAAGCGCCCGCTGCTGCCCCACGGCCTGCCACGGGCATCACTGTGCCTACAGTTGCGCCCGCGAAGCCCGCCGCATTGCCTGTCGCAAACAATCAAGACGACCGTCGTCGCTATATTCTGCCCTTCGCCGAAATGGGTCTGTCAGGCGAAATCGACCAGCGCCAGTGGACGCTCTATCTGACACCGGAGCAGGCGAAGTCTGCGACGGCCGTCAATATCGGCTATCAGAACGCCATTGTCGTAGCGCCTGAAAGTTCGGACCTTGAAGTCTCCGTCAACAACGTCGCGCTGGACCGAAAGAGCATCTCCTCCCCTGATGCGGACGGCGCTGTTTCGATGGCTATACCAGCGGGTGCGCTTCAGGCTGGTGCCAACACGATTTCGCTCGGCGTCCAGCAACGGCACCGCACCGACTGCACGGTGCAATCGACCTATGATCTTTGGACCGATGTTAGTCCCGCCAGCACCTATCTCGCCTTCGATGCAGATGTCGCCAACCGTTTTGATTCCATCGATGACATTCAGGCCACGGGTGCCGATGCGGCGGGTTTGACGACGATCAACATCGTGGCGCCCGGCCTTGCCAACCCGGTTGCGGCACAGCCGTTGCTGAAGCTGGCACAGGCGCTTGCCCTGCGCACGCAGATGCCCAACCAGCAGATCACTTTCGACACGAAGCTACCGACCGAGCGCAAGCCCGGCACTCTCGCGGTTCTGGTCGGCACCTCGCGTGAGATCGCCGCCACCACCCAGTCCGTTCCGCCGGAGGCGCTTGCCGGTCCCTATGCCGGGTTCGAGAACGACATCGTCAAAGGCGTGTCGGCATTGATCGTCAGCGGCCCGACGCCGCAGGCCCTGCAACTTGCCATCGATACGCTCTCGACCTCCGTCGAGCGTCCGTCCGGTTCGTCGCGCGCGTCGCTTTCCACCAGAGCCTGGCACACGCCGGATGCGCCGTTGGTCATGTCCGACCGACGCCTTGCGCTATCCACTCTGGGCGTAAAAAGCAGCGAGTTTTCCGGCAGGCGGTTCAGAACCGACTTCACCATCGGCACGCCTGCCGATTTCTATGCCTCTGCCTATGGAGAGGCACAGTTGCTTCTCGATGCTGCCTATTCCAACGAGGTTCTGCCCGGCAGCCATATCGACGTCTATGTCAATGGCAACATTGCCTCTACCGTGCCGATCTCGAACCGGGGTGGCGGCATTTTCCGACATTTGCCCATCAAGGTCACGATGCGCCACTTCGTGCCCGGCGTAAACACCATCTCCATCGAGGCTATTCTGGTCACCGATGCGGATGCGGCGTGCCTTCCGGGTGCACCGGCGGCGCAGACACCGCGCTTTGCGCTGTTCGATACGACGGAAGTGCACATTCCGAATTTCGCGATGATCGGTCGCGCTCCCGATCTGGCGGCAACGAATGGTGTGGGGCAGCCTTACCGTGCCAGCGCCGAGCCCGTCGCCGTCTGGCTGGAGCGGGTGGATGCCGACACCATGTCTGCCGCCGCAACCTTGCTCAGCCGTCTGGCGCTTGCGGGCGGTCACCCGGTCGCAGTCGAACTGGTTGCAACGCCCGCATCGGTCGGCGAGAGAAACGCGCTGTTCTTCGGTACGCTTGGCCAGATGCCGCAGGCGCTGGTCAGCCAGCTTGATCTTGCACCCGCCAGTCAGGTTGCGTGGAAGGAAACGGATAGTGCCGGGCGTCCGGCCCAGACGGACCAGCTTTTCGATGACTGGCGACAACGGGTGGATGGTGGTCTCTGGCAGGGGCAGGTTTCTTCGCTAGAAGAGTGGATGAAGCGCAACTTCGACATCAGTTCGGATACGCTGCGCTTCCTGCCCGGCGCCGAAGAAATCTACTCGCCGCCGGCCAATGTCACATTCATGTTGGCGCAGGGCATGAGCCCGGGTGGCGAAGGCGTCTGGACCATGGCAACGGCACCCACCGCTGCTGACTTGCGCACCGGCATGGCCGCCATGGCCGAGCAGAAGCGTTGGAGTATGCTTACCGGACGCGTTGCCACCTATGATGCGACCGCCGATAAGGTCGAAACCATTGCCGCAGAACAGCCAAGCTTTATCGTGACCCGCGATTTCAGCTTCTGGAACTGGCGTCTGATTGCGGCGAACTGGCTGTCGACCAACACCTTGTCCTACTCTCTCGTCTTCATCGGGTTTCTAACGCTTCTGGGATGCGTCACATTCCTGATGCTGCGCGGCATGGGGCGGGACAAATGAGACAGATGGCCAGCTTCCCTCTCAAACTCCTGATGGTGCTGGCAATCATGCTCGTTCCTCTTACCGCCAAAGCCGCCTCGATTACATCGGCTGACTGGGGTGCTTACAAGGCCGCGTTTCTCGATCCAGCCGGTCGCATCGTGGATACCGGCAACAACAATATCAGCCATAGCGAAGGTCAGGGCTACGGCATGTGGCTGGCCGTGCTGGCGGATGCTCCATCGGATTTCGAGCTTATCTGGTCATTTACGAAGACCGAGCTTCTGGTGCGGGACGATGGCCTTGCGGCGTGGAAGTGGGACCCGCAGACGCAACCCCATATTTCAGACATCAATAACGCCACCGATGGCGACATTTTGATCGCCTACGCTCTGGCGCTTGCGGCCAAGCAGTGGAACAGGCCCGATTATGCCGAGGCCGCCGGTTCAATGGCGAAGACTATTCTCACCAAGGCTGTTGTCGTCAGGGCAGGGCGCACTTTGCTGTTGCCGGGCACGGCAGGATTTTCTGAAAGTGACAGGCCCGATGGTCCTGTCGTCAACCCGTCCTATCTGATTTTCGAGGCGTTTCCGGTTTTGAACGAATTGGCGCCATCGCCTCTCTGGGCGGCCTTGAGCAAGGATGGCGTCGCTCAGATCAACGCCTTCGCATTCGGTCCGCGCCAGCTTCCGGCAGACTGGGTCTCGCTCAAAACCAAACCGCGCCCGGCGGACGGTTTTCCGCAGGAATTCGGCTATAACGCTGTCAGAATTCCGCTCTATCTTGCCCGCGCGGGTCTTGGCGATGCGGCTTTGAACGAGCGTTTGCGCTCGGGAATCACTGTTGACGGCGGCAACATGGCGACGTTCGATTTGCGCAGCGGGAAATCCAAAGACGTGCTGTCGGACGCGGGATATCGCATCATCCCGGCGCTAATTGCCTGTATTGGCAACAAAACACCCCTTCCAGACGACCTGAAACGCTTCACGTCAACACTTTATTATCCATCTACGTTGCATCTCTTGGCATTGTCATTCGCGACTCAGACGCGTCAGGATTGCTTATGATCGGTAAACCGATTTTTATAGCCGCCGCGATATTGGCCGTTGGCGGGGTCACGGCCTACCAGTGGCGCGATGAGCTTCTGGGCAGGGTTGCTGCGGTTCACACCACAGGCTCTATTAGAACCGGCGCTTCCGACAACCGCGTTCTCGCGGTTAAAATGCCTGCGACGAACACGCACGTGGCGCAAAACGACATCGGCTTTGCTCCGCCTGTCACCGTACCTGATCAGACACTTGCGCAGGTCTCCCGCCCAGCACCGTCAGCGCCACCTCAGGTCGCCCCCGCCGCATCGCAGCCTGTCGTGGTCGACGAAAGTGCGCTCCGCTATTTCGCGTCGCAGGGCGATACCGCCCGTCTTCAGGCAGAAATCGCGCGTCTGAAAGTGCTCTACCCGAACTGGACGCCACCGGCAGACCCGCTTGCGGTGCCGGAGCAGGGCGATCCGCAGTTGGAAACCATGTGGCAACTCTATGCCAATGGGCGTTACGCCGAGGTGCGCAAGGCGATTGCAGACCGGCAGGTGGCAGATGCAAGCTGGCAGCCCCCCTCAAACCTGACCGATATGCTGAAGCTGGCTGAAGCGCGCCAGCGTCTGGTCAATTCGTCCGATCTCAAACAATATAATGCGGTGGTGGAGACCGCAGCGTCCAACCCGGAACTGCTGACATGCAGCGAGGTGGATGTGCTGTGGCGTTTGGCTGAGGCCTTTGCCCGAACCGATAAGCCAGAACGCGCCCGCGACGCGTATAACTATGTTCTCAGTAACTGCGATGGCGCGAGCGACCGGCTCGCCACCGTTCAGAAAGCCTCTGCGCTGCTGCCCGTGGATATGATGGATGATCTGCTTGCAAAGGAAAAGCCAGGTCCTGATGGACAAATGGAGTTCGACCCGGTCAAGAATGATCTCGCCCGTCAGTTCGGTGCCAATGCGGGCGAGAAGAAGGACGTCACCGTGCCGCCAGCCTATCTGATGAGGCTGGAGCGCTTGGCTGAAAGCGACAAGCTGGCCAGCGATGCGCTGCTTCTTGGCTGGTACAATATCCGCCGTGAAAACAACGCAGATGCAGAAAAGTGGTTTCGCCGCGCGAGGGATGCCGAGGATTCCGCATCCGCGTCGCAGGGGCTTGCGCTAGCGCTTGTAGCCCGTGGCGATCCGCAGGAAGCCGAAGAGGTAATGTACAAGTGGCGCGACTCGTCTGAGGATGCCAGCAAGACCTATCTCGCCGCCACCGCCAATTTGCTGGCGCTCGACCCGCCTGTTGCGCTGGAGCCTGACGTTTTGAAGCGCGTTGCAGAAGAAGCCGTGGCGCAGAAGGATGCGGCGACGGCGCAGGAATTCGGCTGGTATTCGCGTGCGTTCCAGCAGCCGCAACTGGCCGTGCAATGGTTTACTACGGCACTGGGCTGGAAAGCGGATGACGAGCCATCTGCCTACGGGCTGGCGTTGACCTATCAGGACATGAACAATGTCGCTGAGGTCCGGCGACTTCAGCAGCAATGGGGTGCGCAGTCGCCACGCATCCTCGATATCGGGCGCCCTGCGCGCGATGGTTCGCAAAGCGTGGCAAGCAGTCAGCCGGTTCGCAGCGCCGTTCGTGCGCAGCCTGGTTCGTTGGAGCCGACGGAGGTCGTTTATCGGCAGGTCGCACCGGTAGTCGTACCGCGCCAGAACCGTGTGGTGACGCAGACGCAATCGTCGCGCAAATCCAGCCGCTGCGGCACGACATACAACCCCGATGCTCTGCCCGCTCCGCAGGCCTTGCAGCAGGGCTGGTGCCTGATGGATGCCAACCGTCCGGCAGAGGCGTTGAAAGCTTTTGGCGCAGCGTTGAAAAGCGGACCGGAAAATATTCGCAGCGATGCGGCCTATGGCCAGAGCCTCGCCTATCTTCGCATGGGCCTGACGGACAATGCCGCCGTTTCCGCCACCAAATCCGGCATGGACCGGACAAAGGCAACGGAACTCCAGATCGCCATTTTAACCGACCGAGCGCTGGCCGCTTACAACAATGGTCAGTACGAGAAAGCGCTTATTCTGCTTGATCAGCGCGCCCGCTTTGCAACGGAGCGAAACGACCTGATGGTGATCAGGGGTTATGCGTATCTCAACCTGAAGCGGTACGGCGAAGCTATTCAGGTGTTCGAGGGTCCGGCGTCCACGGGCCAGAGGGATGCCGTTCGCGGGCTGGCAGCAGCGCGTGATGCACGTCCGAGCAAGGGTCCGAGCGGGGGCTGAGAATGCTCTCCCGGGTATTTTTAGACAGTTTTCATGGAATTCATTGAAAGTTCATGTGCCGGACTATATGTCGTTTCCGATAATCCTATCTGAAAGACGACGATGCTGACGAAAAAGGGCAAATACGGGCTGAAAGCCTTGATCGATCTCGCGGGACTGGCCCAGGGAGAGACCGCGTTTGTCAGCGAGATCGCCGCTCGAAACAACATCCCTAAAAAGTTTCTCGACGCCATCCTGCTGGAACTTCGCAATGAAGGCATGCTTCGCTCGAAGAAGGGTCCAGGTGGTGGATACGCCCTGTCGAAATCCGCTTCTGACATTTATATCGGTCAGGTCATCCGCGCCCTTGACGGTCCGCTTGCACCTATTCGTTGCGCAAGCCGCACGGCTTTCGAAGCCTGCGAGGACTGTTCCGATCCGCAGACCTGTCAGGTGCGCCGGTCCATGACCGATGTGCGCGACGCCATGGCATCCGTGCTCGACACCATGACACTGGAGCAATTCGCCTCCAACAAGGCTGACCAGCCTTCTGAACGCACGGCCTGAGGGCGGAGTTCTCCGCATCAGTCGCTGGCTACACCGGCGTAGCGACCACTGTGATAGACTAGCGGCGAACCATTGCTTTGCTCGACGGCCAGCACTCTGCCGATGATGACAGCGTGCGTGTGGCGCTCGATCACGTCTTCGACGGCACAGTCGATTGACGCCAGAGCACCTTTGAGCGCGAGCGCGCCGCTTTCCAGCGTAAACCACTCAGCATCGGCGTAACGATCTGCACCCTTCAAGCCCCCAACGCCTGCAAAACGCGACGCCACATCCTGTTGCTCTGCGGACAGTATATTGACGCAGAAGTGGTTGTAGCGCGCGATGATCGGCCATGTGGACGACGATTTGTTGATGTTGACGATCATCGTTGCGGGATCCATGGAAAGAGCCGTGGCAGAGGTGACCGTCGCGCCCGTGCGGTTTGAACCCGTGCCTGCCGTAATGACCGAGACGCCGCCTGCAAGGCTGCGCATGGCGGACTTCAACTCATTGGAATCGAATGCCGCTCGTTCACGTTCATCGTGAAGGTATGTCACCGTTGCCGTCATCCTGTTCTCTCCAAAGCTCCTATCCCCAGTCTCTGAACGATATCAGCGGGGATGGAGGGCAGGGAGCGAAAGGATTTTATTGTTTAGTGATTTTGTAGAAATCTGTTGTGGTCTGCGACCGTTTGACGCGCATCTCTGATCGGTTATCAGTGCAGACGCTTTGGCGGCATGCCTAGATCATTCTGCTCCGGCTCAGTCATCGCGAACATCATCGAGCCATGCGAAGCCTCGGCAGGTACGAATGAAAGTTGGAGGCGAAGCAGGGCGGATCGTGCCTTTTCGGCATATTGCATGTTTGCCATATCGTCCGAATGATAGTTTTGCAAAGTTTCGAAAATGCCCGCCGCGTCTAGCCGCCTTCCTGCCGCCGTCATGGCGACCCCGCATTTGTAGAGGGCTTCGTGGTGGAAAGGCGCGCGCTGGATGACATCCTCGAATATGCTGACAGCACTCACATAGTCACGTTGCGCAAGTCGCGTGTCACCTAGTCGCAGCAGGGCGGGTAACGGGTTGGCGACCTTTCCGCTGATGGTGAGATAGGCCTGTGCCGCATCTTCCAGATTACCCTTTTCGAACATCAGATTGGCGAGGCCGAATTCCGCACCGCTGTGGTCGGGTGCTGCATCCAATACCTGGCGGAAAGCCACTTCAGCCTGCCCTTTGGCGCCCTTTTTATAGAGTTGCAGAGCCTGCTGATAGACAAAGCGGATCGATAATGGATGAAGCTTGCCCTGAAGATTGTCTCCAGATCGGGTCTTGAACATTGTGGAGGTAATCGGTTGGTCTTGGCCGCCCAGCACGTATTTATAGGGCTCGTCCCCGCGCAGGAAGTCATAGGTCTTGAAACCCAGTGCGATCGCGCGGCGAATGCAATAGCCATGCAGGACAACGCCGGGCGCGGGACGGGCCCAGCTTTCATCACGGCCCGTAATGTAAAATAGGATCGCGCCTTTCTGGCGGTCGATGATGTGGGCGAATGCTCCCAGAGGCCGCTCCTCATGCCATAACACCGGCACCTCCAGCGTTCCGTCGTTGAAACAGTCCATCAGCATTTCGCGTGTGGCGGAAATCAGTGTCTCTGCTCGCTCCGCGCCTTTGGATGGAGCCCATTTTATGCGCCATAGATCGAACAGCGCCGTCAGGTCCCGTTCTATGGTCTCAGGTGTAGACACGGTGATGCGATAGCGGGGATCATTTTCGACTTTCCGCAGAGACTTCACCATTTCCCGGCTTTGGCTGCGCATCGATGTGTTCAGATACTCGTCAAAACTGGACGGCAAAGTCAGGGCCGGACAGACGCTATTGTTGATGTTGTTCACAATCGCAGGTGCGCTGTCGCGAAACATCACGAGGGGGCCTTGCAACGCGCGTATCATCGCTTCACGGCGCGCAGGTGGGCCGCACAGATTGTCCAGTTTCAAATGGGTCCAGCGCTGTTCTTTAAGGAAAGCGCAAAAGCCAGCGATGGCATGGTCTTGGTATTCGGGCAGGGTGATGAAACCGGTGTAGTCGGCGGCGGAGTTTCCGGCCATGATGATGTCATCGAAAAACCGGCCGGTCTTCTTGTCCTGCAAGGTTACGACACGCAGCGGAAAGAACGCCACGTAGGGCGCACCCTCCCGCTTTTCCCGCAGTGCCAGAACGAACCATCGACCGCGCCGCTTGAGATAGGCCCTCAGCCATATCCAGGACTGAAAATGCGTGGCATGGGGGTCGGCTCCATAGACCGCATCCCAGTTCTGCCGAAGGGCGTCGAATCTGCCCCCGGTATCGATGACGTCAATGCGCATGGTCCCCTCCCAACGACGATGTACCTAAGCTTGGGAGGCTTCATTCTATTCGGAAATGTCAGGCATCAAATATGCCGTTCGGGTGAGGGTGGGGCATCAATTCGGGCTATGGGGCTCGCAAAAACGCAACAGGCCTGCGCCGGGATCACCGGGCAGGCCTGTCGTCAGGATGTGGATTGAAGATTTACTCTGCTGGCTGCGGTGTGGTTGTCGGTGCGACTTCACCGATAACCGGCACTTCTTCGCCACTGAGTACGCGGGCAAGCTGCGCCTCGTCGAGTTCGCCTTCCCAACGGGCAACGACGATGGTCGCAACCGCATTGCCGACGAAGTTCGTCAGAGCGCGGCATTCCGACATGAAGCGGTCGATGCCGAGGATCAGCGCCATGCCTGCAACCGGGACCGATGGTACGACCGAGAGCGTCGCAGCAAGGGTAATGAAGCCTGCACCCGTGATGCCTGCCGCACCCTTGGAGCTCAACATCGCCACGAGAAGCAGAAGGATCTGCTCACCGAAGGACAGGTGGATACCCGTTGCCTGCGCGATGAAGAGAGCCGCCAGCGTCATGTAGATGTTGGTGCCATCGAGGTTGAAGGAATAGCCGGTCGGAATGACGAGACCGACGACGGAGCGTTTGCAGCCCGCCTTTTCCATCTTGCTCATCAGGCCAGGAAGGGCTGCTTCGGACGACGATGTGCCGAGAACCAGAAGAAGCTCTTCCTTGATATAGCGAATCAGCGCGAAGATGGAGAAGCCGTTGTAGCGGCAGACTGCACCGAGCACGACGACGACGAACAGGATCGACGTGAAGTAGAACGTGCCGATCAGCATCGCAAGGTTGGTGACGGACGAGATGCCGTATTTACCGATGGTGAACGCCATGGCACCAAACGCGCCGATGGGTGCAGCCTTCATCAGGATCGCGACGAGCTTGAAGATCGGATACATCAGCGCGTGCATGAAATCGACGACAGGCTTGCCGCGATCACCCACGATGCCGAGCGAAATACCGAACAGGACCGAGAAGAACAGGACCTGAAGAATGTCACCATCCGCAAATGCGCCGACAATCGTCGTCGGGATGATGTTCATCAGGAAGCCGGTAATGGACTGCTCATGGGCCTTTGCCGCGTAGGTCGCGACGGCAGAACCATCCAGCGTGGCCGGATCGATGTTCATACCAGCGCCCGGCTGCACGACATTGGCAACGATGAGGCCGATGATAAGGGCCAGTGTCGAGAATGTCAGGAAGTAGATCATTGCCTTACCGGCAACGCGACCCACCTTCTTCATGTCGTTCATGCCGGCGATGCCGGTTGCGACAGTCAGGAAGATGACGGGTGCTATGATCATCTTCACCAGGCGGATAAAGCCATCGCCTAGAGGCTTCAGCTGTTCGCCGAGCTGCGGGTTGAAATGGCCGAGCGCAATACCGGCGATAATCGCAACGATGACCTGAAAATACAGGTGGCGGTAAAATGGCAATTTGACGTGGCTTGATGCCACGGCGGTGCTATCAATCATTTTTGTTCCTCCTCGGTCATAACCCTGCCTGCTGGCCTCCCGGGTCTGCCGTTCGTGGTTCACGGCCAATGACCGTTCGTTGAGACATCTTGCAAAGACCGTGCCAAAAACGTGATTGAAATTCTAAAGTGTTGAAAAAAAATGATTTTAAATGCACTGGCGACAATACAATTCAGACCTGTGCGGATTTCCGCGCGTGATATCTTGCATTCTGTGCGGAAATCCACACAGTAAGGACAAGATATAGAGAACATATATGAATGCTGGTTTTGAAAATTCGCGGTTTCGTTGGATTGCGTTCGGCGCGATGTGGCTCATCATCGCCTTCGGCGCGTTCGTGGCTGCGGATAAGTTCGGGCGCATTCAGGCGACGAAGACGCTGCTTGCCACCGCCAGCACGGATGGGGAGCTGAAAACGGCGCTTCTGAATGTCGCCTTGGAGCGTCCGCGTGTTCTGCCGCTGGTGCTATCCCGCGACAGGGATATGATCGAGGCGCTGGAGAATGGTGGCGCGACGATCGAGCAGTTGGACCGCAAGCTGGAAGATCTGATCGAGGGGACGCAGGCGTCGGTCATCTACCTCACCAATCTCGATGGCGTTACCATCGCCTCCAGCAACTGGCGAACCCCGGAAAGCTTCGTCGGCTCCAACTATGCTTTTCGTGATTACTTCAAACGCGCGCTGGATACAGGCCGGGCGGAGCATTATGCGTTGGGCAATGTCAGCCGAAAGCCTGGGCTTTACATTTCGCGCCGTGTGGACGGACCCGATGGCAAGGCGCTGGGTGTCGTCATCGCCAAGGTGGAGTTCAGCCGCTTGGAAGCCGACTGGAACATTGGTGGTCGCCCCGTCTACATCGTCGATAATAACGGCGTGGTGCTGATGACCAGCATACCCGAATGGCGGTTCAAGACGGTGGCGCCGATTGCAGAGGCGCGCCGCAAGTCGATTGCGGAAAGCCTGCAATTCGGCGACGAGCAGTTGTCGCTGATGCCGGTCACGACGTTGTCGTCGCCGGGACCGCAGGTGGCGATGGTCAATGTCGATGCGCCACGGTCTTTACGGGGTGAGTATCTGCGGCTTGAACTGCCGGTGCCGACAACCGAATGGAAACTGCATTATCTTCAGCCGGTGGACCCGACGGTCAATGCTGCGGTCCGCGAAAGCCGCATCATTGCCGCCGCCAGCCTGATGCCGCTTCTGGCAATTTCTGCGATCTGGCTGCGGCGAAGGCAAAAGGCAGCGGAGGCACGCGCCGCTGCCGAGCAGGACAGAGCCGAGCTGGAACGTCGCGTTCAGGAAAGAACCATCGATCTGACCATGGCTCGCGACCGGCTTCAGGCGGAAATTGTGCGGCATGAGCAGACCGCCGAGGAACTGCAAAGCGTTCAGCACGAGCTGGTCAAGGCCAACCGGCTGTCAATTCTGGGGCAAGTCGCGGCGGGCGTGGCGCATGAGATCAACCAGCCGGTGGCCACAATTCGCGCCTTTGCCGATAATGCCCGTGTGTTTCTCAAGCGGGATCGCAAACAGGATGCCGATGAGAACCTCGAGAGCATTGCATCGCTGACGGAGCGGATCGGTGTCATCACCAGCGATTTGAAGATACTGGCGCGCAAGGGCCGCACTGCCGCCGAGCCCGTCAGCATGCGCCTCGTCATAGAGGGTGCCGTGGTGCTGTTGCGCAGCCGGTTTGCAGGGCGAATGGATGCGCTGGATATCAGGCTGCCGGAAGAGGCTGTTCTGGTGTCGGGCAGCCGCATTCGGCTGGAGCAGATCGTCATCAACCTTCTGCAAAACGCGCTCGAGGCGGTGGAGGACGTTGAGCAGGGGCGCGTCGAGGTACAGACGCAGGTGGTGGGCGATGAGGTGGTGTTGACCATTTCCGACAACGGGCCCGGCATTGCGCAGGATATCCATGAACAGCTGTTTTCCCCCTTCAACACCTCCAAGGAGGGCGGGCTGGGGCTGGGTCTCGTCATATCGCGCGATATCGCCTCGGACTATGGTGGCCGTATCGGCGTCGAGACGGGTGACGGCGGCACGTGTTTTTCTGTTTATTTGAAACGGGCTTGAGATGACGATGAGCGGAACGGTCTATCTGGTCGATGATGACTCGCAACTGCGCAAGGCCATGCGCCAGACACTGGAACTGCATGGCATCCATGTCACGCCGTTTCCGAAGGCGGAACTGGCTCTGGAAGCTTTGTCCAAAGACTTCGACGGAGTCGTGATCTCGGATGTGCGTATGCCCGGCATGGATGGACTTCAGTTTTTCGAACGACTGCGCCAGATCGATCCCGATCTGCCGGTCATTCTCATCACCGGCCACGGCGATGTGCCGATGGCGGTGGCCGCGCTCCATGACGGCGCCTATGATTTCATTTCCAAACCCTTTCCTGCCGAACGCATGGTGGAAAGCGCGCGCCGTGCGCTGGAAAAACGTCGCCTCGTCATGGAAAACCGTGCCCTGAAACTGGCGGCGGTGCAAGCGGAGGACGACCTTCCGCTGATCGGCCAGACACCCGCGATGGAGCGCCTGCGCAACACGCTACGCCATATTGCCGATACGGATGTCGATGTGCTGGTGGCTGGCGAGACCGGCAGCGGCAAGGAAGTGGTGGCAACGGCTCTTCACAATTGGAGCAAACGCCGCGCCAAGGGCAATTTCGTCGCGCTGAATTGCGGCGCCCTGCCGGAGACGGTGATCGAAAGCGAGCTCTTTGGCCATGAAGCCGGTGCTTTTACCGGCGCGCAGAAGAAACGCATTGGTCGCATCGAACATTCCAGCGGCGGAACGCTGTTTCTCGATGAAATTGAAAGCATGCCGCCCGCAGTGCAGGTGCGAATGCTGCGGGTTCTTGAGATGCGGCAGGTGTCCCCTGTCGGCTCGAATGAGGAGCGGCCCGTCGACATTCGCGTGGTGGCTGCCGCGAAGGTGGACCTCGGTGATCCACAGCAGCGCGGTGATTTTCGCGATGACCTCTATTACCGGCTGAACGTCGTGACTTTATCCATTCCGCCGTTGCGGGAGCGACGGGCGGATATTCCGCTGTTGTTCTCCCACTTCGTCAAGAAGGCTTCCACCCGCTTCGGCATGCCGGTGCCGTCGATTACCTCCACCGTGTCGCGCTACCTGAATGATCACGACTGGCCGGGCAATGTCCGAGAGCTTGGGCATTTTGCCGAAAGGGTTGTGCTTGGACTGGAAGCGACCTCAGAACCGGCTGTCGCGCCAGTCGCGCCGCGCGATGTCTCGGGCACGCTGGCCGAGAGAATGGATCGCGAAGAAGAAAACATCATTCGGGAGGTCTTGGAAAAGTTCGAAGGCGATGTTTCCGGCACGATTGCAGCGTTGGGCATCGCCCGCAAGACGTTCTACGACAAGCTTCAACGCCACAACATCAGCCGCACAGACTATGTTCAGAAAGGTGCGTAGAATAATGCCTCCTCAACGCCTGTCAGGCGATGAGGAGGCGATGCCGTTGCGCGATCAGCCTGCCACGCAGAAGTGGTTCTGGCCATCGTAACCCATGTAGGTTCCGGTGCGCGAATTGAAGCTGCCGTAACGCTGCGAGCAATAGTCGTACCAGGCATTCGTCCATGGCTCGATGGTGCGATATGTCGAGCGTGGCTGGTAGGTCGGGCGGGTGTCGTAAACCGGCTGGGCGCGGTAGACAGGCTGCGCACGATAGACCGGGCGAGGTGCCTGACGGTAGTAATAGTTGTCGTCGGGCTCGCTGTATGTGTAGCTCGGCTGATAGGTCTGGTACTGACGCACAGGCGGCTCGTCATACACGCGCTCGTCCGAATAGCGCGGCTGTGAAAGTGCCGAACCAACCGCCACACCGGCAGCAAGGCCAAGGACGCCACCCAGAAGCGCTGCGTCGCGGTCATGGCGGCGCCACTCGTCGGCAGATGCCGAATTGAGAGGGGCAAGGACTGTTGCGGAGACTGCAAGAGCCAGAAGTGTTTTTGCTGCGAAGGAAGCCATTTTCTTTTTCCATCCAGAAGGCGGCGGGCTGCCAGTTGTTATCTGATGGTTAAGAATTAGCTCTGGCTGGCTGAATGCGGGCTGAATGAATTAAGGCATCACCGTGACGGCATGAAAAGGGCAGAGCGCCCGTCAGCCAGCTGTGATCGTTTCAGGTGCAAAGGGCGCCATCATGCCGAGATAGGGTTTGTGGACCGGCGATGCATAGGCGCCGCGCTTTGCCGTCTTGAGCCCCAGTGTCACCAACCCTTCAGCATGCTTTACTGCCGCAGAAACGCCGTCTACCACGGGCACGCCAAATTCTTCGGAGAGCTTGGCAGCAAGGTCTGCCATACCAGCACAGCCCAGCACGATTGCGTCTGCTCTGTCGTCGCGGATGGCAGCGTCTATTTCGAAGCGCAGCCGTTCCAGCGCATCCGAATGGGGGTCTTCCAGCGAAAGCACCGGAATATCCGCAGCCCGGACCTCGGCTCGGTGGCCCATGCCGTAGCGATGGACGAGATGCTCCAGTGGCAGACGGGACCGTTCCATGGTGGTCACGACGGTGAATTTCTGCGCGATGAAAGACGCCGTCGCCACAGCCGCCTCGCAGATGCCGATCACCGGGATATGCGCAAGCGCCCGTGCGGCATCCAGCCCCGTATCATCGAAACAGGCGATGATGGCCGCCTGCGCACCCTCCCGCTCGCCCTTGGCGATTTCGGCCAGCAGGCCGGGGACGGCGAAGACCTCATCGTAATAGCCTTCGATGGAAACCGGGCCCATTTGCGATGTGGTGGCGATGATGTCAGTGCCATGGGCCGCAACGCTTCTTGCTGCCATGGCCACGGTTGCTGTCATGGATGCGGTGGTATTGGGATTGACGATGAGAATGCGCATGATGGCTTGTTCAGGCTTTCAACTGGCGTCTGTTCAGATACACGATGAGACCGAGGGTCGCCGCAATGACCAGCAGCGAGAAGAATGTGGTGACCGCACCCAGCGCGTAGAGAACCGGCGTGGTGACATTGGTCGTCATGCCGTAGATTTCCAGTGGCAGCGTATTGTAGGTGCCAGCCGTCATCAGCGTGCGGGCAAACTCGTCATAGGACAGCGTAAAGCCGAACAGGCCGATGCCGATCAGGCTGGGCGCTATCATCGGCAGGACGACCTCACGAAATGTCTGCCATGACGTGGCACCCAGATCACGCGCGGCCTCTTCATAGGACGGCGAAAAGCGGTTGAAGACGGCAAGCATGATCAGCACGCCGAAGGGCAGGGTCCATGTCAGATGTGCCCCGAAGGCGGAGGAGTACCACGAGGGCTCCAGACCGAGTTGCTGAAACAAAACGCCGATGCCCAGAGAGATGATGATCGATGGCACCACAAGGCTTGCGACGGAGAGATAAAACAGCGGTGTCGCGCCAACGAATTTGCGGCGAAACGCCAAGCCGGCCAGAAGAGAGACCAGCACGGTCGAGAGCATAACCATGATGCCCAGAGCAAAAGAGCGGCGGAACGAGCCACCGAAATCTCCGACCGCCTGCTGCTCAAACAAATTGCCGAACCAGTGCAGCGACACGCCGTTCAGCGGAAAGGTCAGGCCGCCATTCGGCCCCTGAAAGGCGAGGATGAGAATGGCCGAGAGCGGGCCGTAAAGAAACAGCACGAACAGCGCGAAGAAGAACGCCAGAATATAGAACTCGCGACCGCGTTTTTCAGAGTGCATGTCAAAGCTCCTTCCTGATATCGACGACGCGTAATATGCCAGCGACCATCAGCAGCACGAGTGCCAGCAGGATCACGGCATTGGCAGCGGCAGCAGGATATTGCAGCAACGACATCTGGTTCTTCATCATCAGCGCGACCGACGCGCTTTGCCCGCCGGACATGACCTGAACCGTCGAGAAGTCCGCCATGACAAGGGTGACGACGAAGATGGTGCCGATGGCAATTCCCGGTTTGGCGAGCGGAATGATGACGTTCCAGAGTATCTGCCAGCTCGTTGCGCCTGCGTCCCGTGCGGCCTCTACCAGCGATTTATCGATACGCATCAGCGTGTTGAAAATCGGCGTGACCATGAACAGCGTATAGAGATGCACCATGGCCAGCACCACGGCGAAATCGGAATAGAGCAGCCACTCCACCGGGGCCGGTACGATGCCCATATTGACCAGCGCGCTGTTCACCAACCCGTTTCGACCGAGCACCGGTATCCATGAAATCATGCGGATGATGTTGGAGGTCAGAAACGGCACGGTGCAGATGAGGAACAGCACCATTTGCATGGTGGTGGTGCGAATGTGGAACGCCAGGAAATAAGCAACCCAGAAGCCGCAAAACAGCGTGATGGCCCAGACGATGGCTGCGAACTTCAGCGTGTTGGCATAGGTCTGCCATGTCACCCATGATCCCAGCGTTTCCCCGTAGTTGAAGGTCACGAAGCCAGGATACATCTGGGCAAAGTCGTAATCCCAGAAACTGACGATGGCGATCATCAGGATCGGCAGGGCCAGAAAGAAACCGAGGATCAGGGCGAGCGGCGCTGCCTGCAGATAGGCGACGAGTTTCGGGGCAAGCGCAAAGCTGCGGCTTTTCTTGTCCGTCTTGTCACTGACGCCGATCAATCTCACCGTGACCATGGCCCGTCTCCTCGCTTTACTGGGAAAGGATGCGCGGAGATAAATCCGCGCATCCCGTTGTCGTCTTGAGGTGATCAGGCTGCGATGAACTCGTTCCAGCGGCGGACCATGTAGCGGTCTTCGTCCATCACGGAGTTCCAGCAGGCGACCTTGCCCATGCGCTCCTGGAAGGAGCCGCCATCGCGTACCGCACCGGCTTTTTCCATGATCTTGCCATCGGGAGCGATGATGTCGCCCTGCGCGGCCTTGCCCTCGACCCAGTAGCCCCACTCGTCTGCGGTCATGTGTTCCTTGGCCGTATCCATGGCGGCGGAGTAGTAACCCTGACGGTTGAGGTACGCGCCGACCCAGCCGGAGGTGTACCAGTTGATGTATTCATAGGCAGCATCCAGCTTCGCGCCGGACAGGTGCTTGGCAAGACCGAGGCCGCCGCCCCAAGAACGGTAACCTTCCTTCAGCGGCTGGTATTTGCAGGCGATGCCCTTGGAACGCACGGCGGCAACGGCAGGCGACCACATGGACTGGATGACGACTTCGCCGGATGCCATGAGGTTGACGCTTTCATCGAAGCTTTTCCAGAAGGCGCGGAACTGGCCGTCCTTCTTGGCCTTGATCAGGAAGTCGATCGTCTTGTCGATCTCTTCCTTGGTCATGTTGCCCTTGTCGGCATATTTGACGTTGCCCATGGCTTCCATGATCATCGCTGCATCCATGATGCCGATGGACGGAATGTTGAGGATCGATGCCTTACCCTTGAACGCGGGGTCCATGATATCGGCCCAGCTGGTGATCTCACGTCCGACGAGGTCAGGGCGAATGCCGAGCGTATCGGCATTGTAGATGGTCGGGACCATGGTGAAATAGTCCGTTTCGCCCTTGGCGAACTTCTTGTCGCCCGGCTTTTCCACGAAACCAACGGTGTGCGGCGCCGTGCCCTGGGCAATGACGCTGTCAGGCGTCAGCTTGCCGTTTTTGAACAGCGGTACGATCTTGTCGTAATATTTCAGCTTCTTGATTTCCATCGGCTGGATCACGCCTGCCGGATAGACCTTCTTGAGAATCCAGTATTCGATGTCGGCGATGTCGTAGGAGTTCGGCTGGGTTACGGCGCGCTGTGCGGCGGCATCCGAATCCGTTGCCGTCATTTCCAGCGTGATGCCGAGGTCCGCCTTGCACTTTTCAGCGATGGCATTGAGGTTCGATACGCCGGTGCCGAACTGGCGAAGCGTAATCGGGTTCTGCGCCCAGATGGTCGGGAAGCCGGTGATGAGGCCGGAGCCGATGGCGGCGCCGGTTGCTGCTGCGCCTGCCTTGAGAAGGCCACGACGGGACAGACCTTTTTTAATGCTGGATCGAGTGGTCATGAAAATTCTCCTCTGGTTGGTTTTTGTGGTTATTTTTCTATCCGTCCGAGCACGATGGCATCGGCCGCATTCCATGAAAGCGGTATGGCCTCCCCGACCTTGACGGGGTTCTCGAAGAAGGCGACATCGCTCAAAATCACGTTGAAGTCCTCGAAACCGGCTCCCGCCACGACGATCTTCACGCTGGCGCCGTGGTATTCGACGTTGGAGACGATGCCGGTGAAGCCAAGACCAGACACATCCGTTTCGCCAACACGGACGCGGTCCGTTCTGATCGCGATATCGACCGGGCCGCTATCCGGGGCATTGCCTGTGGCTATGAACGATCCGCCACCTGTGACATCCATCGTCAGGGTATCGCCCACAGTCTCTCTGACACGCCCGGAGATGACGTTGTGATTGCCCATGAAGCGTGCAACGAAGCCGGTCGCTGGGCGCTCAAATACCTCGCGCGGGGTTGCTGCCTGCTCGATGCGACCGTCATTCATGATGACGATGATATCGGCCAGCGCCATCGCCTCTTCCTGGCTGTGCGTGACGTGGACGAAGGTGATACCGAGCGATGTTTGCAGCTTCTTGAGCTCCGCCCGCATGCGAATTTTGAGAAATGGATCGAGTGCCGAGAGCGGCTCATCGAGGAGTAGCGCCTCAGGATCGGTGATCAGCGCCCGTGCCAACGCCACACGCTGCTGCTGGCCACCGGAAAGCTGGGCCGGTTTGCGATTGGCATAGGGGTCGAGCTGCATCAGTTGCAGCATTTCCATCGCCTTTGCGCGCCGTGCGTCTTTGTCGACCCCCTTCATCTTGAGGCTGAAAGCGACGTTGTCGATGAGGTCGAGATGGGGGAACAGCGCATAGGACTGGAACATCATCGCCGTGCCGCGTTTGGCGGGTGGAAAATCCGTGACCACCGTATTGCCCAGTCTGACATCTCCGCTCGAGATGGTCTCATGCCCAGCAATCATGCGCAAAGTCGAGGTCTTGCCGCAGCCGGAGGGGCCGAGCAGGCAGCAATAGCTACCCGCAGGAATTTTCAGGCTGATCGCATGCACAGCCGTCGTCGTGCCGTAGACTTTCGAAACGGAAGCGATGTCGATTTCGGCGGCTTTGCTCATGCGGGTTCCCCTGACTGTCCGCATATTCCTCTGCATAAGCCGTGCCAGTTCGATGAGCGCCCGATAAGATCATCAAATTAAAGGATATTTTGTCTGTCTGGAAAAAAGAAGAAGGTGATGACTGTCTGTTATGCCCAAAAAATATGCGATTGTTTTCGATGTTGCATAAGGATTGTATTCAATCTGATACCCGCCGTGCAGACGTTTTTTGTTTTCAGTTTTGCTGCTTCGATGTAAAAGACGAGGGGAATACGGATGCTGCCATGACCATTGCCCATATCACGCCCGAACTGGATGCCTCGCAGGAAGACCGTGCCCAGGCTATTCGCGATACGTTGCGGGACGCAATCGTGGACAGGCGGCTGGTTCCCGGCACGAAGCTGTCGGAGGCGGAAGTCGGCACGTTGTTCGATGTCAGCCGTACCGTCGTGCGCGCCGCCTTGCAGATGTTGGCCTTCGAAGGACTGGTCAAGACAGAGCGCAACCGCGGCGCTTTCGTGTCCAACCCGACGCCGGAAGAGGCGCGGCAGGTCTTTTCGTCGCGCAGGCTGATAGAACCGGGGATCGTCAATGCCGCCATCGAGCGCCTGACGCCTGCTATTATTGCTGACATCCGCGCGCATCTGGAAGAGGAAACCCGCCACCAGCACGCGCGCGGCCCTAGCGCCAGACGGGCGGAAATCAAGGCGTCGGGAGATTTTCACCTGATGTTGGCATCGGTCGCAGGCAACGCCATTCTGGAAAAATTCATGGCGGAACTTGTCGCCCGCTCTTCGCTCGTCATCGCGCTCTATGGTCGCTCGGGTGTTTCAAGCTGCGGACATGGTGACCACGCCTCCATACTCGACGCTTTGGAGGCGGGCGATGTCGAGAAGGCGAGAACGTTGATGCTGCACCACATCGACCACATCGAAGCTGATCTCGATCTGCGTAACAAGGAGGGCCTTGCCCTCAAGGATGCCCTCTCTCTTTAATATATCTTGGTTCGATGAAACATCAGCCGCAGCATGTGCGACTGATTACATCCTTATGCAGCGTACCGGCTGATTGCCAGATCTGCCGTCTCGATTTCCGGCATGTTGCCGCTGATGAGATCGGCCAGAACCCTCGCCGAGCCGCAGGCCATGGTCCAGCCAAGCGTGCCGTGACCAGTATTGAGATACAGGTTGCTGTAGCGGGTCGCGCCGATGACAGGCGTTCCATCCGGCGTCATCGGGCGCAGACCGCTCCAGAATTTCGCCTGAGACTGGTCACCTGCACCACCGAAAAGGTCCTCGATGGAGTGCGTCAGCGTTGCTTGGCGTTTTGCGGGCAAATCCTTACTGAAACCGGCGATTTCGGCCATGCCGCCAACGCGAATACGGTCGCCCAGACGCGTCATGGCAATCTTGTGCGCCTCGTCCATGACGGTCGAAACAGGCGCACGTGCGGCATCCATGATGGGAACGGTAATCGAATAGCCCTTGACCGGGTAGACCGGCAGATCGATACCGAGGCGCTTGAGGAATTGCGGCGTATAGCTGCCCATCGCGCCGATGAAAACATCCGCCTCGATGGTGCCCTTCGTCGTTTCCACGGCCTTGACGCGACTGCCTTCGGTGATGGGGCGGGTGATGGCAGTATCGTACATGAACGTGACGCCGGCCTGCTCAGCCAGCTTCGAAAGCTCGGTGGTGAACATAAAGCAATCGCCGGTTTCATCGCCGGGCAAGCGAAGGCCGCCGACGATCTTGTCTCGCGATCCCGAAAGGCCGGGCTCGATGGCCACACAGCCATCTCTGTCCAGAATTTCGTAGGGCACGCCGCCAGCCTTCAGCACGGCCACATCCTTGCCGATCCCATCGAACTGTTTCTGGGTGCGGAAGACTTCCAGTGTTCCCTGTGTGCGCTGATCGTACTGGATGCCGGTTTCCTCGCGCAGCGCCATCAGGCAGTCACGGCTGTATTCGGCAACCCGCACCATGCGGCTCTTGTTGATGGCGTAGCGCGATGAGGTGCAATTGCGCAGCATCTGGCCGATCCATTTCAAGGCAGCCGGGTCCAGCGTCGGGCGAATGATCAGCGGTGAGTGCTCCATGAACAGCCATTTCACGGCCTTCATCGGAATGCCGGGGGCCGCCCATGGTGAGGAATAACCGGGCGATACTTCACCGGCATTTGCAAAGCTCGTTTCGAGCGCTGCCGCAGGCTGGCGATCGATCACGGTTACGGAATGACCGGCTTTTGCCAGATACCAGGCGGACGTTACGCCGACGACACCGGCTCCGAGAATTACGATATTCATCTGCGTCTCACTCGTCTGCGTTTGTTGCGTTGCCAGTTGCGGCGGGCATATCTTGCTGAATGTAGGTACGTCGATAGCGGTGGCCGAGGCCCGTCAGGATTTCATAGGCGATTGTACCCGCATCTTCGGCAATGTCTTCCAGTGACTGATCCGGGCCGATCAATTGAACGAGGCTGCCATGGGTTAAAGTTCCCTCCGGCAGCGCGGAAATGTCGATGCTCATACTGTCCATGGACACGCGACCTGCAATCGGCAGGCGCACCCCATTGAAATAGGCGGCACCGCTGTTGCTCAACGAGCGTGGCAGGCCATCGGCATAACCGGCGGCCAATGTCGCCAGCCGGGTTTCACCCGTCGTGCGCAGCGAGCCGCCGTACCCCACCAGTGTCCCGGCAGGTACCGTACGCGTCTGCACAACGGCAACATCCAGCCGCACCACCGGCTTCATCGGGTTTGGTCGTACCGAGGAAGGCGCGCCGCCATAGAGCGCGATGCCCGGACGCATGACTGCGTTGTGGTAATCCGCGCTCAGAAAGATACCGCCTGAATTGGCGAAACAAACGGGTGCATCGGGAAACATCTGAATGGCCCTGCGCATCACGCTCAACTGGTCCGCATTGGCTGCGTGTTCAGGCTCATCCGCACAGGCCAGATGGCTCATGACGAAGGTGATGTCGATGCCATCCAGCAGGTGCGGCGATGTTTTCAGCGTTTCGAGTTCTTGCGGCGCCATGCCAAGGCGCGACATGCCGGTGTCGATCTGAAGGGCTGCGGGCAGGGGCTTGCCCAGGGCTGCCGCATGGCTCGCCCACTGCGCGAGCTGCTCAAGCGAGTTGATGACCGGTGTGATGTTCATGGCCGCGCAGGACGTTTCATTGCCCGGCTGCAAACCGTTCAGCACGAAGAGGGCGGCATCGCCCGGAATCCGCAACCGCAGTGCAAGGGCTTCATCGATATGCGCGACGAAGAAATGGCGGCACCCTGCATCGTAGAGCACCGGGGCGACGACATCCGCGCCAAGGCCATAGGCGTTGGCTTTGACCACCGCACTGGTCACGGCTCCGGGCGCCCTAGCTTTGAGGCTGAGGTAATTGTCTCGCAGAGCACCGAGGTCAATGGTCAGATAACCGCTGGCACCGCCGCTCGCCTTTTGGCGATTGATCGTCATGTCCATCGTCGTTCCCTTGTTATTTTCCAACAAGACTATTGCAACGATCATCGAATTTTCGCAGTTTAGACCATCGAATGTTTCAGAAGTTTCGATTTCACGCAATTTTCTACGACAAAACGGAATGATTTTATGTCGGCATTAGATGCTACCGATCGGCACATCATTCGTGTGCTTCGCCTCAATGCCCGCATCAGCAATGCGAAGCTTGCGGCAGAGGTGGGCCTGTCGCCTTCCGCATGCCTGCGGCGGGTCGACATTCTGGAGCGGGAAGGCGTTATCAGGGGCTATACGGCGCTGACCGGAAGCATGGCGGGCGGTGAGATGATTTCCGTCATCGTGCAGATCACGCTCGACCGGCAGACCGAGGATTTTCTCAACCGCTTCGAGAGCGCCGTGCGTCGCTACCCGGAAATTCGCGAGTGCTATCTGATGACTGGCGGTTCGGATTATTTCCTGCGGGTGGAGGTGGAAACCGCAGGCGATTTCGAGCGTGTCCATAAGGACGTATTATCAAAATTGCCCGGTGTTTCGCGCATCCATTCCAGCTTTGCCATCCGCAATGCGCTGGCAAGCCCCAAGCCACGGGGGTGAGTGATCAAGCGCTCCACCACCGATAAAAATGATGGACGGGCCCGTGCCCGTGGCCGACGCGCAAATCCCGGCCACCGGCCAGCGCACCTTGCAAATACTCCTTCGCCAAACCGATAGAATCTGCCAGCGAGACGCCGAGCGCCAGATGGGCTGTGATGGCGGAGGCTAGCGTG
The DNA here is from genome assembly GCF_030209855.1 of Agrobacterium sp. lyk4-40-TYG-31. NCBI lineage: Bacteria > Pseudomonadati > Pseudomonadota > Alphaproteobacteria > Hyphomicrobiales > Rhizobiaceae > Agrobacterium > Agrobacterium sp. lyk4-40-TYG-31. The sequence goes on from NZ_JARVRE010000019.1 coordinate 109,606, forward strand.
CAACCGGTGCCGTGATCATTGCTCGTCTCGATGCGCGGCATGGAGAATGTGTGGACAGTCTCGCCATCCAGCAGGATATCCGTGCTTTCAGCCCCGCTGCCGTGACCGCCCTTGATCAGCACCGCCCGCACTCCGGTGCGAAGAATGGCTTCCGCCTGACGGATTATCTCCTGCCTGTCCGTTGCGACCGGACTTGCGCTCAGTAGTGCCGCTTCCGGCAGATTGGGTGTTGCCAGCAGCGCGAGAGGAAGCAGGCGCAAGCGCAGGGTTTCAATCGCGTCTTCTTGCAACAGCCGGTCGCCCGATGTGGCGACCATCACCGTGTCCAGCACGATGGGCATGTGCTGGTTTGCGAGATTGATGGCGATGGTCTCGATGGTTTCGATGCGCGAGACCATGCCAATCTTGACGGCATTGATATCGAGATCGGAAAACACGGCCTTCATCTGCGCGGTGATCATACCCGCCGAGATGTCTTCGACAGCGGTCACGCCTTTGGTGTTTTGCGCGGTGATCGCGGTCAGCACGCTGGCGCCGTAGACCCCGAGGGCCGAAAATGTCTTGAGGTCGGCTTGAATGCCCGCACCGCCGCCGCTATCCGAACCGGCAATCGTCAAAGCAATGGATGTCATCGGCGCAACTCCAGTGCGGCATCGATTTCGTCACGAAAAGACTTTGTAGTCATTGCAATATCGGGGGTGCGGAACAGCGCCGAAATTACCGCGACGCCATCTGCCCCAGCGGCGATGACGGGCCGCACCCGTTCTAGCGTGATACCCGCGATGGCACCGACCGGCATTTCTGGACGTGCCTCTCTGAGATAGCTGCGCAACTGCCTGAGACCATCCAGCCCAACGGGTGCATCCGGGTTCACTTTGGAGATCGTTTCGAAAACACCGCCTACGCATGCGTAATCGGCGGGTGCCCGCGCCGCACGTTCGGCATCCGAGAGGCTCTTCACCGTCAGTCCGATAATCGAATCCGGCCCGAGCAAGCGCCTTGCCGTTTCGGCATCCATATCATCAGCACCCAGATGAACGCCATCCGCCCGCGACGCCTGCGCCACATCGACGCGATCATTGATGACGAGCGGAACGCCTGTCGGCTTCAAGGCATCTAGGATGCGTTTGGCCTGCTCTATCATAGCACGGGTTGTGGCCTGTTTGTCGCGGTACTGGATAATGGTTGCCCCATTGCGGGCCGCTGTACCCGCGAGATCCGCCAGCGGCGCGATGTCGGTCAACGAAGCATCCACCAGGGCGTTCAGCCGGTAGTCAACGGTCATCATGTTCAATCCTTGCATGGGCAATAATGTCTGCGGTGTCGATGGCGTTGAGTGCATCGAGAAAGGCGGCCTCGAAGGTGCCGGGTCCGTGCGCGTGTTCGGCTGCCAGTTGGGCCGATACGCCGGTGACTGTCAGCGCCGCCGTTGCCGCCAGCATCGCATCGGGCTCAACGGCCATGAAGGCGGCAATCACCCCGCCAGACAGGCATCCGGTGCCCGTAACCTTTGCCATCCACGGGTGGCCGTTCCTGATCGTTACCACGCGTGTAGTCTCGGCAAGCAGGTCTTGCGGACCTGTCTGAATGCGAAGGGCACTGCCGACATCGCCGATGACATCCATTTCCGCAGCGTTTCCACGCACGATCGTGGGCTTGAGTGCTATGAGTTCACGCGCGAAATCCAGCCGGGAGGGCGAGTAATCGCAGTGTACGGGGTCGATGATCCATGGCTTGCTCGCGGCATTCGCCACCTTGACCGCCATCCGAATAACGTCGCGGCGGGCAGCGTCCAGTGTCCCCAGATTGATGGTGAGAGCACCAACCTTGGCCACGAAGCTCTCGATTTCTTCCTGCGATGACGTCATGGAGGGAACCGCGCCCACGGCGGTGATGCCGTCTGCGGTAAACTTCTGCACGACGGTGTTCATCAGGCAGTGAACCCGTGGCCTTTGTTCGCGCACCCGCGACAGAACGCCCGCCACCTCTTGCGCCGTCGGAAATTTCGCCATGAGTATCGCACTCCAGATATGACATCGCGGAGACCCGGTTGTGACGAAGAAAAGAAAAGCATGGCCAAGGGGGCGACTGTTCCGTTCCTACGCCGGCATGACCCGGATCAGGTTCAAGGGTCCGGCTCAGCGCCATCTCAGCATCGTCAGATGCTCCCCTCGGAATGTCTGGAAGGTGTCGTGTTTTGCACCCGCTGTCAATGGGCGCAACAGGGGCGAAAACGTTGTTTCCGCCCGTCGATATCGGGTTCAGACGATCTGGACGACGACTTTTTCGCGTGCAGACTTCAGCGCCGCATCGGCTAGTTTCAACGCGATCAAGCCGTCATGGGCCGATGGTGACGGCACCACGTTGTTTTCGATGGCATCGATGAAAGCCCTGATTTCTGCGGCATAGGCTTCCGTGTAGCGTGTCATGAAGAAATCGTGCAGTGGCGGGCGCGTGTAGCCGTCCTTGGTGGCGATTTCGATGGAAACCGGGCGCTGGTTTTCGGCGGCGACGGAGCCCAGCGAACCGTGTACTTCGATACGCTGATCGTAACCATAGGTCGCGCGGCGCGAGTTGGAAATGATCGCCTGGCGTCCGCTGGCAGTGGTCAGAATGATGCTGGCGCTGTCGTAGTCGCCGAGTTCACCGATCTTCGGATCGACCAGCACGGACCCTGTCGCGAACACACTGACGATGTCTTCGCCCAGCAGGAAGCGGGCAATATCGAAATCATGGATGGTCATGTCGCGGAAAATGCCGCCTGATACCTTGATGTATTCGGGTGGCGGTGCGCCGGGATCGCGGCTGGTGATCGTCACCATCTCGACCTTGCCGATCTGGCCATCATCGATGGCCTTGCGAACGGCGCGGAAATGCGGATCGAAACGGCGGTTGAAGCCGAGCATGATCTTCGCGTCTGTTTCCTTGACTACCTCGATGCAGGCAGCGGCGCGGGCGACATCCAGATCGATAGGCTTCTCACAGAAGATCGCCTTGCCAGCGCGCGCGAACTGTTCGATCAGATCGGCATGCGTGTTGGTCGGTGTGCAGATGATGACGGCATTGATCTCTTTATCCGCCAGCACGGCATCGATGGTGCTGATCTTGCAGCCGGTCTCATCGGCAATCGCCTGCGCTGCGTCCTGAAAGTCATCGACAACGGCAACCAGTTTGGCGCGTTTATCGGCGGCAATCGCCTTGGCGTGCACTTTTCCGATGCGACCCGCACCCAGCAAAGCCAATCTCGTAACCATCGTTTTCCTCCCGATGTGAATGCTAGGGTCCGGTTACATCTGCCGTCTCGCGTGGAACGGCAACGTGCACCACGGACCCATTTGGAATATATGTTCCATCTTGCTAGTGCGCCATTTCATTTGTGTCAAGCCACCGACGAGCGGTCCTGCAGTGGCGTACAGGGCGGAAATTTCCGACCGCATATATCTACGTGGATGCAAGGGTTCAGGCGGTGTGGGCAAGTGCCGTTTAAAGTCAGTTTTCAGGCATGCCGGGAATGCGGTTGACCTCGATCATCTGCCGGATAGTCCGGTCCGCGACGCGTTCAGCACGGGCCTTGGACTGCTCCACATCTTCGGGGAACGTATAGGTCATGTAGGACAGGGATGTTTCGAGGTCGTTGTTGTTGTGACCGAGGATGGCTGCAAAGTAGCTGTTTTTCGTCACGCTCGATTGCGCAAAATTGCGATAGGCGATTTCCGCATAGAGATGGCGCAGGCCGTAGGGCTTCGGGGGCTCTTCCTTCGGCCAGATGTCCTCGAATTTGGCCATGACGGCGTCGCGCAGGGGCAGGCGCACTTCGGCTGTGAAATCATCGACATTGAGGCCGAGCCATAGCTTGCCATCGCTGCTGTTACGCAAGCGCTCATAGGCATCCAGAACGATTTTCGACTGTTCCAGCACCGGGATTTCATAGGTAACGCCAAATTTCGTGCCTTCGCCCTGCTTGGTCTTGGCCTGCCCATTGAACAGCACACTCCATTTGGAGACGCCTTTACCATAGGGCGCGGGCGTCAGTTCAGCCTGGGTGAAGATTTCATAGGGACGACGCCCAGTGGTTCCCATCAGGCCGATGGCGATCGTCATCGGGTCCGATGAGTGCAGATAACGCCGACAGCGTCTCATGACTTCGGCATAGTTTTCAAAAGTGATGAGCGATCCGTGCTTGGTGGCGATCTTCGCCATTTTTATCTTGCGGGCTTCGTCGTAAAGCTGAGGCGTACCAGCGGCGATGCGCAGCATGGGGTGGTCATCGCCGAAGGCTTCGCGAACGGCATTGCGGTATTTGGTGATATAGGAAATGACGGTCGCCTGCGCCTTGTCGCCCATGGATGCCATCTCGGCATCCCACAGAGCCTGCATCTCCTGTTTCGTCGTCAACCCGTTGGTGGCGGCGATGAAGTCCGACACGCGCAGCAGAAACCGGGGTTTGCGGCCTGCCATGTTGCTTTCGGCACGCTCCAGCTTCTCCTGAATGGAATTGGCAACCCCACGCAACGGGTATTCGACCGTTCGGATATAGGTGTCCAGCCGCTCCCGCAGTTTTTTCATGTTACAGATGGCAAGCGGTGTCGTCTTTGGCCCGAAGGCATCCTTGAGCGCGTATCTATATTTTACGATGTAAAGTTCGAGCGTCTTTTCCGTGCGGCCATTGTCGAAATGGAAGCGTACTTCTTCATTCCATAGGGCGCTGATCTTCTTGGGATCGAACGTGCCATCCGGCTTGCGCGTGAGCCTCACCTTCTCGATGAAATCCGCGATACGCTCGACCAACACCGGTGTTTTTGTTTTTCTTTTTTCGGCCACGGACATCGTCAGCTCCAGCAATATGATTCGCTTTTAGAAAAGTATATTTTATATACATCACTCAAGGGCATTGTTGACTGCGTTTTTTACGCGAATGGGTCCGTAGGCGAGTTCGCGGGCTGCGTGAACCAGTGCGCGCCATCGCTGTCCATATAAATATGGTCTTCAAGGCGAATGCCAAAACGATCGGGATGCACGAGCATGGGTTCGTTGGAAAAACACATGCCCTGCGCAAGCGGGGTGGTGTTTCCGCGCACGATATAGGGAGCCTCGTGAATTTCCAGCCCAAGCCCGTGACCGGCGCGATGGGGCAGGCCCGGAAGCTGATAATCCGGGCCCAGACCGTGCCCGGCCATGATACGGCGGGCGGCGTCATCAAGTGCACCGCATGGCGTGCCGAGCTTGGCGGCGTCGAAAACCGCCTGCTGCGCCTCGCGCTCGATGGCCCAGGCCTTTGCGAAATCCGGCGATGGTTCGTCGATCATGTATGTCCGCGTCAGATCGGAATGGTAGCCATCGATGCGCGTGCCGGTGTCGACAAGGATCGCGTCTCCGGGCTGCAAAATCTGGTCGCCATCCGCACCATGCGGCAGGGACGTGGCGGTACCGAAGGACACGATGCAGAAAGACGAGCCGCCTTCGCCGCCGAGTGCCAGATGCTGCTCATCGATGAAGCGCACGACCTCGGATGCGCGGATGCCATGCTTCATGATGCCATGCGCCCGCTTCTGCACGTCGAGCGTCAGGTTCATGGCATACTGGATGATGGCGATTTCAGTCGATGATTTGCAAGCGCGCAGGCTGCCAATCATCGGCCCGCCATCGCAAAGCCGGTCCTGACCCAGTTCTCTGGCAAGGCTATGATAGATGAAGAGCGGCAGCGCGTCGTCGAGTGCGACACGGCCAGTGGCGCCGACCAAGGAGGCGACCAGTGCGGCGGGGCGCTCCTCTTCCTGCCAGACATGAACCTCGCCATCGAGATGGGGCAGGGTATCTACACGGCTTTTTTCAAAACCGGGCACGACATAATGCAGCGCATCCTGCGTAACGACGGCGCCCAGCAGACGTTCGCTCTGATGCCAGACGAGACCGGTGAAATAGCGCAGGCTTTCAGACGAACCCAGAAGCAGAGCGCTGACGCCTTGCTCCTCCATCAGGCGGCGCAGGCGATCCAGCCGCTGCTTGCGTTCCGCATCGCCAATCAGGTCCGGCTTCATTCCCAGGAGCATCGTCGTTCTTTCTCTGTCATCGCACGGGGATGGAATACAGAAATGCTGCCTTGTATTCAATATGTCGACAGAATATTGAGCGAAGAGTTTTAGGGTTGCAGACGCTTCTTCAGGGAGGCCACGATCCGTTTCGTCAGCGCTTCGTAGTCCTCATCGAAGTGGTGGCCGCCGTCGATGCCGATGATCTCGGCGCCTTTGTCCTTCAATGCCGGGCAGGCAGCATCTTCATCATCTGTGCCGTAGACACACTGAACGATTTTCGGATCGACCTTCTCCAGATCGGTGACGGGGTCCTGCGTGCCGGAGCCGGAGACGCCAAGCCAGCCACCCACCGAAATCTCGTAGGAGACCTCATGGGACAGGGACAGCAGGCTCATTTGGACGACGCGGCTTTTATCTTTTTCCGGCAACAGGTTGTAGGTCACGGGAATAACGTCGGCACCGAAGGAATAACCGATCAGCACAACGTTCTTGACCTTCCACTCCTTGCGGTATGTATCGATGATGCGGGACAGATCATCGGCGATGTCCTGAGGCTTTTTCTCGGACCAGAAGTAACGCAGCGAGTCCACGCCGATTGTCGGCACGCCGTCCTGCTGCAGGAAACTGCCGACGTCCTTGTCCAGATCGCGCCAGCCACCATCGCCGGAATATATGATCGCCATCGTATCCATGGTTGGCTTTGCTTCCAGCACGGTCAGTGGCAAACCAAGGGGGTTGTCCGTATTTCCGGCGGCATCTATGCGATCCTGCAAGGCTTCCGCAAGCGCTGCCTGCGGCTCGTCGGTAACGTCCTTGATGTCGATGTCGGAATGGGATTTGAGCAGTTCTTCGACATACGCGCGACCTTTGGCATCGGCCTTGGGCGTGAAGACAACGCTAACGGGCGCGGGCAGGGCACCGTCGGTCAGGCCGTAAATCGTGCGGTTGCCGTCTTTCTGCTTGGTGGCGGGGGTGCAGAGGATCTTTTCAAGCGGAATACCCGCAACAGGATCGACTGCCACGGCCTCGCCGATGGTGGCCGCAGGGCTTTGCGCAATCATGGCAAGCGCAAGCGTCGCGCCATCACCCATACCTGCGATAATCGGCGGTCGGTAGTTGGAGACATTGGCCTTGCGCTGAATTTCCTGCGCCAGTTCCTCGATGTCGGAGATCATATAAACGCAGTCGTCATCGTCGGCTTCAAGGGCCGCCATATATTTCGGAAAATCGATGCCGACGACTGCCGCACCCTTTTCCACCAGCGCTTCGGCCTCGGTCTGTTCCTGCTCACCCCAGCCGCTCTGGCCGGAGATGAGAAAAATATTGGCGGCCACATCGCCATCCGGCAGCATGATGTGATCGGGCGGTATCATGCCTGTCTGAAAACCGTTGGCGTCCTGTGCCGACACTGAAAATGGAATGGAAAGTGTCGCTGCTATCAACGCTGCTTTCAGATATGTCAGGCCTGTCATTTACCAATCACTCCTCTGACGCCGCCGCTGATGAGAACGGTTGCGTCCATAAGCGCCAATGCGGCGCTGGTACCGTTGGAAACCGCGACATAGCGTGGTTCCCATTTCGGGTGAAACTTAGACTTGAACGCTCTTAATCCCTTGAAATTATAAAAACGTTCGCCGTGTTCAAACAAAGTTCCGCCTATCCGGTCCCAGACCGGCGCAGCTTCACGCTTCGACATGCCGGAAAGCGGGGCCATCCCAAGGTTGAAATAGGAGTAACCCTGTTCGCGCATATATTCAATAATGCTGACGAACAGAAAGTCCATCGCCCCACGCGGTGCATCGGGTGAGAAGCGCATGAGATCGACGGTGACCTCCTGCTTCGTCTCCGTCATCAAAAGGTTGGCGAAAGCCGTGATCTGACCATCCTTGTAAAGGACGGCAACCGGCTGAGACAGGATGTAGTCCTTCTCGAAAGACCCCAGGGAGAACGTCTTTTCACGGGTATTGTGGTGCGCAAGCCATGATTCCGAGACGCGTTTGAGGTCCTCGTAGACCTCTGGAACCTGCGGCGTGTCGATGACCGAGAAGGTCAGACCATCGCGGGCGCCACGGCTGAGCGACTGTCGCAGATTGGCCAGCTTGCCGCCCTTCAGTTCGAACTTGGTGAGATCAACCATGGCCAGTTCGCCAAGCTTGAAGGCGCGCAGACCGGCATCGGCGCAATAGGTCAGAATGGCAGGCGAAATCTGGTAGAATACCGCGCGGCCACCGGAAGAGCGTGCCGTTTCCACGAACTGCCAGACGAGATCGGCGAAGTCCTTTTCGTCGCCGACGGGATCGGCAAGGGCAATCCAGGAGCGGCCACGAATGCCGTACATGATGAAGGCGTTGCCGCTTTCCGACAGCATGACGTGCTTGTCACCCATGCGGACGAGATTGGCGTCGGCAACATCCTGCTTCTGGACGATAGCAGTGGCTTTTTCGACATCATCAGGGTGGATTTCGTCCGGTTTGTAGATGACCGGGCGCAGCAGGCTGAAAATCGCAACCGTGGACGACGCAAGAACCAGCCCCAGAAGCGCGCGCAGGCTTCGTGGTGCTTCCTCGGAAAACTCGAACTGCCACCAGAGCGTCTGGCTGTAATCCGTATCGCGGTAGACGAAGAACAGAATGGTGGCGGCACCAGCGACGATGACGGCCATGGCGGCAAGCCATGTGGGCCCGAGCGCCTGGCGCAACAGCGAGGCGTGACGTGTGAAGCTTCGGATATTGAAGAACAGCGCAACGATGAAAATGCCGAGGAAAATCGCCTCGAAAACCGCGATGGCCTTGATCAGGGACAGGAACAAACCACCGGCAGCCGCCACGAGTGCTACCCACCATGCGCCATCGAGACGCTGGCTCAGCCCGCGTGAGGCAACCACAAGCACGAGACCGAGGATACTCGACAGAAAGTGCGCGGCCTCGATGATCGGCAGCGGAACGAAGCCGGACAGGAAGTCCAGGTTGCTGTCTGGTGTTGGCGTCACGCTCGAGAAAATCAGCATGGTGCCGAGAATGAGGGCGTAGGCCGATAGCAGAGAGGGCGCAAGGCGTCCGGCCAGATTGCCGATATCGGCCATGACAGGCTTGGAGGCAAACTGCTTCATCTCCGTTGCCAGCATCAGCATGATGGCGACGAGAAGCGGTAGGACGTGGTAGATCATGCGATACAGCACGAGGCCGCCGAGAAGCTGATCGAGGCTGATGGCATTGCCAAGGCCTGCGACCATGACCGTTTCGAACACGCCGAGACCCGCCGGAACGTGGCTGAGAACGCCAAGGCCCACCGCCGTTGCATAGATCGCGAAAAAGCTTGGCCAGCCGACATTCGTCTCTGGCAGCAGCACGTAGAGCACCGAGGCCGACGCCGCGATATCGAGAGCGGACACCAGAAACTGGCGGGATGACGTTCTGCTATCGGGAAGGCGAAGCTTCAGGCGCTTGATTTGAAGCACGCGTCCATTGCGGCCCAGAAACATCAGTGCGGCCATGATGCAGATGACGACCAGTGCGGCACCCCGCAACCAGATGGCATCCACGCCGATGATGGCGGCTACGCGCGGCGCAACGATAAGGGTTGACAGGGCGCTGACGGCCAGCAAGCCGAGACCGAAGGACAGGGTGACGAAAGCGATGATGCGCGCAATATCCGAAGGCGTCAGCCCCATGCGCGAATAGGCACGGAAGCGGATGGCACCGCCGCTGAGCGGCCCGAAGCCCGCCGTGTTGCCCACGGCATAGGCGATGAAGGCGGTGGCAATGACCGACGGTGTCGGGACCTTTTTGCCGATATATTCGATGGCGTTGGCGTCGTAACAGATCAGTGCTGCGAAGCTGAGCCCCGTAAACAGGATGGCCAGTGCAACCGCGCGCCAGCTGGTATCAGCCAGTGCATCGACGATGTCGTCATAGCGCACTTCCGATGTCAGCTTGTAGATGGTGAAGGTCATCATCACGAAGACGATCGTCACCGCAATGGATGTGATATGCGGCCTGTACCGCTCGAAAAAGCCTTCAAGACCGGCTTCGGCCTCTTCGATCTGCGCTACGTCTGTCTTCTCTGTCATAGGCTTTTCCACAGGATCAGATTGCTTTTTGCGAACCACAACATTTTGACGCTAGTTCGTTGTGTTTTCACAAATACGAAGATTTGATTTTTATTTCATAAATTCGTTGAATGATCGGCGCGGCGACGCAGCAACCGGTCAAGTTGCGTCGGTTTGATCCTGCATGGACATGAAAGCAATATACCGGCGGCTGTGCGACGGTATATTTTTAACCGGTCATGCCCCCCAGGTCGCTTCGAGCACCCGGACCCAGTTGCCGTGGCAAATTTTTTCCAGCGAAGCCTGATCGTAACCGGCATCTCGCAGGGCATCCACGAGAAGCTGGAGATCGGCGACATCTCTCATTGCAGCGGGAATGGTGGTGCCATCGAAATCCGAACCGAATGCGACGTGGTCGATACCCATGCGCTCCACCATGTAATCGACGTGCCGCACCAGTTCGCCAAGGTCCGTATCGGCATTTTTCACACCGTCCTGGCGCATGAACAGCACGCCGAAATTAACACCGGCGAGCCCGCCCGTGTCCCTGATGGCATCCAACTGCCGGTCGGTGAGGTTGCGGCTGTGATTGCACAGCGCATGCGCGTTGGAATGGGATGCGACGAGAGGCGCATCGGAGATTTTGGCGATATCCCAGAAGCCCTGCTCGTTCATGTGGGAGAGATCGACGAGGACCTTCAAGGCGTTGCAGGTCTTCACCAGTCGTGCGCCCGCTTCGGTGAGGCCGGGGCCGATATCCGGCGTGGAAGGGAAGCGGAAGGGAACGCCGTGGGCGAATATATTGGGACGGCTCCACACCGGGCCCAGCGTGCGCAAACCTGCCTGATGCAAAACGTGAAGCGCATCCAGTTCGGCATCGAAGGCTTCGACACCTTCGATGTGCAGAACCGAGGCGAACGCGCCACGGTCCATCGCGCCGCGAATATCCGAAGCACTGCGGCAGACCTTGACCGCGCCGTGCGAGGCCGCTTCGATGCGAAACAACAGGCTGGCCATGCCGAGCGTGGTCGCAAGCGCATCCGGCTGCGCGGGCGCGATGAAATCGCCATTGGCATCGAAACCGCGCGGGGAGGGGACGTAGATCGCGCAGAGACCACCGGCCAAACCACCCTTCCGCGCCCGCGGCAAATCGATGTGCCCCGCCGCGTCGCCATTCAGAAACTGTTCTTCCGGTGCCGGATAATCGGACAGTTTGAGCCGCAGCAGGGTATCATTATGGCCATCGAAGACGGATACGGCGGTGGGGCTGGTCATGGGCGTTCGCTTTCGGAAAGTGTATCACTGGCATTGCTGTATGCGTCAGATAGGTGCAAATGCAATGCCGCAACAGGCCTGAACCCGCAAAGCGGGAAGCATTTGAACGGAAAATACATGCTGGATGACAATGACTGGAGCGCCGCATCGGCGGTTGCGGAGCAATTTGCAGGTCAGTGGAAAAACGACGAGCCGGGCGGCGCGGTTATTGGTTTCGACATCAGCGGCATCCGGTTTTCAAAGGCTGGTGGCGTTGAGAGCATGGCGACGATGGCTCCTTTCACCGCCCGCAGCATCGTGCGCTACGCCTCAGTTACCAAGCATGTGTTTTCCGCCATGGTGCTGGCAAACAGCGATCTCATGGCGCTTGACGATCCCCTTGGAAAACATCTTTCAGAGCTGCAATCCCTGCTTGCCGATGTGACGGTTGGGCAGGCTTTGGATATGAGCGGTGGCTTGCCGGATGTCCGCGAATGCCTCTCTCTTCTTGGACTCTCGGTCTACACGGAGACGAAGGCAGGGTCGCTGCTGGACTATCTCTCACGCCTCACCCGCCTCAATTTCGAGGCCGGGCATGAGGTGTCCTATTCCAACACCGGATATCGTCTGGTCGAGGCTGCGCTGGAGCGCAAAGGGCGACGGTTCGATGATTTCGTGCAGGAGAACATCGCAGGCCCGCTCGGCATTTTTCTCAAGGCACCGGATGTCTGGAACGATCCGGTCGATGGTCTTGTGCCGGGTTACTGGCGAAATGATCATAGTTGGCAGCTTTCGGCGGCGGGCCTGCATCTATCGGCATCCGGCAGTCTGACTGGCAGCGCGGAAGCATTGGCGCGCTGGCTCCAGGCACTGTTGAACGGTGAGCAGGGCTTTGCCGGTACGTTGCAGGCGCTTTCGGCTGAGCGTCCTCTCGCCAACGGAGCACTAAGCGAATACGGGCTTGGCGTGCGCTGGTCGCATCTGGGCGAGCGGCGTTTTGTGGGCCATGGCGGCTCACACCCCGGTTACAAGACATATTTCCTGTTGGACCCGGACCACAGGACAGGCGTCGTTGTCGTCTCCAACCGTGAGGACACCAACGGTTTCAAGATCGCTCTGGAGACTATGGCGGCACTGACCAAACGGCCGTTACCGCGACCGATGACGGGGTTGCCCGAAGGCCTCTATATCACGGAAACGGGTCCATGGTGGCTGGAGATCAAGGGTAGCACCTGCACCTTCATCGATGCCGACGATACGCTCTATGACGATGGTGACGGCTGGGCGTCGTCGCGGTCCGCCTCGTCTCCCATGCGGCTGCGGCTGGATGGCAAGGCATTGGTCGGTGAAGCCGGGCACGCACCTCGCCGATTTCTCCCGGTCGGCAAACAGGAGGTCGATCCCGCTCTTTCAGGGCGTTGGCGGTCGCCGGAAGGGTCGGAATTCGAGATTGCCGATGGCGCTTTCACGATGGGAATTGGCCCGGTGCGCACTACCACGCCGCTGAAGGCACTCGGCAACGGACGCTATCTTTTTACCCTCGTGGACGGTCCTTGGACCAAGAGAGTGTGCCTGCACGTGCTGGACAAAGACCGTATCGAACTGGTGTCCAGCCGCGCGCGGATGATCGAATATCGACGCTCGACCTGAAAAGACCGAGCGTCGATAGGGGTTAGATCGCCGTCTTCAGCGCATGCTCGAGATACAATTCACGCAAACGCGTTACGAGCGGGCCGGGCTTGCCATCGCCGACGGCTTTGCCGTCGATTTTGGTGACGGACATCACGAAGTTACCGGCGCTAGTGAGTGCCGCTTCCTGAGAAGTCAGCGCTTCCTCAAGCGTGAACGCGCGCTCTTCCAGCGTCAGCCCTGATTCTTCAATCAGTTGCAGAACCGCCTGACGAGTGCAGCCGGGCAGCGTCTTGTTGCTGTTGCCGCGCGTCACGAGTTTCTTGTCAGCGGTGATGATATAGGCGGTCGACGACGCGCCTTCGGTGACGAAGCCGTCTTCGATCATCCATGCCTCATCGCAGCCTTCGGCCTTGGCGATGCGCTTGGCCATGACCTGCGGCAGCAGGCAGACGGACTTGATGTCGCGGCGGGCCCAGCGCTGGTCCGGCACGGATTTCACCGACAGTCCAGTTGCTTCCTGCGGCGTGCCGACCAGCTTCTTTACCTGCGGGAACATCACGAGGGTCGGGGCGAGATCGTCGGAGAACAGGAAGTTGCGGTCTTCGGCACCGCGCGTCAGTTGAAGATAGATCAGACCTTCCGTCAGATTGTTATCCCTAATCAGGCGCCGTTCAGCCTCCACAATCTGCTGCGTCGTGACCGGCAGCGTGATGTCGATTTCACCGGCGCTGCGTTGCAGCCGGGCCATGTGCAGATCGCTATCGATCAGCTTGCCATCAATGATGGATGTCACCTCGTAAATGCCGTCGCCGAAGAGAAAGCCGCGATCAAAGATAGAAAGCTTGGCTTCTGATTCGGGGAGGAACTCGCCGTTGAGATAGACGATGCGGTCGGTTGCGCTGGGCATGGTAAGTCCTTCTACACTCGGCGTTTGGCCGAGACTCATGGTCTGACATATGGCCAAGCATTAGCGTGATTTGTGGCAAAACGGCAGTGCAAAACAATGTCGCTTCTTCTCGCAAACCGCTATTCGAATTCCATAATGATCTCATCGACCGCAAGGCTATCGCCGGGGCCGACTGCAATTCTGGCAACCTTCGCCCGCCGTTCGGCGCGAAGAATGTTTTCCATCTTCATCGCTTCCACCGTTGCCAGTGCCTGTCCCGCTTCCACGGTTTCTCCCTCCGACACCGCTATGGTGGTAATGACGCCCGGCATGGGGCAGAGCAGCAGTTTGGATGTGTCGGGCGGCAGTTTTTCAGGCATCAGCCGCGCCAGTTCGGCAATCCGGGGACTGCGCACGCGCGTGACCAGATCGACGCCGCGCCAGCGCAGACGGATGGTCGAGGGCGTGAGATCGACTTTGACGGCCATCTTCGTGCCGCCGACGGTGAAGATGCCCAGTGTCTTGCCAGGCAGCCAGTCTGTTTCAATAGATAGCGATATGTCACCTTCCAAAACCGCTGATATCCGACTCTCGGCGGTCTGAAAATGAACGGCGTTGTGGGTCTTTCCGAACGCGACCACCCAATCGTCGCCGACGACACGGCGGTGGTTGCCGATGGTGCCGGAGATTTGCGTGGCACGGGTCTGGATACGATGCTGGATAACGGCGGCTATGACTGCAAGTTTTCTTGCCGAATCCTCATCGGGCTCGACACCGGTGAAGCCATCGGGAAACTCCTCGGCGATGAAGCCGGTTGTCAGCCTGCCATCCTTGAAGCGCTGGTTTTGCATGACCGCCGAGAGGAAAGGCAGATTGTGACCGATACCCTCGACTTCGAAACGGTCTAGCGTTTCTCCCATGGCCGCGACGGCGCGGTGCCGGTCCGGTGCCCATGTGCAGAGCTTGGCGATCATCGGATCGTAATACATGGAAATTTCGCCGCCTTCGAAGACGCCGGTGTCGTTGCGCAAAATGCTTCCATCGGTTTGCTTGCCTTCCTGCGGCGGACGGTAGCGGGTCAACCGACCGATGGAGGGCAGGAAGTTGCGGTAGGGGTCTTCCGCGTAAAGCCGACTTTCGATGGCCCAGCCATCGAGCCGCACATCCTCCTGTGAAAACGCCAGGGGCTCACCGGATGCAACGCGGATCATCTGCTCGACCAGATCGATGCCGGTCACGAGTTCGGTAACTGGATGCTCCACCTGAAGGCGGGTGTTCATTTCCAAAAAGTAGAAGTTTCGGTCGCCATCCACGATGAATTCGACGGTGCCCGCCGAGTGGTAGCCAACCGCCTGCGCCAGAGCCACCGCCTGCTCGCCCATGGCCTTGCGGGTCGCTTCATCGAGAAATGGCGAAGGCGCCTCTTCGATGACTTTCTGGTTGCGGCGTTGAATGGAGCATTCGCGTTCACCCAGATAAAGCACCTTGCCATGCTGATCGCCCAGCACCTGAATTTCGATATGGCGTGGCTGCGTGACGAATTTTTCGATGAAGATGCGATCGTCACCGAACGACGATTTCGCTTCGTTTCTGGAGGACTGGAAGCCTTCGCGGGCCTCTGCATCGTTCCATGCGATGCGCATGCCCTTGCCGCCGCCGCCCGCTGACGCCTTGATCATGACGGGATAGCCGACCGTTGCGGCGATCTTCACCGCCTCCTCTGCATCCTCGATCAAACCCATATGGCCCGGCACGGTGGAGACGCCAGCCGCTGCGGCCAGCTTCTTGGATGTGATCTTGTCGCCCATCGCCTCGATGGCCTTGACGGGTGGGCCGATGAAAATGACGCCTGCCGTTTCCAGAGCCGCAGCAAAAGTGGCGTTCTCCGACAGAAAACCATAGCCGGGATGCACGGCGTCTGCCCCGGTCTGCTTAATGGCGTCGAGTATCTTTTCGATAACGATATAGGACTGATTGGATGGGGCAGGGCCGATATGCACCGCCTCGTCGGCCTCGCGCACATGCAGGGCATTGGCATCGGCATCGGAATAGACCGCAACGGTCTTGATGCCCATGGCTTTGGCCGTGCGAATGACGCGGCAGGCGATTTCACCACGGTTGGCGATGAGGATTTTGGAGATCATGGGTGCAGCCTCAAAGCGGAATGGTGTCGTGTTTCTTCCAATGCGTCGTCACCTGTTTGTTGCGCAGTGAAGCGAAAGCACGGGCGATGCGGCGGCGGGAAGAATGCGGCATGATGACCTCGTCGATAAAGCCGCGCTCTGCGGCCACGAAGGGGTTGGCGAAGCGTTCTTCGTATTCTTTGGTCCGTGCGGCGATCTTGTCAGGATCTGACAACTCTGAGCGGTACAGGATTTCCGCAGCGCCCTTCGCGCCCATTACGGCGATTTCCGCCGTCGGCCAGGCGTAATTGACATCGGCACCAATGTGTTTTGAGGCCATGACATCGTATGCGCCGCCATAGGCTTTGCGGGTGATCAGCGTCACCAGCGGCACTGTCGCTTCCGAATAGGCAAACAGCAATTTCGCGCCATGCTTGATGACACCGCCATATTCCTGTGCAACGCCGGGCAGAAAGCCGGGTACATCGACCAGAGTCAGGATGGGAATGTTGAAGGCGTCACAGAAACGGACGAAGCGGGCGGCCTTGCGTGAGCTATCGATATCCAGACAACCGGCCAGCACCATGGGCTGGTTGGCGACCACGCCGACCGTCTGGCCTTCGAGCCGAATGAAGCCGGTAATGATGTTCTTGGCGAATGCTTCCTGTATCTCAAAGAAATCTCCCTCATCGGCCAGCGCGTGGATCAGTTCCTTCATGTCATAGGGCTTGTTGGAACTGTCGGGAATAAGCGTATCGAGGCGCTGCTCCAGACGGGCCGGGTCATCATGAAACGGGCGGGCAGGGGCTTTTTCGCGGTTGTTGAGGGGCAGAAAATCGAACAGCGCCCGCACGGCCTCCAGTGCCTCGATGTCGTTTTCGCAGGCACCATCGGCGACCGATGATTTTCGGGTGTGGGTGGAGGCACCGCCCAGTTCTTCCGCCGTGACGATCTCGTTCGTCACGGTCTTGACGACATCCGGTCCTGTGACGAACATGTAGGACGTATCGCGCACCATGAAGATGAAGTCCGTCATAGCAGGAGAATAGACAGCACCTCCCGCGCAAGGGCCCATGATGACGGAGATTTGTGGCACGACGCCGGACACTTCGGCGTTGCGACGGAAAACTTCCGCGTAACCGGCAAGCGAAGCGACGCCTTCCTGAATGCGCGCGCCGCCACTATCGTTGAGACCGATGACAGGGGCGCCGACGCGGGCTGCCATGTCCATGATTTTGCAAATCTTCTGCGCATGGGTTTCGGAGAGCGAACCGCCCAGCACGGTAAAGTCCTGGCTGAAGACGTATACCTGTCTACCGTTGATGGTTCCCCAACCGGTCACGACGCCATCGCCAGCGACCTTCTGTTCGGCCATGCCGAAATCCACCGCGCGGTGGGTGACATACATGTCGTATTCTTCGAAGGAGCCCTCATCGAGCAGAACGTCCAGCCGTTCGCGCGCCGTCAGCTTGCCCTTGGCATGCTGGGCATCGATGCGCTTTTGTCCGCCTCCGAGCCTTGCCTGGGCACGGCGTGCTTCCAATTCTTCGAGAACCGTCGGCATGGCTCCTCCCTGATACGAATGTCATCACATAGGCTTAGACGTGAATTCTCGAATTGAAAACAGTCTATTACGGCCATATGTGCTGATTTCGGACTTGTTCAGAGAGATTGCGCCGCATTGATGGACGACACGAAGCGCCGGGTGCGCTCCTGCGTCGGTGCGCGGAATATGGCGTCTGCCGTGCCGGTTTCCACCACCTTGCCCGCTTCCAGAAACACGACGTTATTGGCAATGCGAGACGCCAGGCGCAGGTCATGCGTTGCCATGACCATGGTCGTTCCTTCACGCGCAAGCTTGCCCAGCACGTCAACGACCTCTTCCGAAAGTTCCGGGTCGAGGGCAGAGGTGGGTTCGTCACACAACAGCACTTGCGGGGAAGGCCCGAGCGCACGGGCAATGGCCACGCGTTGCTGTTGGCCACCGGAGAGGTTGGCGGGCCACGCATCCGCCTTGTGCGCCATGCCGACCTTCGTCAGCAGTTCCATTGCGCGATCTCTCGCTTTTTCGCGCGACCACTTCTGAACGATCAACAGGCCTTCCATGACGTTCTCGATGGCGGTGCGATGCGGAAACAGCTGGAAGTTTTGAAACACCATGCCCGTCTGGCGGCGAATTTTCTGGATGGACTGCCATGGGGTTTTCTGGCCCGCGGTAAAGGACGTCGTGGCGTCGCCGATGCGCACGGTTCCCTCGGTGGGCAGTTCCAGCAGGTTGATACAGCGCAGCAGCGTGCTCTTGCCACCGCCGGAGGGGCCGACGAGTGCGGTAACGCTGCCTTCGGGAAAGCTCAGCGAAATGTCTTTCAGGATAACCGCATCCCCGAAACGCTTCTCGATGTTGGAAAGCTCGATCATCGGCTGTTCTCCATCATGCCGCCGTAACGGGCGAAGCGCACTTCCAGTCGCGCCTGCAAGGTGGACAGCACGGAACTCAGCGCGAGATAGATGATCGCTGCCTCGATGTAGAGGATGAGCGGCTCATAGGTGGTGGCGACGATACGCTGAGCGGACTGAAACAGCTCGGGCACGGTGATGGCAGCGGCAAGGGATGTGTCCTTGACCAGCGAGATGAAGGTGTTGGATAGCGGCGGCACGGCAACGCGCCCCGCCTGTGGCAGGATGGTGCGCTGCATGGCTTGGCGCCAGCTCATGCCGGTCGAAAACGCGGCTTCCCATTGGCCCTTGGGAACGGATGAAATGGCTGCGCGGATGATCTCGGATGTGTAGGCGCCGACGTTTAGCGTAAAGCCGATGAGCGCTGCCGGAAACGCATCCAGCAAAATGCCGATACTTGGCAGGCCGTAGAAGATCACGAAAAGCTGGACCAGCAGCGGCGTGCCTCTGATGACCCAGACATAGAAACGCGCCAGCAATCGCAACGGCGTTGGTCCGAACAGCCGCGTGACGGCGGTCGCCAGTCCGAGGATCAATCCGAAAAAAAACGAAAGCAATGTCAGTGGTATCGTGAACTTCACACCAGCCCAGAGCAGGGTCGGCAAAGAGTCCATCATCAATTGCAGCCAATGCGGCACGGCGAGCCCCTCAATAAAAAAACGAAGTCCGGCGCGAACGCCGGACTGTCTGGTCTTGTTCTGATCATGGCCTATTTCCGCAAGCGAGAACAGGCCCGTAACGACGCCTTACTTGGAGACGTCCTGACCGAAATACTTGTCAGAGATTGTCTTGTAGGTGCCGTCTGTCTTGATGTCGGCAAGCGCCTTGTTGATGGACGCCACCAGATCGTCGTCGCCCTTGCGCACGATGATGCCCGAGTAGTCGGCATCGGCCTTTTCAGCCACGATCTTGACCGGAGCGTTAGGCTGCTTCTTTTTGAAATCATAGAAGGAAAGGCTGTCGTTGATCGTCGCGTCGGCGCGGCCCGTCAAAACAAGCTGGATCGACTGGTCGAAACCATCCGTACCGACCAGTTCAGCGCCTGCTTCTGTGGCCAGCTTGCCAAAGTTGCTGGTGAGAGACTGTGCGGACTTCTTGCCCTTCAGGCCTTCGAAACCCTTGATGTCGTCATTCTTGTCACTAACGATCAGAACGGCCTTCGATGCGATGTAGGGCTCGGAGAAAGCATATTTCTGCTTGCGCGCTTCTGTGATGCCTACCTGGTTGATGACGGCGTCATAACGCTTTGAATCGAGACCGGCAATCAGGCCATCCCACTTGCCCTCAACGAATTCGGCCTTCACGCCCAGCTTCTTGGCGACGGCTTCGCCAATTTCCACGTCGAAGCCAACGAGCTTGTTGCTGGCATCGTGGAACGTAAATGGTGCGTAGGTGCCTTCGGTGCCGATCTTGATCACACCAGCAGATTTGATCTGGTCAAGATTTTCGCCGGCGAAGGAAGGTGCGAAAATGGCAGCGTTGACTGCGGCGGCGGTTGCGATTGTCTTGAGCCAGCTCATCGGTGTTCCTTTCAGGAATTTCTAATAACGTCTCATCCCATAAATCCTGCCCGTTTAAACGGCAAAAAGACGCAAAAAGATGCAGCTTGGGAGAATATTTTTCTCTTCCTCAGCGCTTCGCCCGGATCGCTTGGTTGAGTGTCCGATAAGCACTCTCCAAAAACGGGTCAGGTGCTCACTCGCAGCTCAGAATCACTTTAAAAATCAGCGATATGGCCTCTCGAGAATTTGCGCTGTCAAGGTGACCTTGAGGTTAATTTCTAGCGGTCGACACGGGGCGCGTTAACCATTTATTAACCACATTTGCGGTACCTCATTATCAATGATTTGTTTACCAAGATGACCAAAGTGCTAACAGACACCTCACGCTCAATTCGTATAAAAGGCCGATCGTTTCTCGCGGTCGTGCTGTCGCCTGAGCAGCCTCTGGACCAGTGGCTGGAGCGGCTCGATGATCTGGCAGCGCGGTCTGCCGGTTTCTTCCTGTCGCGTGCCGTCGTGCTCGATGTTGCGGATATGAAACTCGATAAGGCAGGTCTCAAGGGGCTGATAGCCGAACTCGTTTCGCGCAACGTTGCCATCATGGGTATCGAAGGCGCACGCCCGTCCATGATCGAGGCGGGCATGCCACCGGCCCTGAAAGGTGGAAAAGCTGCTTCTGATATCGAGGTGGAGCCTGTCTCTCTTGCCACAGCCGAGGTGGAGGAAGAGCCAGTACGGGTTCCGGTGACGGAGATTCGCAGCACGGTGCAGTCGCTGATGATCAGCGAGCCGGTTCGCTCCGGTCAGTCGGTGATCTTTCCCGAGGGTGATGTGACCGTTGTCGGTTCCGTTGCGTCCGGTGCGGAGATCATCGCGGGCGGGTCGATCCACATTTATGGCGCGCTGCGTGGTCGTGCCATGGCGGGTTCGCTTGGAAATGCTTCGGCGCGGATTTTCTGCAAGAAGCTGGAAGCCGAGCTGCTGGCCATCGATGGTGTCTACAAGGTGGCTGAAGATATCGATCCGAAGCTGCGCGGCCAGGCCGTTCAGCTCTGGCTGGAAAACGATACGATCAAAGCCGAAAAACTCAATTAAGCCGTAAGCGGCAGAAAACAGGAGAGCAGGATGGGGAAGGTAGTTGTCGTTACTTCCGGCAAGGGAGGCGTAGGCAAAACCACGTCGACTGCCGCGCTCGGTGCGGCGCTGGCACAGAACAAGGAAAAGGTCGTCGTCGTGGATTTCGACGTCGGTCTCCGTAACCTCGATCTCGTCATGGGTGCGGAACGCCGCGTCGTTTACGATCTGGTCAACGTTATCCAGGGCGATGCAAAGCTGCCGCAGGCGCTGATCCGCGACAAGCGTCTCGACACGCTGTTTCTGCTGCCTGCCTCGCAAACACGCGATAAGGACAATCTGACGCCCGAGGGTGTCGAGTGGGTTATCGGCGAACTGAAGAAGCATTTCGACTGGGTCATCTGCGATAGCCCTGCCGGTATCGAACGTGGCGCGACGCTGGCCATGCGCCATGCGGATGTTGCTGTTGTGGTGACCAACCCGGAAGTATCGTCGGTCCGCGACTCCGATCGCATCATCGGCCTCTTGGATTCCAAGACGCTAAAGGCCGAACGCGGCGAGCGGATGGAAAAGCACCTGCTCCTGACCCGCTACGACTCAGTTCGTGCAGAGCGTGGCGACATGCTGAAGGTCGAAGACGTGCTGGAAATTCTGTCGATCCCGCTGATCGGCATCATTCCTGAGAGCATGGACGTTCTGCGCGCCTCCAACGTTGGCGCACCAGTCACATTGGCAGACGCTAAGTCCCCACCTGCCATGGCTTATTTCGATGCGGCACGTCGTCTGCGTGGCGAAGACGTTCCGATGATGATCCCCGGCGAAAAGCGTGGCATCTTCGCCAAGTTCTTCGGGAGGGCCGCATGAGTATCTTCAACCTTTTCCGCAAACAAAAATCGGCGCCTCTTGCGCGTGAGCGGTTGCAGGTTCTGCTGGCGCATGAACGCAACGGCGTGGGCAATGAGCTTGTCGCTCTGTTGCGGGAAGAAATTCTCGCCGTGATCGCCAAGCACGTGCAGATCGATAGCGACAAGGTTCACGTCAAGATGGACAGCGACGAGCATGTCTCGCTGCTGGAAATCGACGTCGAAATCCCCCTAGCTGCCAGCCTGCGCGCCGCCTGATCACGTCTCTTCAAATGAAAAACCGCCCGGATTGTTATCCGGGCGGCTTTTTTGTGTTTGCGGTCAGGCTGCTTTTCTGCGGCTCGGCAGTTGCGGCAGGAACACCGTGAGCAGGCCCAGAAGCGGCATGTAGGAGCAGATGCGGTAGACGAACTCGATGCCTTCGCGGTCTGCGAACACGCCGAGGACAGCGGCGCCGATGCCGCCGAAGCCGAAGGCAAAGCCGAAGAACATGCCTGCGATCAAGCCCACGCGTCCAGGCACCAACTCCTGCGCAAAGACGACGATGGCCGAAAACGCCGAGGAGAAGACGAAGCCGATCAGCACTACAAGAATGGCAGTCCATGTGAGGTTTGCGTAAGGCAGAAGCAGCGCGAACGGTATGACGCCAAGAATCGAGAACCAGATGACGACGCGCGAGCCGAATTTGTCACCGATGGGGCCACCGAAGAACACACCGGCAGCGGACGCGCCGAGGAACAGGAAGAGAAGCAATTGTGCGCTTTGGACCTCAAGACCGAATTTCTCAATCGTGTAGAAGGTGAAATAGCTGGACAGACTTGCCAGATAGGCGTTCTTGGTCGCGGTCAGGATGAGCAGAACGACAAGTGTCATCAACACCTTGTTTTTTGCCATCGGCAGCGCGCGGCTGACGGGTGGGCGACCCGCATTGCTGCGGCGGTGACGGCTGTACCAGACGCTGACCCAGGAGAGCACGGCAAATCCGGCAAGGGCGATCAGCGAAAACCAGCTAAGACTCTGCTGACCCATCGGCAAAACGACGAACGCAGCGAGAAGCGGCCCAATCGCCGTTCCCGTGTTGCCGCCGACCTGAAAGAAGGATTGTGCCAGACCATGGCGACCGCCCGATGCAACACGGGCGACACGCGACGCTTCCGGATGGAAGATGGCCGAGCCGATACCGATCAGGCATGCGCCAATCACCAGAACCGGAAAGCTATGTGCATAGGCAAGCGTGATCAAACCGGCGCAGGTGGATAGCATGGCGACCGGCAGCGAGAACGGCATGGGCCATTTGTCCGTGGCAATGCCGACGGCTGGTTGCAACAGCGACGCCGTGACCTGAAAAGCAAAGGTCAAAAAGCCGATCTGGACGAAATCCAGTGCGTAATTTGCCTTGAGAAGCGGATAAAGCGATGTCAGCAGCGACTGCATGATATCGTTGAGCATGTGGCAGAAGCTTGCAGCAGCGATGATCGAAAACGTCGTTTTTTCAGCGGAAAAGCTCGTGCTGGTCACACTCGCCATGGGTTTCTCTCCAGATCGTCGTCGTCAGACGGTATTTTGTTATGGAATACTAAGCGGGCCTTATAGGCGCATTGTTTGCGGCCTGCTTTTGTGCTGTGGTCTAGTTTTTACGCGAGTGGGCCAAAATGCCGCGCTATGATTTCGAAGAACTCGGCTTTCTGAGCGGTGACCAGCATGAGGAAATGCTGAGCTTCATCGATGGGAACAATGAATCGGTGCTGGCGCTTCGTCGTCTTTATCCCGAAGGTTTTCAGAGCCCTGTTCACTCGCACCGCAAGACACAGCTGTGGTTTGCCCGCAGTGGTGTGGTCATCGTTGGCACAGCGAAAGGACGTTGGATGATACCGCCTGGCCATGGCCTGATCATTCCAGCCGGACTGGAGCATTCCAGCGAAATGATCAGCCAGGTGGAGATGCATTCCGTATATGTCCACCCAGACGTCATCGCTACGGAGCGACCGCGCGTGGTGGAGGTGACCGTTCTTGCGGGCAATCTCATCGAAGAACTCGTTCGCGATGATTCCAGACGACAAAATACCAGACGCCGCGAACTGGTGATGGAGCTTCTGGTGGATGAAATCAGCGTCCTTCCTGAACAGCCGCTGGGACTTCCTTTTCCCGCCCATGCCAGCATTGCCGGGCTGTGTCGTCGCTTTTTGAACGCGCCCGCCGCCAATGCCAGCATCGATGACTGGGCGCAGACATTGGGCATGAGCCGTAGAAGCTTCACGCGCCTGTTTCGCGCGGAAACCGGTGTCAGTTTCGTGACGTGGCGGCAGCAGGCCTGCATTTTCGCCTCCCTGCCGCGGCTGGCGAGCGGCGAAACCGTGACGAATGTGGCGCTGGATGCCGGTTACGAAAATGTCTCCGCCTTCACCACCATGTTCCGGCGTATGTTGGGCAGTTCACCCAGCGCTTATCTCAAATCATCGGGCTTGAAGCGTTCGCGACCCGGTGTGGCGATGTGAGGGACCTATCAGGCCTGTTGCAAAAGCCAATCGATCAGCTTGCCCGCAGCGGCTTTCCTACCCTTGGAGCCCACCAGCCAATAGCCGCGATCGGGCGCTTCCAGCGTAGGGCCGACGCCGACCAGGGCGCCGCTTTGCACCAAGTCATCCACCAGTCCGGCCCAGCCCAGCGCCACGCCCTGATGGGTGATGGCTGACTGGACCACGAGGGAATAGGTGTTGAAACTGATGTCGCCTTTTTCTTCACCGAATTGTCTCTTGACGCCGATGCCTGCGAAATAACTCGGCCAATCATGCCATGTGGAGGCCCAGGAGCTTTCCAGATGGATGAGCTTGCTGGCGGAAAGCTGCTGCGGCACATCCTTTTCGGCCAGGTTGTCCAGAAACCCCGGCGCGCAGACGGGGCGGACTTTTTCCGGCAGAATCAGCGTCGCATCACTTCCCGCTTCGAGCTGCGTGCTGAAGATGACCAGCACATCATTGTCACCCGCAGTCTGACGGCGCGGGTTTTGCGACGCGGCAATCTGGATGTTGATATCAGGATGGCGCGCGCGAAAATCCTGCATGCGCGGAATGAGCCACAGCGACGAAAATGCGTAGTCGGTGTGTAGCCGAACTGTCGGCCTTTCATGGGCCTTGAAGTCGTCGGTTAAACGGTCGATCTCGCTGACCTGCTGGCTGACGAGATCGCACAGGCGACGCCCCTCCGGGGTCAGTTCCACGCCGCGATGCTGACGCGTGAGCAAGCGGGTGGCCAATTGCTCTTCCAGTCGTCGCATCTGGTAACTGACCGCTGGCTGGGTCAGGCCCAGCTCCTGCGCAGCCGCAGTCAGGCTGCCACGCTTGCCGATTTCCATCAGCACCCTCATCCATCCCAGATCGACCGGCCTGTCTGCCATAAAAAATCCTTTTATCAGATATCGAAAATGATCTGCTTCACGACAGAGATCAATCCGTTGTTCACTAAAATTCTCGAATAACCGGAGAACAGCAATGATCAGGAACTCTCGTATTGGGCAGATAGCGTCAGGCCTCCTTCTCATGGCTGCCTGTTTTGCTGGCAACGCGCAGGCCGCAGACGACGCGAGCTGCAAGACGATCCGCCTCAGCGATCCCGGCTGGACGGATATCACCGCCACCAATGGTGTGGCATCCGTTGTCCTGACTGCACTCGGCTATACGCCCGATGTGAAGACGCTTTCGGTGCCGATTGGCTATCAGGCGATGAAAAACCGCGAAATCGATGTGTTCCTCGGTAACTGGATGCCAGCACAGAAATCCTTCATCGATGATCTAACGGCGGCAAAGGCTGTGGACGTGATCGGCCAGAACCTTGAAGGTGCCAAATTCACCCTCGCCGTGCCCTCTTACATGGCGGAAAAGGGCATCAAAACGTTCGCCGATCTAGCAAAACATGGCGATGAATTCGACCACAAGATCTACGGCATTGAGCCGGGTGCGCCTGCAAACCAGAATATCCAGAAGATTATCGCCGACGAGAAATTCGGCCTGAAGGGCTGGGAGCTGGTCGAATCCGGCGAGCAAGCCATGCTTTCGCAGGTTGAGCGCGCTGGAAAATCCAAGAAGGGCGTCGTGTTCCTTGCCTGGGCACCGCACCCGATGAACGAGAAATTCTCAATCGAATATCTTTCCGGCGGTGACGATTATTTCGGCCCGAACTACGGCGGCGCCCAGGTTTACACCCTTGCCCGCACCGGCTGGACCGCGCAGTGCCCCAACGCTGCCACCCTGTTCAAGAATCTGAAGTTCGATGTCGGCATGGAAAACAAGCTGATGGGTGAGATTCTGGACGGCCAGACGGCACCCGATGCCGCATCCGCTTGGTTGAAAGCCAACCCGCAGGTTCTCGACACGTGGCTATCGGGTGTTACGACACTCGATGGCAAACCGGGCAGCGACGCGGTAAAGGCTGCTGTCGGTCTTTGATTTCAGGATAATATTGCATGGCGCGTCAGAATTTCCTCATCCTCATGGTCGATCAGTTGAACGGCACGTTCTTTCCTGATGGACCGGCGGATTTTCTTCATGCGCCACATCTCAAAGCCTTGGCGGAGCGCTCCACGCGCTTCGCTAACACCTATACGGCAAGTCCTCTATGCGCACCCGCGCGCGCGTCTTTCATGTCCGGGCAATTGCCCAGCCGAACCCGCGTCTATGACAATGCCGCCGAATTCGCCTCCGACATTCCGACCTATGCTCACCATCTGCGCTCCGCCGGGTACTACACCGGCCTCTCAGGAAAGATGCATTTCGTCGGTCCCGACCAGATGCATGGTTTCGAGGAGCGTTTGACGACGGACATCTATCCTGCGGATTTCGGCTGGACGCCTGACTACACCAAGCCGGGCGAGCGGATCGACTGGTGGTACCACAATCTCGGCTCCGTTACCGGCGCCGGTGTCGCTGAGATCACCAATCAGATGGAATATGATGACGAGGTCGCTTACCACGCGACCCGCAAACTCTACGATCTCTCGCGCGGGCTGGACGAACGCCCCTGGTGCCTGACCGTCAGCTTCACGCATCCGCATGATCCCTACGTCGCACGCAAGAGGTTCTGGGACCTTTACGACGATTGCCCGGCGCTGGACCCGAAGGTCGATGCGCTGCCCTTTGCGCAGCAGGATCAACATTCGCAGCGGCTGCTGGAAGCCTGCGATCACCGTGCGTTCGATATCAGTCGCGAGCAGGTGAGGCGAGCGCGGCAAGGGTATTTTGCGAATATTTCCTACATCGACGAGAAAATCGGCGAGCTTCTTGATGTGCTGAAACGCACGCGGATGGAGGACAACACCACCATCCTGTTTCTGTCCGATCACGGCGACATGCTGGGCGAGCGTGGCCTGTGGTTCAAGATGAATTTCTTCGAAGGCTCTTCCCGTGTTCCCTTGATGATCGCGGCACCCTCCATGGACGCAGGACGGATAGACACGCCTGTGTCCACCCTCGATGTCACGCCGACACTGTGCGCATTGGCAGGGCTGGATATGTCCGTCCTGAAACAATGGACCGACGGCGAGGACCTTTCCACCTTTGCCACCCGTGGCCCGGTGCCGATGGAATATGCCGCCGAAGGCTCAAGAGCGCCGCTCGTTGCCATCCGCGATGGCCGTTACAAGCTCACCATCTGCGAACAGGACCCACCGCTGCTGTTCGACATCGAGGCCGATCCGCACGAACTGAACAATCTGGCCGTCCAACCAGATTACGAGGCCACACTTGCTTCTCTGTTGGAGCAAGTCCGCAACCGCTGGGACTTGCCCGCATTCGACAGGTCCGTCCGCGAGAGTCAGGCCCGCCGCTGGGTCGTCTACAAGGCACTGCGCAACGGCGCCTATTATCCGTGGGATTACCAGCCATTGCAGAAAGCGTCCGAACGCTACATGCGAAATCACATGGACCTCAACGTCCTCGAAGAAAACCAGCGTTTTCCCCGTGGCGAATGAAGCACGGGCAATATTCGAAAAGGGCGTTGCCGAATTCGCTCCAATGGGGTATCCAAGCGCCGTGAAACAACTGAAATGTCCACGTAGCTCAGTAGGATAGAGCACAGGATTCCTGGTTGTAAATTGGGGGCTGCGCACCGAAAGGGTGCAGTCGATTTGCTCAAAGTCGGGGAACGCTTCGCTGAACTCTCAGCATGCCAATCCCGAGCCAAGCTTCGGAGAAATCCGTTGAAGGTGTAGAGACTGGATGGGCAACACCTAAAGGCCTCGGCCCACGGTGAAGGGACAGTCCAGACCACGAACGCGGAAGCGGCGGCGAAAGTCGAAGTGGTATGAATCCTGGGGTCGGAGGTTCGAATCCTCTCGTGGACGCCATTCCTAATGCTGACGGCGCTCCTGATGGAGGCGGTTGGTGATCACGCTGCTTTGGTTCTTCCTTTTTCGCGCATCTCACCATTGAATTCATTGCATATTTTCTATGACTTCCAAACCAAAGCGGGCATTCGGTTGCATTTGAATAGGGCACGTCTGGAAGCAAGTCAAAAAGAAACCCGCCGGAGCGGGTTTCAGAAGATGGCTATCTAGCCGATGTGGAGTGCGGCTCTACATGAAATGCACAATGTCTGATCTTTTGTAGAAGCGGGCGATTGACCATTCGGGTTCGAAGATCGGTGAGATTCCGGCTTGGTCGAGTTCTGCTTTGATCGCGGCCCTGTAGCTTTGGCGAGATTTCGCGATCTGCGTCAGTGAAACATAGCTCTCTTGAAATTCAAGCACCGATCGCCTCTCGATGAACGTTACTTTCCGTACTGTGTCACGGCGCAGGAGCCGTGGTCGGAGATAGCACCGCTTGATAAGTTCCGTGACTGTGCCGGTCGTCGTACCGAGTTGAGACATCACTTCCTTGAGCCTCATCAGTTCGTCGTCGCTTCCCGCTGTTGGACCGACCTCAACTCTGAGCGCATCGGCCTTTACTCTCGCCCGTTGAAGAATGGGCTCGCTCCCTGGGATGGCGCAGGCCTTTAGCTTCCCTTCGATTAGCATGCCGACAATCATCCTAAACGGACGCCCCCATAATCTGGCAGCCTCAGACAGTGAAATACCGTCATCGTTTCCATCGGTCACCGCAAGCTTTGTCTCAAGGTGATGGATCAACTCGACCACCGCTGATTTTGGAATGCGCGTGAAGTTACGTTCGCCGTCCGCACGTGTCTCCACTTGCTTTAGAACTCCGGCTTCCAGAAGGTCGGACACACGGTTCTCACGGATTCCCAACACCTCAGATACCTCCTTACTCGTCAGTGTTTCGCATGCGGCTTGTAATACGGGATGCAACGCAGCTGCATCGAAGTAGCTGCAGGAATCTGAGAGACCATCACGGAATTGGGGATCGTTTGCCTTTACCAGAGCCCTGATCCGATCGGGGGTAAGACCGTACTCGTCCTGAGCGGAGATCAAACAATGAAGGTATCGCTTTCGAACGGGTCTAAAGATCGTCTGCCCATCGCCAAACGGCATATTGCGCTCGATGACATCCTGTACCAGGTTTACGACATTCTCGTATGCGTCCTTTTCCTTGTTACGGCCCAACCACCTGTGCATGGGTCCAAGTACCGTTGTGCCGTGCTTCACCATGGGTCGCTTGCAGTCAATCACCTCTGCAAGGACACGGCGGATTTCCTCCTCTCCGCGCATGGACAAGGTATAGCCCCATTCCGCATGGTCACTCTCTTCGCGCATCCACTCCGCCACGCCGTGAAGCGCTACAAATTCTCCAATATAGCGGGATAACTCGGCGGCAACATGGACGTCGAGTTGGTCAAGAAAGCCGTCTCCGCCACTTCTGATCAGCCGGTCACGAAGATATCGGTCGAGCTGCGGTTGTCGGCTGTTGTCGCTCGGCAGGCACCCGCTGTTCCGAGAGTAGTTGAAGGCAAAGGCGCGCAGATCGACCGTGTCCTTGCTCCTGCTTTTAGCCAGGGAGCATGCCCCTTTAATCGCCGCGATGATCTCACCGAAGCAGCCGCTATTAGCCCAGCATAACCGCCCAAGGAAATCATCGGTGCGGAGCTCGTCAGGAAGCACCATGCCGAAATTGGCGTCGACGATATCCGGCCTTCCTCACTGAAAATTCCGCGCCTTCACCTTCAGCGTGTCAATGTGCAGGTCCGGTATGAAGATGTCCCTTGCTGGAACGGCAGGCTTCGGGTTGTCTCTGGGATCGGGACCACCACCCCCTCGCGAGAACTCGTCGCCGCGCCCGTGTTGCAATGGGAACGCCGTGTCGCGTTCGCCGAGGCTGCTGAGGTTACTGGAGAAATCGAATAGACGCTGGGCGACCAGGTGAACCACGTCGCCCTCCCGTTGTATCTTCCCGTTCACGCCCAGCATCGAAGCCGACAGGACGACCCGCCTTTGGCGTTCAAATAGCGATGGCCAGATGACGACGTTCACGACGCCCGTCTCGTCCTCGATCGTCGCGAACATCACCCCCTTGGCGCTTCCCGGTTTCTGACGGACTAGGACGATGCCCGCAGTCCAAAGCCATTTGCCGTCGTGCTGGACTGCCGCCTCTGCGCAGGTGACGATGTTCTTTCGCCTCAAGTCCTCTCGTAGGAAGCTCATGGGGTGATCCCGCAGCGTCAGTCCCGTGTGTCCGTAATCCTCTACGACCTGTCGGCCCTCAACCATGGGGACCAGCGAAACTTCGGGTTCGACCATTTCCGGGATCGTCTCGGCTTCGCGCTGGGCGGCTGCCGCGAACAGAGGTAGCGGATCGTTGCGCAGTGCCTTGAGCGCCCACAGGGCATCACGGCGCTCGAGCTTCATCGACGGCCTGAAGGCATCCGCTTCTGCAAGCTGGACCAAGGCTTCGGTCGGCACTCCCTGCCGCCGCCAGACATCGTCGGCGGAGACGAATGGCTGGTCGGCGCGGGCGACAGCGATGCGGGCCGCGTCGCGCATGGCCAGACTCTTCACCATTCGCATCCCGAGACGAACGGCGTGGCGCTCGGTGCCGGGGATGGCTTCCATCGTACAGTCCCAACGGCTTGCATTCAGACAGACAGGACGTACTTCAACACCGTGCGCGCGCGCATCCGCCACGATCTGCGCAGGCGCGTAGAAACCCATCGGTTGCGAGTTTAAGAGCGCGGCGCAGAACACGTCGGGGAAATGGCATTTGATATAGCATGAGGCGTAGGAGATAAGTGCGAACGAGGCGGCGTGGGATTCGGGAAACCCATAGGAGCCAAATCCTTCCAACTGGAAAAACGTTTTCTCGGCGAAGTCGGCCGTGTAGCCGTTGCGGACCATGCCGTCGACAAGCTTTGTCTTGAAGCGCGACACGCCGCCGGTGAATTTAAAGGTGGCCATGGATTTGCGAAGCTGGTCGGCCTCGCCAGCGGTAAACCCGGCGCATACCATTGCCACCCTCATAGCGCTTTCCTGGAAAAGCGGAACGCCAAGGGTCTTCCCCAGAACCGCCTCCAGCTCCGGGGTCGGGTAATCAACGGCCTCCCTCCCTTCGCGGCGACGCAAGTAGGGATGGACCATGTCGCCCTGGATAGGGCCGGGTCTCACGATCGCAACCTGGATGACAAGGTCATAAAAGGTTCCGGGCTTGAGCCTCGGCAACATGGACATCTGGGCTCGCGACTCCACTTGGAAGGTCCCCAGCGTGTCGGCCTTTCGGATCATGGCGTAGGTTGCGTTGTCTTCCTGCTTGATGTTCGCGAGTTCGATCGTGTCGTTCTTGTGTTCTTTGATCAAGGCGAACGCCTTCGACATGCAGGTCAGCATACCGAACTCGATCGAGAGAGGACGGTTCGGCGCTTCAAGGCATCGGCACCGATATCTCGCGTCCGCCGGGTCGTCGTAGGTGCCTGCGATCGGATGTGCGTTGGCGGGATGGACAGGTGCGAAGCCAGCCTAAAATCAAGGGATGCTCCGCGGAGCTTTTGATTTGCGAGGGCTGGCCGAATGCCTGCGCCGTCGCCAGCGAGACGTCCTCCTGCGACTTGGTCTTAACGCAGGTTTTCAGCTGCCGTTCTATTGCAGGCTTCCTCGTTACCAATCTCGGTTTTGCTGATTGGCTTAAAGGCGTCCTTATCGAAATCGAAGAATTCAACGACGCATGTTCTGGTCTCGTTGTTCAGCCACTGGGTAGCGACCAGGCGGCTATCGCGACGATAGTCCAGGCTCAGATACATATGCTCTTCCCCTCCACGGGGAAACGAAGCAGGACGACCTGTCTGGTTGTCTGCGAGAATGACAAACGAGCAGCCGGCACCGCAGCCGATCTGGATCAGGGTATAACGGCCTGCGAAATTCGGACCTTCACGCATTCCGTCGCGAATACGTGTTCTGAAGCTGTTAAATTCGCGATCACGGCCTCTGAAATCCGGCATCACGGTCTTTCCCGCAAACCGAGCGGGAACCGGAAAGCTCGCCGGGTTTGGCCTGGAGATGCTCGATTTTGCAGCGGCCACCGCTCCCTCTGGACGGTTCGAGGTCATCCCGCAGGCATGCCATTGCATTTGATACCCGTATTCGCCGTCGCGACCATAACACCAGCCGACGGTCTGTAACTTGGTTCCAATGGCTTCGCGTCGTTCGCAGGCCGCCATGGTCTGTGGCGAGTCTCCGCTACCACCACGGCACGATCCGTTTTCATCTTGCCATTGGGATATCAAACGGACCGGTCCTGAAACACCCTTGTCGGACTGGATGACCTTTCCGGTCTCGGAACGGATCGTCCCAGTGACCTGGTCCCACACAACAGTAAATTCCGCCGTCCCTGAAGACACTCGGTCTCCGACGTCGCGTTTCGCAAACCAGTCAACCACCCCCTCGACCTTACAGGTGTCGTGGCAAGTCACTTTTGTTGAACCCGACTTCACGCTGTAGGCCCGGATCGGCCACCGCGAGGCAAAGTCAAGTTTCTCACCCATGACGGTGGCTCGTGATGTCGCCTTGCCATAAAATTCCACGGTCTCGGCATATGCCTTTTCCATGAAAGCAAGTGCGTCTCTGTTTCCGCGTGACCACGCGTCGTGATAGTCGTTTACGAATGCAATGGCTCTCTGTTCAACGGTCGGCGAAGGTGTGTCGTCTTTTTCAGGGGTCGTCACCGCTACATTTGATTGCTCAGCGACAGTCGGCACCCGCTCGGTCATCCCTGTGAGAGTACCTTTGGTTACCCCGAAATTCTGCATTTCGCTGGCGGTGAGATAACGCATGTCGTCACTAGGAACGGATAGGCTCAACTGGAGCAATTTAGGGTCAACATCCATTTCCAACAGATACGTCATAATCTGGGCTGTAAGCGCTTGAACCGCCGCCACCGCTGTCCGGCCTTCAATCTCTGTGTCTGGGGAGAACGACGACTGGTGCACGCCGATCGCTCCTGGCTCAGCCTGTCGGATTGCACCTCCCACGAATGCCAATGCACAGGCGGATGCGCATTGGGACGATCTCAACTGTAAGGTGGACAGTCCAAGCGATCTGATCATCCGCCCGTAGGCCATCGCCTTAACGACGTTGCCACCGTCGCTATTGAAGGTGATTAACTTGGCCCCACTCGTCGCAACTTCGTTGGCAAGTAAGTCAGGGTTGTCAGTCGGGGTGAATTCGCCTTTGAGCAGGAGAATCGGAGACGAACTCTCTATCGGCACACGCTCGATGGTGACATCCGCATAGGCGGCTCTACACCAAAGCGCAGTCGATGCAGCAATCGCAAAAAACAATAGACGTTTATACACGATCACAGCCCCCTGATCCCTCGCGAGACGTATGCTATCGTGTCAATCTTCGAGTGCAATGGTCGAGTCGAGATATTCTTCCCATATGTACATACCGTTGAGGGTATCGCGGCACGACCTGGAATATGACTTAGTGGTATATGGCCCAATAGTTAGTTCCGCAAACAAGAACGAAAAGACCAAAGAATTATGGTGGAGGCAAAGAAAATTACTCTGTTGTCAGATTAATTTCACATCACCTCTAGCTGGCCTTCGCCATCCGGGTGCCCTGTTGAAGAAGCAGGTCCGCGGTGCGTGAGCAGTAAAAGTTCCATCATCGTCGTGCTTCTTGTGATGTCCGAGCGCTGCGCTATCCTTCGCGCGAAATAGCCGATACGGTACAACCGCTTTTAAGACGGTGATTCGAGGGAGTAGCCGTGACGATAATCGAAGACTTGATGAAAACGCCGGAACGAGAGAATGCCGGCAGCAAAGCCTACAACGCCTTTGATTATCAGACAGCGTGGGGGATATTATCCGCCTTCTGAAGTTGCACGCCACGGCCGACGACTACGCCCTTGCTTTTGAGTTTCATGATGACATCGCTGAACTCGATAGCGCGATTGCCCCCACCAATCTTCGATTTTACCAGGTCAAGACCTCCGAGAAAGCGACGTGGTCACTTGCGAAAATTAGTCAGCTGCGCGGGGGTGCGGTGGGCAGATCGTCCTATGCGGGCCGAATGTTCGACACTGTCGTCAAGTTCGGGGATGGTGTTGAAAAAGTCGTTTTCGTCACCAACCAAGCTCTGACTGACGCCCATCACGGCAATGAAGAAATATCCTTCGGTTCAGCAAAACCACAAAAACTCGAAAAATTCGTAGCTGCGCTTGCACAAGAGCAGGCGAATTTTACCGCCCAGAATCACCTTCCGCTATTCAGATTCCTGCAAAGTACGCTCAATATCTCGAATTTCGACGCGACCCTTGTTGGGGAGTTTACGCACTTTCTCGAAGGCGCAGTTGGCAGCGGGGAAGATGCCCGCACATTCTATCTGATGATGTCAGACGAGTGCCGACGCAAATCCCGCCGACTGTCCGATCTCGACGGGCTAGAAGAACTGCTCACGTCAAAATTCGTGACTAGAGCAGGCTTCGAGGCAAAGATCGAGTCTTTCAGACACAGGCGAGAACGGCGTCCAAATTTCAGCGCGGCGCAGCCTCACCTCCACCTCGGCTGGCGGGAGGAGATGGAACTTGAACGGGAATGGAGAAACTACGAAATGGCGAGACGCGAGCGTATTCACGTCTCCATGCTTCGTTTCGGCGACGAAGTGAAAAATATCGTTGAACCCATCGTCAATGCGGCCAATACTTTGATGGAGGGGGTCATTCAGGCGGCTTCCGCTGTCGGCCCGTTGGTTGAAATCCAATTCGGACCGCCGCGGCCAGCCTTTGTGCACGCCATCATACTATACGAGTTCATGCGATGATCAGCTCCGAAAAATTCCAACTTCTAATCCGAAATCTGAGAAAAAAGAACGATGAAAAGCTTGCGCTTCGAAAAGCTGGAATTACTGTCTCTCGTCGAGAACAAAGCCCGAGCGATCAAGTTTCACCCCAGAATAACAGTCATCAAGGGAGCAAATGACGTCGGCAAATCTTCGGTCATCAAGTCCCTGTATTGGGCTTTCGGTGCCGAGCCGAAATCGATCCACAAAGCGTGGCGAGACGCCAATGTCAAAGCCATGGTGTCATTCAATATCGATGGCACCCCGTACTCGATCCTCCGCAGTCGGGATACGTTCGGGATATTTGACGGAGACGGGAAGCTTCTTCTATCCACGGCAAGCGTGACAAAGGACTTGGCCCCGTTTATCGCAGACCTGATTGACTTCCGGCTAGTCCTCAATGGGCGTAGCGGACAGCCTGAGATGCCGCCTCCGGCGTACGCTTTCCTGCCATTCTACGTTAACCAGGAGGGTGGTTGGGAGCGTGCATTCAATTCGTTCGACTATCTCGGGCAATATCCGGACTTCAGGCAATCGATAATCGAGTACCACTCCGGTATACTCGGAAACGACTATTACGAGCTGGCTGCGGAAAAACGGAAGCTCGCGCTCGACCAAGACGAGATTTCCCGCGACCGCAAGGCGGTTGCAAAGGCGATCGAAAAACTCGGGATCGAGGTCACATTCACCGGGCTTGAGTTGAATGCGCCTGAGCATGAGCAATCGGTCGAGCAGATACTTGCCCACATGATGAAGATCAGGGCCGTCCGCCAGAGGCGCGCAGCGGAACTGGCTGATGTCCTCGACCAACGACAGTCGCTGGAAAGCCAAGTTAAAATCGCACGTCAGGCGATTTCTGAGCTCGAAAAAGACGCGACATATGCAGCGGCGCTCGACGCCGAAGAAGTTCTTTGTCCGACGTGCGGGACCTCGCATGAAAACGGTTTCGCAAACCGCTTCGGCATTCTCGATGATCGGGAAGCTTGTTTTGAGTTTCTGACATCGAGTAGGGAAAAGCTCCTGAAGCTCGCTGAAGTGGCGACCGTTGCCGCTCGCAGCGTACACGACGTAGACGCTTTTCTTGATCAACTGCAGACGCTGCTTGCGGAGCGCAAGAGTGACGTTTCGATCGGCGAAATCATCCAATCAGAAGGAAAACGAACAGCCCGCAGCATGCTTGATGAGCAGATTCGTGAACTAGATGAGCAGGTTGGAAGGCTTGTAGCGGAAATCTCGGCTATCGACATTGAGATGAAGGAACTCAAGAAACTTGCCCAGAAGGATGACATTGAAGGTTTTTTTGCTGAATTGATGTTGAAATACTTGGAGGAACTCGACGTCAAGAAAATCGATCACGCAGTGGCTTCGAAAATCGACGGGCGTGCCAAGGAATCGGGGAGCGACCTCCCTCGAGCAGTCCTAGCCTACGATCTAGCTTTTCTTCAAACAGTCCATAAGTACTCGAAAGCCTTTACCGCTCCGGCCATATTCGACAGTCCAAATCAACAGGACCAAGATGACGTCAACGTCGCGAAGATGATCAAGCTGATCTTTTCGGAACGTCCTGAGGATGGCCAAACAATTCTCGGGACCGTGTCCCTCCACGAGGTCGAGATAGAGGACGGAATGGTTATCGAGTTTGACGAAAAGCTGTCGGTCCTAAAGGAATCGTACTTCTCCGAAATTCAATCCCGCCTCCAGCCATTTCTAGCCCAGATGCAGGCGTGAGATGTAAAAAGGGTCGGGCGGGAACGTAGCTGGGGTCTCTCTCCCGTTTGACATCTTCTCTTTTAAATTATCGAACCAGTTACTCAAATAGGGGGCTGCATGCCGCTGATCACTGATTTCGACAATGACTATTGGATGTCCTACCTCGACGTCGCGCACGGTGATTTGGTGTCATTGGGCACCAAAGCCAAGCTAAGGACACAGGACTTCAAGTACAAGGAAGAAGCCTTAGACGCCATCGAGGAGGCAACGGACATCGAAGTGGTGATCGACGCGACATTGAAATGGATCAGGACTTATCACGTTCGCATCTTCCACAGAACACGTCTAACCGCGCTGAACGGTGTGTCTTTTGCCATCGTTGAAAATTTTGAATCCACAAATTGATGTCCGCCAGCGAGTGAATTCCCCGACGTAGCACAGGGTATTTTTACCCTGTGCTATCAGCACGCTGTTGACAATGGATGGAGAAACGAAGTCTCCAGATTGCAAGCCAGGGTATATTCCCCCTCGGAAATTTCCCCATAGGTAAGACAGCTGCCTGATTGTCCACTTGGGGGGCAACGTCTGCCTCTCTGCTACTTTAGCTAAACAGGGGCTGGCCTTGACACATACAAATGAACATACGCTTTCGTCCGCGAACGGAAAAGAACTCGTAATGCCGGCGCTGCTTGCCGCACTTTCCGTAGCGGCGATTTCGCTTCCGATCATCACCATGAAAACCATGGGGTTCAGCGGCGGCATTGCTCTTCCATCGCCGCATCTCCTGGGCGGTACGGCATACCTTCTTCCTCTTGCATTCCTGATTTCCATCGGCAGCCGATTTGCGCCACAGGCACGCCCGTATCGGCGGATGATCGAGATCGCGGCTCTCGCCGTCGCCGCAGGTACGGCCCTTTACGTCGTCGTCACGCTCCTGAACGGCCTGAGCGAAATGAACGCCGCGAACAGACAGATGTCGTAGATGCTAGGGTCAGCCGCCACGCGTCAGTTTTCGTTGTCCAGTGCCGTATCGTTGGGAAGCGGCAGCATCGCTCTCGGGCTGCTGGTACTTGGCAGCCTATGGCAAGTCCGCCCTGGTCGCCGATAACCTTCCATCTGATTTCCGGAGCTTCAAGTGAAAAACATCATTTTATCCATCGTACTTTCAAGCACGGCGGCTGCGGCGTCGCACGCCGCGGAATTCGATATCAACGGGATGGCGCTGGGCATGAATGCCGAACAGGTCATCGCGCGGTATGAAGAACTCCGTCCCAATGGACAGACCAGCTTCTCGCAATGGAAACTTACCGAGAATTCTGAGTGGGTCGCCAACGGTCGAACGCTCTACAACGACCTAAGCCGTCCAGACGATATGGAACACGAGCGTATGCAGTTCGCGTTCACAGGGCTCGGGAGCGGTAACAAACTCTTCGCAGTACGCCGTGAACTCAGGTTTCGACCTTCCGCGCGGCCATCGACGGAAGCGGTCTATGCGGCCGCCGTGCAGAAATACGGCGAACCGTCCTATCTCAACAAAAGCGAGACGAGCATTTCGGCGGCGTGGAAATTCAAAGCACAGGACGCACGGGCCGAGAAGCTGGAATCACCGCTAGGCTGTGTCGGGACGTCGGATTTCCCTGTCGCCCTCGACGACCATACCGCGACGAAAGCGAAAACGACTGCGGATTTCTGTGGGCTCTACATCGAGTTCACCGTCCAAGGCAGCCAAACCGGTCTCGCGAACGAGCTCGATATGGGCATGATGAACCACCTCGATCTTGTCCCTGATTTCGACACCGACAACCAGGATGCACGACAGAGGATTGACGCCGCGCGCGCGAAGAACCTCAGCAGCGCCGCACCTGCTCCCAAGCTTTGATCGGGGCAACACATAGAAGTGTGAGGGCGCGCGTGAACAAGGTGCCAAAAACACGCACGGTTGAGAACGATGGACACCGTTGTGCTGGCGTCCATCGTTGGAAGTATCAAAGGGGCCGCATTATGAAATCAACCATCATCACATCCATCATTCTGCTGTCGACCAGCGTCTCAACGGCCACGGCGGACCGCATCGCAAGTCGTGAAGAGTTCCGCGGCAGCTGGTCCCGCTACTGCGGCAATGGTCAGACGTGTCACCTTGAGATCGACGATACGAAATCACGAAAGGCCATAGAGATTACCTTTTCCATCGAGGGGAAAGGCGAGGCATGTAAGTGGTCGGTTGATGCGGTCTACAACAAAGACTGGGGCGGCCCCGTCGCACATGATCCATACGGCAACTACTATTTCTATCTGACCATCCACAAAGATGGCCGGCTTTATTCATCTGGCACCATGTTACCGAATTGTGGGCCTCAACCCGTTGATCAGTATTTTGTCAGTGACACTACGCACGGGTTTCGACCATCGATCAGCACCTCGATTTGCAGAAGAACGCTCTGCGTCTGGCGGGCTGCACTCGCATATTCGAAGACCACGGCGTGTCTGGAAGTCATGAACATCGTGTCGGGTTATCTTCGATGCTAAAAGCCCTTCGGCGTGGGGATATCTTGATCGTGTGGCGGCTCGATCGCTTGGGCCGGTCGATTGCCCATCTGATCTCCATGGTCGAAACTCTGAAACGACGTGGAATTGGCTTCATCTCGCTAACGGAGAATATCGACACTTCGTCGGCGGGTGGCCAATTAATATTCCACATACTGGCAGCACTTGCCGAATTCGAGAAATCGCTCATACGGGAGAGGACCATTGCGGGCATTGCCGCGGCCAAAGAACGTGGCAGTATTTTTGGGAGACGTCCCGCGCTGACAGACGTACAATGCAAGGAAATCCAGCTCACGCTGAATTCTGGTGCGTCGATAAGCGACGTTGCCCGAAATTACCATGTCCATCCCCGAACGGTTCGACGAGGGCTAGACAGGTTGAGTTGAAAACCAATGGCAATGCCGCAGAGACTTTGTCTCGTATGCGCCACAAGCGGTCATGGCAAAAGACCGACATGTAAGGCTACGATTACCGGCAATTTTCAAAAGTCGTTCGCATTCAGATCGCAATCGACCTATTATCCGCCTGCGATCAAACAACTTGTAGGTCCGTATGATACAAAACCAACCAATCTGGTTGCCAGACACTTCAGCGTCTGGCGAGGCTGTTGTGACGGTCGATGAGTATATATGTGCCTACCTGGATGACCCAGGCAACTGGTGGTGGACGACCAGCCT
This sequence comes from Agrobacterium sp. lyk4-40-TYG-31, assembly GCF_030209855.1. NCBI lineage: Bacteria > Pseudomonadati > Pseudomonadota > Alphaproteobacteria > Hyphomicrobiales > Rhizobiaceae > Agrobacterium > Agrobacterium sp. lyk4-40-TYG-31. Next base: position 149,621 of record NZ_JARVRE010000019.1, read on the forward strand.
TTCGACTGAACCGGAAGACATGGTCCTGACGAGAGCGCTGGCCATAATCGACAGGGCAGACGTAGCGGTTCATCAAAAGGCGCTCGGCCAATTGGGGGCTGGCCCACTGGAAGACATGATGTCGGACCGGCTGCTGGATGAGTTGCAAGCCTTTCAGCCGTTCAGTCCTGCATTGAAGCTCGCGTTGTCATGCGTTCGGATCGAAGCGGAACCTGCCTCGATCCGACATCGACTGGCAGCCATGTCCATGTGACGCCTGACGACGGGGTTGGAACATTGTCTTTTCGCGCCGCAGATGCGCCAGAAGCGGTCATTGCGCTCGTTATAGTTCTGGTTATTCTCGCGACCTATGAACAAGCACCAAATCCGAACCATCGTTGAGGGCGACGCCGACCAACTCATCGCCTTATGGAATACGACCTGGACTGCCACCTACGGCCCATCCCTTGGGAATGATTCTTTGGCTCATATGCTGGGAGAACTCGCGCTTAAAAAAACGAGTGGAATGCTGCCCGGCAATGGTGAACGAGGCATTTGCTTGGTCGATGGCGACGAGATAGTCGGCAGTGTAATCGTAGCCGCAAGAGGCTCGAAAGCTTATCTATGGGGGCTGTATATTGAACCAAGGCATCAGCGACGCGGCCTTGGTAGTAAATTGCTGGCAGCGTCGAGCGATGGATTGCCAGAAGAAACCGATATCGAGGTTCGCGTTCTTTTGACCAGCACTTCCGCAATCTCCTTCTACAAGAAGCATGGTTTCGTTGAGGCCGAAACAGAGCGGACCGAACTTCCTGGTGGGGTGATCGCATCGACGGCCGTTATGGTTGCTTGCGCCGCCGACATAGGGGCCGTTTTGGGAAGCAGTTAAGATCGATTTGATCGCTTAGGGCCATTAGATGTCATGTCGGCATCTCCTTTTGGTAAGCTATCCAACATGTCATTTCAAACGGGGGATAGGATGACGCACAAGACCAAATTGGCGAGTCCTCTTGGAGCCGTAACATCCATAGCTCTCGCATTGTGTCTTTTCTCCTCGGAACCTGCATCCGGCCGGTCGACTACGCAGCCAGAAGGTCCAGTGACTGGAGAAGTTGGCGACTTGAGAGCACAGAGTTGGCGTGTCGGGGTTCCGGCTGATCGACAAGGCGACCGATTACTGCTCGATGTCGATACCTACCGACCCACCGGCTCCGGTCCATTCCCATTAGTCGTGATCAACCACGGTGCAGCGCTCGACGCTCCGACCGATGGTCCTTGGGACTACAGGCCGGATGCAGCGATCCGCTGGTTCGTATCAAGAGGTTATGCAGTAGCTGTCCCTGTTCGACGTGGCTATGGCCTGTCAGAAGGAAAACGAGTGGTTCTCGGGGACTGTGACGCGCCTGACTACCTGATCGGTGGGAACACGGTCGCTCAGGACATCCTCGCAGTTGTTGACTATTTCCGACAGCAGCCGTTTATCGACGCTGATCAGGTTATTCTGGTGGGGCATTCGTTGGGCGGTGCAGGCTCTCTCGTTGCAGCCGGTAGGCATCCGGAGGGTGTCCTCGGTGTCGTAGCCTTTGCCCCCGGCGCAGGAAGAGTTCGCCCTGGTCTGATTTGCAGGCTAGACCTCCTAGAAAAGGCCTTCGAAGATTTCGGCGCAGGCGACAGCATTCCGGCATTATGGATTTATACAGAGAATGACGGCTACTTCTCACCCGAGATCGCACAGCGGCTCTTTAAGGCGTACGGCAAAGGAGCGCACGCCTTTCAACGCTTGGAGATTCTGCCGTCGACTGATCATAATGATCACGATCTCTTCCTGAGGGACGATGGTGCAAGTACATGGGGCCTAGTAGTTGAACATTTTCTGGATCAGATAGTTCACTAGCTAAGCCGTATGTCTGCTTAGGGCCAATTGCAGACGTCGGCTACGACCGGGCGCAGTTCGAAAGCAGCCCGACCGACCCAGTCGGCGAGTGTTGACCGGTCGAAATCAACGCCTTCGGTGAACCTTACGCCCAGGCTTCCTAGTCATGAGAACCTCCAATGTACTCTCCATGAAGAAACTTCCGTTGCTCGTCTATAGATAGCCGATCACAGATCAGGGCGGCGAAGACAATGTGGGAGCGCAAGACCGGTTACCGTCAATCCCGAGTAACGCTTCGTCCGGCTCGCGAATGAAAACTCGCCCGCGGCAAACGCCGGCGCATTTATTGAAGCCAGCTTCGATCACGATCGTTAGCCCTTTAACGACGCCGATTAGAGCGGATCGAAATCCCTCTCAATACGCTTTGATAGAGGTCACTTAGCCCCTCGTACGCCTGTTCTCGTTCATGATCGCTGATTGCGTTTGCCTGAACCAATTCTTCCACTATCCGGTTGAGTCCACGGTCAATCGTACCATCATGCCTCAGGGTTGGAGCACATATGCCAAGCAGCTTTGACATAATGAACCAGTCCAATATGTGTTTCGAACGACGTCCTGCTGTGCCGTGCGGGAGGAACTTTTCCACATGATTCCAAGAGGTGTTTACCTGCGCTTCGATCGGAAAAAGCCGAACGAAGCTAGCGCGGTCTTCCTTCGCGGCGTGCCGGCTGAATGCATGATCGAGGTGGAATTTTCCGCCACCGTAGTAGTGAAAGCCATGCACATCTCTCGCAGCTGCTTGGAAAATCGGGATATACTCTTTGAAGCCCAAGGAAACATGAACCCAAACCTCCAGCAACCCAAGATCGGTAACTATTCCAAACGCCTTTTCGGGCTTCACACCAGGTATGCTTTTATAGTCGGCTTTCCGATGGCGGAAGAGATGGTTGATGTCTCCGATCTCCTTAATCCCCGCGAACGGCAAATCAAGTATTGTCTGCCAGCGCTTGGTAAAGGTTTCTCTTGTCCTCTGAATGTAATCAGTAAGAGAAAGCTTTGTCGGGGAAGCAAGCCGTGCCACCGGAGCACGCGCGGCCCGCAGAGGCTCCGCCGCGACCCGGCAAAAATTGCGATGCCGATTGGTCGTTAAGTCGTAAAGCTGTAGTGAGGAAAGCACGTCGTGGCGAAATCCGTAAGCTTGAAGAGACCGCAGCGCGGTTTCGACATCTGCGGCAACGATTGAAGTAACCAGACGAATGCCTCCTTCCGATGCCGCCATGAGCAGTGTTGCACTTGCTACATCCTCGAGCGGTGGAAAAATCAATAGTCGCCTATCGTTGTCCTGCTCGGCACCCGCCAGCAGATTGTCGAACCATTTCCTTGCTTGGTGCGCCTCAGCCGGACGTTCCTCTGGGAGAGTGAGAACACGTGGCGAAATTGGTCGCGAAAGCGCTTTAACCGCTGCCTCAACGATAGCAAAATCTTCCTTAGTCTTAGCTACAATTACCGTCTGCCGCCTAGACGACATAACCTGTTCGAGGGAAGTAATTGTATGGATTTTGATGATGGCCATGTGCCGTTCGTTGATACGCTTTTAATTAAAAAAACTCCACCGTTTCCATCTTGCGGCATGAATGTCGCTCTGACCTTCATGCCGTTGCGAGGCCCTCGACGAAGATTATTGTCGAGACAAAATTTTCTCACCTCACGGCACCAAACAGTCTCTGTCAGGTCGTGCCAACTGACGTGCGTTATTGTAGGCCATATCTAGCGTAAGGCCGGTGGCTGCGCGATAAAAGTCAGAGTAGCGCTCGACGACCAGCGCCAAATCCGCGCGACCGGGGTCGGTTAGTGCGAGAGGAACTAATAATTGGACCTGTCCTTGATAATATTAAGGAATAGCAGTTTTATAGTTCCTTCGAACGCGCTGCCAAGCGGCGTCCCTCGCGCCGCTTACTAAATTTTGCAACCCAAATGGGTTCATTGTCTGTAAGGCCTCCGGGAAGCGCTCAACATTATCAGCGACAACATGCTCAACATTCATACGCAACTCTTTCCGCGTATCAAGCACGAGAACAGAGGGGTCCTCAAAATAGTGCGCCATGTCGGGCAAGGAGGCGAAACGATTAAGGTCCCACTCGCCACGACGGACCCATTTTGAGAAGTGCCAATAGGTATCAACGTTGTCGAGCTTGTTTTTGGCAAGCAACATGGAGATCGGCTCCTGCGTCGGAGTAATCAGTCCGGTGTTCCAGCAGCAAAAAGTTTCATCCGCACTGATAGACACCTTCTTCTCTTCGGAAATCCGCTTGTAGGTATGGAAGACGTAGTTGCGAAGTATCGGCTTGGCGTGAGGCGAGGTGGTGAACCGGTACTCCCAGTCTATATTTTCGGCGAGGTTCGATAGTGCCTCTATGTCGTCGTTGAACTTCGGCATCATTGCGAAGTCGTAGAACGATTCCGGTAGATCGTAAGGTTGATTCTTCGGCAACTTTTCCTCCCAAAAGAGGGCGATAGCACCACATTTGAGCTCCTCAGAAAAGGGTATTTAGACGGGTGTAGCGTTTTCTTTGGCTTCTTTGAGCCACTTGCGGACGTCGGCCTTGGGACAAAACCGGACACGAGCTACGAGATCATGGTTCGCCGCAGTTGCTTGGGACAAAAACAGGTTTTGAATTGAATACGGAGGGTATTTCTACCCTGCCATTTTGCGATGGTTGTTAACGCGAATATCCGAAATCTTTCGTTGAAGCGAATTCAAGAATTCGCGCCCAGCGATTGCAGACCCGGGTATCCGATGACCAGTATTTTGACGAACACTTCGGCGATGGCGGCGTTGACGACGCTACGCTCGATCGGTGAGCAATTGGGGGCCACGTCCGAGAACATGTCGTCGGGTCTACGGGTAGCAAAAGCGTCGGACGACGTTGCCTATTGGTCTATTTCCACGAAGATGCGCTCGGATACGAAGGCCATGGAGGCTGCTACCGAAAGCGTCGGCCTAGCAAAGGGCGTCGTGGATACCGCTTATGCGGGATTGCAAAACGTCAGGGATGCTTTCGTCGAGATACGCAATATAGCGATAACCGCCAGCAGCATGCAGCCCGCGCCTACGTCGAAAGCGATCATACCTGCATTCTACCCGGACCCGGAGTTCGTCAAGTCGGATGTCCACGAGATGGAGCTGAGTGTTCAGGAGCTGTTGGACCAGGCGAGGAACTCCATCCTTTCGTCGTCGTTCGCGGGCGTCAATCTGCTCTACCACCCCAAGAACGGCGAGGTGAAGGCCAGCGAACAGGAATTCAACTTCGTGACTGGTTTCGTGGACGGAAAGGTCCAGACCCTGGACATGAAGGCGATGGACAGCCGATTGGTGGACGCGGACATGGAGGAGACGTCCGCGCGGCTCAAGGCGTTGGAAACGCAGAGACAGTTAGCGACCAATTCGTTACAGATCGCCAACTCGACCCCTTCAATGATGTTGCAGCTTTTCCAATAGGACCGCTTAATTTGAGGGTTCGGTATTGACGACCCCATGTTTGTTCACTAATTGTTCGAATATGCATTACGAGCCCCGCTTCATACGAATAGGTTGATCCCCCCAACTGCCGCCCACGACCGCGGCGTCGATCAAGCATGTTTCCATTGAGGTTCCCTAATGGGTATCGCACAGCAAGCGAAGTCGCTTCGCGCAAGCCGTCAGTCAGCATCCATCCGCACATTTCATCCAACTGCGACCGTGAAATGTGATGGCCCTTCCGTATTCCGATCACAGACGGCGCGCGACGTAGCATGTCTGTTTGACGTCAACCCATCCATTTCGTCATGGCACTGCATGCCGATGTCGCTTGACTACGGCGGAGGTGTCCATGTCCCGGATTTCGGCGTCCTCAACGAGGACGGTGGACGGCTCCTAGTCGATGCATCCGACAGGATTATGTCTGTGGACTCGATGAAGATCGAAGCCACCGCCGAGACCCATGGCATCCGGTATCGGCGTCTTTCACCCGAGGAAATCTACGACGGAGCGCGTCTACAGAATGCCAAGGACCTCTTGCGATACGGCGGTTCGACATTGGCGCTTGGCGATCGGCTGAGATTGCTGGCAGCCTTGGACGAAAACGGAAGAGGATTGTCCATGGGCATACCGTTACCGCATCTCGGAAGCCCGAAATCTTCGAAGACAGGGTTGCCATAGATTCAGGGGCCTACGAAACGGATCATTTGACGGCGGTCCACATTCAGCCTGATGGCGAGCTTGAATTCACGATTTCCAGCTTTGATGAGATACTAAACGTAGAACCTAAAATGATCTCGACGCTTGACCCCACGTGACGATCTTGTGGGCGTCCGCCATCCGCCACAGACGCGCCTCATCCAAATCATTCATTTTGGCTACAAGGTGGTGCTACGACCATCCACGATAAGTTCCTCGAATTTCCGTTCCCGCATGCACCGCTCTTCTCCTAGATGGACGCGACATCTGCGGTTAAACTTGTTGATCATCCAAGTTCTGCTCATTGCATCTGTTGTCGCCCCTCCTGCGGAGAGGTACTCATGCACCTATCAGTTGTTTATGGGCGGGGGTCCGAAGTAGCTATGGGTGTTATACGAAGGTCGATTCTAATAGATGCGCCATCGAACAAGGACCATTTTAATGGAAAAGGTCACGAGCGAACCGCGGTTGCACTCTCCAAGGCGATTGCGAACTTCTCGGGAAATGACCGAGCGATAGGGCTCGACGGACCTTGGGGCAGTGGTAAATCCACAGTCGTGGAGATCGCTCGAAAAATCCTCGACCAACGCAATACCAAGCAGAACAGGGCATATCACTTTTTCACGTTCGATATCTGGCAATCGCAGGGGTCGTCGTTCCGGAGATCGCTCTTGGAACACTTCCTAGACTGGACGATTGCAACCTTCCCAAAGCATCGATCAGAGCTGCAGGAGGTCGAACGAAAAGTAAAAGGAAAAGTCCGAGAGGTTCGTTCAACGAACCAGTCGATTTTGGATTGGTGGGGCGTGTTGGTTATCGCAGCCCTCCCATTCCTTCCTCTGTATTATTTCTGGGCAAAACATCAGTTCGATAAATCTGCGGTGAAGGCTGACTTCTTCTGGTCTGGTTCCTTCAAGCTGCTAGCGTTGTTCGTCGCCGGAACTTTCCTATGGGCGCTCCGAAAGACCTTCTGCGAGTGGAGAAAGTCGGGCGGAAGCGTTAAAGGTCTGTTGGAAAAATATCGTACTGCGCTCTCACAAACATTGCTGATCGGCTCGAAGCAGTTTGAAGATCAAAGGGTAACCCAATACATACGGGAAATCGACCCAAACGATTTCGAATTTCAGACGACGCTCAGGGAAATCCTGTCGATTGTACAATCCGAAAAAGTCAGAGTGGTCGTTGTCCTGGATAATATAGACCGTCTGCCAAAAAAAGAACTGAACGACTACTGGGCGCAAGTGCGCGCCGTCTTTTCAGGCAGTTCGTCGGTTCAGAAAAATAACCCATCGCAGTCCGTGACCGTTATAGTACCCTACCACCGTCACCTGATCGAGGAACAAGAGGTCGCCGGTTCCGAAAAAAAGGAACGGTTGACCCTTTCCCCTCTAGGGACGCGCGAAATTTTCACGAAGACCTTCGATGAAATTCTTCAGGTTTCGCCTCCCGTCATGTCGAATTCTCGAGAGTTTTTCATTGAAAAAATGAGGGAGGCTCTGCCCGATGCCTTGGATCGCGACGAACTGTTTCGTGTTTATCTAATATTCGATCGAATTATCCGGCATCGGAGTGGTAGCGCGACGCCGAGGCAGATCATCGGGTTTATCAACGAGCTCGCGGGAATGTACGTATTGCACGACGGGAGATTCAAGCTTCCAACCGTTGCAGTTTACATCGCATATCAGGATGCCTTGGAAGAAAATCCAGCGCTTCTGAACAATCCAGATTCAATAGAGCCGCGAGTTCGTCAAATAGCCAACGACGATGCACTCGAGCAGAATCTTTCAGCGATAATATTTAACGTCGACCCGGAACTAGCGCTGCAGTTGCTGCTTGATCAGCGGATAAAAGACGCCGCGGTTCACAGCGCTGAAAAACTTATTGAAATTTCGCATTCGGCAGGTTTTGACGTTCGGGTTGACCAAGTTGTCCAAGAGAACGCCAATGAGTGGGAAGAGAGCGGCGATCTTCCGAACGCCATTGCGAATTTTTCTAGTCTCTCCCAGGTATACGACGGAGATGCCAAACCTCATTTTCAAAGGAGTTTGGTCTCATCTGTACTGCGAATGCGGCGTTTCAGCTTCAATTCGCAGGACTATCGCAATCTGCTGTCAGTAATTGAAATTGCAACTCTCGATCAACTATCCGAATTGGTGGGATCGCTGATAGTCACGAGCCACGGCGCTGTGACCGACAAAAAAAATCTGCAGATTGAAGATGGAAATCGTTGGGTATCGTTCCTTGGTAACTTGCATCGGAAGCTCACCTCAGAAGGCTCGAACAGCCTCTTGCCGACTGCACTGGGCAAGTTTGGTATATCGAGCGATCCCCGATTTTTGTTTGGGGTTGCAGCTCACGCGGAGAAGGAAGGTGTTCGTTTGAGTTGGATGAGCCAAGCAGAAATAGATTTTGGTGGCGAGAATTCTCTATATCCAACATATGCCGCTGAGCGACCTGCGGAGTTGCGTTCCGCTTTCCCCCAATTATTGTCTCTTAACTTGATCAATGACGACCTAAAGGTGTCGATCTTCGAATATCTCGTGGAGCAACTCGAGATACCCGAGGTCAGCGATATTGACAATTTCAGAGAGCAATTAGAGCTTGTTGCTGAGGTTTATTCAGCGATCCCGAGCTCCATGCGGGACGACCTCAATGCAGAAAAGATATTTGCGCCATCACAGTTTTTCGAACATCTGGCCAAATCAATGAATTCCGAAAGTGATGCCGTGCTGGGTTCAGCACTCTTCTTAGCTATGCAAGCTCCTGGACAAATGTTGCTCTCGGTGCCCACTAAGCCGGGCCGCCATGGCGTGTTGATGCCCGATGAAACCGAGCATTATACATTTTTCTCTAACGCGTTGGTAAATGGTGAAGGCGTTTCTCCGGAACAAGTCGAAAGGATCGCCGATCTTCATAAAGCGGCCAGAGTGTTCACAACCCTCATAAACGAGGGCGCTCGTCACACCGAGAACCGATTAACCAATGAGGCTATAGCGCACGGTCTAGAGAATGGCGATCTACCAAGGATCAGCTTGCAGACCTTGAACAGTCACTATGAATTTTTGGTGCACGCACTCGGATCAGCGATGGCGGGAGTTCTTGTGCGTTTTGCAGAAAGAATTACCAAGGACGACGTAGGAAATCTTGAGCTCTCTGAATGCTCGCTCGCGCTCATTCGCGACACCATGGATATCCAAGCCACCGGCTGGATAAGGCTTCGCGAGCATGTCGCAGACCTGTTGCAAGCTGTTCCAGTCACTGACTGGCCCGTACTTTTATCAGAAGGTGATAAGCTCTCCGAGGTCTTCATCGAAATGATAGAGAGAGCAGGCTTCAGAGTAAGCGATCCTACCTTCCGCGACGTTGTCGTTCAAATTGTGCTTGATACCTTAGCTGGTGGTTTCGCACCACTCAGCACACTTCACCTCGATCCACTATTATCCGCGATTGACCCCAGCTTCCACGGGGACATGTACCGTCGGATTCGCGAAGCTGCTAAGGACGTCACACCGATGACTCTATTAGTGGCTGTGCGACATTTCCCAGACACTGTTAGCCACGTAATCCGATCATGGGACCAGTTGCGTAAACCCGAAAAAGACAACCTAGTCCGATTTTTTCTTTGCTCTGCCCTTGAGGGGGCGATCGATCGTGTTTTGAAAGATTTTGAGGCCTTGGGGACCACGAAGGTCAAAGAGATGATTGCCTCTTCCCAGGAAAGTACACGTGAAAAGCTTGACGGGGCTATGACTGCTTTCTCGGAACCCGTTGATATGAGAGATCGAGCCCGCCAACTTGGAGAGCTTTTCTATGGCAAGCGTAAGGTAAAGGGCTTCTTAGATATTTGGTTCGGGAACAACAAGGGTTGAGGAGGTGAGGCTCCGTGGATGAAAGCGACGTGACCGATATCAAGGTCAGCCGAATTGCTAATTGAGCTGCAGGATGTAGAGCAGTCGTATTGTAACGACCTCAGATTGAGCTGCGTGCCGGTCCGCACCATCCGAGCGGACCGTGCAGATTTGCTTATTGCTCGGCGTCCGAACTCGAACCCAGCGTCAAAAGGGCTTTCCGTCCTTCTTCCTGAAACCATAGTTCGACTATCTGTGTGTCAGTGCTCGCGGGCAACGGGTCAGCACGACGAACTTTGAACGTCGTGGGAAGATTGACGGAATTGCCAAAGACGAGCGCGTGCTGCTTCGGAAGGGACGGGAGCCGTTTCAACACGCTGTCGGAAATGAAGGGCGTCATTTGCCTGATCTGGGACAAGTCGTCAGGGTTTTGAATCCGGTGGACGACGAAATTGGAGCATTGGGAGAGGACCGTCTTGGACAGTTCGCTTGGGCGCTGTGAGGCAACAAGAAGGAATAAGCCATATTTCCGCCCTTCCTTGGCGATGCGCTCAAAAACTCTTCCGGCATCCATAGCATATCGTGATGGCGTCGAGGCCACGTAACGGTGAGCCTCCTCAAGCAATAAATGCACGGGGAAACGATTGCGTGGTTCGGCGCGCCGAAGGAGTCGGAACACCATTCGCGCGAGCACAGCGCTGACAAGTTCCACTACCTCGTCCTCTACCAGGTTCATGTCGAGAATGACGATCTGGGCGTATTTAAAGTGTCCGCCCCCATGCCCGACGGTCAGCCCCAGCAATCCCGCAAGAAATTCGGACTGCGACACCTGGTTGGTGGATACATGCCGAAGAAACTCGTAGTCGCCCCGTTTTTCCAGCGCCTTGAAGCGTGTGACCATTTGCGAGCAATAATCTCGAATTTGGCGGTTGCCGTGAGATTCCTCGTAAAGCAAAGCTAGATCGATCGCGTCTCCAAGCGCTGTGAAATCGAAAGGGATATTCTCGTAGTCAGGGAACTTAATGGTGGGGTCTATGTATCCGCCGGCACCATTGGAACCGGCCAATAGCTTGTATGCGCTTTCCAAGCCAGGCATCTTGCCGAAGTCAACAGTGATATGGGAGCCAAGGACGTTTGCATTGATCTCGGTCGTGCGAAACCGCTGAAGAATTCCGCGAATCCGTGTCTCTTTCGCTCCTGGAGGCGTCTCATCACCTAGTATTTGTGTGATGCAAGTCGCGAGGATGTGGTTTTTGATCTTGGTGAGTTGTGTTTTTGAGGCCTGACCGAACAAGGTGACCAAGCCTAAAGCCATTCTTAGGATAGGAAGTTGTGTACGTTCGCTTGCCTGGAGCAGAAGCTCCCATTCGGAAAGATCGAGAAACCAATGTGGGAGCCGAAAGGCATGGGAGGCGGAGGTGCCGTCGATGAAAAGTCGTTTTATGCCGATCTGGGACTCGCTTCCAAGTCTCTTGAATGCTTATGGTATTCGCCGTTTACGTCCATGACAACGAAGGTTGCGCCCCGGGCCCGATGTTCATCCGTCTTTTCAAAGAGTGACTGCAGTACCGACGCGACGGTGCACGATTTACCGCTTCCAGTATTGCCGAGAACCGCGATGTGACCGCCGAAAAAATCGTCGATCCTGACTTTGACGTGGTAATCTTCGAAAATGACAGATTTGCCAATCGCGAGGTTGCGGTAACGGGTCGCTTCGGGTGGCGTGGGCGCTCGACCGTCCTTGTTTCTCGAGGGTTCCGTCCCTTTTTCAGTGTCAAATATGCGATCTAGTTCGATGTCCAAGGAATACAAGGCGTCGGCGAAAAGCGATGGAAAAACTGAGACGCCGAAACGAAACTTGCCGTCGCTCGCCATAGGGAGCATCCCGACTGGGACGAGATCAAGAAATTTGGCTCCACCGGCATTTTCCATTTCGCCGCCTCCACGGGATTGGCCCTCCCTTTCCCGTAAGCCCACGACCTCCGCGACGACATACTCGGGAGGTGTGGGGATCATAAGAAATGATCCAAGGCGCGCGACGTAGTGAATGTCGTCAAATCCGACCACGGTGAAATTGTCAGTGCCAGCGTGAACCTCGACCACAAACCGATCGGCAGAGACGGATATCACCTTTCCGATGGCGCGCTTGCGGTCATCAGTGCCCATCTGTGGTATCCTTCGTCGCTCCCATAGTCTCAATGACTAACCTGACTGCGTCATCGATCCTATCGCTCTGACGCTGTGGCATGAAATGCTCGACGATCACATTGAAATAGTGAGCGGGGTTTTTCTCGTCGGGACCATCGCCGCCGATAATCCAAATGCGTTCGTCGCTTAGGGCGCGTAGCTTGGCAATCTCTCCTGAAGACTCAGGATTTGCGAATACGATCAGCCTAAATGACGGGATGGTCAGCGCCTGATAGATGATGTTGTTAAGATGCTCGTCTCCGAAGGCAAATCCGGCCGTAATCAAGACGCTCTGCTCTCGTACGACGCGGCTCTGGAATTCGCGGAAAAGGTCTGAGTAGGGCGAACCAAGACTTGAATTCTGTTTCGCTGGTGTGGGGTAGATCATGACCTTGGAAGCGGCCTCCTGTGGCCAGACCTCGCGGATTGGAAACAGTCCGTGGTCGTCCTCTGTCCAGCTTAACGAGCCGTGCAGTTTGCAGAGATACACAAATCCGTCGACGGCGGACCATTTCCGACTCGTAACGTCGAGCTGTTCGGCGAGAGCGTAGCGAAACGTGGCGGGATTGAACCGACGCTCGACAACTCCTGAAAAGCCGTTGGTATACGGTAATCCCAGGCGATCCATCGCGCGCTCATTGAAAAGGTCATAATTGGTAGTGAAAATCCACGGACGTGGCAGAGACCGGTCCCGCAACACTAGGCGACGGTAGAAGCTTTCATAGACACCCAATAGTGAATTGTCACCGAAGGCGAACACCCCTTCAGTACACCGCTCCCAGAGAAACATCTTCACCTTGTTGATGATGCCCTCGACGGTTTTTAGCGAAACGCTGTGGCTTGTTTTGTCGCTGCGTCTAAAAATGAACGCCAAGCTGAACAGCAGTTCCATTAGCCTCTCAAGGTTCCACGTGTACTCAGTTTCGCTGAGGGATGCGCCGTTGGCATTAAGAAACTCGACCTCTTCCGAGGTGAGGCCCCATTTGGGTGGGTTGATGAAGCTCAAATCGTCATCTACCTCAGGGGGCAGTGGGTGTTTGCAGAACTCAGCAGCCAACGGGGCCATTGTCGGGATACCGCGCTGCTCACCGTCAATTTCCAGCGAAGAGCAACCCGCACCGAGGAGAAATGCGACGTTGCGCGCGTTAAGGGCTTGCCCGAGGGCCTTCTGGACGATGCCGGGCCCACTCTCCCAGTCCAGCGTCGTGCTCGACTGGTCGCCATGGCGAATAAACTGGAATTGCCTTACTTGCGCCGTTTCCTGATCCGCCACCAAGTCCCCCGTCTGAAAACTGCGCGAACACAGCCGTGAATCACAAACTCTGATAGCAAGACACTATCGAAATTCGCGATGATATCCAGTCCGGTGAAAAATTGTCGGCGGGAAGCGATTGTCGGCGACGTCGGCAATGGAGGCATCGAGAAGGTTTGGCGAATGCCGGGGTTGTCGCGCTATGATCAGGCTCACGAACCACTAATCAGATCGCGCAAGAGGCACCTCAAGGCAACTATGCTTAGGTCAGATGCTGCAGCTTGACCCGATCAAGCAGCATACGGACAAACCTATCCATCGAAACCGTTCGCGGTTACGGCATCGCCGTAGCGGGATTCCATTTGCCTTTGCCGGTCTGACAGAACCGAGAGCGAAGTGCCCAATTCAAATACCGCGAAGTGACCCTGATCAGCCAGCAAATGGAAGAATCAATCCAGCAAAACCAGTTGGGCCCGATCGTGTCATCACGAGTTTTATGTCCTAACATCCGCATCGGAACATTGGCCGTCGCGGACGGTTCTCTTCTATATCAAATGAGGAGAGCCCGATGACGACGATGACAATGGAAGAGCTTTCAGGAAAGCTGGCCAAGATCGATTTTTGCATGCTCAACACTTTGGGTTCGGGGCGTATCAATACCCGCCCGATGAGCAACAATGGCGATGTCGAATATGATGGCGACTCCTGGTTCTTTTCTTATGAAGCGACAAAGAAAATCGAGGATATCGAGCGCGACAGCGGGGTAGCCCTGACGTTTACCGCACCGCCAAGCCTTCTCGGTAAACCAGGCATTTTCATCGCCGTCGATGGTGAAGCGCATCTTATTCGCGACAAAGCGCAATTCGAAAAGCACTGGGTGAAGGATTTGGATCGCTGGTTCCCGGATGGTATAGACACCCCCGGCATCATCCTGATCAAAGTCTCGGCACGCACGATTGAATATTGGGATGGCGAAGACAATGGTCGTCTCGACGTATCGAGCACAAGTGCCGTTAATAAGGGCGCTGTATGACGTGTAGGCTGCAAAGTGATCTCAGCCGTTGACGCTTTGAGATGGGATATCCATTTATATCGTCATGGCAAACAAGACTAACGCCGATAGCCTAGAACTGATCAAAACGTGGTCGCTGGACACGTCCGCAACCTTTGGTTCCGTCGTGCGCATAAAGGGCATAGTGCAAGAGGTGAGGGCTCGTCTTCCGTTAGCAGTTCGAAAATCGCTCGAACAGGAAGCGAATGTCCTCACCCTGGCGATGCCCGGTAAATCCAGAGCGGTCTTTCGCGCTGCATCTGTTACCGTCACGGATATTCTCGCCGACATTGTAAGGCTTCCCATTATACCGCGTGAGATCGAAGACATACTCACAATTACGACGACGGAACGCCGTCGCTGGCTGGAGGACGGTCGTCTGCCGTCTGCTGGAACTCGCACGGTGAAGCTTAGAGGGCGAGCACGGGCGATAACCTTTCATGTTTTCGATCCGGCGAAGGTTGCTGACATTCTGGACCGTGGCCTCGTCGATGAATGGCGGGAAGACGATGTTGCCATGGCCGCGGAAAACAGGCGGAAATCCGCCATGAAAGCGAAGTTGACGCGCTCTCTCAAAAAGCGAGATAAGACAAAGTCTTCATCCGATGCGGGTGCTGATCAGGGCGCAACGAAGCTGCGCGGCTGGGACGACTTCGTTGGCGACGGGCTGTTGCGGTAGCGAACCCTCCAGCTAGGCCTCATAACGTAACGTGACTGGTTGCCAAACGGCCACATTGGTTGGCATAACTTCGCCATCTTTTTCAATTTTCAGCTTCAAAGTTATTGCAGCTTAACGTCTTGGTGCTATTCCTGCGTGTAGGTGATTCTTGCTTGGGGAATGGGAATGAAAAAGGCTGTTACGGTTCTCCTGTTGGCTTTGTTGAGTGGATGCGCAAAGCCTTCGGATGGGCCGACTGCGGGCAATATCAGGTCTGCCACTCTTCCCAATACTAACGAGAAAATTCGCGTGGTCGAACTGGCCAATGCTCCGACCACTTCCGCCTCCCCATCCATCATGGACAGTGCCACTGGGCCTGGCCTGACGGCGCTTCGCAACACGGGTTATAACTCGCAGCGTCTGCGGCGTGGCGACGTCATCGACATTACCGTGCTGGATACGGGCGAGGATGGCCTGTTTTCGTCCACACAAAGCAAGACACTCAATCTCGGACGCTTCACGGTTGATCAGGGCGGCAGCGTCAATCTTCCTTTCATTGGCAAGAAGCGGGTTATCGACTCCACGCCAGAGGGTTTGCAGTCGCAAGTAGTGACCGGCCTCAAGGGCTCTGCGGTCAATCCGCAGGCGGTCGTGACCGTTGTCGACAAGCCGACGAGTGCGGTAATGATGAGCGGTGCTGTCAAGACGCCGGGCAAGATTGCCCTGACGGCGCGGCAGGAGCGTGTGCTAGACGCCATCAATCAGGCTGGCGGTCCAACGGTTGCGCCGGGTGCTGCAAGCGTGACCGTGGTTCGCGGTCAGCAGCGCGCTTCGGCCTCGCTCGACCGGATCATGCGCGAAGATCGCCAGAACATTCGCCTTTCGCCCGACGACCAGATCATGATCGATGGCGATGCCTCAAGCTTTACGGCTCTTGGCGCTTTCAAGAGTGCGGGCGAATTCCAATTCGAAACCGGCAATATGACGCTGGCACAGGCGGTTGGCCGCGCGGGCGGGTTGCTTGACGACCGTGCCGATGCGCGCAATGTCTACGTCTTCCGCAACGAAGTCGTACAGGTAACCTCGAAGTCCACGGCCATCACCAAGGACCCGGTTGCTGTGACGACGACTATGCGGCCGGTTATCTATCACGTCAACATGCGCGATGCGTCGAGCATCGCATTGATGCAGTTGTTCCAGATGCAGAAGGGCGACGTGCTCTATGCCAGCAACGCGCCGCTGGTGGATTCTGCCAAGCTGTTGACCGTGTTCCAGAAGAGCGTACCGACTGCGGCTGCACCTCAGCCGGGCAGCGCCAACTAATCAGGTGAGCATGTGGCAGGTGTTAAGTGCCTGCCACGACCTACAGCAGAATGCGCAGTGCTTCACCGGCGGATTGCGGGCGCTTTGCAGCGTCTTCATCTGCGCAAGTCTTGGAAAATCGCGTCAATGTCTCGTCATCATCGATACCGCCAGCGTCCATCAGACGTTGCGTCAGCCTGCCCAGGGCGTAGATATCGTGGCACTGATGGGCGGGCATATCCGAAAGCTGCTCTGGTGCCGCATAATCCGGCGAGCCGGCCACCTCCATACCTATGTCTTGATGCCGCTCGCCGATCCTCAACGCAATGCCGAAGTCACTCAACCGAGCCGAGTTCATTGTATCTGCCGACAACAAAATATTCGCTGGGCTGATATCGCAGTGGACATAGCCAGCGGCATGGACAGCGGCAATGGCATGCACCATGCGTCTGAGCAGATGCTTGATATCAGCCGCAGATGGAGGTTCTGCCGAGAGGCGCGATGCCAGTGATATGGGTGCCCACGGCTGGAGCAAGCCGGGCCGTCCGTCCGTCAACCGCAGAAGAGCAGAGACTTCTTGAAGACAAGGGTGGCGAAGCTCCATGCCGATTTCCGCCTCTCTGCGCAGGCGTTGCTCGAGCGACGCGTCGCCTCGCTGGTCTTCGGGCATTGTCTTGATCGCAAAGCTCGTGCCAAGATCGCGGTGGCGAACCTTGAGGATCAAGGTGGTTTCAGTCTGGTGGGCGACGCTCACGACGGTAAAGCTGCCCTCGATGAACGTCGGCTGCTGCCGTGCCAGCGTGTCGGCTTTCCGGTCGAGCGCGTCACGGATGCGGTCGATCAGGTCCTGCGGACGTTCCGAATTATGGATCGCAAGCCAGAGATCGCTGAAACGCTGGGCGACCTCGCTTTCGACATCGTCACCGTTCAAGGCGGTTTCCGATCACGACGGCGCTGATGTTTTCGCGAACATTTTCGATCAATGCTTCCTGCATCAGGGCATTGGCGCAGTCGGGAATGGGCGTGTCATGCACAATTTCCGATATCACCCGTTCCTTGAGTGCCTGCATCAGTGGGTAACTGCACAGCAGCAGGCGATCGTCTTTGCCCCACTCCTGCGTCGTCACGCTTGGGCGGAATTGCTGCGAATGGCCGACACATTGCGAAAGCTGTTTCTTCATGCCAACGATGACATGATCGCGAGACAAAAGATGCATCGTGCCATCGCGAAGCAGACAGGCGCGCGCGTCGCCTGACCACAAAACCGTCAGCGTCGTGCCGATGATGGAGGCGACCACGACACTCGCCATCGGCCTCATGGCTCCCTCTTGTATCTGCCGAGATAGCAGCAGACTGTTGACGGTGCCGAGTTTGCCCTTGATGTCCTGCGTCAGGAAGTCGACGTGGTCGCTATTGTCCATGTCTTTCAACGCATTGGTCGTCAATCGCGCTGCCTCGACGGCGGCTCCGGCGTCCCCCAAGCCGTCGGCTATGGCAAAAAGTGCGGGCTCCTTAGACACAAACAACGCATCCGCGTTGACGGTCAACCGCGTGCCGGGGTGAGTGGCGTAGCTGTAGATGACAGACGCTGGGGCGCTCGCTATTGGCTCGGGCGCCAAATCGCGAACGGGTGCGATGACGGGTTTGGGTTCGGCGGCAACCGGTTTCGGGACAGGTTTGGGCTGCGGGGAGGCGGATGCTTCGTCTTCGCCGTTGGTCTTTTCCTTGAATAACCGCACGAAGTCCGCCGCCGCCGGTTTGCCTTCGAACTTGAAACCACGAGGGCGACGGCTGGTGGCATCGATGTACCACCAAAGGCTCGTTGGTTGCGCCGATGGTTTAGAGAAGCCTGTATCCTCGTCATCGTCGCGTGGCTTTGGCATGCGCAGGCGCTTGATGGATGTGGTGAAGCGGGCCATGTCGAAATCGAGGGTCATCGATGTCTCGGCCAATGCTTCCGCTGCCATGAACCATGTATCATCAAGATAGAGTGTTCTGGGGTGCTGTCTGAAATCGACCATCTGCGCCAGAATGACGAGTGGATATTTGCGCCCGACGCGGTCCTTGCTGGGCAGGAGAACACCGACATAGGCGCTGCGCCCCCAGATCCCGCGTTCGATGATGAAACGCATGGGCGGGCACGTCGTGAAGATGGAATCCCAGCGGCCCGCGAAAACATCTGCGCAGGCGTGCATGCCGGAACGGATCCACGCATCGAGCGAGGCGATGAGTTCGCGGTCCATACCCTCGGAAATGAAATCTCCGTGGCTTGGAATTTTCCCGTAAAAGCCGATCCTGTCGGTTTCGACTGCGGCTTTTACGGGCTTGGTAACCGGCGTGGCCATCAGTCAGATACGGCGGCGTTGTAGAGAGGTTGCAGCTTGGTCATGATCTCCTCCTGTATTCTTTTTGAACCAGCGCATAATTCAGAACTGCGCCGGGCATGCGAAGTTTGCGATGGCGTCCAGTTTGAACGGGTTGAGAACTGACCCGAACTGGATGTCGAACTCAGCGACCTGACCGCTATTTTCGAACCTCGCCCTCAACAAATCTCCTGCCTGATTTTCGATTTTCGCATCGTCGAACAGGCGGAATGGCGACCAATCACCGTTTTCGGTTTTTGCCTGTTGCCAGCCACCGGGCTGAAACGCGATGCGTGACAGGTTCGCCGAGTTGCTTTCCGAAGGCCAGGTAATCGATTTTGCCTGTACCGGACCGTGGTAGTAAACCACGCGTTCGCCTTCGATTTCGAGCATGACGGCGCTCGACTCGTTGGTGAGCGAGACCGGTTTGACGTTGATGGAGACCGCAGGGACCTCGCTGCCATTCGGGAAGAAAGCCCTGAAAATCTTGTCAGCATTCTCAAACTGGGCGATTGCGTCGCTTGGCATTCCCGTCGCCCCAAATGTTCCCTTCCAGCCCCATGGCGTTGCCGTCTTATCGACGAATGGCTCCATGCGCTGTTTGAAAAACGTCTGGAATGTTCCGGTTGGCCCGAACAGGCGCGTGAAATCCGCCATGGCGACATCACGCGTCGAGGTGCGGTCGAAAGGATAACGGCCCGCAACGATGGATGAGCAGAGTGATGCCCCTTCCGCGGCCCAGAGATCGGCAATGCGGCCGCGCGCCGATTTGACCGCAAGCGAACCGACATCTGCAGCAAGCCCGGCCACCCAGACGTCAAGCGGTGCCGGAAGCTGACGGGCCTGTTGCAGCAGATCTTGGTTGGCCTTGGTCAGTTGGCTATCGACATCGAAGACGCGCGCGACCTCGTCCGAAGTGGTGGATGAGCGCGCCAGTTGTTCATGCAGAGCCTTGATGTTTGCCAGCAACTGCTCTGATGGCGAACCCGCCTGCTTGCTACCATTGCCCGAAGCACTCTCTGTCGGTTGCCCAGAGCCCGGGCCCTTGGCTGCCAGCATTTCCCGCAGGCGGGCATAGGGATCGGCGGCATCGACCGTGGCCGAGAGGATCGCGGCAGTGCTATCGCCATCTGCCGTGGAGGCAAGCGTCGTCAGGCTGTCGCCCGCATTCGGGCGAAGATCGGTGGCATCGGCAATGGATTTTGCAGCTTCGATGACGAGATTCCGGTCATTGGCCAGAATACGTGTCGTTTCCACCGCATCCCCAAGGCTTTGGGATGGCTTGATGCGGACGTCCGTCAAAACCTCGTTCCACCGTTTTTCAAAGCGGTCAAAGTAGATTTGCAGGGCGGCCTGGGCCACATTTTCGACCGTTGCGCCACGAATAGCATCATCTGACCCGCGCACCCACGCCTCCGAAAGCGCGACACGGGACGCATAAGCAACCTGCGGAATGACGACTGCGCGGTAACCGTTGGCCGTGAACAGACCTTCTATACCGTCCACCATCGGCGCCTTGCTTTCACGCTCCACCGCCCGCTCGCCCAGGGGGCCGAAGGCACCCGAGGGGCTCCATTCAGGCAGTGCACGTGCTTGCGGCAAGCCCGCCAGAATGTCATAGGCGCGGGCCCCGACTGCCTGCTGTTTGATGGTATCACGGGCCTTGGAAATCAGACGTGCATCGAGCTCGATCGGTGCCAGCAAGCCGTCGGACAGCGCCTGTGCGTGCCGGTTCAGGGCGTCTCTTGCCGCTGCTCTGCCATCACCGGGATAAAGTGAGGCGAACATATCCTGCGATTGCACTTTCAGGAAATCACGATCAAGCGTTCCCAGCCCACCCAGCATTCCGTAAAGCTTGAGGGAGTTGAACGTGCGCGTAACATCGTTTTGGTCTTGCAACTGTTTTTGCAATTGCACGATCATGCGGGGTAAAAGCAGCGCGTTGAGTGCGCGTTGATAGGCATCACGCTGGCGTCCCGCGATCTTCTCTTCCTGATCAAGCCCGAATCCGACCTTCCACACGCGGTCCGTATCGAAGCCCGCATTGACGTCGCGCAGGTTGTCGAGTGCGGGGAGAATGCGCAGGAAGTCTGCGTCAGACACGTCGCGTACATTGATGCCTTGCACCAGTTGTTGATAGGCGTTCAGCTTGCGGTCGGCTTCGGCCAGTGCCTGGGTGTTGGCGAAATAGGTCAGAATCCAGCCGGTGAAGACGATAGTGACGACGGCTGCGGATAGACCATATGCAATGCGTCGGACCAGAAGCTGCCTGCCGGAAAGGCGCTTGTCACGCATGACCAGCGCCGCTTCTGGAAAGATGACCTCCTTGAACAGGCGTGCGAGGAAATAGCTGCGGCGGGCGCGAGGTGCGGCTGTTCCGGCCTCCGGTTGCGTTCCCGATGCAAGGTAGACACCGCGCAAAAGTGGTGCCTCGATGAGCGGCGAGCTGGCGCACAGTTCGCTTAAAGCCTCGTGCAGCCGGTTCTTCAGCTTTGCCAGTTCCGCGGGGAAACGGAAGATGCGGCCACGGATTTCCGCATTCTGCTCCTGTTGAAGCCGCTCGATCAGCATCGCATCGACACGCTGCTGCAACAGCTCGAACTCTTCGAGAAAGCGCTGCGGCAGGTCCTTCGCCGCATAGCTCTCATCCAGTTTGAACGTCGTTCCCCAGACCTGATGGCGATCGGTCTTGTTGAAGCCATCGAAGAATTCGACGAATCCATCCAGAAGATCGGCCTTGGTCAGCACCACGTAGACTGGAACGCGAGCGTGGAGATATTCGTCCAGCTCCGCCATGCGCTGGCGCACGGAGCGCAGTTCCTGCCGCTGCTCTTCAGGGTCGCGGCTGAGAAGATCGGGGATGGATAGCGTGACCAGCGCGCCGTTGATGGGTTGGGACCGGCGATAACGGCGCAGCAGATTGAGAAAGCCTTCCCAACCAGCTTTTGACGAGCCGTCGAGATCGTCCTGCGTGGTGTATCGGCCAGCAGTGTCGATGAGGATCGCCTCATCCGTGAACCACCAATTGCAGTTGCGCGTGCCGCCGATGCCTTTCACGGCAGTTTCACCGAGTGCATCGCCGAGCGGAAATTGCAGCCCGGAATTCGTCAGTGCCGTGGTTTTGCCCGAACCGGGAGCGCCGAAGATGACGTACCAGGGCAGGTCGTAAATATAACCGAACCGCTTCTTGGTGATACGCCGCAGCAGCGCCAGCGCTTCCTTAAGCCGGGTCTGGATTTCCCCGACTTCGGCCTGCCGGTTGCCCAGCGCCTCCTGTTCGATGCTATCGACCAGTTCCTTGTCCTGCTTACGGGCGCGAAATAGGGTAACGGCAATGTAGATCACCCAGATCAGCAGGATGATGCCAATCGCGATCAGACGTTCCTGTGTCGTATCGAAGGGTTTGAACGCGCCGAAGCTGACGAGATAGCCGTAAAACCAGATGACGACGCACAGTGCCACGGCCCACAACAGCGAGATGAAGCGCCTGCCGATGATCGACGCGTAGCTATCGACATAGGACCGGATCGTATAAAAATAACTCAGCGGGTTCATTGCTGGGTCTCTCCTGGTTGCTGTCCGTTTGTCGTTGTGACGGCTGGCGAGAGAATGCCCGCCTCGCTGAGTTTTTCGCCAGGATTGGTCAGCACCATGATCTCGGTTCTACGGTTCTTCTCGCGGCCCTCTGCCGTATTGTTGTCGGCAATGGGGTCGCTGTCCGCACGTCCCTCGGTTAGGATTGCATCCGGGCCGGTATAGTTGGACAGGAGATCGCCAACGGCTTTTGCGCGGGCCTCGGACAGGTGCCAGTTGGACGGAAACTGGACGGTCTTGATCGGCACATTATCGGTATAGCCGATGACCACGGCACGGAACTTGTCCGCCGCAAGCGCACCGCCGATGCGCTGGATCAGATCGCGGAATTGCGGGCTGACATCCGCGCTTCCGACATTGAAGAGACCGGAGTTGTTGATACGCACGCGCAGGCGCCCGTTGACGTTGGCGAGCGTGACCAGATTGCGCTGCACCTCTGGCTGCAGAAACGCCATGAGGTTATCCAGCCTTGTCGGTTTCATCTCGACAATTTTTGGCGGCTGCTCGGGGATCACGGGCTCTTCCGGTTTCGTCACGACTTCCTGGGGTGGCTCCGGTGCTGCTGCGATCAAGACACTGGGTGTGTCCGTAGGAGGCAGCGAGGCCAGCTTTTCGAATGTTGCATCCGACGCGCTGTTCAATGTCAGCGTGAAAAACAGATAGCCGAAGGCGAAGGCAAGCGCGATCAGAGACAGCAGCGTCCACAAGGCTGCCATGGTGCGAAGCGGAGTGTGACGCGCCTCCACGCCCTGCCAGTGGGGTGACAATTCACGTTCGAAAACGCCGTACTGGCCGATCAGTGTCTTATAGAGACTGTCGCGAATGCGCGACAGCTCCAGAGCGCCCTTGGCGGAAACCCGTGTTCGCCCTTCGAAAGCCAGTGACAGGCAAAGATAGATCAGCAGCAACAGGTCTTTGTTGGTGCCGGGAGATTGGTGGAAATGGTCAAGAATATCGAAGAACCGGTCACCGCCGGTGACGTCATTATGAAATGTGGATACCAGGCCGGACCGGGCCCAGCCCTCGCGCACGCCCCACGGCTTGCTCAGGATAACGTCGTCAACGGTCGCGCACACGGCGTAATGCGCCGCCCTTGCCCGTTCGGGGCTGATGCGTGCTGACGCCAGATCCCGCTCGTATCGGGTGATCGCCTCCATGCAAGCGCGGCGAAGGTGGTCCGGGTCCGGCTGAGCATCGGAAAAACGCAGCACATGGGCAAGGTTGAGCAGCGGCGCTGCCGATTGCACCAGCGTCGGAACTTCCTCTCCACCAAAGCGAAAGTTCGCGAGAAGCGCATCTATCGGCAACGCGCTATCGCCTTGCGTCGCACGCTTGGGTGCGTCGTCGCCATCGACGATGTCATCGAGGATGGCCGCCATGTTGCGGGCGTTCTGGTTTCTGCGACGACTTTCGTCGGTGATCTCGACCACCGTTGGAAGGTCCTGCCAGGAGGAGGGCGTGTCATTGCTCATTCGCGTAATGCCCACATTTCCATCTCGAGACCGGGGAATTCACCAGCGAGATGCAGCGCAATAGCGCCGGAGGTTTCGAGCTGCTTCCAAAGAGGTGTCTTGGTATCGATTTCGAAATAGATCGTGCCCGAACGGTAGGGTAACTGACGTGGCAGTACCGGCAGCGAACGCACCGGAATGCCGGGGAGTGCCACGTTGACGAGTTCGGAAATACGCTCCACAGGCCCGACCTTGATCTGGGCCGGGAGTTTGCGTCTGATGTCTTCGGCGGACATGTCTGCCCGCACGGCCAGCACGAAACCCGCATCGCGCAGCAAGGTACGGTCGTGGATGGTGCCGACACGCACGCCGTGCCTGCGCTCCACGAGTTCGATTGCCACCGCCGCCTGTTCCAGCACAGCCGAAAGCGATGTGCGCAGATCATCGAACACCGCCGCAAAGCTCGCCTTCAAATCATCGTGGCGATAGGGCGGGAAGTCCGTGGCGCGCTTCTTGTCGGTGGTGAACGTAGCGAGTTCACCGGCAAGCTGAATGCAGTCCTCATAAAAACGGATGGGGTGAAACCGGGTGGCATTCGCCGAAAGATGTGCCAGCAGCGGGTCCGCCCTGTTGAGGATTTGCAGCAGGAAATAGTCGCCCACCTCCGCGGTTCCGCGAATAGTCGGATCGCCGATCCGCTCGGAGATTGCCTGCGCCCGGTGCCGGACAATGCCGAGCAATTCGGTAAGCAATTCGCTCAACCGCGATGAGGCCGCGCAGTTGAGAGAAGGCGGAATGAAATCAGGATCGAGAATGACGGCGCGATCCGACCGAACCTCTATGATCCGCGCCAGCCCGATCAGGTCATAGCCTGAAAGATCATCGCCCGTCTTCAGGAATTTCAGGCTGAGCCGCCCGACATCGATGGGGGCGACGAAGTCCGTGTCGACATTGGCATCCGATGCCTCGTAGGTCGTGGCGACGACACGCACGCTGTTGGTATCTGCCTTCGTGCCGCTGGACATGTCCGCCTTGCCGGGCTGCCGTGCGGGCAGCGCGAGGTAGACAATGGCATTCTTGACACCTTCATCGAGGTCGAGCGGCGGCGGCAGGTCGGAATCTTCGGGCGCTTCGAACGGCGTGCCATCCGGCAGGATGCCCCGCAGGTTGGACAAGGCGAACTGACCAATGGCGAGCGCGCTGCGGTCTATACCGATTTCCGCCACGCCCCAGGGGTAGGGCGAGAGATTGCGTGTGGTGTTGCGCACCAAACGCTCCGTCCAGCGGTCCGATTGTTGAAAATGTTGAACGCGAAGGAACATGCCCTCGCTCCATGCGACGCGGTTTTCATGCCTCATCTTGGTTGCTTACCCCCTTGATATTTGTTTGAAGCGCATCGTCGGGCGCAGCCTCGCCCTGTGCTGCGCGTTGCAAAAACTGCCGGACCGATAATTGTCGGCCCTCGTCCTCGAATTGCTGTTTGAAGGTGGACCAGTAGTCCGTTCTGGCGATGACAGACCGCCACTCCTTGCGCGCCAGCTTGTCACGCCAGTCGTTTTGCGCATCCGCTCTTGCCTCCAACAGTCTCGGCTCAAGCTTTTGCGTGCAGGTCTGGATCAAGTTTTCCAGAGAAGACGCGAGCAAACGTTGCTGGCGAATGAGCGCCTCCAGTCGCGCTCGGGCCGACGCATCGTGCGGTTCAGCACCGATGGATGCCGGATCGATATCGAGGACCGCGAGACATTCGGCGCTTTCCTTTTCCAACTGAAGCAGGAGGTCATCGACTGGGTCGCTCGCCACAGGCGCGACAGCGGCTTTCTGTTCGATGTCGTCAGGCTCTTCCGCATCCATGAAAACGGCATCGAAGTCTTCCACCGGCGGTTTTTTTGCGGGGCGGGAAACGAGCACGGGAATGTTCATGGCGTCGGTATGTTCGTGCTTGCTACTTTCAACCGGTTCTTCGTTCCAGTCATTGGGCAGCACGGCACCGACACCGGCAGTGGAGGGCGGCGCGTTCCAACCAACCTCGACATTGCGGGAAATGGACTTGGCTTTTTTACCGGTCAGGCTGGGCGCTGCGTCTGCCCAGTCATCCTGGGTCACTCCTCCGGCAATCACTCCCCGTGCGGAGCGACCATTGGGGGCGATATCCGAAAGAATGGCCGAAATCGTCATGTGCTCGTCGCTCACTCTCAACGAGCGGTCAGGATCGCCGAAATCCATTTCGGCCTCTCCGCTGATAACAACGTCGAATGTCTGCGCGCCGATGC
Organism: Agrobacterium sp. lyk4-40-TYG-31; assembly: GCF_030209855.1. Taxonomy (NCBI): domain Bacteria; kingdom Pseudomonadati; phylum Pseudomonadota; class Alphaproteobacteria; order Hyphomicrobiales; family Rhizobiaceae; genus Agrobacterium; species Agrobacterium sp. lyk4-40-TYG-31. The sequence goes on from NZ_JARVRE010000019.1 coordinate 175,665, forward strand.
CGATCTGTGATCCGTCGGCAAGTCGGGCGGTCTCGCCTTCTAGCAAAAGACGCCCATCCACCTGCGTACCGTTCGCGCTGCGGTCAGTAATGAAGAAGCCTTCGCGGTCGTAACTCAAGGTACAGTGCAGTTTGGAGACGCGACGTGCGTCATCGGCGATCTGCCAGTCGCAGTCCGTCGAACGACCGATGGTGCGGCTGCCTTGCTCGAAACTCCATTGTGCAGGCTTTGCGCCGCCAGAAGATGTCTTTTCTTTCAGAACAAGTTTCATCGTTCCATCCTCACGCTGAAAGTGCCGAGCCTTCGCGCTCGGTCACGATTGCGTCGGTACTGTCTTTTTGCGCTGGCGCCAGTCGCGCCCAGCTGTTCCAGCCCAGCCGTGCCGGTGCTTCTGTTGCGCCGAGCTGGCAGAAGGGAATGTCCTCTTTTCTCAGGATCACCTGAACGTCGAAGTCGAAACCGCTGCCAGCGAAGAGCCGCGCAACGGCGAAAATTTCCGCAAGACGCTTCGAGCCCGGCGTCAGCGCCAGATAATCCGCATAACCGACGGGGCCTATGACGATGCGGAAGCTGCCGCTGAAATCCTCGATTGCGCTTCCGGCGGTGACATTCTGTCCCAACCGCAAGCCTCCGCCTTGGCCAAACTGGCTCTGTTCATGCACCGGCAACGGCACCCATCGCCTGCGGAACTGCTCGACCTCGACATCGAGACCGGTGAATTCACACAGCATCGACGTCAACGCCGTGGCGTTGCGGTTGCGATTGGCGAGCAGACCGCTGAAGCGCAAAAGCACGTCCTGTTTGACGCCGACTTTTTCGCTCAGGCCAGCGGTGCCGAAGCCCGTGAGCGACAGCAGCGTCTTGCGGAAGGCGTTATCCTGGTGGTTGCGTGCCCAGCGCAAACCCCGTGCCAGCCGGTATTTCTCGGTGGCTGAAACGAACAGCTCGCTAAACCGGGCTGCAAAGAGATTAAAGAAACTCGTCAGCGCCTTCGAGCGATTGCGCTCTTCCCGCTGCTGCAATTCCGAATAACTCGGCGGCAAGGAACCGAGTGGTCCGATAATGGGAGCGAAGGCCGACCGCAGCTCCGCCTTGCCGTTCTTGCTGCGGAAGCCGCCAATGACGACGGGTGTCGGGCGTGCGCCATTGTGGGAGCCAACCGTCAGTTCGTCTTCGAGAGCAAGGTGCTGGGCTACGCGAAACGCGGTTGCCGGGTCGAAGCTGCCCGGATCGCTTGCCAGCCGCGCCGTCTGTTTTTCTCTGATGTCGTTTGCCGCTTGCTGCATCGCGAACTCCTAAAGCAATGGACGGTCTGCCGCGCGGGCAGGCCACCTGGCCAAGGGTTCGGATTGCCCGCGCATGGTCACGGTCAGGCGGGTGAAGCTGTTGATCGACGTGTAGAGGCCGAAGAAGTGATTGAGAACGTTCGAAAACACGAAGGCTGCGGCTCTGTCGATCAGCGCCGGGTCGAATTCCAGCGTGATATCTGTGCCCGGCACCATGGCAGAGCCGATCCGGGCATGGGAATTGCGAGCTTCCACAGAGGTGATGGCTTCGAGGAGCTGCCGCGTTTCCGGCGTGTCCCTGAATGCATAAAGCGACAGAATGTCCTTCAACGGCGCACCGCCATTATCGAACAGCGACAGGTGGTTCAAAAGCAGATGCGACACCAGCCGCCACTCGCGCGCCGACCGCTCGTTCATCCGCACAGCCGATGTGGGCGGCATGAGCGCGTGCACGGAGTTGACGGCCTCGTTGCCGGCGGACAGTTGCAGGAACGGATGGCCGCCGCCAAACGGCAACTGGCTGGGCAGTTCGCGGTTGATGCAAAGTGTGTCGACGCTTGCGACCACATCCAGTGGCCCCAGGGGTCCGCGTTGCGCATCTACGAATGCTATGTCGGTATCGGATGAGCCATCGTCATCATCGAAGCGGCGGTAGGTTTGCCAGAAGACGTTGGAGCCGTTGCTTCTCTGCGTGCGCCCAAAGAAGGGCGAGGTCTTTTCGATCTGGCCGGAACGGCTGGTCAGTTCGACCTTTTCAACGCCGTAGATTTCACGGGTCCGCTGGCGTCTCGCATCCGGCAGAAGACGATATTCCGTTCGCGTGCCATCGAGGCTCAACGGCTCGCAGCTTTGTTGGAAGAGATTGATGACGGGCGATGCGTTCAGCACGAAATCCTTGGCCGAGACCATACGCTCAAGCCGGGTTTCAGCGGCATCGAGATAGATATAAAGCTCGCAATCACCACCATTCCAGCGGTCCAGTCCATCGATATCGAGGAACAGGAACTTCTGTGGCAGCGCGAAAAATTCCGTCAACAGCCGGTAGCCATCGAAGCTGTTGGCGGGATAAGGCAGCATGGCCTGATCACGGGAGAAGCCCGAGGGTTTGAGGTTGGCGGCTGGTAGAAACACCGCGTTTCGGTCCTCCGAATGCTGGGCGAGAGCCAAGCCAACGCAATGGTTGGCCAGCAATTCGTACAGCGCTGTTGCCTGCTGCCATGCAGAGGAAATGAATATCTGTAGCGATTTCAGCCCGATTTCATTGAATGTCGACGGACGCGGCGAGGTGGTGCGCAGCGACAGTTTCAGACAACTAGCCGCACCGGCGGATATTGCCGAGAACGGCGCATCGATAGGTTGGCTGGCCAGTGTTGCTGCGGCAATCTCCAGCGGAACGATGGTCACATCCTGAGCCGTGCGGAACCTGCAACTTTCGCCGCCGATTGGCTCCGACAATATCTCGCTGTGGCGCGGCAGGGTCTGCGCAGTCGTCAATGCGGGGCTCGGCGCAAAATGCGCGACGCTCATGGATGGAAGCGGTGCCAGATAATGGGGGTAAAGCGTCTCCAACAGGCTGTCGGAAAGTTCAGGAAACTCGTCGTCCAGCTTCTGGCGAACGCGCGCGGCGGAATAGGCAAAGCTCTGGATCAGTCGTTCGACATGCGGGTCATCAGCTACGTCTCCCGTCATGCGCAGGCGGCCCGCGATTTTGGGAAAAGCGGCGGCGAAGCGGGAGGCGCGTTTTCTCAGCGCAAACAACTCGTCATTGTATTTTTCCAGAAAACCGTCAGCCATTGGCTGTCTCCACCAGAAAACGTTGCGTGGAAGGGTCGATCTTGGATTCGAAGCTGATCGGCGGCATGCCCTCGTGCAGGCGGAATGTAGCCTGAATGCGCATCCGCAACGCCCGGTCGCCATCGTTGCGGTTCTTCATGATGGTTACGCGTACGTCCGACAGCCGCGTTTCGAACATGGAGATGCGCCGCTCTATGGTGTTGGCAAGCTTGGCTTTCGAAGCATCCGTCACCAGATTTGCAGACAGAATACCATCGACGCCGTAGCTAACGAGTGCATCCGACAGTTCCTTGAAATCAGCAGGCGGACCAGCGGGATTACGTCTCGTATTCAGCAGGGATTCCAGATCGCGTCGGATGACCTCGCGCATCTCCCTAACCTGATCCGACAAGCTTGCAGGCGGATCGTTTTCCATATCGGGCGCATCGTCCAGCAAACGGTCGAGCACCGAGCGGGCCAGCGTTCTTTGTTTCGGGCGATAGTGCTCGAGCGGATCAACCACGCGCTGTCTGCCTTTCCCTGGCTTCGGTCGGGGCCGAAAGGCTCGAGATTTCGTGGAAGGGCACCAGATCATCGCCGATCAACACGCAGCGCTGGCCACGACCTGTCACCAACGGGCCATCGTCCTCGCTCCATTCCGTCTCGCGACCAAGCAGCAGCGTCGGCCTGCTGTCGCCGCTGTGATAGAGGGCTGGCAGTAGGACAGAGGCAACGGAACCGTCCAGCAGTGTGATGTCAGCCTGCCGGAACGCCAGATCCCGCGGACGCGTCATTGGCTCAATGACGACAGTGTCGATGCGGTTGAAGTCGATCCAGAGATACTTGCCGCCATTGGTCAGCACCTCGAGTGCATGCGGAATACGGTCGTCAAGATCGCGGATGTCGCCTGCCGCCCCGTCGTTCAGAACGAGTTGCACCTCGCCGCGTTTTTCATCCAGTTCCAGCAGCGCCTTTGTTGCCTCGGCATCGTTGCCTTCGCGTGTGGCGACATTGGCTTTTATGGCCAGTTGGTCGAGTTCGGAAGGGCCATGGATGAAGTCCGGCAATGCACCGGTCTCAAACCATGCAACGCGCGCGGCCATCGCGCGAAGATGGTTGCGAAACAGCGAGAAACCGACCGCGTCCTGCGGGGCGAATGTCGAAGCCAGATTGCACTGTGCATCGGCCTTTTCGTAGTCACCGGCAAGGATCAACAGATCGATGTAAAGATAGCGTGCTGTTTTATCGGACGGTGTCGCCTTGACCTGTTCGCGGGATTTCGCGATGGCTTCATCTAGCTGGTTATCGTCGAGCAGGCGGGAAATATCGTCGCGCAATGTCATGCGGGTATCCTTTGTGGCTCTGCCGACGAACGCGCAATGGAGGCTGCGGACGTGTTTGTTTCGGCGATGAGGTGGAAACTGGTGGAGACGTCATCCAGCTGGAAATGCGGCTGGAGACGCACTGTGCAGGAAAAACTGCCCGGCTTTCCGGGAATTTCAAAAACCTTGATGCCGGCTGACCGCAGTGGGTAACGCGTGCGAAGGGCAGCCTCCGCATCGTCGTTGCCCAGCGTGTAGGACGAAAGCCAGTTTTCCAGCTTGCGCTCGATGGTGATGGCGTCGCTGAGCTGGCCGATATCATCGCGCATGATGACTTTGAGATAATGCGAGAAACGCGAGGCACACAGCACATATTGCAGCATGGCAGCCAGTCGGGCATTCTGCCGCGCGCTTTCCTTGGAATAATGCCCGGGAGCGTGCAGCGACTGGTTGGCGTTGAAAATCGCCATGCTGGAGAGATATGTCGTGGAAACCGGGACGATGCCGAGATCGGAAAACTGCTGTTCCTGACCCATGGTCAGCTGCATTTCGACCGGCGGCTGCGCTGAAAGACCATTGCTTTCGATGCCAAGATCGAGCGGCGGCAATTGCGAAGGCGACAGCATGCCCCCGTCCACCTCATCCTGCGTCACGCCACGAATATCTGCAAACCAGCCGCTATCGGTGAAATTGCGAATGACGACAGAGGCGAAGGCGAAAGCCGCATTGCCCCACAGCAGTGACTGCCCGTCTTCCGATACGTGTTCGCGAAAGGGAAACGGATCTTCGCGGCGGCGCGAGTACGGCTTGTGCGGAGAGCGCAGCAGAATACGCGGCGCAACAAGCCCGACGAAACGGCTGTCATCACGCGCGCGCAGCGCGTTCCAGCGCAGGCGGCTTTTCTCCTGCTTCAGCCAGGAGAAATCCTGAACGCGGCTCAGCTCGGAAAAGTCTTCCAGCCCAACCGTTGCAGGCGCCGCTGCCGCGATGAACGGGCAGAATGCGGCAGCGGCCACCATCCCGATTTGCGCCAGCGCGGTGATGGAATCGATGCCTTCGAAGTCATCTGGAGAGAAGGTGTAGTCACCCACCAGAAGCCCGACGGGTTCGCCACCAGGCATGCCGAATTCACGGTTGTAGATGATTTCGAACAGATGGCTTTGGTCGAAATCCGTCGCCCGCTCCATGCTGCGGGCCAATTCGCGCCAGCTTGCGTTCAGCAGCTTGACCTTCACCTCAGGGCAGCGGCTGGCTTCGCGCACCACCATGGCAAGCCCCCGCCATCTTGCTTCCATCGCCTGAAACGCGGCGTGGTGCAAAATGGCGTTTACCTGACCGTTCAGCGCGTCGTCTATCAACGCGATGAGCTGGTCGGCCTGACTGCGTATGTCCGAAACGGACCTGGGCGTCATGAATGGGCTCCGGGCGGAAATGAAAGGCGAGGGGCATGTCTGCCCCTTGCTCTGTTCAGTTCTTGGTTGGAATGCGGGCGACCATGCGAAGCGAAGTCGTCAACTCTTCCATCTGCAACCAAGGACGCATCCAGGCGACGGCGTTGTAGGCGCCTGGCTTGCCGGGAATTTCCTGAACAGTCACTTTCGCGTCGCGTAGCGGATACTTGGCGCGGGATTCCTCGCCAGCCACATCGTTGGCGTTGACGTAGTTGGATATCCAGCGGTTCAGCCAGACTTCGCAGTCAGACGCTTCCATGAAGGAGCCGATCTTGTCGCGGCCCATGACCTTGAGGTAATGCGCAAAGCGCGAGGTCGCCATCATGTAAGGCAGGCGGGCAGACACGGCGGCGTTGGCCGTTGCCTCTGGTCTGTCGTAAAGCTTCGGCTTGTGGGCCGTCTGCGCGCCGAAGAACACGGCGTAATCGGTGTTTTTGTAGTGGCAGAGCGGCAGGAAGCCCAGCTTGCCCAGTTCTGCATCGCGACGGTCGGTAATACCGACTTCGGTCGGGCATTTCAGATCGAGGTCGCCGTCATCGCTGGAGAAGACATGCATGGGAAGGTTTTCCACCTTACCGCCGTTCTCCGCACCGCGAATGGCCGTGCACCAGCCATGCTTTGCAAAGGCGTCGGTCAGCTTAGTGCCCATGACATAGGCCGCGTTCATCCAGCAATATTCATCATGCTGCAAATCGCCATTGGCCGAGCCTCGGGTCTCGTCATAGCCGAATTCGTCGATAGGGCTGGTCTTCGGGCCGTACGGCATGCGGGCGAGCACGCGGGGCAGTGCCAGCGTTACGAAGCGTGAATCGTCGCTTTCGCGGAAGCTGCGCCATTTGGCATATTCCACCGTGTCGAAAATCTTCTCAAGATCACGTGGTCGCGCCAGATCGCGGTAGTCCTCGAAGCCGAACATGTGCGGGCTTGCTGCCGAGATGAAGGGTGCGAATGCTGCGGCAGCGATGGAGGACACACCCTGCAGAAGCTGGACGTCATCAAAGGAATTGTCGAACTCGTAGTCACCGATGATGGCGCCCATGGGCTCTCCGCCGGGGGTGCCGAACTCATCTTCGTAGATCGATTTGAACAGACGCGACTGGTCGAATTCCACGGCCTTTTCGAGATCGCGGCCAACATCACGCTTGGACGCGTTGAGAACGCGGATCTTGAGGTTGACGCTGGTTTCGGAATTCTTGACGAGATAGTTGAGGCCCCGCCAAGTGCCTTCCAGCTTTGCGAACTCCGGTGCCTGCATGATCGCTGCAAGCTGCGCGGAAATCGCACGGTCTATCTCGGCGATAGCGTGGTTGAGTGTGACAGTCAGGTTGCGATCGTACTTAACGGTGCCTTTCAGCGCCTGATCGGTCAATGTGCGCAACAGGTTCTGCGCGCGGTCCGGTTCGGTCTGACGGGTTGCGGCTACCACCTTGGACAACAGGCCGGTCTCTTCGGCGGTTGTTGCCTGTGCATCGGGTTTTAGCAGGCTTTCAGCGCTCATGGTTCAATCCTTCCAAATGCGGCTCTTGTCTGGCCGCGAGAACAGATGAAGCCCCGGTGTCGGGGCGTCTCAACGAAGCAGTCCTCAATGGGCGAGGTCAGTTGCCTGCACTGTTTTTCTCTTTCAGTTCGGATACGAGCTTTCCGAGGTCGGTCTTGTTCTGAAGAATGTCTTCCAGAAGACGCTCCAGATCTTCGGAGCGGTCGGCCTTGGACAGCAGATCGCGAAGTTCGTTGCGTGCATCCAGAAGTGCCTTTAGCGCCGGAACCTGCTCCACAACGGAGGCTGGCAGGAAATCGTCCATGCTTTCAAACTTCAAATTGACCTGAATGGCGGTGCCGTCATTCTGCAGCGTGTTCGGAACGGCGATGTTGAGGCCCGGTGTCATGCGGCGCATCACCTCATCGAAATTGTCACGGTCGACCTGAACGAACTTGCGTTCGCCGAAAGGCTTGAGCGGCTGCGTTGGATTGCCAGAAAAATCGCCGAGAACGCCGACGACGAACGGCAGTTCTTTCACTACCATCGCGCCTTCTGTTTCGACTTCGTATTTGATGTGAACGCGAGGCTTGCGGACGCGCTCCAGCTTTTCGTGTACACTTGGCATTCAAACCTCCTTGGTGCCCTCCGGGCACGACTGACTTTTGAGGAAGCGCCAGGCTCCCCCTGGTTTCACTATTTTCCGTTGGTCTCGCTTTCGGGCTTTATCCCCGCTGCCGTCAAAACAGCGTGGCGTGCCTGCGCCTCGGGTAAAAGCTCTGCGAGCAGTTCTGAAAAATCCATGCGCCCCCTGCGAACCAATGTTTCAATAGCCAGCGATATCGGAGAATGCGGCTCCGTCCGGCGGAAGTAACGCGCAACTTGAAGAAGAGTTTCAAAAGCTTCGTCACGTGAAGCGATTTCTTCTGGCGCTGAAGGTGATTTTTTTTGAACCTCGGGCTGTGTTTCGTGAGTATTGCTGTCCGTTATCCGTGTATTCGGTGTTTGCGCGGGTTGGCTGTCATCCCTTCCACCCAGCGCGCGGATGGCCGCCGCAGCCTCGATCAGCGTGTTTCTGATGTTGGAACTGGCAGGTGCATTGTGGCCGCAACGCTCCGTCAGAATGGCGGTGATGGAGTCGAATGTCGAAAGACATGCGTTCACGTCTGCCAGATGCGAAGACATGGCCGCAATGCCAGCTTCGGAGGCAGCGCTATACAGTTCTTCCTTGCGTTTGCTCTCGCCGGACCGCTGCGCGAGCTGAAAATCCCAAAGCGTGTGCTCACCAAATTTGCCTTCGGGAATCAGCGAACTCAGGCGAAGGGGCTGGATAAGCGTCCCCTCGCTGCCAATACCGTTCAATCCAGCGAAAGGTGCGAATTTTTCCTCGTCATCATCGTCGCTGATGGAACGCAGAGAATCCCAATGGTTGCAAAATATATCATATGTAACCCGGTAAACCTCTCGCAGGCCGCGAAAGCCTTTCAACCGGAGTTCTGCTTCCGCCAGCCACGCCAATATTTCAACGTCTCGACTTTCAGAATATATAATATGCAATCCGAGATTGCTGACTTCTGCCCAGTTGCTGGAAACCCTTAGAACTTCCTGTGGCGAAACTGTGCGCTCTTCTGCCCTTGCTTGGTTTCTTTCATCCTTAATTCTATAGTATATTTCACGAGTTCTTGCATTGCTTCGAATATTTTCTCCGCAATCACTCGTGTGTTCTATAACTTGGACCGGCTCTTGCGCACTCAATGTCAGTTTATCCCTCATTAAGTATGATAGATATGTGTCTGTTACTTCCGTTACGTAAGGTTATTCACTAAACAGACTTATGGAAAACAAGGCAAAATTGTGGCGACTTGATTTTAAGCTCGTCAAATAAAAAAGCAACTTTTGCTGGACAAGTGAGTTTCATCGACCTAACTATGCCACGTCACGTTGTGGATTGATCCAAACCGGAGGCTCGCTGCATGTCGCATATTGATCTCAATCGCCTTGTCGAAGCGCTTGAGCCAGAACTGCGTATATCGCTGGAAACAGCAGCTTCTATTGCTGCGCGGCGGGGTCACCAGTTTGTCGATATTGCCCATTGGCTGAGTGCGGTTGTAGACGCCGACGCCTTCTCTGACGTCTTTGCCCGGTTGAAAATCTCGCAGGATGAACTGCGCGCTCAAATTGATAGGGCGCTCGATGATGCGGCTATCGGTGATGGCGAGGCGCTTTCGCTTTCCCAGAACGTTCTGACCGCTGGACGAGAAGCATGGTTGCTGGCTTCCTTGCAGGATGGCCGCTCGCATATCGCTGTAGTCCACCTGCTTCTGGCTTTGGAAGAAGAGACGTCGCTGCGCAGCATGGTGCGCGCCGCGTTTCCGGCGCTCAAGGCTATGGATCGCACGGCACTGGAGAGCCTGCGTGAAAGCGCTGCAAATTCAACCGCTTCAAAAGATGAGACGCTCCAGGGACTGGGTCAGTCCAAAGATCAAAACGAGTTCCTTCGCCTCTACACGCAGGACATGACAGAAGACGCCCGTCAGGGCAAAATCGACCCTGTAATCGGGCGTGACGACGAGTTGCGGCAGATGGTGGATATTCTCACCAGACGTCGGCAGAACAACCCCATTCTGGTCGGCGAAGCCGGTGTCGGTAAGACTGCAGTCGCCGAGGCTTTGGCGCTGGAAATCGTTTCAGGCAACGTGCCGGAAAAGTTGCGCGATGTTCGTCTTCTGACGCTCGATCTCTCGTTGCTTCAGGCCGGTGCCGGTGTGAAGGGCGAGTTTGAGCGGCGGCTCCATGGCGTCATCGATGCCGTCAAACGCTCACCAGAACCGATCATTCTTTTCATCGATGAGGCGCACGGCCTCATCGGCGCAGGTGGTGCCGCCGGTCATGGCGACGCAGCCAATATTCTGAAGCCCGCGCTTGCGCGTGGCGAAGTTCGTACAGTCGCGGCAACGACCTGGAGCGAATACAAGAAATATTTCGAGAAGGACGCTGCGCTCACCCGGCGCTTTCAGCCCGTGCATGTGCGCGAACCGGATGAAACCACCGCCATCCGAATGCTGCGCGGAATCGCCGACACTTTCGTCAAGCATCATGGCGTGACCATTCGCGATGAAGCCATCGTCGCAGCGGTGCAACTCTCGGCGCGCTACATGCCGTCTCGCCAGTTGCCTGACAAGGCCGTGAGCCTGCTGGATACGGCAGCGGCTGCTGTCTCTCTTGCAAGGCAGACTTTGCCGGAAAAGCTTCGCAACATGGAAAGCGAACGGCAATTGCTGTCCACCGAACATGAATGGCTGCTGCGGGAACCGGCGAGTGAAGAAACGGCATCGCGCATCGATACTGTTGCAGCTGAGATTTCGGCACTCGATATCGGGATTGATGACCTGCGGACGCGCTTCGATGCGGAGATAACCGAGCTGACCGCCGAGGCTTCCAACGTCGCAACGCTGAGACCAGTCACAACGTCCAAAGATGGCGCCAGCGAAAAGCTGGTGCCGACCGTCGTGGATCGCGAGATGATCGCGTCCGTCGTCTCCCGCTGGACAGGTATTCCCCTTGGCAAACTGCTCGCCGACCAGATCGAAAGTGCAAAGTCCCTTGATGATCGTATGAAACAGCGCGTCATCGGTCAGGATCTGGCGATAGGCCGTATTGCCGACGCCATGCGCGCCGCACGCGCAGGCCTGTCGGACCCCCGCCGCCCGCCCGCCGTTTTCCTGCTGGTCGGCATGTCAGGCACCGGAAAGACGGAGACGGCGCTGTCTCTTGCTGATCTGCTTTACGGCGGCAACAGCCATCTGACCACCATCAACATGTCTGAGTTCAAGGAAGAGCATAAGGTCTCGCTCCTTCTCGGTTCGCCCCCCGGTTACGTTGGTTTCGGTGAGGGCGGTGTGTTGACGGAAGCCGTGCGCCGTCGGCCCTTTGGCGTGTTGCTGCTGGACGAAATCGACAAGGCGCATCCCGGCGTTCAGGACATATTCTATCAGGTGTTCGACAAGGGCATGCTGAAAGACGGCGAAGGCCGCGACATCGACTTCAAGAACACGACCATCTTCATGACTGCAAATACGGGGTCGGAATTACTGACATCGCTGGCGGCTGACCCTGACACTATGCCGGAAGGTGAAGCGCTCGAAGCCCTGCTGATGCCGGAACTGACGAAGCACTTTAAGCCAGCGTTTCTGGGGCGAACGGTCATTCTCCCGTTCATGCCGCTTGGACCAGAGCAACTGTCGCGCATCGTCGATATACAGATCGGCAAAATTGCCGAGCGTGTTCGCGCAGCTTACGGCACGGAATTGACGCTTTCTCCGGCGGCGCGAGAGGCGCTGGTGGGACGTGCGGGTTCCAGCGAAATAGGCGCACGCGCCATCGAAATCATGATCGGCAGGGATTTGCTACCGCCACTGTCCACCTACTTTCTTGAGAAAGTCATCACAGGGGACAAGGTCAAGCGGATCACTGTTGATTTTGATAGCACCGGGTTCGGTATTCACGCCGAAGCGGTTGGGGAAGCTGATGAATTCGCGACGGCTGCACCGGCTGGCGTGGATAAGGTTGCCGCGTCGGAAGGGAAGCCCCGACGCATGCGGCAGTAGTGGAAAGGCAAACCGGCCTCGGAGCAAGAGGCCTTTCAGTCATTACAGGAGTTTACAGTATGCCAATTTATTTGCAGCTCGACGGTATTCAGGGCGATGCGACCCATGAGGAACACCGCAAGTGGATGGATATCGAAGCCATTCACTGGAACGTAACACGCAACATGAACACATCTGCCGGTTCTGCGACGAACCGTGAAGCTTCTGAGCCCACGATTTCGGAAGTCATCCTGACCAAAGTCAGCGACTCGTCTTCCACGAAGCTCTTCCAGGAAGCATGCTCCGGTCGTCAGGGCAAACTCGCGACGATCCACCTCGTCACGACCGGCGATCCAGGCAACACGTACATCCAGTACCTGCTGACGAACACGCTGATCGCCAGCTACTCCATCGACTCCAGCGGTGACCGCCCTGTTGAGACAGTACGGCTCAACTTCACCAAGATGGAAGTCAAGTACACACCTGCTGATGAAAACAACACACCGCAGGCACCAATGATCGCATCTTACGATCTGGCAACGACAAAGGCTGGCTAACATCCTTTGAAACGGCAGGTGTCGGCATGATGCCGGCACCTGTTGTCTCGCTTGTGTGCTCCCATGTCCTGCACGCAGTCGTCATGCGGCTTTGCAGGTGACGGTGAATTTTATCCAGTTTTATCAATGGAGATGGTCGTGTCGCTGGCAAAAGATCGCTTGAACAATATCCTCCTCGAACTGCCGAAGTACAAATCACAGTGGCAATTGAACATCGCGAGCCCCTATGTGCGCGCCTATGATCTTGCTATCGACAATTTTCAGCGCACCAGAAAATCGCAGGAGGCGCGCGATAAGTTGACGGCGGAATTGTTCGTCATGTCCGCCTCGATCCTGACGGGCAGCGTGATGATGGCAGCCTTCGCTACGAGTTCGCTCCGCGTACTGGCAAGCCGCGCGGCTCTGCGCGTCATCTGCAACAACAATTTGAACAGAACCTTCGATGCGATGCATGCGGCGAACAACAACAAGGTGTTGATGTTCGCCCTCGGCGGCGTGCTGGATGAGGCAAAGAAGCTTGCTGGAAAGCAGATCACCAGTGCCGCAGAAGGTCTGGTCAGCAGCGCCTCTATCGCCTCTGCACCGACAGCATTGAATTTTCTGACGCGTATCGAAGATTTCATCAACACCAACCACATTTGCGTGCACAATTTCGTGCAGGGCGTACGCGACGACGATAGCGTCAGAGAAGCGGATAAAACGCGCATCGCGGAGTTGGTTAGCCAGACGCCATTCTGCAATCCTCCAGAAGGCCGCCGCATAGACGAGAACCGCCTGTCGCAGAAAATGGAACTCCTGTTCTACATGGACGCCGTTCTGGAATCGGACAAGCTCGTGACCTATGCCCCGGCCGTTGGCGAGAGGTCGATGGGGCGTGACACGGAATATGGCAGCAAGCCGATTTCACAAATGCCATCAGCCACAAATTACCCCAAGGCCATAGCGCCCAAGTTTACGGGCATGCCTTTTGCGCCCTATGAGCCCGGTCAGCGTGTGGAATACAACAATATCGGCTCGGCCGTCAGGGAACGTATCGATACGCTCAGCCGCATGACGGGTAACTCGTCCTTTTACCCGGAGCAGAATTTTGCTGAGAGGATGCTGATCGACCCCACGAGCAGTGCTCAATTGCTCAAGGCCGAACAGGTCATCAACCGCCTTTCCGCTGCTGCGCGGCCAAAAGATTTGACCGATGTGAAGATGATTTAGGCCGGTGATTGCAATGAAGAATTCCGCCGTGATCATCAACGCTGCTCACAAAGCTGCGCTTGTTATGGCAATTCCGGTTCTGGCCCTTGGGCTTGCCGGTTGCGACGTATGGGCCGCGAAATCGAAGGATACCGTCGATAACGCGCTTCTGCGCGCCGAGATGGTAGAGCAGCGGCTAACGCAGGCCGAGACCCTGATCCATACCGTCGCAGTTGCCAAAAAAGAAGCCGAAAGCATCGATGTGTCGGAAGCCGAGACGTCTCTTGTCAATGCGTCTCGAAAGGCCTTCGACCCCAACGCTATGCAGGAAAAAATCCTTGCGGCGCTTGAGGAGCAGAATGGCACCTATGAGGACGCGGCGGCATTCGAGCACGCTGCCGCTGCCCTTGCCGAAGGTCATCGTACGGTCGATAAAATGTACGCCGACAAGGACGAAGCGACGGGGAAAAAGCTGCAAGAACGTCTGGCAGCGCCCGAAACAAAAGCCACAATCGATGACATCGTCGGTCGCATGGCATCGCCTGCGCTCGCCGCCGAAACTTCCGTCACGCAGCAGGCAATCAACGTTTCACTGACGATGGAAGAGAAAACACTTGCGACTGATCACTCGCCGGATGTGTATAAAGAACTCAAGGCAGACTTGCCCAATGTTCTCTCCGAGTTGCGCAAACGAAGCGAAAACGAGGGTGCTTACTCCAGGGACACGGCGCGGCTTGGCGCGACCACTATGTTGACGTTCTCGCTTGCCACCCTCTCGGACGCCGACTTAGCCGCCATCCAGAAGTTCTATGCCAGTTCTTATGGTGAGGCGAAAACGAAAGCGCTTGTTTCGGCTTACTCAGAGGTCTGGAGCGCTTCCACAGTCGCGATGATCAGCGCGTACATCGATGAACTGGCAAGCGCGAAGTCCAGCGCTGCGAAGGTGCAGTAGCCGGAACAGGCCTGTCTTCAACGCTGCTCTGAAAGCCAGGCATGAAGGTGGGTCTGTGTCTCAGCGCGTGTTGGCGCTCCTGCACGACCGCCGAAAACTGTGCATTTCAGGGCAGCGGCGACCGATGAAAGCTGGATTGCGGGACGGCTTTGCATGCCTTCTGCGATGGACAGTGCGAGTGTGCCGTGAAAGACATCGCCCGCCGCCAATGTGTCGATGGCTTTTACCGCCATCGTGTGCTGGTGATGGACTGTCGCGTCGCCGGGTTCGGTCCAGTAGCAACCGCCGGGACCTGCCGTTACTGCAAGAAAGGTTTGCGGATAGCGCTTGTGCAGGATGGGCAACATAGCAGCAACGTCTGCGGTGCCGGTCAGACGCTCTGCCGCAGGCTCCGAGAAAATGATGTGTGTGGCGGTTGGCGCCAACATTTCCAGTGTCTCGACCGGGGCAACATCTCCATCCAGAATGGCGGGCTTGCCGAGTGCGCGCGCGACGGTGAGCACATCAAACGCCAGTTCCGGCCAGCGCACGTCCACCAACACCGCATCGAAGGGTGCTATGTCAGCTTCTGTGCAGGGTCGTCTGGTGTCATGGAGCTTGGGGTCGTAGAATGGCACGATCAGCCGCTCGCCGTTATCATCGATGATGATCGTGGACAGAGCGGAACGAGCGCCTTTCGCAATCGTCATGCCGGATGTGTTTATGCCGCTTTCCGTAAGGTCACGCAGAATGCGGGCGCCCGTTTCATCGTCACCAACCGCACCCCACAGACTGGCGCGTCCACCCATGCGGTGAACGGTGTAGGCCGCGCTTGACGCCATGCCTTCGGCAATTTGCAGCATCTCGTAGGGCAGCACTTTGCCTTGACCGGTTGGCATGTCACGCACACGAAAGAGTGTGTCCAGCACGGCTGCACCGACGCACAGCACATGCTTGCCGAAATGTCTGGTCTCACCCATGGATGATCAGATCCGCTTTCCCGTGTCTTTGTCGAACAGATGGACGGAGGCCGGATCGATGGCAATGTGAACGGTATCTCCGAAGCGGATGTTCAGTCTTTCGCGGAACAGGCAAGAAATGTCCTCCCCGCCACAATTCAGTTTGGCATAGATTTCCGAGCCAGTCCCCTCAACGATTTCCACTCGGCCCTCGATGCCGTCTGTAGCGGCCCTGATGTGCTCCGGGCGAATGCCGTAGACGAGGTCGCGTCCACCAAGCTCTGCCGGGTTCGCCGTCTGTGGCAGCGGCAGGGTCAGACCCTTCGCAGTGCGGAAAACGCCCTCTTCGACATGTCCACGAATGAAGTTCATGGCGGGAGAGCCGATGAAGCCTGCAACGAAGAGGTTGGCGGGACGATCATAAAGCTCCAGCGGTGCACCGATCTGCTCGATGACGCCATCATGCAGCACGACGATCTTATCGGCCATGGTCATGGCTTCCACCTGGTCGTGCGTCACGTAGATTGTGGTGGTGCCGATGCGTTGATGCAGGGCTTTGATCTCGCCACGCATCTGCACGCGTAGCTTGGCATCGAGGTTGGACAACGGCTCGTCGAACAGGAAGACCTGCGGGTCGCGCACCAGTGCGCGGCCCATGGCAACGCGCTGGCGCTGGCCGCCGGAGAGCTGGCGGGGGTAACGGTCCAGCAATTTGTCGAGACCCAGAATGCCAGCGGCATTGTTGACTTTGGCAGCGGTTTCGTCCGCGCTGACCTTCTTGAGCTTCAGGGCAAACCCCATATTCTCCTTGACCGTCATGTGCGGATAGAGCGCGTAATTCTGAAAAACCATGGCAATATCGCGGTCACGAGCGCGCAGATTGCTGACCTCGCGTGCGCCGATATGGATTTCGCCGCCGCTGACCTCCTCAAGGCCCGCAATCATGCGCAACAGTGTCGATTTCCCGCAGCCGGAGGGGCCAACGAGGACGACGAATTCGCCGTCATCGATATCGATATC
Source organism: Agrobacterium sp. lyk4-40-TYG-31 (assembly GCF_030209855.1). NCBI lineage: Bacteria > Pseudomonadati > Pseudomonadota > Alphaproteobacteria > Hyphomicrobiales > Rhizobiaceae > Agrobacterium > Agrobacterium sp. lyk4-40-TYG-31. Next base: position 192,215 of record NZ_JARVRE010000019.1, read on the forward strand.
GATGCCTTGGATGACGTTGACTGCGCCGAAGCGCTTTTGGACGTTCTGAATATTGACCGGTGCCATGGTTTTGATCCCGTAATGAAAGCAATTCCAGCAAAAGTGTGAAGCGGTTTTGCGTTCGGAATTGCGTTAAACAAAAGATGAGTTAGCCGCCTTTGACGGCGCCAGCGGTGAGGCCGGCAACGATCTGTTTCTGTGCGAACATGGTGAGCAAGAGCACCGGAAGCGTGACGATCAGCGCCGCTGCCGCCAGAGGACCCCAACTGACCTGCTCGAAGGACAACATATTGTAGACCGCGACGGGCAGGGTGCGCGTTTCACGGCTGGCCAGCACGATGCCGAAGACGAAGTTGTTCCAGGAGAAGATAACGGCAAGAATGAAGGACACGACGATGCCGGGCTTGGCGATGGGCAGAGCCACTAGACGGAAGACTTGCCATGACGATGCGCCGTCAATGCTCGCTGCTTCCTCGAGTTCTTTCGGCGTCGTCTCGAAATAGCCGATCATGATCCAGACAACGATGGGCACGGTAACGACCAGATGGATGATGATCTGCGGCCACAAGGTGCCGAGCAGGTTCAGCCATTGGAACAGCAGAAACAGCGGAATGAGGAAGGAGAGGCCGGGCGTCATGCGGGCGATCATGATAACGATAGCCGCCTTTTCCGCCTTCAATCGCGCGATGCCGTAACCGGCGGGTATGCCGATGACGAGGGCGAGAAAGGTAGCGGCACCGGTGACGAGCACGGAATTCCAGAAATAGAGGAAGAAGTTATTCTCCTCGAACACCTTCACATAGTTCGACCATGCGAAACGTTCTGGAATGAGGATGGGCGGATAGGCGCCGTTGTCGATTTCGTATTTCAGCGACAGCGAGATCATCCAAAGGAAGAACAGGATGACGGGCGAGATCATCACAAGGGCGACGAAGAAGAGGCCGATCTGGTCGAGTGTTTTGCGTTTCATCAGCGGTCCTCCATCTCGTTCCATTGTGTGCGGGCGCGGACCATCAAAAGCACGAAAGAGAGTGCGACGATGACGATGAAGAACATGACAGCCATGGCTGAGCCATAGCCGATGTCGTAATAGGCAAAGGCGGTGTTGTAGAGATAGATGTTGATCGTCTCAGACGCCGTGCCGGGCCCGCCCTGCGTCATCGCGTAGATGATGTCGAAGCTTTTGACGGCATCGATGGAGCGGATGATGACGGCAATCATCAGGAAGGGTGCAATCATCGGCATGGTCAGATAACGGAACTTCTGCCAGGCGTTTGCGCCGTCGATCTCGGCGCTTTCGTAGGGCTCACGCGGCACGGCGGCGAGGCCTCCGAGAACGATGAGCATGACGAGCGGCGTCCACTGCCATGTTTCCACCAGCACCAGCGACGGAATGACGGTGGACTGGTTGTAGATCCATTCCAGCGGGCCGATACCGATGAAGGACAGAAGATAGTTCAGCACGCCGAGCTGCGGGTGGAACATCATGGTCCAGACGAGCGCGATGGCAACCGGGGTTGCCATCATCGGCATGACGAAGACGCCGCGCAGAAAGCCCCGCAGCGGGAATTGCGCATCGAACAGCAGTGCTGCCAGCGTACCAAGAAACAGGGGCGCGACGACCGACAGCGTCGTATAAACAAGCGTATGCCAGAGCGATTCCCAGAACCGCGCATCGCTTGCCAGACGGATGTAGTTGTCGAAACCGATGAAGCTCTGTTCCTGCCCCAGCGTCCAGCGCTGCGCACTCATCCACAGTGTGAAGACCCACGGAAAGACGATAACGGCGGCAATGACGATGAGGGCGGGAATGACGAAAGGCCAGTAGTTGGGAGCAAGCCGCGTGGGCTTGCTCCTTCTGAAGAGTTTCGTCGTTTTTGCTGTATTTTCGATGCTGACGGACACCATTAACCCTCGCTGCGGGCCAGAACAGGTGTGAACTGCTCGGTTGCTTTCTTGAGTTCCGCTGCCGGGTCTGCACCGCCGATCATGTTGGTGAGGCCGACGCCGTATATGTCACGGAACTCCGTGACGGGGATGATGACGGGCAGTGCCAGCTTGGAGACCTTGCCGGAACCGACGACGGCATCCAGCCACTCCGCGGGCATTTTCACGCCTTCGCGAACTTTGGGGTCTTCCAGAATGGACTGGCGGAACGGAACGCCTGCACCGGCCTGCAACAGGCGTGCACCCATTTCGTGGGAAATCGCCCACTGGCAGAACAGGTACGCGGCTTCCTTCTTCTGGCTGGCCTCAACAACACCGAGGCCATCACCGAATGTGCCAGCTGCCTGCTGGGCCGGGCCCTTCGGCATGACGCCATAGCCTGCCTTGCCGACAACGCGGGACTTTTCCGGATTTTCGATAGGCGGTGCAAAGCCGACGCCATCCAGCCACATGCCGATCTTGCCCTGAAGGAAGGCGGATTGTGCTTCAGCCCAGTTGAAGCCGGAAACACCGGGAGGTGCCGCCTTGGTCATCAGGCGCTGGTAAAGCGTTGCCGCGTCGACCGCTTCCTTAGTGGTGGTATCGATTTTGCCATTTACGATCGGCGTTGCGCCGTAACCCAGCATCAGCGAGGTCCAGACCGGCGTGTTGGCATTCTTGAGGCCACGCGCAACAAAGCCGTAGGTGTTGGTCGATGGATCGGTCAGGGTTTCTGCAGCCGTCACGAGTTCTTCGAAAGTCTGCGGGTATTTCAGGCCCTTGGCTTCGAAGAGTTCCTTGTTCCAGTAAAGAATCCAGTAATCCACGGAGAAGGGCAGGGAGCGCAGAACGCCGTCGCTATCCTTGGCAAACTGCATGCCCGCTTCGGCGAAATCGCTTTCGACAAGCGATGGATCGGTCAGCGAGGGGTCCTTCAGGAAACCGCTGATATCGGCCAGCCACTTACCCTTTTCGAACTGACGCTTCTGAACGTGGTAGCTTAGGTGAACCACGTCGAAGCTTGGTCTGCCAGAGGACAGTTCGATCACGACCTTTTGGCGCTGCTGCTGTTCCGGCGTCGCCTCGGCATTGACCTTGATGCCGGTCAGGTCTTCGAATTCCTTGATGTACTTCAAAAGCGTTTCGCTACGCGGGCTCTTGACGAGATTGACTTCCAGCGTTGTGCCAGCATGTTTTTTCCAGTCGACCGCAGCAGAGGCCGGGCGAATGCCGAATGCGGCGGTACCCGCAATGGCGGCTGTTCCGGCCATGAACCCACGGCGTGTGGGGTTGAGCAGTGAATGTGTCATGTCTTCCTCCTCTTGTGTTGGCCGAAAATCTCCTCACCCCCGGCCGATTGCTTATGCTGTGTTTCTAAACCGCCAGAGCCCTGTCCCGCGCGTTGCGAATGTGGGCAACAAGCCTTTCAGCGGCTTCCTCGGGCGCCCGTCGTTCGACGGCTTCCAGAATGGACAGATGCTCCGCCATCACCGATTTGACGTGACCGGCAATGCGAAATCGCTCCTGATTGATCAGGCGCATCTTGATGGAATTGACGCGGTAGGCGTTGGAAATGATGGAATTGCCCAGCGAGTCGATAAAGGCATCATGCATGCCCCAGTCGGTTGCCTGCGCCTGCGCGTCCAGCTCCGGCGAAGTTTTGCCTGAACTGGCTGCTTCCGCAATGTCCCGGTGATTTCTTAACATCGCCGCTATCGTTTCATCCGAAGCCGTGCGCGTGAAAATCGCAATCGCTTCCTTTTCCAGAAAAATACGAAACTGGAATGCTTCACGGATGAGGTTGATGTCGATATGCGCAACCTGAAGTCCACGCTGCGGCACCGTAATGATCAACCCATCTGCTTCTAGCCGCGGGATGGCTTCGCGGATTGCACCAAGCGGTAATCCGGTCAGCTCCACGAGGCGACGCTGCGAGATGAACTGGCCGGGGCGAACGTCACGCGCGAGAAGGTGGTGCGTAAAACTTTCATACGCCTTTTCCCGCAACGTCGTCTGTTCGCCGGTGTCATCCATAAGCAGTCCTTCTCAAGCCGCCTTGCTTCTGAACAGCGACTCGAAGGCCGCTTCGATCTTTTTACGATTTTCAGCGGAAATGGAAACAAGCGGTGCACGAACGGAATGCCAGATCGGCTCACCCGTGACATGCGACACGAGAACCTTGACGGCTGGCGTGACGGGATATTTCAGCAATTCGCCTACGAGGTCCTGTACGCGCGTGTCGTCGATGCCATCGACAGCCATGGCGCGGATTTCCGCAGGAAGAAAGTTGGCGCAGCCGGAGATGGCGCCCTGACCGCCGAGGCGCACGCCCTGCGCCAGATGCCGCTCGTCACCGATGAGAATGATGAGATCGCCATGCTCTGCCAGAAGGCGTTGTGTGTAGAGCCAGTCGCCGGACGAATCCTTGACGCCGGTGACGATGCCGGGAAACGCCTGACGTAACCGACCGATGAGCTCGACAGAGAGCGCGACCATGGTCACGGACGGGATGTTGTAGACGAGAATATCGCGGGCGTTGCTGCCCAACTGATGGAACACCGACGAGAACCATTCGAACAGGCCGTCGTCGCTGACATTCTTGAAATAGGACGGGGGTGCCAAAAGAACATTGCGAGCACCGGCCTTCAGCGCGTCATAGGCCTGATCGGCTGCGTCCTGCGCGGAATCCACCAGAACACCGACGACCATATTTTTCGTGTCGAAGCCCGCGTCCAGAAAAGCCGAGAGGATATCTGTGCGTTCGCGAGCGCCGATGGAACTGCCTTCTCCCGTTGTGCCGAACAGGGTGACGCTGTTGCAGCCGGAGGCAATCGAGCGCTTGGCCTGTGCGAGCAGGGCTGCGGTATCGATGCTGCCATCCTGCGCAAAAGGTGTCGTTAGTGCTGCCGAAAGGCCGAATTTCCCAGTCAATTGCCTGCTCCTCCAAAAACTGACATGCACTTGATACGTTATTAACATGTTAGTTGTAAAGCCACTATGTGACAGTCAGCTGCAAAGTTTTCTGTGGTCAACGGATTTGTCGGTGCAGAGGCGTCAACCGGGTCGAAACCGGTCGCAAAAGCCAGCGTTTACGGGAGATGTCACCTGCAACAGGTGATTTCTCAGAGCGTTGCCAAGCGGACACATCAGTAAATTAGCTCGGGAAAATTCCCTTTTCGGAGCCCGTTGGCAATATGTGATTAACCTTTATTTTCTATTCAATTTGCTGTGCCGAATGTCCGTTTATGATGAGTGTACAGGCTGTGATGCGTATTCCCCGTTCCAATTTAAATAATTCCGTCAATGCGATAGATGAGAGGGGACAGAAACAGCCCGTTGCGGAGCCGCAAGGTGCCGCCCAAGGCATGGTTCCACTGACCGCCGGACAGCGTGCGGTTATAGGACACAATGCCGATCAGATCGCCGCCAACGCTATTGAAGGACGTGATGAAATGCCGCTTTGGCAAAATGCCTTCACGCTCGGCCCCAATGTGCGTTTCACGCGCACGCCGCAAAATATCGTCGCCGGAAAGCAGGGCGCCAAGGGTGAAGATGAAGCCGTAGCGCCCGTCGTGGCCGAAACTATTCCTGCCACAGAGGAACAGCCGGTCGTGACATCTGCGCCGGTCGAGCGCCGCATCGCCAAGCCTGCGGTCCTGCCCCAGCCGCCGGGGGCCATAGGCGCACTTGCGCTGACCTACCGTCTTCGTCGCGAACTGGCGCTGAAGCAACAGACTGAGACATCTCCCGCTCAAGACGTTGGTGTCGATACTGTCGCGCAGGTTCCGGTAGACGCTCCCGTCGCAGAGCAGATCGATGTGGCCTGTTTTCCGACGGACCAGCAGGGTGATGTTGCGGCTTCGCTCACTGTTCCCGCTTTTGCAGACGTTCTGTCGGATGAGATGTTCTGGGAGGCCATGAGCCTCGATGTCGGCAGCGCCATTCTGCCGCCATCTCAACCGCTTCGACTGGCAGAACTGGTGCGCGTGAAAGCACAGCGTGTCGCTGCCGTTTCCGCACCGGCTCCCATTCAGGCCGTGGCACCCAAGTTATTGCCGCGCGCCGTGCAGATCGTCCGCCAGCCGCCGCCGGTTGTCGAAAAACCTGCTTTTGCAAGGATCGAGGGCTCGGCTGTCTCGCTTTACCGTCAGGTCGATATCAAAACCGCTCGTCAGCTTGATACGGATGTGGTTGAACCGGCCCAGGCCGAAGCGCCCGTGGAGCAGCCGGTGACTGCTGCCGTTGTTCCTGCAACGCAGGCTGCAGAGCCAGCTCTACCAGTCGAAACGCGCCGGGAAATGCGCACGGTTGCCCGCAACAACCAACCCATGTTCCTCGAAGCGCCTGTCTTTAGCGATGGCGAATACGAATATCCGCCCATCGACCTACTACAAAAGCCGCAGGTGCTGCAAACCACGACGATGACGCCCGAAGCGTTGGAGCAGAGCGCCGGACTTCTGGAAAGCGTGCTGGAAGACTTCGGCATCAAGGGCGAGATTATCGATGTGCGCCCTGGTCCGGTGGTAACGCTCTATGAATTCGAGCCTGCACCGGGTGTCAAATCCTCCCGCGTTATCGGCCTTTCAGACGATATTGCCCGCTCCATGTCTGCGCTGTCGGCCCGCGTTGCCGTGGTGCCCGGTCGTAATGTCATCGGTATCGAACTGCCCAATCCGGTTCGTGAGACGGTCTATTTCCGCGAACTGATCGAGTCACCGGATTATGCCGAAACACGCATGAAGCTGGCTCTGTGCCTCGGCAAGACCATCGGTGGTGAGCCTGTCGTCGCGGAACTCGCCAAAATGCCGCATCTTCTGGTCGCGGGTACTACCGGCTCCGGTAAATCTGTGGCCATCAACACGATGATCCTGTCGCTGCTTTACCGCCTGAAGCCGGAAGAGTGCCGCCTGATCATGGTCGATCCCAAGATGCTGGAATTGTCTGTCTATGACGGAATTCCGCACCTGCTGACCCCCGTCGTGACCGACCCGAAGAAAGCCGTGATGGCGCTGAAGTGGGCCGTGCGCGAAATGGAAGACCGGTATCGCAAGATGTCGCGTCTGGGTGTGCGCAATATCGACGGCTACAATGCCCGCGCCGCTTCCGCCCGTGCCAAGGGCGAGACGGTCATGTGCAACGTGCAGACAGGGTTCGACCGCGCAACGGGTGAGGCCGTGTACGAGCAGGAGGAAATGGACCTCACGGCCATGCCTTACATCGTCGTCATCGTCGATGAAATGGCCGACCTGATGATGGTTGCTGGCAAGGAAATCGAAGGCGCGATCCAGCGTCTGGCGCAGATGGCGCGTGCTGCCGGTATTCACCTGATCATGGCGACGCAACGCCCATCGGTCGACGTCATCACCGGCACCATCAAGGCCAACTTCCCGACGCGTATCTCCTTCCAGGTCACTTCCAAGATCGACAGCCGCACCATTCTGGGTGAACAGGGTGCCGAGCATCTGCTGGGGCAGGGCGATATGCTTCACATGGTCGGTGGCGGACGCATTGCGCGTGTCCACGGACCGTTCGTCTCAGACGAGGAAGTCGAAAAGGTCGTTGCGCATCTGAAGACGCAGGGCCGCCCGGAATATTTGGGCACGGTTACCGAAGATGCGGACGAGGTTGATGACAGCGAGGAAGAAGACAGCGCCGTCTTCGACAAAACCGCCATGGCCGAAGACGATACGGCTGATCTCTACGAAAAAGCAGTGAAGGTCGTGCTGCGCGACAAGAAGTGCTCGACGTCTTACATCCAGCGCCGTCTGTCTATCGGCTACAATCGCGCAGCTTCGCTGGTTGAGCGCATGGAGCAGGAGGGGATCGTCGGTCCCGCTAACCACGTCGGCAAACGGTCCATCATTGTGGGCGAGCGCGAGATGTGCGAAGTGCCGGGCGCGGCAGATTGAGGCGAATACCAAGACACTGACAAAGAAAAACCCGGCAATCAGATGCCGGGTTTTTTCGTTCAGACCGGACGCATAAGCCCTGTTCGTGGCAGATAGCAGGGCTTGTCCACCCTGAATTTGTCGACCGGTGTGGGCCGACCAACGAAATAGCCCTGGACCTGATCGATGCCGAGTTCTTTCAGCAACGCCAGTTGCTCGGCTGTCTCGACACCCTCGACAAGAATCTTGTGGCCCCGATTGCGAATGAGGCCGATAATGTCCTTCAGCATCGCCTTGCCGCGCTGCGTATGGGCATCGTGCAAGAAGGATTTGTCGATCTTGACCGTATCGAAATCGATGAGCCGCAGCCAGGACAGTCCAGCAAAGCCGGTGCCGAAATCATCCAGCCAGATGCGAATGCCGAGCGTCTTGAGATCGCTGATGCAGTGAAGGACGTCGGAGTTCATGTCCATCTCCAGCCCCTCGGTGATCTCAAAGGCCAGCCTGCCGCCCGCAACGCCGACATCCCCGAGAATAGCGGCGACCGATGTCGCGAAACCTGGGCTTTTCAGCTGGATCGGCGAAACATTGACGCTGACGATGGGCACGCAGTCGCTGCGAAGCACCTGCTGGCACGCGGTGCGAATGGCCCATAGGCCGAGATCCATGATGACGCCAGTTCGCTCTGCAATCGGAATGAAAATGCACGGCGGCACCATGGTTCCGTCCAAAAGCCGCAGGCGCATCAGCGATTCCGCACCATCGATCTGGCACGATGAGAGGTTCTTGATCGGCTGATAGACGAGAGACACCAGATCCTTTTCGATAGCAATGTTCAGCAAAGCCGCGACATTTTCCGTATCGTCGCTGTTCAGCGGGTCTTTGGGGTCGAACAATTTAACGGTGTTACGCCCGTTTGCCTTGGCAAGATAAAGCGCGCGGTCCGCTTCGTTGATGAGGCGTTCAAGCTTCGGGTCCGGCTGGGGACGTGTGAAGGATGCGCCGACGCTCACCGTGATGACTGATGTTCCATCGCGGCGCCGCTCGTGTACCAGCGACATGTCTTCAACGGTCTGCCGCAACGTTTCCGCGATCTCTTCGATATCCCGGGCATTTCTGAAACGGGCCAATGCAATGAACTCTTCACCGCCATAACGCCCGATCACCGCATCGAAACGGCTCATGCTTTCCTGCAACGTCTGCGCCACCTGTATCAGGCACCGGTCACCTTCCTGGTGTCCATAAAAGTCGTTGTACTTTTTGAAGAAATCGACGTCGATCAGGAAGACCGCAAAGTTGCGGTTCTCGTTTACCCATCCATCCCAGAGTTCGCGCAGCCTCGTGTCGATCGCCCTGCGATTTTCAAGGCCGGTCAGCGGATCGGTGTTCGAGAGATGCAGAAGCGCCTGGCCACGCTCTTCCGCCTGCTTTTGCTGCACCTTCGCTTCGATGGCATTGAGGAATACGCGATAGCGCTCTCGATTGAGGCGCAGGTTCACGTAGGACGTGAAGATGAAGCAGGAGAAATAGAATGTCCCGTTGGCGATCTGGTAATAGATGTCTTCGTGGATGTACCTCAGCGCGGCGAAATAGATCATCAGAACAAGGCTGGATGCAAACAGCGAGAGCGAGAAATTGAAGGTGAAGAACAGGTTGGCGCCCATCATGAAGATGGCACCGAACACCATGTAATAGGACATGTTGACGGTGTAAGTCGTCATCATGGCAGGCATGACCCAGCCGATATAGCCGCAGATCAGCGCCGTTGCGCAGGCGATATCCATATGGTTGGTTTTGGCGTTGGCGCGGATTTGCATTTCCAGCGTCAGCAACGCCGCAATGCCGACGACGAAACGCGCAAACATCGTGTGCGGTGCAACGTCCGGCACCAGCAAAAGATCGGTGATCGAAAACAGCAGATAGATCGGCACAGCGATCCAGAGGCCCTGGCGTATCGCCTTGCGCCTTTTGACATCGGCCTCTTCTAGGAAGATTTTCCGCAGAGCATCCGAAGACTGCTTCTGCGTCTCATCCCCGATGAGATCAAGTTCAACCACATCCACTAAAGTGTGCGTCATGCACTTTTCCATAGGTTGCAATAATATCGTAAGTCGATTGTTTCCAACGAAACAAATTTTATTGCCAGGTGCTGTTTCTTTACTCCCCTTCCGTTGCGGCCATCGGTGCATGGAGAGGTTGCAAGCCTGCGAAGAATGAATTGTATCCTTTTAAGTTTCTTTAAGAGCCGCGAAAAGTACAATCCAAATTGTGTTTACCTTAATAAAAAGTTTCCCGAAAACCCGTATATTTAAGGCTTTCGTCTCATTGACTCGGCACCCGTTTAAGTTTGAATTGTCTCAGAGTTAACAAGGCGTTAATCAGGAGAGTGCGTGTGTCCCAATTTGTGAATAGAGAATTTGACGGCGATAGTCTTATTACTCCAGATGCAATATCGGCGGAGATATTCGGTGGGAGAAACAACAATTTTGAAGAGAAATTTGAAGTCGGAAAAGCAGAAATCGCCCTCATCCTTGGTATTGCGCACCAGCAATTTCTGAGTGGGCGTGCGCCGCAGCAAATTATACATGAAGTCGCCGGTAGGCTGCATCAGATCAGAGAAAAATTCGACTCTGGCGTGTGGCGCGAGCTGATCCCGGTGGTTCAGGATCACCCGGTTTCCGAATATTTCCTGCAAGACCCATTCACCTACTGGTCTCACGAAAAACCGCGTGGCTACTCCGGCGATGCGCAGTTGCTGGACTTCATCTACGGCCATCCAAGTGTGCAAGACCGGATTGCCGCCGCATCCCCCATCGGCGCTGCACTCTACGAATATACGAAAGACGCATCCTCCTCCGTCGCGGTCAGAGAGCGTCGCGATATTCTGACCAAGTATGTCGATGATCTCGCTGCAAAGCACGGGGCCGACACGGAAATCATGACGATTGCGGCGGGACATCTTCGTGAGGCAAACCAGTCCGCAGCGCTCGCCAACGGCGCGATCAAGCGCTGGGTCGCGCTGGATCAGGACCCCCTCAGCATCGGTGCTATCACCCGCGACTTCAGCGGCACCTGCATCGAGGCGATCGATGGCTCCGTGCGCGGTATTCTGGCAGGACGCCATGAACTGGGTCAGTTCGATTTCGTCTACGCGGCGGGCCTCTACGATTATCTGGTCGACAAGGTTTCGATCAAGCTGACGCAGCGCTGCCTCGATATGCTCAAGCCCGGCGGCACGTTCCTGTTTGCCAACTTCTCGCAGGATATCGGCGTGGACGGTTATATGGAAACCTTCATGAACTGGGCGCTGCTTCTGCGCACCGAAGAAGACATGTGGAACATCATCAACGCCAGCGCCGATCCCTCGGCCATCGAAGCCGAAGTCTTCTTCGGCGAGAACCGCAATATCGTCTACGGCGTTATCCGCAAAAAGGCTTGATTTCCAGCGACTTCAGACGTTGCGCTGCCCGCTGATGGCAGCGCAAATTTCATTATGCAAGGCGATTCCATTTGATGTCGAAAGGCATTAAAGCATTCTATGAAGTAGCATGCCTTTGGAGTGCATCATGGAAAACAAGCGATATTATTCGGATTTCGGCGGGCTTCCCGGCCAGACAGAACTTTTATCAAGCAAAGCGACATTTACCACCGCCTATGCCGTCATTCCAAAGCGGGTGATGTCTGATATCGTCACCAGCGTGCTGCCGCACTGGAACGATACGCGTGCCTGGATCATCTCCCGACCAATGACGGGTTTTTCCGAGACTTTCGCGCAATACGTCATGGAAGTGCTGCCCGGCGGCGGTAGCGACAAGCCAGAGCCGGATGCCCGCGCACAGGCGGCGATCTTCGTGGTCGATGGTGAAATGTCCATCGAACATGACGGACAGAAGCATTCAATGCGGGCAGGGTCCTTCGCCTATATTCCGGCTGGCCACGCGTGGAAGCTGCGCGGCGAAGGATCGAGCCCTGTCAAGTTCCACTGGGTCAGGAAAGTGTTTGATGTCGTGGAAGGTCTGGAATTGCCGCCGGCCATCTTCACACATGAAGATGAGCACGAGCTTTCCGCCATGCCGGAAACGGATGGCAAATGGGCGACCACGCGCTTCATCGACCCGGCGGACGGTCGCTATGACATGCACCTCAACATCGTGACCTTCGAGCCAGGCGCGACCATTCCCTTCATGGAAACCCATGTGATGGAGCACGGCCTTTTCGTGCTGGAAGGCAAGGCGGTTTACCGGCTCAACAATGACTGGGTGGAAGTCGAGGCCGGAGATTTCATGTGGCTGCGGGCGTTCTGCCCACAGGCCTGCTATGCGGGCGGGCCGGGCCGGTTCCGCTACCTGCTGTATAAAGATGTGAACCGCCACGTTAAGCTTTGGTAATTTGCTTTTTCTCGCAATTGCGTAAGACTGCTTTTGGCACCGCGCAATGCGAGATATCCAGCCTTAAACCATTGGGGCTGTTTCGATGCGGGTTTTCGCGAACTTCTCCATCGCGGGAGCCGCCCGATTTTGCAAATTCGAGATCATGCCATGACGCAGTCCATTGATGCAGACATCTTCAATCTCGTCCCTGTTGCCATGTGGATCGAAGACTTCTCGGGCGTGAAGCGTCAGTTCGATCTCTGGCGGCAGCAAGGCGTGACGGATCTCCGGGCATTTCTGTGCGAAGACCTGTCCCGCGTTCAGGCATGCTCGCAGAAGATACGGGTGCTGAAGGTCAACGAGAAGACGCTCGAACTTTTCGCGGCCCGCGATTTCGATCATCTGATCGCCAATCTGCATCGCGTCTTTCGCGACGATATGCTGGAAAGCCACATTACCGAGCTGGAAGCGCTGTGGCAGGGAAAAGCGCGCTTCTCTAGCCATGCCGTCAATTACTCGCTGAGCGGGCAGCGGCTGGATATACAGTTGCGCGGCGCGATCATTCCCGGCCATGAGGATACGCTGGACCGCATCCTCATCACCACCGAGGACGTGACGGAGCGTGAGGAAGCAAGACGGCTGGAACAGAGCAACCGGCGTTACGCGGAGGGCATGTTCGAACATTCGCCTGTGTCGCTCTGGGTCGAAGACTTCAGCCACATCAAGCGCCTGATCGACGATATCAAAAGTCGCGGCATTATGGACTTCCGCGTTTTCATGGATGTGCATCCCGAATTCGTGCGTCAATGCATGAGCGAAATTCGCGTGGTCGAGGTGAACAAAGCCACGCTCGATCTTTTCTGCGCACCGGATGAGCAAACGCTGATGCGGCGTCTGGGTGATGTGTTTCGCGACGAGATGGACAAGCCGTTTCGAGAGCAGCTGATCGATCTGTGGAACGGCAATCTGTTCCAGCAGCGTGAGGTCATCAACTACGCGCTCGACGGGTCGGAGCGTCACCTGTTGCTGCACTTCTCGGTCTTCCCAGGCCATGAAAACGACTGGTCACTTGTGCAGGTGGCGCTGACGGACATCACCGCACGCAAGAAGGCCGAAGCCTATCTCGAATATCTGGGCAAGCATGACGTGCTGACCAAACTCTACAATCGCGCTTTCTATTCCGATGAATTGAACCGGCTGGAGCGCAACAGCCTGCGGCCTGTCTCAGCCGTCATCATCGATCTCAACGCGTTGAAGATTGCCAATGACACGCTGGGCCACGATGCAGGCGATAAATTGCTGCGCAGGTTGGGTGAAGTTCTGAACGGTGTGGTGGCGGCCCCCAACCATGCAGCACGCATTGGCGGCGATGAGTTTGCCATCCTCATGCCCGGTGCCGACAAGCAGGCAGCAGCCACCATGGTGGACACCATCTTCGAACTGTTGAAGATCAACAATCAGTTCTATTCCACTGCGCCACTCGGCATATCGGTCGGCGTCGCCACTAGCGAACAAGGCGAGACGCTGGAGGCGATGGTCAGACGCGCCGATATCAACATGTACGAGCAGAAGAAGGCGCATTATGCCAACGATGCGCTACGCTCCAAATCCGCAGGCATCTGAAGCGCGCCCTGACAAAGCCAGAGCGCGGGATTTCATTAGACCAGAAGATTGTCGGCGATTGGCGTCGCCGTTGTTGCGGTCGCGGCATGATCGTTGATCGAATAGGCGTGGATGTAGTCGATCTTCATCTCGGAGCCATTCGGCAGCCCGGTCGAAGGTGTCCCCGCGATGCCGCCAACGGCTAGATTAACGAGCATGTACATGGGATCGTGCATATCGGCGGGCGTATCGATCTGGGCTACGGCCACATCGTCGAAGTACCAGGTAATGTGGTCCTCCTCCCACAACAGCCCGTATTTGTGAAAGCCTTCGGTGCTACCCACCGTGACATTGTTGATGGTCGATGTCTGCTGGCCAGAGGCGTTGGAGTGCGCTGACAGGATCAGCGTATTCGGGTTCTGGCCGCGCATTTCGATGACATCGATTTCAGGCGGCCAGCGCCCATCCTCCGGCAGCAACCAGAAGGCAGGCCATACGCCCTGATCGCTCGGCATATCGGCACGTATTTCGAAGTAGCCATAGGTCTGTGAAAACGATGGGTGGGTCGTCAGCATGCCGGACGTGTAGTCATACCCGTTCACGGCATCGGAAATGGCATCGGGCGTCGGAGCGGCCTTGATTGTCAGAACGCCGTTCTGCACCGAAAACGGATTGACCGAAGAGGTCGGCTGATAGGCGGGGTTGATGTACCACTGCTTTTCCGAATTTGTGTGCAGGCTGCCGCCTTCCTCACCCGACCACCAGAACTTCGGTTCCCAGACGCCGGACTGGCCGTTGCTCAACGACAGAGAGTTGAACTCGTCGGCAAAGGTGCTGGTCAGTTGCGACCGGTCGAGTGTGAGCCTGAACTGGTCCGCAGAGAGATCGTTGGCCGTTTTGTTGGCCAGAACGACGCTTTCACCATTGTCGAAATTCAGCCAGAGATCTGAGCCCTTTTGCGTGGAGGCACTCAGCAGGTTATCGAAGGAGGTTACCCCGTAACCATCGAGACGAATGAAGTCGTCAGCGCCAAAATCAGTGATGAGGTCGGTGCCGTTTCCCTTGGCGAAGACGAAAGTGTCGGCACCGCCGCCGCCTTTCAGCACGTCATTGCCAGCGCCGCCATCGATCGTCTGTTTGCCGGAGCCACCGCTGATGATGTTGTCGAGGCTGTTGCCAAACGCGTTGCGACCGTCACCGGTTACGATCAGATTTTCAATGTTGTCGGGAAGTGTGTAGCTCATCCAAGTGTTGATGGTGTCGATGCCCTGTCCGGGCGCTTCCACCGCACGGTTGATGGTGGAATAGAGGTAGTAGATGTCGTCGCCGGTGCCGCCATGCATGGTAACGTTGACGCCACTATCGCCCCACATCGAATCGTTTTTTGCAGTGCCGTAGAGGTTGGGGCCTGAGCCCGTTGCCGAGAAAAAGCCGGTGGATGTGTCGCTGTAGTAGAGCGGCTTTCCAAGAGCATTCATGATCGAATTCGCCATCGACTTATCTCCTGTTAAAACTGTCCTCCCCGACAATTCCTCCAGTCGCAAGTGTACCAGCGATGCCGCCGTGCTTTGTGGCGGAAATGAGAATAATCGCGCCAGAGACCCTGCGAAAAGTCAGGGGTACATGGCGCGATGAAAGTTTGATCAGTGGTGTTTGGAGGCAGACGTGGTCAATCTGGAAGGGTGATGTCCAGCGCCGCGATGTCGCCCCATGTGGCGCGAATGGATGTCTGGCCCGTCAGGCGCACCAACCCGCAAAGGCTGCCGGTCGTCACCACTTGGCCACGCTTCAAACCACCCAGATGGTCGAGCGGCGCATTGGCATAGGCCAGCGACGGCGCGACAGCATCGGCCTGCGGATGCATTGGAGTGGCGGCAAGGACCACGTCGCCATCGAATTCTACAACAAGCGTTGGAAGCGTGGCGTCCTCATTGGCAACGCGGGTTATGATGGCGCTGTCGATTTCCGGCCCCAAGACGAAGGAATGATTGCCGAGACGGTCTGCGAGGTGCAGCGGGAAGGGGGCATTTGTTTCCTCCACGATACGATAGCTCACCAGTTCGGCACCCAGATGGACCGATGCGACATGCGACAGGATATCGTCCCTTGTATAGTCCTTGCCCGTTTCGGGTGCCGGAATGTCATCGGAGAGTACGAAACATATCTCGATTTCGACGCCAACCGCTCCGGTTTTCGGAACCGCAAGCGTGCCCTGTGCAGCTAAGTCGTAAACATCGAGCAATGGCGCAGCGATCGCGCGGTTGTTGTTGAACCCGACTTTCCAGCCACTGACGTCCTTGCCGATGGCCGCAGTTGCGATGGCTTGCGCGGCCATGGCTGTTTCGAGGTTATCGGGCACGAGGCCGCTGCTTTCCAGCTTGGAAACGCTGAGGGACGACTGCTGATTTTCAGCCTCGGCGAGAATAGCGCCAAGTTGTATGTTTGCGGCTGTCATCGTTGTCATGCAACACCCTCCCGTAACGTCAGATAGGGGAGATTTAATTGCAGTCATTTGCGATGCTGGCAAGTGAAGCGCCTTGGCGAAACTTCGATTTGGAGCGTCTTCAACATATATTCAGTATAATACAATTATTCCCCATCATCTCTCGGCTGCGGGCCATTGTAGCGGGCGCGAGGACGGATCAGCTTTTTCTCCTCAAATTGCTCGAAGGCATGGGCCATCCAGCCGACGGTGCGTCCAATCGCAAAGAGGCTCAGTGCCGCGCCGGGCGGAAGTCCGAGGGAACGGCGGATGGCGACGAGAGCGACGTCAATCGTCGGCAGCTTGCCGGTTGTTTCCGCCATCGTGTCGATCAGCGACTGACGCTTCGCGTCGGGTTGCAGCAGGGGAAGGAGTGCTGCCGCGCGCGGATCGCTATCGGGATAAAGCGGATGGTCAAAGCCGGGCAGACCGTCGCCACGCCTCAACCGCCGCTCTACCACCGTTGCGGCATCCGGTGCCGCGTCGATTTCATCGAATAGGATGTCCACAAGGCTCGTCATGCCGCCATGTAACGGTCCGCTGAGTGCCGACAGACCGGCATTCAGGCAGGCACCGAGTGAGGCTCCGGTTGAGGCGACGACCCGCACGGCGAACGCCGAGGCGTTCAATTCGTGGTCTGCCAGCAGCACCAGCGTGCGTCGAATGATGTCGGCCCCAACAGCATCCAGCCGCCAGATGTTTGCGAGATGCAGATGGGCTGGCTCAGCGCTTGGCGGGCTGGCCGTGGCAGCAGCGGTCATAGCACGCAGCAGTGCAGCAGCGCTTGGCCATAGTGTCCTGTTGTCGCGCTGCCATGCAGTCATACTCCCGGCTTCCAGCAGGGAAAGCAAAGCCTGACAGCGTTCCGTCAACGGCAAATCCCGCGTCATCTCGATCAGTGACAGATTCCATGAAAAGGGTCTGACCGTCGCAAACGGATTATGATTGCCGCAGGACCAGAGGCGACGCGCGACATCCTCCAACGACTGGCGCTCGGCAAGCTTTGCCGCGTCCTGTCCGCGATAAAACAGTCGTCCATCCTGAATGAGCGTGATGCCGGATGGCAGCACCGGCAGACCCCAATCCAGCGTCGTCGCCGCCACGTCGCGGGGCTTTCTACTGACGGATTTAGTCTTCTTCAGGTGATCGATATCGTGACTGCTATACAAACGCCGTCGCGGGTCTTCGGGTGCAGCCATCGTGCGCACCAGCCCGCGGCTGACATAGGCGTAGAGCGAAGCGCGGCTGATGCCGAGGGTTTGGGATGCCGTGTCTGCATCGATGAACTGCTCGTGCTTCGTCATTTTCTCGACATTGATTGAATGAATCAAGATTGATTATATTGATTCAAGCATCATTCTTATGGAAGTCAATCCATGAGGATCATCATGAACAACCCATCGAAACTTTCCTCTCTATGGGGATCGGAAGAGAACAATTCTAAACGAAGGAAATATCCGTTCTTTCTGAGGGTAAAATAAATTCCAGAATCGATTCTTCCCCTTAATCTGCTTAAGTAAGTGCCTGATTTCTGTTGCACCCTAACAATTTATTCCTTGTTCGGATTTCCCTGCATCAGCGTTGTTCCACATCTGACTTGCCTGCTTTGGATTGCGTCTACCTGCAATTACATAGCCCTGCCAAATGATCCGTCATTCTAGGCAATTCGTAAAACGAACCAGGTGCCATTTTCCGGTTCTGGTTCTCTTTGTCGAGCCTAACGAAAACGGTTGCGATAACCCGACAGCACTGTCCAACTTGTCGGCCACAACGCGTGATGGGCTCCTCGCCATCGAAATCACGTGATCGCCGCGCGGAAACTCATTCAATTTAGCACACAGTGGCGCTCTGGCAGTTCGTCACGTCATTTCTTAGCCTCTGGAGCCTTTTTCCGTCGAGATGGCGGGATGTAGCGAAGGATGTTTAAGCGGGTGGGATCATCCTCGGTGTTGATATTGAACACGCCCCATCCTTTGGTGCCATTAGGCGGGACAAATTCGATTCCGTTTACCATCCATCATCACTGTACTCCGCAGCGAGCACTTGTGCCAACGTTGTCTTTCCGACACCTGGCGGACCGGAGACTATTAGGCAGTGGTTAGCAATAAGGATCTCCGCGGATTTACGCAGACTCGGATTTGCGACGAAAGCCGAACAGCTCGTACTCCTGCTCTCCGTCTCTGACTTTGCGGATGCCTTTCCAAGGTGTCCAAAAGCCTGCAAAGAACATTAGGGGTTTGGTCTCATCCTTGGCAAACCAGGCATTCGGCACGCGTCCGCCGCCGACTTTGCTTGCAGGATCCGGTTCCGCAAAGGATGTGAAGGGAACGACACAGCGACTGGTCGGTCCGAGCCACCGACGCCAATGTGGAGAGCCGACATTGCGGATATTGGTGACGCCGGGATCATAGTTTTTCACATAGGCCGGAGGTGAAGGCATGCCCCAAGTTGCCCGGACGATCTCTCTTTGACCATCCTCGGCGATGCGAACAATGGGAGCCTGATAGCCGGGATAGACATCAAAGCTCGCCTCGTTCCACCCTGCCAGATCACGGAATGCCTTGGTGAACTGCAGGACGGCGTCACGGGTTGTGGTTACGTTGTAGAGATTGCACATCGCTCACTCCTATTTCCACATGCCGCGCATGCGTGCGCCGACATCGATGCGGATTTGCTGGGCACTGCGTTCAGATGCTGCGGCCGAGACTTTCGGCCAAGCCGTCGGTTCGAAGTATTGCAGCAGTGTCGCCGGGATGAACCGCGAACGCGATGCATAGACGTGCCGGTCACCCTGCGAGTTCTGACTATGCGTGAAAAACCGCTGCGGGGTGATGAGCGACAGGCTGTCCTTGGCCCGCGTCATGCCGACATAGAGCAGACGCCGTTCCTCCTCGAGCTCTTGCGTCGTCCCTGTCCCCAGGTCCGATGGTATGCAACCATCGACAACATTAAGCATGAAGACGGAACGCCATTCCCGCCCCTTGGCCGAATGGATGGTCGATAGGATGAGATAGTCTTCATCGAGCAGCGGTACGCCCGCCTGATCGCTTGTCGCATCCGGCGGGTCGAGTGTCAGTTCGGTCAGGAAACGTTCGCGCGAAGGATAGCCGCTGGCGATCTGCTCGAGTTGCAGAAGGTCGGCCTTGCGAGTGTCAGCATCTTCATGGATGCGCTCGAGATGGGGTTCGTACCACAGGCGGGCCTGCGCGATATCCGACGGCCAGCCCTCCTGTGTTTTGCGAAGGTTTCCCAGCAATTGAACAAAAGACGTCCAGTACTCGCCAGTCTTCGGCGGTGGCGGAATTTCAGCAAGCGTCAAGAGCGGTTCGGGATCGGACGCTATCGTGTCGAGAATGACACCGGCCTTCTTGGGGCCGATACCGGGCAACATTTGTAAAAGACGAAAACCAGCGACCCGATCACGAGGGTTTTGGGCGAAACGCAGCACGGCCAGCATGTCCTTCACATGGGCGCTGTCGAGAAACTTCAAGCCGCCGAACTTGACGAACGGGATGTTGCGACGCGTGAGTTCGACTTCTAGCGTCCCGCTGTGGCTGGATGTCCGAAACAGCACTGCCTGCTGTTTCAGCGTCATGCCAGTCTCACGATTGGCCAGAACTTGCTCAACAATGAAATTGGCCTGTTCGGTCTCGTCCTTGACCGTGACGAGTTTGGGTCGCTCCAGCGACTCCCGTTCGGTCCACAGGTTCTTGGTGAAACGCTCGCGCGCCAGTTCGATCACGCCATTGGCTGCCGCCAGAATGGGCTGGGTCGAGCGGTAATTGCGATCGAGTGTGATGACATCAGCGGCAGGGCTGAAGGATGTCGGGAAGTCGAGAATGTTGCGAACCGTCGCTGCCCGGAACGAGTAGATCGACTGGGCATCGTCGCCGACGACGGTCAGGCCACGCCCGCCGGGCTTGAGCGCCATCAGGACAGACGACTGGAGTTTGTTAGTATCTTGATATTCGTCGACCATGACATGGTCGAAACGATTGCCGATATCGTCGGCGAGATCGGGATCGCTGACCATCTGCGCCCAGTAGAGCAGGAGATCATCGTAATCGAGCACGTTCTGCGCCTGCTTGGCCTCGACATAAGCTCCGAACAATTCCTGTAACTGTTCTTCCCATGTGGCGACCCATGGGTAGTGCTGGCGCAGGATTTCGTTCAGCGGCGTCTCAGAGTTGACGGCGCGGGAGTAGATGGCGAGACAGGTGCCCTTGGTCGGGAAACGGCTCTCTGTTTTGGAAAATCCGAGCTCGTGCCGCACGAGGTTCATAAGATCAGCGCTGTCTTCCCGATCATGGATGGTGAAGTCCAGGTTGAGACCGATCTGCTCGGCATACATCCGTAGCAGTCTCGCACCGATACCGTGGAATGTACCGGACCAGGCAAGGGCGTCTGTCATGATGCCAGCATTGGCTCCGAGGACGTTGCGGCAGATGCGCTCGACGCGGCGGGCCATTTCGGAGGCGGCTCTGCGCGAAAAGGTCATCAGGAGAATACGTCGCGGGTCAGCCCCGTTGACGATAAGGTGGGCCACGCGGTGTGCGAGCGTGTTGGTCTTACCCGAGCCTGCACCTGCAATGATCAACAGAGGCCCTGCTGTGTTGCCATCTGCCAGCCCGACGCCGTGCTCGACGGCCTTGCGCTGCTGCTCGTTCAGTTTTTCCAGATAGGCAACCGCCATGCCGTTATCCTTGATATGCGCCTACTTTGAATTCGGTATGGACGAAGCTCTATAAACCGCGATGGACGCGTCAAAATTGACCGCGAACAAAGTGAGAACCTATCAGGTGGGTTGGATATTGAAAAGTCCTTGATTAGCGTGACGTGATTGTCGTCGCGTCCACTCTTCGATGCTGTTAAGGTTCGGCATTGCGACGATCCGGTCCTCGCGCATGACCAGAGTCATTCTGTGGAGAACGAGATTGGGTTCGAAAGACGGCGCAAGTGGTGGATTCGATACAAGCAAATTTCTTGCTGGAATCGCGCGCGGAGTTGCGGGCGCTCTTCTGTTCGCTCTGCCGATGTTTATGACGATGGAAATGTGGGAGCTTGGCTTCTACATGGATCGCACCCGGCTTTTGCTCCTTCTTTTGATCAATCTGCCTCTATTGATCGGGTTGTCTCGCCGGATAGGGTTTGAGCAGACCTCGGGTTGGCGGCAATCTGTCCGAGACGCCGTCATCGCTTACGCTTTGGGCATGGTTGCCAGCACCCTGATTCTGTCATCCATAGGCGTGTTGCAGGCGGGTCAGACGCCCCACGAGATCGTGGGTATGATTGCTCTGCTGGCGGTGCCGGCGAGCGTTGGTGCGATGTTGGGCCGTAGCCAACTGGGTGGAAAATCTGACGATGAAAAAACTGAGGATGACGATGATCCAGTTCAAAATCGCGAGACAAGTTACGGCGGTGAACTTTTTCTGATGGCGGTCGGTGCGCTGTTTTTAAATCTGAACGTGGCGCCCACCGAGG